>NZ_JBEYXB010000005.1:66982-552989 GCF_040644935.1 Streptomyces sp. NPDC046915 | reverse complement strand
AAACGCCCGGTTACATTCCGAACCCGGAAGCTAAGCCTCACAGCGCCGATGGTACTGCAGGGGGGACCCTGTGGGAGAGTAGGACACCGCCGAACTCCTTTTAAAGCTCTGGCTCTTGGGCATCAGCCCAAGAGCCAGAGCTTTTTTGCGTTGAGGTAAGGTCAGGGGGCATCGTTGGTACGTTTCCCACAGGAGGCCCCCGGGTGGAGGTCCAGGAGACCCGTGTCCAGACGGACCGGGTCCTCACCATCCCGAACATCCTCAGCATGGCGCGGCTCGTCGGCGTACCCCTCTTCCTGTGGCTGATTCTCCGGCCGGAGTTCGGGGGTCCCAAGAGCGACGGCTGGGCGCTGCTCGTGCTGGCCCTGAGCGGGATCAGTGACTATCTGGACGGCAAGCTCGCGCGGCGCTGGAACCAGATCAGCAGCCTCGGCCGGCTTCTTGATCCGGCCGCCGACCGCCTCTACGTTCTGTCCACGTTGGTCGGACTCACCTGGCGCGAGATCCTGCCGGTGTGGCTGACGGCAGCACTCCTGGCGCGAGAGCTGGTTCTCCTGGTGATGGTGGGCATCCTCAGGCGGCACGGCTATCCGCCACCGCAGGTGAACTTCCTGGGGAAGGCGGCGACCTTCAACTTGATGTATGCCTTCCCCCTGTTGTTGCTCAGTGACGGAAGTGGATGGATCTCGTCACTCGCTGCTATTTTCGGATGGGCGTTCGCAGGGTGGGGTACAACCCTCTACTGGTGGGCAGGAGTGCTCTACGTGGTCCAAGTCCGCCGCCTGGTTCGTGCGGACGCCATGGCCGGCTGAACTCGCCGAATGTCCGGACGTAGTGGCTTGCGATGGCCCGCGACGGAAAAGTGCGGGACAATCTGGACGGGTGAAGTCGGCTGGACCGTCGTCTCTTAGAGGAGGACGCTTCCGACATGAAGGCCGTCGTGATGGCCGGTGGTGAAGGCACGCGCCTTCGCCCCATGACCTCGAGCATGCCAAAGCCGCTCCTGCCCGTGGCGAACCGCCCGATCATGGAGCACGTGCTGAGGCTGCTCAAAAGGCATGGGCTCACCGAGACCGTCGTCACCGTGCAGTTCCTGGCTTCGCTCGTCAAGAACTACTTCGGTGACGGCGAGGAGCTCGGAATGGAGCTCACGTATGCCAATGAGGAGAAGCCACTCGGTACCGCCGGAAGCGTCAAGAACGCCGAAGAGGCGTTGAAGGACGATGCCTTCCTTGTCATCTCCGGCGATGCCCTGACCGACTTCGACCTCACCGAGCTGATCAATTTCCACAAGGAAAAGGGCGCGCTGGTCACCGTCTGTCTGACGCGTGTGCCCAATCCGCTGGAGTTCGGCATCACCATCGTCGATGAGGAAGGCAAGGTCGAGCGCTTCCTCGAGAAGCCGACCTGGGGACAGGTCTTCTCGGACACCGTGAACACGGGCATCTACGTGATGGAGCCCGAGGTCTTCGACTATGTCGAGGCGGATGTCCCCGTGGACTGGTCCGGCGACGTCTTCCCGCAGTTGATGAAGGAGGGCAAGCTGGTCTACGGCTATGTCGCCGAGGGCTACTGGGAGGACGTCGGTACTCACGAGTCCTATGTGAAGGCGCAGGCCGACGTGCTCGAGGGCAAGGTCGACGTCGATATCGACGGTTTCGAGATCTCCCCGGGCGTATGGGTTGCCGAGGGCGCCGAGGTGCACCCGGACGCCGTGCTCAGGGGGCCGCTCTACATCGGCGATTACGCCAAGGTCGAGGCGGGCGCGGAAATCCGAGAGCACACCGTCGTCGGCTCGAACGTGGTCGTGAAGAGCGGTGCCTTCCTGCACAAGGCCGTCGTGCACGACAACGTCTACGTCGGCCAGCACAGCAATCTGCGGGGCTGTGTCGTCGGCAAGAACACCGACATCATGCGTGCCGCCCGGATCGAGGACGGCGCGGTCATCGGTGACGAGTGCCTGATCGGCGAAGAATCGATCGTGCAGGGCAACGTACGGGTCTACCCGTTCAAGACGATCGAGGCCGGCGCCTTCGTGAACACCTCGGTCATCTGGGAGTCCAGGGGCCAGGCGCATCTCTTCGGCGCCCGCGGCGTCACCGGAATCCTGAACGTCGAGATCACGCCCGAGCTCGCGGTACGGCTGGCCGGGGCCTACGCCACGACCCTCAAGAAGGGCTCCACCGTCACCACGGCCCGCGACCACTCCCGTGGCGCCCGTGCGCTCAAGCGGGCGGTCATCTCCGCGCTCCAGGCCAGCGCCATCGACGTACGGGACCTGGAGAACGTACCGCTGCCGGTGGCCCGGCAGCAGACCGCGCGGGGGAGCGCCGGCGGGATCATGATCCGGACCTCTCCGGGTGTGCCGGACTCCGTCGACATCATGTTCTTCGACGGGAACGGAGCGGACCTCTCGCAGGGGAGCCAGCGCAAGCTGGACCGGGTGTTCGCGCGGCAGGAGTACCGGCGCGCGTTCCCGGGAGAGATCGGCGATCTGCACTTCCCGGCGAGCGTCTTCGACTCGTACACCGGGTCGTTGCTGCGGAACGTCGACACGACCGGAATCGCCGAATCGGGGCTCAAGGTCGTCGTGGACGCCTCCAACGGCAGCGCCGGGCTCGTGCTGCCCAGTCTGCTCGGCAAGCTCGGTGTGGACTCGCTGACCATCAACCCGGGTCTCGACGAGTCCCGGCCGACGGAGACCGCCGAGATACGGCGGTCGGGGCTCGTGCGGCTCGGTGAGATCGTGGCGTCCTCGGGTGCCGCGTTCGGCGTCCGGTTCGACCCCGTGGGCGAGCGGTTGTCGCTCGTCGACGAAAAGGGCCGGATCATCGAGGACGACCGGGCACTGCTCGTCATGCTGGACCTCGTGGCAGCAGAGCGGCGCAGCGGGCGTGTGGCGCTGCCGGTGACGACGACCAGGATCGCCGAGCAGGTCGCCGCCTATCACGGCACCCAGGTCGAGTGGACCACCACGTCTCCGGACGACCTCACGCGCGTGGGAGGCGAGGAAGGGACCATCTTCGGCGGTGACGGCAAGGGCGGGTTCATCGTCCCCGAGTTCAGCAGCGTCTACGACGGTGCGGCCGCCTTCGTGCGGCTGATCGGGCTGGTGGCGCGCACCCAGCTCACCCTCAGCCAGATCGACGCCCGTATCCCGCGGGCGCACGTCCTGAAACGGGATCTGGCGACTCCCTGGGCCGTCAAGGGACTGGTCATGCGCCGGGTCGTCGAGGCCGCCGGTGAACGCTATGTCGACACCACCGACGGTGTGCGGGTCGTCGAGACCGACGGGCGCTGGGTGATGGTGCTGCCCGACCCGGCCGAGGCGGTCACCCACCTGTGGGCGGAGGGGCCGGACGACGCCTCCGCGCAGGCCCTGCTCGACGAGTGGTCGGGGGTCGTGGACAGCGCCGGACGGTAAAAACCGCCGCACGCGCGCGTGCCGGACACGTGTCCCCCAAGGGGGCCTGTCCGGCACGCCGGTGGGGCCGTTCGGAGGTACTGGTCGCGACATGCGACGATGTGCGGCATGCCGCAGCAACCCCCCATTCGGAGCACACCCTCGCGGCCCGCGCGTCCGGATGCCTCCATGTCGTTGATCACCAACGTCATGGACCACAGCCTCGACGACGGGTACGCCGAGGCCGCCGCCCGGAGGAAGGCCCAGGGGGAGGCAGGCGGGCTGCCCAAGACCCTCCGGGCGAAGCTCGGTCTTGCCGGCGGCCTGGTCCTCGCGGCGCTCGTGGTGACCGTAGGGGCGGCACAGGCCCGTGTGGCGGCGCCCGTGGTCGCCAAGGAGCGCCAGGAGCTGATCGACCGCATCGACCGCGAGACGTCGGCGGCGGACAAGCTCGAGGGCGACGTGGACACGTTGCGGGACGACGTGAGCGAGCGCCAGCGGGCGGCGCTGAAGAAGAGCGGCGGCAGCGGGCAGGCTGACCTGGCGGGCGTTCTGTCGGGCGCCACGGCAGTGCACGGACCCGGCGTCAAGCTCGTCGTGAACGACGCCAAGGAAGCCACCACCGGCGGCGACGGCAACCCGCGCGAGACCTCGGGATTCTCCGACACCGGCCGGATCCGCGACCGTGACATGCAGCGCGTGGTGAACGGGTTGTGGGCCTCGGGCGCCGAGGCCGTCTCCATCAACGGGCAGCGGTTGACGGCCCTGTCGGCGATCAGGGCCGCGGGTGACGCGATACTGGTCGACAACAAGCCGCTGGTGCCGCCCTACACGGTCCTGGCGGTGGGGGACGGGAAGAAGCTGAGCACCAGGTTCCAGAACAGCGCCGACGGGCTGTATCTGCACGCCCTGGAAGAGAACTACGGCATCCGGACCGGCATCTCCACCGAGAGCGACGTCCGGCTGCCCGCCGCACCGAGTGTGATCGTACGTACAGCACAGCCGAACACTGAGAAGGGCACATCGTGATCGCCGTACTGGGCCTCGTCGTGGGAGTCGTGGCCGGCCTGTTGGTCCGGCCTGAGGTTCCGGCGGTTGTCGAGCCTTATCTGCCGATCGCCGTCGTCGCGGCGCTGGACGCCGTCTTCGGCGGCCTGCGGGCCATGCTCGACGGCATCTTCGACGACAAGGTCTTCGTGGTGTCGTTCCTCTCCAACGTGGTCGTGGCCGCGCTGATCGTATTCCTGGGCGACAAGTTGGGCGTGGGCGCGCAGCTGTCCACCGGCGTCGTGGTGGTCCTCGGTATCCGCATCTTCTCCAACGCCGCGGCGATCCGGCGCCACGTGTTCCGGGCGTGACACCGATGAGCGACCAGGACGAGCAGCCGGAGAACAGGCTGCGCAAGGAACTGCCCGCCGAGGTCCCCGCGCCGGCCGAGGCGCCCGAGCAGGCCGCCGCGGAGCCGCCTCAGCAGGCGCTGACCGGCCGACAGCGCTTGGTCCAGGGACTGTGGCCGCTGCGCGTGACCCGTGCCCAACTGATCGTCGCTGTACTCCTGTTCGGCCTCGGTTTCGGTCTGGCCGTGCAGGTGGCGTCGAACAGTGACAGCGACAGCGCCCTGCGCGGCGCCCGCCAGGAGGATCTCGTCCGTATCCTCGATGAACTGGACGACCGCACTCAGCGTCTTGAGGACGAGAAGCAGGGACTGGACAAACAGCGGCAGGAGCTGCAGAGCAGCTCCGACCAGGCCGCGGAGGCGCGCAAGCAGACCGCCGAGAAGGAGAAGCAACTCGGCATCCTCGCGGGCACCGTGGCGGCCGAGGGTCCCGGCATCACGATGACGATCGACGACACGAAGGGGACGGTCAAGGCGGACATGCTGCTCGACGCGATCCAGGAGCTGCGCGCTGCCGGTGCGGAGGCGATCCAGGTGAACGGTGTCCGGGTCGTCGCCGGCACCTACCTCACGGACTCCGGCAAGAGCGTGAGCGTCGACGGGAACAAGATCAACGCCCCCTATCGTTTCAAGGTCATCGGCAAACCGCAGGACCTCGAGCCGGCGCTCAACATTCCCGGAGGCGTGGTGCAGACTCTTGAGAAGGAGCAGGCCACCGTGACCGTCGAGCGGTCGACCAAGATCGTCGTGGATGCCTTGCGACCGGCGAAGCAGCCTGACTACGCTCGGTCGTCCTCGTAGTGAACCGAGAGTGCATGGGGGACGTCCGGCAGGGGCATGAGGTTGCGGGGGGTCGGCGCACGGAAGGGGTGGTGCGTGGTGGAAACTGTCTGGTGGCTACGGACGTTGTGAAGGTGTCCGGGTCGGCCGGTGTAGGCAATCAGGGTTCGTCCTGCCCCACGGGCGGGTCTGTTTCGGTCAAGGGGAATCGCCCGTGAAGTTGTTTGCGAAGTTGTTCGGCAAGAGCGCGCGAGAGGGCAGTGACAACGCGACTGCCCGCCATCGCGCACAGCCTGATGCAGAAGGTCAGCGTCCGCTGTTCCGTGACCAGGTGGCTGGTCCGGGCGGTGACATTTCCGGAGGTCAGGGCGCGCCGTCTGTTGACCCTGCCCAGCCCGGCGGCATAGGTTTCGGGCAACCGTCAACCTCAGGTACGGGTGGAGGGTTTGCCTCTGGCCCGTACGCGTCCAACGCTCCGGCGGGGCAGGAGGATCCGTCCATGTCGGTCCTGGTGTGTACGAGGTGCGGTAACCGCAACGCGGAGAACGCCCGCTTCTGTTCCAACTGCGGTGCGCCGCTGCGCCCCGGCGCCGTGCCGGAGCGTGCGTCCGAGACCACGAGCACGATCTCCATCTCGGGCCTGGAGGCCTACGACGCGGAGGCGACCGGTCAGACGCCGATGCTCTCCCCGGAGGCGCAGGCGGCTGTCGACGCGCTGCCGCTGGGCTCGGCGCTGCTGGTGGTGCGCCGTGGGCCGAACTCGGGCAGCCGCTTCCTGCTGGACAGTGAGCTGACCACGGCTGGGCGTCATCCGCAGAGCGAC
Source organism: Streptomyces sp. NPDC046915 (assembly GCF_040644935.1). Taxonomy (NCBI): domain Bacteria; kingdom Bacillati; phylum Actinomycetota; class Actinomycetes; order Kitasatosporales; family Streptomycetaceae; genus Streptomyces; species Streptomyces sp. NPDC046915. Next base: position 546,587 of record NZ_JBEYXB010000005.1, on the reverse strand, counting down.
ATCTTCCTGGACGACGTGACGGTCTCGCGTCGGCACGTGGAATTCCGGCGCGCTCAGGACGGCTCCTTCACGGTGGCCGACGTGGGCAGTCTGAACGGCACGTACGTCAACCGTGAACGGATCGACCAGGTCGCTCTGTCGAACGGTGACGAGGTGCAGATCGGCAAGTACCGGCTGGTCTTCTACGCGAGCCGGCAGGGCATCTGACCCTCCCCCGGACGCCGTCCGGGGGGACCCCCAGGGAAGGTCCATGCTTCGAACACCGAGCGGCGGTGCCGGGCACGGCACCGCCGCCACGGACAGTGGGCTGATGAGCATCGGCACGGTGCTGAACGTGCTGCGCGAGGAGTTCCCCGAAGTCACGATCTCCAAGATCCGGTTCCTGGAGTCGGAGGGGTTGGTCGAGCCGCAGCGGACCCCTTCGGGGTACCGCAAGTTCAGTGCCGAGGACGTCGAGCGCCTCGGTCACGTCCTGAGGATGCAGCGGGACCACTATCTGCCCCTCAAGGTGATCCGCGAGCACCTGGACGCGATGGCGCGCGGCGAGGCCGTGCAGTTGCCGGTCGTGGGGCGCCAGCGCGCCGGCGAGTCGGTGCTCGAACCCGTGGAGGGGCCCACGGCCGCCCGGATCGGGCGGCTCGAGCTGCTGGCGGCCGCCGGGATAGACGAGAGCGACCTGAAGGAGTGGGAGTCGTACGGACTCATCGCTCCCCTCGAGGGCGGGGTGTACGACGCGGAGGCCGTCACGGTGGCCGCCCTTGTCGCGGAGCTGGGGCGGTTCGGGATCGAGCCGCGCCACCTGCGAGTGATGAAGGCCGCCGCCGACCGGGAGGCCGGGCTGGTGGACCAGGTGGTTGCCCCGCTCAAGCGGCACCGCAATCCGCAGACCAGGGCGCACGCCGAGGCCCGTACGAAGGAGCTGGCCGCGGTAACGGTGAGGCTGCACGCGGCCCTGGTGCAGACCGCGCTCGGGGTTAGGCTGCCGTGAGCGGTACTGGTGTGCGAGAGGCCGGATCGGGCGCGCGTTCCCGGCCCGACTACCCAAACATCCCGGGCACGGCCTAGGGTTGCTGTGTGAACGAGCTCGATGTCGTAGGTGTCCGGGTGGAAATGCCCTCCAACCAGCCGATCGTGCTCCTGCGTGAAGTGGGCGGCGATCGGTACCTCCCCATCTGGATCGGACCGGGGGAGGCGACGGCGATCGCCTTCGCCCAGCAGGGCATGGCCCCCGCGCGACCGCTGACCCACGACCTGTTCAAGGACGTGCTGGAGGCCGTCGGTCAGGAGCTCACCGAAGTGCGCATCACGGATCTGCGTGAGGGCGTCTTCTACGCGGAGCTGGTCTTCGCCAGCGGGGTCGAGGTGAGCGCGCGCCCGTCCGACGCCATAGCGCTGGCCCTGCGCACCGGAACGCCGATCTACGGCAGCGACACGGTGCTCGACGACGCGGGCATCGCGATTCCGGACGAGCAGGAGGACGAGGTGGAGAAGTTCCGCGAGTTCCTCGACCAGATCTCGCCCGAGGACTTCGGTACCAGCAGCCAGTGAGCGTGCCGGCCGACGGCGGACACGCCGTCCGTGACCGGCCGGTCGACGGTTCGTGACCGTCGTTCTGATGGCACTTGCCGGCGGCCAGTGAGAGCGTCCTGACGTTCCCCGCCAGAGCATTCGGCTAGCCTTTCCCCGCGGTGGGGCACGGGAAACCACTCTTAGGGTGATTATCACTCGGCGTGCCGAGTGTGGCGATCGTTGACGCACCCCCGGTGACTGCCTACCGTCGAGAAGGCAGGTCAAGGACGGAGGTCGGCGTGAGAAGCAGCGGCGACGGTACGGCTGGGGGTGCCCCCGGACGAGGTTTCGGGGAGAGCGGTCCGTACCCTCCCACAAGCTCTCGGCTCCGCTCGGGCACGGGGTATCCCCCCCATGGTGGCGCGGCCGACCACGTTCCGCAGCGACCGACGGCCGTGCCGAGCGGCGGAGGGGCGGCGTCCATGGCGTCGGAGCAGATCGGCTACCGCGGTCCGACGGCCTGTGCGGCTGCCGGCATCACGTACCGGCAGCTCGACTACTGGGCCCGTACCGGCCTGGTCGAGCCGAGCGTGCGGCCCGCCTACGGGTCGGGCACGCAGCGGCTGTACAGCTTCCGGGACGTCGTCGTCCTGAAGATCGTGAAGCGTTTTCTGGACACCGGCGTCTCGCTGCAGAACATCCGCACCGCCGTCCAGCACCTCAGGGAGCGCGGCTTCCGTGACCTGGAGCGCATGACGCTGATGAGCGACGGCGCCACGGTCTACGAGTGCACCTCCCCCGACGAGGTCCACGCCCTGCTCCAGGGCGGTCAGGGGATCTTCGGGATCGCCGTGGGCGTGGTGTGGCGGGACGTGGAAAGTGCGCTCTCCCAGCTGCACGGGGAGCGCGTCGACACCGGGGAGACCCTCGTCGGGCAGAACCCCGCCGACGAACTGGCGCGCCGGCGCAACCGGGCGGTCTGACGGCGCCCGCCCCTCCCTGCCCCTTGGCGGCGATGGGCGCTGTCCGTCCCGCCCATCGGCTGCCGGGGCGTTGTCAGTGGCGTGGTGCAGCATCAGAGGTGTGAGAAACGCGCCCACGATCCTGCACCTCGACATGGATGCCTTCTTCGCCTCGGTGGAGCAGGCGTCCAAGCCGAGCCTGCGCGGGAAGGCCGTCGTCGTGGGCGGGCTGGGACCACGCGGGGTGGTCGCCACCGCGTCGTACGAGGCGCGGGTCTTCGGGGTGCACTCGGCCATGCCGATGGCCCAGGCGCGTCGGCTCGCCCCCAACGCCGCGTATCTCGTCCCACGCTTCGGGCTGTACCGGTCGATCAGTGAACAGGTGATGGGCCTGCTGCGGGCGCTGTCCCCGCTCGTCGAGCCGCTGAGCCTGGACGAGGCGTTCGTGGACCTGGAGGCGGGGGGAACGGCCCGGGACGGGGAATCGGCACGGCTGACCGGGGTGAGGCTGCGCGCGGACATACGGGCCGTCACGGGACTGACGGGCTCGGTGGGGCTCGCCGCCTCCAAGATGCTCGCGAAGATCGCCTCCGAGCAGGCCAAGCCGGACGGGCTCGTGCTGATCGAGCCGGGGACGGAGCGGGCCATGCTGGGCCCGATGCCGGTGCGGACGCTGCCCGGGGTGGGGCCGGCGACCGGGGATCATCTGCGACGCGCCGGGATCACCACGGTCGACGAACTCGCCGAGGCGGGCGAGGACGAACTCGTACGGCTGCTGGGCAAGGCCCATGGGCACGCTCTGTACGCCATGGCGCTGGCGCACGACGAGCGGCCCGTGGTGGCGGAGCGGGAGGCCAAGTCGGTATCGGTCGAGGACACCTATGACGTGGACATCCATGACCGGCTCCGGGTCGGTCTGGAGGTGCAACGGCTCGCCGACCGGTGTGTGCGGCGGCTGCGCGATACCGGGCTGTCGGGACGGACCATCGTGCTCAAGGTACGGCGATACGACTTCTCGACACTGACCCGGTCGGAGACGCTGCGTGGACCCACGGACGATCCGGCGGTCGTGCGGGAGGCGGCGGCCCGGCTGCTGGACTCCGTCGACACGACCGGTGGCGTTCGGCTGCTCGGCGTGGGCGTCTCCGGGCTCGCCGACTACACGCAGGAGGACCTGTTCGCCCAGGCGGCGGGTGAGCTGGCGGAAGCGGCCACGGAGGAGACGGTGCCCGAGCCCGTCGCGGAGCAGCCGACGCAGGCGGAACGGCGCTGGCCCGCGGGGCACGACGTACGGCACGCGGAGTTCGGGCACGGCTGGGTGCAGGGCAGCGGGCTCGGGCGGGTCACCGTGCGCTTCGAGACGCCCGGCTCGGAAACCGGCCGCGTGCGGACGTTCCGGGTCGACGACCCGGCCCTGGAACCGGCGGATCCGCTGCCGTTGACCGCCCGGGCAGCTGCGGGCGGGCTCCATGACGGTGCGGTGGGATCCGAGGGCGAGACGGCCGGACCCGAGGGCGAAAGGACGAGACGCTGAGACGGCCGAGGGAACGGGTGTGCGTCCGGACGGGTCCGGTGAGGGGAGGGGAGCAGCCCGGTCGGTGGCGGCCACCGGGCCGCCACGCCCGCGCTCACTACGACGGTCCCGCCGTCTCGTCCGTGCCCGCCAAATGGCCGAAGTCGTGATCCGGGGGAGGGGGTGACGAGGTCACGTCGAGGCCGTAGTGGTGGTAGAGCTGGAGTTCCTGCTCGGGAGAGAGATGACGGCCGACGCCGAAGTCGGGCGCGTCCTTGATGAGGGACCGGTCGAAGGGGACCTGGAGGTTGCCGTCGATCAGTTCGCTGGGCTCCAGCGGGACGAAAGCGTCCCTGGAGAACAGGCCTGTGCGTATGGCCGCCCACTCCGGCTCGCCGGTCGCGTCGTCGAGGTAGACCTCGTCGATCGTGCCGATCTTGTCGCCATTGCGGTCGAACGCCTTGCGGCCGATCAGGTGGCGCGGATCGATGTCGGTTCGCACGGTCCCTCCTCTTGGTCGCAACTCATCCGTAAGCACTACAAAAGAGCACATTCACCAAGGTGGCCACTCGAGGCAACACGCGTTGACCTCGCTGGTACGCTGGCAAGCGGCTGCTGACCCCGCGCGGGAGAGTCCTCCGGACATCATCGGAGGCGCCGAAGGAGCAACTCCTCCCCGGAATCTCTCAGGCTCACGTACCGCACGGACGAGGTCACTCTGGAAAGCAGGGCGGTGTCTCGACGGCTTCCGCTCTCACCGACGGTGAAAGCCGGGGCCTTCGGGCGACCCGGTGAAGCTCTCAGGTCGAGATGACAGAGGGGGAGGCCGTCGGGGTACCCGCGCCGGGGTGCCCCTCGAAGGTCGCGTCAGACCAGGAGGCCTCCGCAATGACCGCCCACCGCACCCCGCTCTCCGAGCTCGAACAGGGCATCCCCTTCGAGCAGCGCCACATCGGGCCCGACCAGGAGGCGCGGGCCAAGATGCTCGCGCACGTCGGCTACGGCTCGCTCGACGAGCTGACCGCCGCCGCGGTGCCGGATGTGATCAAGAACGCAGACGCCCTGGATCTGCCGGGTGCCCGCACCGAGGCCGAGGTGCTCGCCGAGCTGCGTTCGCTGGCCGACCGCAACCAGGTCCTCGACTCGATGATCGGGCTCGGGTACCACGGGACCTTCACGCCGCCCGTCATCCTGCGCAATGTGATGGAGAACCCGGCCTGGTACACCGCTTACACGCCGTACCAGCCGGAGATCTCGCAGGGACGGCTCGAGGCGCTGCTGAACTTCCAGACCATGGTCGCCGAGCTCACCGGGCTGCCGACCTCCGGCGCCTCGCTGCTCGACGAGGGCACGGCAGCGGCCGAGGCGATGGCACTCTCCCGGCGCATGGGCAGGAACAAGAAGGGCCTCTTCCTGATCGACGCGGACGCGCTGCCGCAGACCATCGCCGTGATCCAGACCCGCGCCGAACCGACGGGCGTGGAGGTCGTCGTCGCCGACCTCGGCGAGGGCATCCCGGCCGAGGTCGCCGAGCGTGAGATCAACGGCGTGCTGATCCAGTACCCGGGCGCCTCCGGGGCCGTACGCGACATCAAGCCCGTCATCGACCGGGCGCACGAGCTCGGCGCGCTCGTCACCGTCGCCGCCGACCTGCTGGCGCTGACCCTGCTCACCTCCCCGGGTGAGCTCGGCGCGGACATCGCGATCGGTACGACCCAGCGCTTCGGCGTGCCCATGGGCTTCGGTGGCCCCCACGCCGGCTACATGGCGGTGCACGAGAAGTTCGCCCGCAGCCTGCCCGGCCGCCTGGTGGGCGTGTCCGTCGACGCGGACGGCCACAAGGCCTACCGGCTGGCGCTCCAGACCCGCGAGCAGCACATCCGCCGCGAGAAGGCCACCAGCAACATCTGCACCGCCCAGGTGCTGCTCGCCGTCATGGCCGGTATGTACGCCGTCTACCACGGTCCCGAGGGCCTGAAGGCCATCGCGCGGCGCACCCACCGGTACGCCACCCTCCTGGCCGAGGGGCTGCGGGCGGGGGGCGTCGAGGTCGTCCACGGCGCCTTCTTCGACACCGTCACCGCGCGCGTGCCCGGCCGGGCCGCCGAGGTCGTGGCCGCCGGCCGGGAGAACGGGGTCAACCTGCGGCTCGTCGACGCCGACCACGTCTCGGCCGCCTGCGACGAGACCACCACCCGCGCCCAGCTGGGCGCCGTATGGACGGCGTTCGGCGTCGAGGGGGACATCGAGGCGCTGGACGCGGCGACCGGGGACGCCCTCCCCGGGGCCCTGCTGCGCACCGGCGACTACCTCGCCCACCCGGTGTTCCACCAGTACCGCTCCGAGACCGCGATGCTGCGCTACCTGCGCCGCCTCGCCGACCGCGACTACGCGCTCGACCGCGGCATGATCCCGCTGGGCTCCTGCACCATGAAGCTCAACGCGACCACGGAGATGGAGCCGGTCACCTGGTCCGAGTTCGGGCAGCTGCACCCCTTCGCGCCCGCCGAGCAGGCGCAGGGCTACCTCACGCTCATCCGTGAGCTGGAGGAACGTCTCGCCGAGGTCACCGGATACGACAAGGTCTCGCTTCAGCCGAACGCCGGTTCGCAGGGTGAGTTCGCCGGCCTGCTCGCCGTACGCGGCTACCACCGCGCCAACGGCGACGACCAGCGCACCGTCTGCCTCATCCCGTCCTCCGCGCACGGCACCAACGCCGCCAGCGCCGTGATGGCGGGCATGAAGGTCGTCGTGGTGAAGACCGCCGAGGACGGCGAGATCGACATCGAGGACCTGCGGGCGAAGATCGAGCAGTACCGTGACGAGCTGGCCGTGCTGATGATCACGTACCCGTCGACGCACGGTGTGTTCGAGGAGCACGTCGCCGACATCTGCGCCCAGGTCCACGACGCCGGCGGCCAGGTGTACGTCGACGGCGCCAACCTCAACGCGCTGGTCGGTCTCGCCAAGCCGGGCCACTTCGGCGGTGACGTCTCCCACCTCAACCTGCACAAGACGTTCTGCATCCCGCACGGCGGCGGCGGTCCCGGCGTCGGCCCCGTGGCCGTGCGCGAGCACCTGGCGCCGTACCTGCCGAACCACCCGCTCCAGCCGGCGGCCGGTCCCGAGACGGGCGTGGGCCCGATCTCGGCCGCGCCCTGGGGCTCGGCGGGCATCCTGCCGATCTCGTGGGCGTACGTCCGTCTGATGGGCGGCGAGGGCCTCAAGCGCGCCACCCAGGTGGCCGTCCTCTCCGCCAACTACATCGCCAAGCGCCTCGAGCCGCACTACCCGGTGCTCTACACCGGCCCGGGCGGCCTGGTCGCGCACGAGTGCATCATCGACCTGCGCCCGCTGACCAAGGCGACCGGTGTATCCGTGGACGACGTGGCCAAGCGGCTCATCGACTACGGCTTCCACGCGCCGACGATGTCCTTCCCGGTGGCCGGCACGCTGATGATCGAGCCGACCGAGTCGGAGGACCTGGCCGAGCTGGACCGGTTCTGCGAGGCGATGATCGCGATCCGCGCGGAGATCGAGAAGGTCGGCGCGGGCGAGTGGCCCGCCGAGGACAACCCGCTGCGGAACGCCCCGCACACCGCCGCCGCGCTCGGCGGGGAGTGGAAGCAGGCCTACAGCCGCCAGGAGGCCGTGTTCCCGGCCGGGGTCTCGGCCGCCGACAAGTACTGGCCGCCGGTGCGCCGCATCGACCAGGCCTTCGGCGACCGCAACCTCGTCTGCTCCTGCCCGCCGCTGGACGCGTACGAGGACTGAGCAAGCGGTCAGACAGTCCCCTGGGGCCCCGTCCGTGTCCGGGCGGGGCCCCTGCGCGTTCACGCCGTCGCCAGGGACACCTCGGTCGACTTGATCAGGGCGACGACGTCGGAGCCCACGAAGAGGCCGAGGTCGGTGGCCGCCTCCTTCGTGATCGCCGCGGTGAGTTCGCCACCGTCCACGGTCACCCGCACCGAGGCCATGGCCGTGCCGATCGTGAGGTGGGTGATGGTGCCGGGAACCTGGTTGCGGATCGAGAGGCCGTCGACCCGGCTGGTGGCCAGGCAGACCTCCGTCGCCTTCACCAGAGCGCGGACGGTGGTGCCCGGGGCGAGCGCGAGTTGCTCGGCGGCCTCCGAGGTGATGGCCGCCGTGAGGTCCTGGCCACCGTCCAGGCGGATCTTGACGATGGTCATGACCTCGCCTGGGTGGACAGCGGTGACGGTGCCGGGGAGCTGGTTGCGGATGCTCAGGGTCATGGCCCCTCACCGTAGTGCGCGGGGGCGTTCAGGCAGGGTATGTGGGGGTTTGTGGCGCCGTCGGGCGCCCGGTGTCACACCCGGTCGATATGGACATTCGTCGACTTCACGCGGGCGGTGGCCTCCACGCCGACCTCCAGGCCCAGCTCCTCTACGGCCTCGCGGGTGAGCAGGGAGACCAGGCGGTGGGGGCCGGCCTGGATCTCGACCTGGGCCGCGACGTCACCGAGTTTGATCGCGGTGACGATGCCGGGGAAGGCGTTGCGGACCGAGGTGTAGGAGGTGCCCGTGTCATCCTCGCCGCCGCCCGTCTTGGCGAGCTCGACGGAGAACGCGGCGAGGTCCTTGCCGTCGATGAGTCTCCGGCCCGCGTCGTCGCGGTGGGTCGCCACCCGGCCCGCGTCCGCCCAGCGACGGGCGGTGTCCGGGCTCACGCCGAGCAGCCGCGCCGCCTGGCCGATCGTGTAGGACTGCATGCCGGTCACGATAGGGCGAAGGCGGTGGGAACCGTGGAGGGGGGTTGGCCGTTGGGTATAACGCGATATAGCTTTAGTTCGCGTCCTTCTTGGTCGTGATCGCCAATCGGGAATCGGGGTGAGGGGCATGTCGGCTGAGCTGCGGGCCGCGCACGCGGACCGGGACCGTGTCGTGGATGTGCTGACGGCAGCGGCGGGGGACGGGCGGTTGACCGTCGAGGAACTCGACGAGCGGGTGGGGGCGGCCCTGGCCGCCCGGACACTGGGTGAGCTGGCCGGGCTGACGACGGACCTGCCGGGGGCGGCCGAGCCGGTCCCGGTCAAGGACGTGGTCCGTATCGAGCAGCAGGGCGGTTCTGTCCTGCGCGGCCACGGCTGGGTGGTTCCGCGCCGGTTGGAGATCGACTCGTCGTGGGGCGATGTGACGCTGGACTTCACCGAGGCGGTGATCACACACGACACCCTGGGCATCGACCTGGACATGCAGGGCGGCACCCTGCGGCTGGTGACCCGGCCGGGAGTGGTCGTGGACACCGACTCCCTCGCCGTCGGCTACGCGAAGATACGGTCGCGTCCGACGGGGGAGTCCGGGGCACCGGTCGTCCTGCGGGTGGAGATACACGGGCGGATGAGCTATGGCCGGGTCGTGACCGGGCCGCCGCGGCGCCGGTTCCTGCGGAAGGGGACGGCGGTCTGACCGTGGGGTCACCCGGCCCGACCGCGGGTCACTCGGTCTGACCGTGGATCACCCGGTGTGCACGCGCGGCCGCCGCTCGCGGTCAGGTTCCGCCTCGCGCAGGACTTCCCGGGTGACGGGGGCGACCTCGCCCTGGCCGAAGAGGAAGAAGCGCAGGAAGTTGGCGAAGGGGGTGCCCTCGGTCCACTCGAAATACATGTGCGGGATGCAGCCCGTGGTGTCGCGGACGTGCAGGAGGAGGGCGGCGAGGGCGTTGGGGATCGAGGAGGACTCCAGCGTCAGGACGCGGTAGCGGTCGTGCAGCACCTCGCCGCGTACGGTCAGCTCCGCCTCGAACTCCGAGGGGTCGGTGACGGTGACCTCGACGAAGACGAAGTCCTCCTGCTCGGGCATGTCGTTGTCGGCCCGGATCTGCTCGATCTTGTCGCGGTACTCGGCCTTGTCCCGCTGGTCGGGCTCGTTGGCGATGAGCCGGATCCTGCGGCTGGCGATGTCGCGGACGAACCGCTGCGCCATGTCGTCCAGCGTCACGTGGGTCACGCGCAGTTCGAAGGCGCGGGCCAGCCGGGACAGCAGCGAGACCAGGATGATGCCGACGATGAAGCAGGCACCGATCTTCACACCGTCGGGTCGCTCGATGACGTTCACGACCGTCGTGTAGAGGAACACGGCCGAGATGACGGCGAAGCCGATCGTCCAGTTCCGTTGTCCCGCCTTGCGGGCGGCGATGGTCACGGCGATGGCGGCGGAGCTGATCAGGACCAGTACACCGGTGGCGTAGGCACCGCCCTGTGCGTCGACATCGGCGTCGAAGATCCAGGTGACCAGGAAGGCGATGAGGATGAAGACGATGACCATCGGACGGACGGCACGTGCCCAGTGCGGGGCCATGCCGTAGCGGGGGAGGTAGCGGGGCATCAGGTTGAGCAGGCCGGCCATCGCGGAGGCGCCGGCGAACCACAGGATGGCGATCGTGGAGACGTCGTAGACCGTGCCGAACGCCCCGCCCAGGTACTGGTGGGCGAGGTAGGCGAGCGCGCGGCCGTTGGCCTGGCCGCCCGTCTTGAACTCCTGCTCCGGGATCAGCACCGTGGTGATGAAGCTGGTGGCGATAAGGAAGACGCTCATGACGACGGCGGCGGCGGTCAGCAGCTTCTTCGTGTCGCGAATGCGGCCCCTGGGCTGCTCCTCGGTGTCACTGTCGTCGCCCTGGACGTGCGGCATGACGGCGACGCCGGTCTCGAAGCCGGACAGGCCCAGCGCCAGTTTCGGGAAGACCAGCAGGGACAGGCCGATCATGACGAAGACATTGCCGTGCTCCGTGGTCAGAGCGCTGGTCCAGTCGGTGACCACGTGCCCGGCCGTGGCGACGTGCCACAGGCCGACGATCACGACGACGAGGTTGAGCGCGAGGTAGATGCCGACCAGGGCTACCGCGACTCCGATCGCCTCCAGGAAGCCCTTGAGGAACACCGCGCCGAGCAGGGCCACCAGGAAGAGCGTGATCACCATCTGGTGACCGTGGAGCGTGCTGGTCAGATGGGGGTTCTCCACGAGGTGGGTGGAGGCGTCGGCGGCGGAGAGGGTGATGGTGATCAGGAAGTCTGTGGCCGCGAAGCCCAGCAGGGTGAGCACGAAGAGCTTGCCCTGCCAGAAGGAGAGCAGCCGTTCGAGCATCGCGATGGAACCCTCGCCCCGCGGGCTCTCCTCGGCCACCCGGCGGTAGACCGGCAGGGCGCCGGCCAGGGTGACTATGACCAGCACGACCGTCGCGATCGGCGACAGCAGACCGGCAGCCAGGGCGGCGATGCCGGGCTGGTAGCCGAGGGTGGAGAAGTAGTCCACGCCGGTCAGGCACATCACCCGCCACCAGCGCTGCCCCTTGTGCGGAGGCTCGGGCTCCGCGTGCGGTCCCGTGTGGCCGCCGGCCTTGCCCATGTCGGACAGACCCTCCAGCATCCAAGCGCGCAAGCGGCTGGGAGGAGGGTGTTCGGTCGTGACCATCGCCGTGCTCCTGGTGTGGGGCTCAGTGGGTTTCCGGCCATCACTCGGACGGCGGCAACAGCGTATGCGGAGAGTGACGCATGGGCCCCTGATTCCCGGGGTGGTGGGCGTCAAGCTTGCGTTAAGAACAGTTCGGGTGGGCGACGGTTGTGACGCTGCGTACACATGGGGCGGACAACTCCGTTCGCAGCTGGAGTGGGTGGACGGCTGGCCCCGAGTCGGGCCGGTGCGTGAGCGGCATCCCGCGCCGGAGGCTTGGCATCCCCTCGAACCGGCGCCGGTGCGGGGCGACTTCGACGCCACGGACCTCGCCCCGTACTGGATCTCGCCGCGTCGCAGGCCGGAGGGTTCCTGGTCGCTGACCGAGCAGCCGGGCCGGCTGACGCTGACGGCGACCGGGAGCAGCCTGGACCGGCCGGGCCGCACCTTCGTCGGGAGGCGTCAGCAGCACCCCGGCTGCCGGGCCGCCACCCTGGTCGATGCGGGCGCCGGGCGGGCCGGGCTGTCCGTGCTCCTGGACGAGGCGCACCACTACGACCTCGAGGTGGGCGGGGGAGTGGTGAGCGTGGTCGCCCGGATCGGGCCCGTCCGGCAGCGGCTCGCGGAGCGTCCCGTGCCGCCGGGCCCGGTCACGCGCGCCGTCGAGGTCCGTACGGACCGGGTGTTGCCGCCCACCGCCACGGCCGGCGGCGAAGAGGCCCCCGGGATCCGGGCGGGCGGGCCCGACACCGTCTCCTTCTCGGTCGGGAGCGCCGGCGAAACCGTTCGGCCGGCCGAACTCGACGGCCGCTACCTGTCGACCGAAGTGGCCGGCGGCTTCACCGGTCGGGTGCTCGGCATGTACGTCACCGAGGGCCGAGCCGCCTTCGACTGGTTCGACTACCGGCCGACCGTTCCGACTACCGCGTGCACGACACCTTGACGCCCCTGAACGGCCTTTCTAGAGTCGCCGTTCGGAACGTTCGATGAGATCGCCGAATGTTTCGGTTAGGCACGGTCCGGGGAAGCCCGTCCCCAACGCCAGTACAGAAGCCGCAATGCGTGACCCGTACGTACGACTGCGGCGCTTCCGGTCACGGGGGCGCCAATTCCCGCCGCAACAGGCGTCGTACAAAGGGTTGCCACTCACCGAGAGCGGTCTCTAGGGTGCAGCGCAGCTTTCCGAGGTGGTTCCGAAAGTTTCGAAGACGAGGAGCGCATGATGGGCGACCCCGCACTCTCCCGCCGCGGCTTCCTGGCGGCCTCCGCCGCGGCCGGTCTGGGTATGACAGCACTCAGCGGCTGCGGCGGCGACTCGGACGGAGGGTCGTCGAACGGCACGACCACGATCGAGTGGTGGAACATCTCCACCACCCAGCCGACGAAGGCGGTCTGGGCCGGTCTGGCCAAGAAGTTCGAGGCGCAGAACCCCAAGGTCAAGGTAAAGATCGTCCAGATGGAGAACGACGCCTACAAGGCGAAGATGACGGCGCTGATCGCCTCCGGGAAGCTGCCGGACATCTTCCACACGTGGGGCGGCGGCGTGCTCCAGCAGCAGGTCGACGCGGGGCTCGTCGAGGACCTCACCGACAGGACCAAGCCCTGGGCCGACGGGATGCTGTCCGTCGCCAAGCAGCCGTACATCAGCGACGGCAAGTTGTACGGCATCCCGTTCGACATCGGCATGATCGGCTTCTGGTACAACAAGGCGCTCTTCAAGCAGGCCGGCATCAGCGCCCCACCCACCACCTGGAGCGGCTTCCTCGACGCCGTGAGGAAGCTGAAGGCGAGGAACATCACTCCGATCGCCGTAGCCGGCAAGGAGAAGTGGCCCGAGATGTACTACTGGGCCTACCTCGCCATGCGCACGGCCGGAATCGACGCGCTGAAGAAGGCGGACGAGGCCAAGGACTTCACCGCCCCCGGGATAGTCCGGGCCGGACAGCACCTCAAGGACCTGGTCCAACTCCAGCCGTTCCAGAAGGGGTTCCTGGGCGCCTCGTACTCCACCCCGACCGGCCAGGCGGCCGCCGTGGGCAACGGCAAGGCGGCCATGGAGCTCATGGGGCAGTGGGCCCCGGTCGTCGAGGCCGACGCGGGCAAGGGGCTCGGCTCGAACCTCGGCTTCTTCCCCTTCCCGGCCGTCGAGGGCGGAAAGGGCGCGATCACCGAGGTGTTCGGCGGTGGCGGAGGGCACGCCCTGCGCAAGGGCGCCCCGCAGGCGGCCGTCGACTTCCTGAAGTTCTTCGCCTCCGAGACCACCGACCTGGAACTCGTGAAGAAGACCAACACCCTTCCGGTGGTCCCCGGCGCCGAGAAGGCGCTCTCCGACCCCAACACCGAGGCCGTGCAAGCCCAGTTGAAGGGTGCCACCGGCTTCCAGCTCTACCTCGACCAGGCGTACGCGCCCGCCGTCGGCCAGGAGGTCAACGACAGCGTCTCCGCGCTGATCGCCGGCTCGAAGTCACCCGAGCAGGTCACCCAGTCGATCACCAAGGCCGCGAAGGAAGCGTAGTAGTCGGCGATGACCTCGACCTTCCTCCCGGACAAGCGGCCGGACCCCGGTGTCGCCCTCTCCTCCCCGGCGGCGACGTCGGCCCGGGGACGGGCGCGCCGGCGCCTGCTGAACTGGCTCACCGCGGTCGGCTTCCAGGTACCCGCGCTGGTGCTGTTCATCGGGCTGGTGCTGTTGCCGATGCTGTTCGCGCTGTACACCGCCTTCTTCCGTTGGGGCGGCTTCGGCATGCCCTCCGACTACATCGGCACGGACAACTTCACCCAGCTCTTCCAGGACGACGTCTTCCTGGGAGACCTGTGGCGCTGTCTGCTCCTGGTGGCCCTGTCCCTCGCGCTGCAACTGCCGTTCGCGCTCGCCATGGCCGTCGCGCTCAACCAGCGGCTGCGCGGGCGGGCCGTGTACAGGATGCTGTTCTTCGCGCCCTACGTCCTGTCCGAGGCGATCACCGGCGTGCTGTTCAGCATGATCTTCGCCCCCGACGACGGGCTCGCCGACCACGTCCTTGGCGCCATCGGGCTGGGCGGCGTCGGCGGGGAGTGGTTCGCCGACCCCTCCTACGTCATGGCGACGCTGTTCCTCGTCATGACCTGGAAGTACTTCGGCTTCCACATGATGCTCTACCTTGCCGGACTGCAGGCCATCCCGGCCGAGTTGACTGAGGCGGCGCTGATCGACGGCGCGAATCCCTGGCAGCGGTTCCGCAACGTCACCCTGCCGCTGCTCGCGCCCACCCTGCGCATCAGCATCTTCCTGTCCGTCATCGGGGCGATCCAGCTCTTCGACCTGGTCTGGGTGATCACCCAGGGCGGGCCCGACCACCACTCCGAGACGATGGCTGTGACCATGTTCCAGTACGGCTTCAAGCGCTACCAGGTCGGCTACGCGAGCGCGATCAGCGTGGTCATGTTCGGGATCTGCCTCGTCTTCGCCCTCGCCTACCAGCGGTTCGTGCTCCGCCGTGACCTCGAAGGGGCCACCACGACGATGAGGGGAGACGGCAAGTGACCCGCAGGACCAAGGCCGTACGCGTACGCGAACTGCCGCTGCACCTGGTGCTCGTCGCGGTCGGCGCGGTGATGGTCGTACCCCTGCTGTACGCCGTCCTGTCCGGCTTCAAGTCCACCGCCGAGCTCTCCCGCAACCCCTTCGGACTGCCCGAGCACTGGCTGACCGGCAACTACACGGACATCCTCGGCTCGGGCGACTTCTGGCGGCTGGTGGGCAACAGCACGCTGGTCGCGGTGGCGACGACCGTGCTCGTGGTCGCCGCGTCCGCGCTGGCGGCCTTCTCCTTCGCGCGGTTCGCCTTCCGCGGGCGGGAGGTGCTGTTCACCTTCTTCACGATGGGGCTGATGTTCCCCTTCGCGGTGGCCGCGCTGCCCCTCTTCCTGCTGCTGCGCTACCTCGGCCTGCTGGACAACCCGCTCGGCGTGATCCTCCCGCAGGCCGCTTTCGGGCTGCCGATGACCATCATCATCCTGCGGGGCTTCTTCCGGCAGATCCCCGGCGAGCTGGAGGAGGCGGCCACGCTCGACGGGTGCAGCGCCTTCGGGTTCTTCTGGCGGGTGCTGCTACCCATGGCGCGGCCCGCACTCGGCACGGTGTCGGTGCTGGCCGTCGTCACCAGTTGGAACAACTTCATGCTGCCGCTGCTGGTGTTCACCGACTCGAAGTGGTGGACGCTGCCGCTCGGCGTCGCGCAGTTCCAGGGACAGTACTCGGCGGAGTACGCCCGCGTCTTCGCCTACCTGGTGCTGGCCATGGTCCCCGCCCTCGCCTTCTACTCCGTCGCCGAACGCCAGCTCGTCGGCGGTCTGACCGCCGGCGCGACCAAAGGCTGACGCGCGCCGACGGCGGTACGGCCCGATCCGCACCCGAGTACGACCCCACCCGCATCCCACAGTGAGGAGTCGCACCATGCCCAGGACCAGTACGCGCCTCAGACTCGCCGGCGCCCTCGCGGCCGTTCTGGTGGCCGCCGGCGTCGCCACCGGCCCCGCCGCCCAGGCACACGGGCGGCAGCCCACCCTCGCGGAGCTCGCCCACCGGCACGGGCGCTACTTCGGCAGCGCCACCGACAACCCCGAGCTGACCGACAGTGCGTACACGAAGATCCTCGGCACCGAATTTGACATGATCACGCCGGGCAACGGCATGAAGTGGTACGCGACCGAGCCCCGACAGGGCGTCTTCGACTGGTCGAAGGGCGACGAGATCGTCGGCCTCGCCCGCGCCGGCCACCAGCGGGTCCGCGCCCACACCCTGGTCTGGCACAGCCAACTGCCCGACTGGCTCACCTCACGGGAGTGGACCGCCGGCGAGCTGCGGGCCGTACTGAAGAAGCACATCACCGAGGAGGTGCGGCACTACCGGGGCAAGGTCTACTCCTGGGACGTCGTCAACGAGGCCTTCAATGAGGACGGCACCTACCGCGAGACCCTCTGGTACAAGACCCTCGGCCCCGGCTACATCGCCGACGCGCTGCGCTGGGCCCATCAGGCGGACCCGCACGCCCGGTTGTACCTCAACGACTACAACATCGAGGCGACCGGCCCGAAGAGCGACGCCTACTACGCCCTGGCCAAGGACCTCAAGGCGCGGGGCGTGCCCCTGAACGGCATCGGATTCCAGGCCCACTTGGCCCTCCAGTACGGCTATCCCACCACTCTGGAGGACAATCTCCGCCGCTTCTCCCGCCTCGGCCTGGACACCGCCCTCACCGAGGTCGACGTCCGTATGCAGTTGCCCGCGACCGACGCCAAGCTGGCCGAGCAGGCGACCTGGTACCGGGACCTGACCGAGGCCTGCCTCTCGGTGCGCCGGTGTGTGGGGGTGACGGTGTGGGACTACACCGACAAGTACTCGTGGATCCCGGCGTTCTTCCCGGGCGAGGGCGCGGCCCTGCCGTGGGACGAGCAGCTGAAGCCGAAACCCGCCTACGAGGCGCTGCGCGACGCGCTCGGCTGACGGCCGGACACGGTCAGTAGTCGCCCTCGGACATGCGTCGGGGCCGGTGCGCACCGAGTGTGTGCGAGCCGGCCCCTCAGGTCGCCGGGCGGCGCGGGGTCCGCCCGGGGTGGTGCCGAAAAGGCCTAGGCGGCCGTCATCACCCGGCTGGGGTCCAGCGGGCGGTGCGGGGCGATGATCTGGCCGTCGGGCAGGAGCTCACCGGTGTCCTCGAAGAGCAGAACGCCGTTGCACAGCAGGCTCCATCCCTGCTCCGGGTGGTGCGCCACGAGGCGGGCGGACTCCCGGTCGGCGGATTCTGCTGTCGGGCACGGTGGCTGGTGCTGGCACATGGGTGGGATCTCTCGCTCTGTCGTGGTCATGTCCGTCCCCCGTGGTGATAAGTCGGTCGGAACCCAGTGTTGCCCTCCGGGCGTCAATCCGCAGGTATTTCGCAGCACCGCTTCTCACAGGTTGATGACGCATCGCCCGCGCGCTCGGTTCATCTCCACCGCACTGTCATTTCGGGTGGTTCTCGGTGGCCGGATGGGGCTAGTCAGGGTGGGGCGGACGATTTTAGCGGCTCTTAGGAGCGGCTAAATGCTCGTACGAGCACAATGGGGCGGTATATCTGCGCGTACCCCGCCACCGAAGAGGTGGCGGGGTACAAAAGGAGAGCGGGAGAACGGGGAGCGCGAGGGGGGCGGGGGAGAACGTGGGGAACGGGGGGAACGGGGAGAAGGGGTACGAGCGGGAGGGGGGAAGTGGCGTCAGGCGGGCGAGCCGAGCAGCGGGACGGGAGTCGCCCGGTGGGTCAGCACCGGGAGCAACTCGGCGACCCGGTGCGGCCGGTGGGCCGCGATGCCGGGCGGTGCGGGAGCCAGCGGGACGAGCAGGTCGGTGGCGGCGGGGTGGCCCTCGGCGCCGTCCGCGGCGCAGTCGCCGTGCAGCCACAGTGTGAGCATGTACAGGCCCGGCACCGACAGCAGGCGGGCCTGGTAGGGCTGTTGCATGGTCTCGGCCTGGCGCAGGGCGCGTTCGGTGGAGGCGATGTAGGGGCCTTCGAAGAAATGCGAGAACGCCCAGCCGTCGGGCGTCAGCCGGGTCTCGGCCGCGGCCACCGCACGGTCGCCGCACCGGATCAGGAACCGCCAGCCGGTCAGCCGGGTCGCGGACACACCCTCGGCGGTGATCCGGTCCAGTACGTGCAGAGGCAGGGGCAGTTCGGGCGTGGCGGGTCCCTGGGCGGCTCGCAGGGAGGGAGTGCGGGCCTCGCGGACGGCGGTGGGGGAACCGAGGGCCGTGAGGACGGAGCGCAGGGCGGGCGCGGGGGCAGGGGGAACGTGCAGGGGCATGGTGGGTCGCCTCTCATTTGACAGGCGCGATGGCGCGAGGGCGGGGGTGGGCGGACGGCGCTGTCAGCTCATGGGGTCAGAGAGGCGGGGGCCCGGGGCGGTGAACGAGAGGTGCGGACGCGGCCTGCCGCACGTCGCCTGGACGGCGGGAACCAGAACGGTGGGCGCCAACCTTCTGCCTTCTTCGCGGAGTTTATACGACTTGCGTTCAGACGATGTTTCGTCTAGCCGTTTCCGGTGAGTAGAGCAAGTCCGTATTCGGTCGGCGATTCGCGGGAAACATCCCCATTTCCGAACCCGCCGATCCGCTCTGACCTCGGAATACGCCCCCGTAGCGGACGGCCCATTCTCGTCGGCGTTTTTCACGAGGCCGATGGGGCACACGAAGGTGCAAGCTGCCCCATGCCCCGTGAATGTGCCGCGGGACACATTCCAACAGAGTACCGGGGAAGGGGCCCGCGCGGGACGTTATCGATCGCGTCGGGTGGGCATCATCCCACCTGACCCAGGACCCCGGCGGCCGGATCTTCCGCCCGCCCATCCGAGGAGGGACGCTTCGATGGGGGAGAAGGTCGTGGCAGGGTCGTTCGACCTGTCCGATCGGCAGCGCTACCGGGAAAAGCTCCGCAGGTGCCTGACGGGGCTGGAGCGGCTGCTGGCCCAGGAGAGGTTTGACCGGCCCAAGAACCTGATGGGCGTGGAGATCGAGCTGAATCTCGTGGGCCCCGACGGCCTGCCGAAAATGCTGAATGGGCAGGTACTGGAACGCATCGCGAGCCGAGATTTCCAAACAGAACTCGCCATGTTCAATCTGGAAGTCAACATTGCCCCACACCGGTTGGGCGGGCGGGTATTCGACCGGCTCGCCGAGGAACTCCGCACCTCGCTGGCGTACGCCGACCGCAAGGCCGGCGAGCTGGACGCCGGAATCGTGATGATCGGCATTCTGCCCACCCTGGACCGCGACGACCTGGTCTCCTCCAACCTCTCCGAGGTCGACCGCTACACCCTGCTCAACGACCAGATCGTGGCCGCCCGGGGCGAGGACTTCCGCCTCGACATCGACGGCGTCGAGCACCTCACCTGCACGTCCCGCTCCATCGTCCCCGAGGCCGCCTGCACCTCCGTACAGCTGCACCTCCAGGTCACCCCGGGCCGCTTCGCCGACGTGTGGAACGCCGCCCAGGTGGCCTGCGCGCCGCAGATCGCCGTCGGTGCCAACTCCCCGTTCCTCTTCGGCCACGAACTGTGGCGCGAGTCCCGCCCCCCGCTCTTCCTCCAGGCCACCGACACCCGCCCGCCCGAGCTCCAGGCCCAGGGCGTGCGGCCGCGCACCTGGTTCGGCGAGCGGTGGATCTCCTCGGCGTACGACCTGTTCGAGGAGAACCTGCGCTACTTCCCGGCCCTGCTGCCCATCTGCGACGAAGAGGACCCGCTCGAGGTCGTCGAGGCGGGCGGCGCGCCCAAGCTCGCCGAACTCGTCCTGCACAACGGCACGGTGTACCGCTGGAACCGCCCCGTCTACGACGTCGCCGACGGTGTGCCGCACCTGCGGGTGGAGAACCGCGTTCTGCCGGCCGGGCCCACCATCACCGACGTCATCGCCAACGCGGCCTTCTACTACGGCCTGGTGCGGGCCCTAGCCGAGGAGCCCCGGCCCGTGTGGACCCGGATGCCGTTCGAGGCGGCGGCCGCCAACTTCGACGCCGCGTGCCGGTACGGCATCGACGCGCGCCTGGTCTGGCCGCGGCGCGGGCGGTACGGCGGCACGGGCGAGGTCGACGCGGTGACGCTGGTACGCGACGAGCTGCTGCCGCTCGCCGAGGCGGGGCTTCAGGGGTGGGGCGTCGAGGCCGCCGACCGTGACCTCTACCTCGGTGTCATCGAGGAGCGGTGCCGGCGCCGGGTCAACGGCGCGTCCTGGCAGGCGGCGACCTTCCACCGGGCCCTCGAACAGGGCCTCTCCCGGGACGCCGCCCTGGCGGCCACGACCCGTCGCTACGGCGAGCTCATGCACCTCGGCGAGCCCGTGCACACCTGGCCGGTGGGACTGCCGGAGCCGGTGCCGCTGGGCTAGGAGCGGCCGGGGGCGCAGGGGGGCGGGGGTCGGTCGTGCCCCGTCCGGGGTGATCGGGCAAGCTGGGACCTCCCGTGACGGTGGTGCCCCGCCATGTCGCCCGACAACCTGTGGCGCACCCATCTGGAGGCAGGTGTGCAGGTGCAGGCAGGCTCGGTGGCCGATCCCCTTCCGCAGGGGCCGGCCTCGCGACGGATCTTCCGGGACGAGACCCTGCTCGTTCTGGCCCTCTCGCTCGGAGCGAGCGGCGTGTCCGCTCTGATCAGTTTCATCGGATCGGTCACCAGACCAGGCGGCCTGAAGGACCAGGCGGCCACCCTCAACGCCTCGGCCGCGCCGGGGCGCCCCTGGCTCGATCTCGCCTGGCAGCTGTTCGGCATCGCCACGGCGCTGGTCCCCGTCGCCCTGGTGGCGCACTTCCTGCTGCGCGAGGGCGGGAGCCTGCGCACCCTCGGCTTCGACCGGACCCGCCCCTGGCCCGACCTGGGCCGCGGGGCCGGTGTCGCGGCGGTGATCGGCAGCACCGGCATCGCCTTCTACCTGGCCGCACGCGGACTCGGCTTCAACCTCACGGTGGTGCCCGAGGCGCTGCCCGACGTGTGGTGGAAGTACCCCGTGCTGATCCTCTCGGCGATGCAGAACGCCATCCTCGAAGAGGTGATCGTGGTCGGCTACCTGCTGCGCCGGCTGGGTCAGCTGGGCTGGACCCCGGGGACCGCGCTGGTGGCCAGCGCCGTGCTGCGCGGCTCCTACCACCTGTACCAGGGCATCGGCGGTTTCGTCGGCAACATGGTCATGGGCGTGGTGTTCGTCCTTCTGTACCGGCGCTGGGGGCGGGTCGGTCCCCTGGTGGTGGCGCACTCCCTGCTCGACATCGGGGCGTTCGTGGGCTACGCGGTGCTGGCGGGGAAGGTGGGCTGGCTGCCGACGGCGTGAAGGACCGGGGAGGCGTACGAGGCTGTCGTACGCCCCCTTTCGTGCGCGCTTCCCTTCGCGCTTTCGTGGGCGCCCCCTTTCGCGCAGCCCTCGTTCGTGTGGCTCAGGCGAGGAGTTCGCCCTCGATGACCGTGACCGCGCGACCGGTCAGCAGGGTGCGGTCGCCGCGCAGGCCCGTGCGGACGAGGCCGGGGCGCCGGGAGGCCTGGAGACCCGTGAGGTCAGGGCGGCCGAGGCGCTCGGACCAGTAGGGGGCCAGGGCGGTGTGGGCGCTGCCGGTGACCGGATCCTCATCGATGCCGACGTTCGGGAAGAAGCAGCGGGAGACATAGTCGTGGCCACGGGCCGGGTCCTCGGCGCGGGCGGTGGCGATGACGCCACGCGCGGAGTGGGCGGCGAGACCCTTGTGGTCGGGGGAGAGGCCGAGGACGGTCTTCTCGTCGGCGAGTTCCAGCAGCAGGTCGCCCACGTTCGGCCCGGTGTCGACGGCGGCGACCGGTTCCGCGCCGAGCGCCTCCGCGAGGCCGGCCGGGATGCCGACCGGGGTGAGCGGGGCGGTCGGGAAGTCCAGGGTGATCGAGCCGTCCTCGGCGGGCGTGGCGATGAGCACGCCGCTGCGGGTGGCGAACCGCACCGGTCCCGCGTGGGCGCCGGTGGTGTGCAGGACGTGGGCCGTGGCCAGCGTCGCGTGGCCGCACATCGCCACCTCGGTGACGGGGGTGAACCACCGCAGCGCCCAGTCCGCGTCCCCGCCCTGGGGCAAGCGGTGGGCGAACGCCGTCTCGGCGTGATTGACCTCCATGGCGACCTTCTGGAGCCGGTCGTCGTCCGGGAAGGCGTCGAGCAGCAGGACCCCGGCGGGGTTGCCTGCGAACGGGCGGTCGGTGAAGGCGTCGACGATTCGGATACGCATGAGCTGACGCTAGGGGGCGCGGTCGCCGTGCGGCCAAGGCCAATCGCGGGGTGCTGGACCGGTCGGGGGCGAGTCCGTGCGGAGCCCGGGGCGGAAATCACCCGCCACAGGCGATGCACGGCACGGCGGGTCCGGGTGAACTTCTCGTTCAGAACGACAGGGAGGTGCCCCCGATGTGCAGATGGCTGGCCTACTCAGGAACCCCCGTCCTGCTCGACACCATTCTCTACAAACCCGCGCACTCGCTGATCGACCAGAGCCTGCACTCCAGGCTGGGAGTCGAGACGACCAACGGCGACGGGTTCGGCGTCGGCTGGTACGCGCCGGACATCGACACCCCCGCGATCGTCCGGGACACCACCCCGGCGTGGAACAACCGCAACCTGCGGGAGCTCGCCGATCACATCAGCTCCCCGCTGTTCTTCGCCCACATCCGCGCCTCGACCGGTACCGCGGTGCAGCAGACCAACTGCCATCCGTTCCGCCACGACCGCTGGATGTGGATGCACAACGGGGCGATCACGGACTTCCACCAGGTGCGCCGGGATCTGGCCCTGGCCATCGACCCGGGACTGTTCTCCGACATCGAGGGCTCGACGGACTCCGAGATGATGTTCTTCCTCGCCCTCACCTTCGGGCTGGAGCACGACCCGCCGGGTGCCGTCGCGCGGATGGTGGGCCTGGTGGAGGAGACAGGCCGCCGGCGCGGGGTGGAGTACCCGATCCAGATGACGGTGGCGGTCACGGACGGACGCCGGCTGTGGGCCTTTCGCTACTCCAGCCAGGGCTCCTCACGCTCGCTCTACTACAGCACCCAGGTCGAGACACTGCGGGCACTCCACCCCGATGTGGCCTTTCTCCGGCACATCTCCGACGAGACCCGCCTGGTCGTCTCCGAGCCCCCGGGTGATCTGCCCGGAGCCTGGAACCAGGTTCCCGAGAGCAGCTACGGCGTCGTGTACCAGGGTGCGGACGAACTGCACGTCTTCACCCCTGCGGCCGGATAGCGCGGTCATCGTTCTCCGGGTCTTGTCATGCGATCGGTTCCGATATATCGTTGACGCATCGCGACAGATCAACGATGGATGGAGTGATTGCGATGCGTACCCACGGATTCGAGCGTGGACATCGGCAGGACGGCCCCCACCGGCGTGGCCGGGACGGGATGCGGGCGGCCTTCGGGCCCTTCGGGCCGGGCGGTCCGGGGTTCGGGCCCGGCGGGCCCGGTTTCGGGCCGGGGCCCTGGGGGCCGCGAGGACGCGGTGGCCCGAGGGGGCGGGCGCGGCGCGGTGACGTGCGGGCCTCGATCCTGGCCCTGCTGCGGGACCGGCCGATGCACGGTTACGAGATGATCCAGGAGATCGCCGAGCGCAGCGCAGGCGCGTGGAAGCCCAGCCCCGGCTCGGTCTACCCCACCCTCCAGCTGCTGGAGGACGAAGGCCTGATCGCCAGCGCGAGCGAGGGCGGCAAGAAGCTGTTCTCCCTCACCGACGAGGGCCGGACCGCGGCCGAGGCGGGCCCCGAGGCCCCCTGGGAGGAGGCGTCCCGCGGGGTCGACTGGGAGGCCCTCGGTGAGATCCGCCAGGCCGGGTTCGGCCTGATGGAGGCCTTCAGTCAGGTCTGGAAGACCGGCAGCAAGGAGCAGCGCGAGAAGGCGTTGTCCGTGATCAACGACGCCCGCAAGAAGCTGTACCTGATCCTCGCCGACGAGGACTGACAGCCGTACGGTCGTCGAGGCGCCCCGTGGAGCGATCCGCGGGGCGCCTTCGTCGTCTACGGGGGGGGGTGAACGCGGACGGCCCGGGTCACCGGGTCAGGTCACCAGGCCGCCCAGCTTGCGCAGCGACTCGTTCAGGGCCGCCGTCGCCGAATCCTTGAGCTTGCCCGCCATCAGGGAGACGGCCGCGCCGGTGAACTCGCCGTCGATGCGCACCGTCGTGCCGTCGCCGTCGGGGGTGAGCGTGTAGCGCGTGGCGACGGTCACCGCCATCGGGCCCTTGCCGCGAATGGCGAACACCCGGGCCGGCTCCAGCTCCTCGATGGTCCACTCGACCTCCGCCGGGAAGCCCATCAGCTTCATGTTCTCCTGGAAGGTTCCGCCCACCTCCAGGGCCTCGGGGCCGCCCTTGGGGAAGCTGGTGTGGGTCGCGTTCCACTCCCCGTACGCCGACCAGTCCGTGAGCTTCGCCCACACCTTCTCGGCCGGTGCCTGGATGTGTGCCTCCGCGCTGACTTCGGCCATGCGACCACCCCTTCGTGTCGGGCTACGGTGTCGCGGAACGTAGCCGTAGGGCCCCGAACATTCAATACTGACGAACCGTCAGAATATGTGGAGGCCCGTACGGCCCGTAACCGTCGTACGGTCCTGATCTCCTCCGCAAGGAGGAGATGCCGAACGCCGGTGTCCACTCTCCGCGGGAGGGCGAAATGGTTCCCTCCGTCGATGACACGGGCGTGGGGGACTGATGAGGTAGGGGATGTGCAACCCCGTATTCCCCGCCAGTCCGCCCGTGACCAGGGCGTCCACCGCGCGAACGACGAAGCCGGGCTCGGTGCGGAGCTGGCGGCGGTGGTCGCGGTCGCCCGTCGCAGAGCCGTCCGGGACGGGGACCGGCAGATCGACACCGCCCATCTGCTGCACTCGCTCCTGGAGACCGACGCCGAGGCGCGCGCCGCCATCGGCGACTCCCGCAAGGTCGTCCGACTGCTCGGCTACCTCGTGCAGCGCAGCATCGGCTACGGCCTGCGCTGGCAGAGCAGTGTGGAGGACTCCGGCGCACCGTCCTTCCTGAAGGACGCCGAGGGCTGGTCGCCGGTCGCCGCGGCCGCCATGCGGGGTGCCCGCGAGCGCGCCCGGCGGCGCGGCGAGGAACGCGCCCGCGGCATCGACCTCCTCGCGGCGCTCGCCGCCGACCCGCAGGCCCGGGCGGTCGAGGTGCTCCGGCGCGCCGGGGTCGAGGCGGCCGGACTGCTCGCGGGGATCGACCATGCGACGGCGGAGTGCGTCGGTGACGGCGGAAGGGTGCGCTGAACGGTGCCCGGCCGCCCCGCTCCGTCCAGCCGTTGAGACAGGTGTCAACGGGGGTGACGCTCCTGTCGTCGCCTGTCATCATGTGCCGGTGCGTATGCCTGAGAACAGTCATGGCGGTGGCGGGAAGGGCGTCGGGCTCGGCCTGGCGCTCGGCTCCGCGCTCGCCTTCGGGGGATCCGGGGTCGCGGCCAAGCCGCTGATCGAGGCGGGTCTCGACCCGCTGCACGTGGTGTGGCTGCGAGTGACGGGCGCCGCGCTGGTGATGCTGCCGCTCGCGGTGCGCCATCGCGCCCTGCCGCGCCGCCGCCCCGCGCTGCTCGCCGGGTTCGGACTGCTCGCCGTGGCCGGCGTCCAGGCCTGCTACTTCGCCGCGCTCTCCCGAATCCCGGTGGGGGTGGCGCTGCTGGTGGAGTACCTGGCGCCCGCGCTCGTGCTCGGCTGGGTGCGGTTCGTGCAACGGCGGCCCGTCACCAGGGCGGCCGCACTCGGGGTGGTCCTGGCCGTCGGCGGCCTCGCCTGCGTGGTCGAGGTGTGGTCCGGCCTGGGCTTCGACGCGCTGGGGCTGCTCCTCGCGCTCGGCGCGGCCTGCTGCCAGGTCGGCTACTTCGTACTGTCCGATCAGGGCGCCGGGACCGGCGAGGAGGCGCCGGACCCGCTCGGCGTCATCGCCTACGGACTCCTCGTCGGTGCCGTCGTGCTGACCTTCGTCGCCCGTCCCTGGACCATGGACTGGTCGGTGCTGTCCGGCACCGCGCGCATGAACGGCACCGAGGTCCCGGCCGTCGCTCTGCTGGCCTGGATCGTGCTGGTCGCGACGGTCGTCGCCTACGTCACCGGCGTGCTGTCCGTGCGCCGGTTGTCCCCGCAGGTCGCGGGTGTCGTGGCCTGCCTGGAAGCGGTGATCGCGACCGTGCTGGCCTGGGTGCTGCTCGGCGAACACCTCTCGGCGCCGCAGGTCGTGGGCGGCGCCGTCGTCCTGCTCGGCGCGTTCATCGCACAGTCCTCGACACCGGCCAAGGGTGCGGCGGAGCCGGTGGCGGGCGGGGGCGCCGAAAGGGAGTTGTCCGCCCGAGGGACGGCTGCCTAGGGTGTCGAGCATGCCGTCGAACGCACTCGTCCTTCCGCCCCCGGCCGCCTGAGGCGGGCCTCCGGGAACGTGCCCGGCGTGTCGCCGGGCGGGACGGTGCTGCCCGCAGACGAAGTCCGTGGGCTCCGCTGGACGAGAGCAGCGGGGCCTCTGCCGAACTTCCACTTCTGCGGAGACCACTCGTGTCGCATGTTGTCTCTGGCCTGCCCGTCGGGCGTGGCCTGCTCTGTCTGATCGTCGCCGGTGCCGCCTGGGGCACCGCCGGCGCCGCCGCCGCACTGGTCTACCGGACCAGTGACATGGGGGCCGTCACCCTGTCCTTCTGGCGCTGCGCCGCCGGGCTCGCGCTGCTGCTCGCCGACCGGGTGCTGCGCCGGGTGCTGCGCGGCCGCCCGCGGGCCGCCGTGACCGAAGCGCCCGGCCGCCGTGCGCTGAAGGCCGTGACCACGGGCGTCGGCCTCGCCGTGTTCCAGACCGCCTATTTCGCCGCCGTGTCGGCCACCGGACTCGCCGTCGCCACCGTGGTCACCCTCGGCGCCGGCCCCGTGCTCATCGCGCTCGGCGCCCGCTTCGCGCTGGGGGAGCGGCTCGGCCCGGCCGGAACGGCCGCCGTCGCAGGGGCGCTCGCCGGACTGCTCGTGCTGACGTGCGGCGGCGCGGGAGCGACCGTACGTCCCTGGGGCGTGCTGCTCGCGCTCGCGTCGGCGTCCGGTTACTCCGCGATGACGCTGCTCACCCGCTGGTGGGGGCGGGACGGCGGGAGCGACGCGGCGGGTACGACGGTGTGGGCGTTCGCGGTGACCAGCCTGTGCCTCCTGCCGTTCGCCCTGGCGGAGGGGCTGCTGCCGCACACCGCCCATCCCGTCCGGGTGCTGTCTCTCATGGGGTACATCGCCGCCGTTCCCACGGCCCTCGCGTACGCCCTCTACTTCGCGGGCGCCGCCGTCGTGCGGTCGGCCACCGTCTCCGTGATCATGCTCCTGGAGCCGGTGAGCGCGGCCGTCCTCGCCGTAGCCCTGCTCGGTGAGCACCTGACCGCGTCCACCGTGACCGGCACGCTGCTGATGCTCGGCTCGGTCGCGGGGCTCGCCGTCGCGGAGGCACGCGAAGCGCGACGAGGGACGGGCGGGGAACGACCTGCCCTCGTGTGAACCGACCGGGTGCGGTGGGCCGGGGTGCGGTGGGCCGGGGTGCGGTCGGGGGGCCTGAGCGACAGCCGAGGCGGTCGCTCAGGCCCCCCGCCGTATCAGATGTTCCCGCGCCGCCGTGTCGCGCGGGGCGTTGCGGCTCATCAGGGCGGTCACCATGTGCCGGCGGACCTCTTCCGATCGCTTTCCCGCGTACTTGAACTTGGCCCGGACGTCCGTCACTTCCAGCCGCAGGACGCGGATGCCGGACAGGAGACGGCCGTACGGGGCCTCGCCCGGGGTGGCGCGGGCCGAGCCGCCGTCCGGCTGGAAGTGGCCGACCTGGCGGTTGAGGAGGGCGGCCTTCTCCGCCGGATCGTCCACGACATGGGCGGTGCAGCTGAGCTGGACGGCCGCGTAGAAGCTCGTGGGGACGCCGTGTTCGGGCGGGGTGCCGGGTGCGGCCTGCCAGGGGCCCGGAACGAAGACGTAGTCGTCGACCACGCTCAGCAGCACCCGCGGCTCCGCCTCGAGTGCGGGCCAGAGCGGATTGGGGCGGGCGAGATGGGTGACGGCCTCGCGGCGGTCGGGGTCGTAGGCGAAGTGCAGCGGCTGGACGAGCGGTGGCTCGCCGGGCGGGCCGTTGACCGCGAGCTGGCCGAAGTCGTGGGCGGCCAGCCAGGTCTGCCACTCGGTGTCGTCGTGGGGTGCGTCCCAGGGGTGGATCAGCATCACAGGGCCGTGAGGTAGTCGGGGAGCGCGGTGCCGGGGGCCAGGTCGGCCTCGGGGAGCGGAGCGTCGTACCCCTTGCGCAGCGGGACCACGCCGGCCCAGTGCGGGAGGGCGAGATCCTCGGGTTCGTCGCTCACGCCGCCGGTGCGGAGCTTGGCGGAGACCTCGTCCAGGTCGAGGCGGATCACGGCGGTGGCGGCCAGCTCCTTCTTGTTGGCGGGGCGGGAATCGGCGGCCCGGCCCGCGACGACATGGTCGACCAGCGCGTCCAGGGCGAGCCGCTTCTCCTCGGGGTCGGTGACTTCGTACGCGGTGCCGTGCACCACCACGGAGCGGTAGTTGATCGAGTGGTGGAAGGCGGAGCGGGCCAGCACCAGGCCGTCGACATGGGTGACCGTCAAGCACACCGGCAGCCCCGGGTCGGCCTGGCCGGTCATCCGCAGCGGGCGCGAGCCCGTGGAGCCGTGCACGTACAGGCGCTCGCCGACCCGGCCGTAGAGCGTGGGCAGCACCACGGGCGCGCCGTCGCGGACGAAGCCGAGGTGGCAGACGTACCCCTCGTCGAGTATCGCGTGCACCAGTTCCCTGTCGTACGACGCCTTGTGCGCGGCACGCGTGGGGACGGTGCGGTCGGTCGGGCGGTACGCGGCCGGCTGCGGCGGCGTCTGCTCGGTGCCCTGCATGACGGTCTCCTTGCATTTGGATTGCACTAGTGCATAATTGATTTTGTGCTAGGAGAGTATCCGATCGAAGGACGTGGCGCAGCGGAGATTGCTGCGAGTATCGAGAGCGCGGTGGGCGCCGGGACCCTGGAGCCCGGCCAACTGCTGCCTCCGATGCGAGAGTTGGCGGTCCGGCTGGGGGTGAACCCGAACACTGTCGCGGCCGCCTATCGCACCCTGCGCGAGCGCGGGGTCATCGAGACGGCCGGGCGCCGGGGCAGCCGGATCCGGCCCAAGCCGGCCACCACCGGGCGGGAGAAGGTGCGCGTGGACGTGCCGTCGGGGGTGCGTGACCTGTCCGACGGCAACCCCGACCCCGCCTTGCTGCCGCCGCTCGCACCGACGCTGGCGGCCGTCGCCGAGGAGGCGGACCGGGAACCGGTGCTGTACGGCGACGATCCCGTGGAGCCGGAACTGGCCCGCGTCACACGGGCCGAACTCGACGCCGACGGCGTCCCCGAGGGCCCTCTGGCGGTGCTCTCCGGGGCTCTCGACGCCGTGGAACGCGTCCTTGCCGCCCATCTCAAGCCGGGGGACGCCGTAGCCGTCGAGGACCCCGGCTGGGGCCGCACCCTCGACCTCGTCTCCGCGCTCGGACTGCGCACGACCCCCGTCGGTGTCGACGACGAGGGGCCGCGCCCCGAGGCGTTGCGCACGGCCCTGCGCTCCGGCGCGCGGGCCCTGATCGTCACCGACCGCGCGCAGAACCCCACCGGCGCCTCCGTGAGCGCCCCGCGTGCGCGTGCCCTGCGGGCCGTCCTCCGTGAGCACCCGCAGACCCTGCTCGTCGAGGACGACCACGGCCACGGCATCGTCGACCTGCCGCTGCACCCTCTCGCGGGCGTCACCCACCACTGGGCGTTCGTCCGCTCCGCCGCCAAGGCCTACGGCCCCGACCTCAGGCACGCCGTGCTCACCGGCGACCCGGTCACCGTCGACCGGGTCCGAGGCCGGCAGCGGCTCGGGCCCGGCTGGGTGAGCCTGCTGCTGCAACGGACGGTGGTGCGGCTGCGGGCGAGCGGCGCGGTCGACGGTCCGGCGGTGGCAGCGGCGTACCGAGCCCGCCGGGAGCTGCTCATCGACGCGCTCGCCGAGCGCGGGGTCCGCGCCCACGGCCGCAGCGGTATGAACGTCTGGGTGCCCGTCCCCGACGAGACCGGCGCGGTCGCCCGCCTCCTGCACGCCGGCTGGGCCGTCTCGCCCGGCGCCCGCTTCCGCCTCGACGCCCCGCCCGGCATCCGGATCACCGTCTCGACCCTGGCCCCGGCCGAGGTCGCCCCACTGGCGGACGCGATCGCCTCGGCGGTCGGGCCGACCCCGATGCGCAGCTACGTCTAGGGGTCCCTAAGCGGCCCGCTTGCCCCGCGCCTGGGTCAGCGCCGCCCCCGCCAGCACGATCACCGCCCCCACCGGCGTCGTCCAGTGCAGTGTCTCGTCCAGGATGGCGACGCCGGCGGCTGTGGCGATGACCGGGATGAAGTAGGTGACCATCTGGGCCGTCGTCGGGCCGACCTCGGCGACCAGGCCGTACTGGATGAGGACCGCGAGACCGGTGCCGAGGGCGCCGAGGGCGGCGACGGCGAGCAGCGGTATGAGGGCGAAGCGGTCGGGGGCGGTGGTGAACAGGGGGGTGACGACGGTCAGCTGGAGCGTGGCCAGGAGCAGTTGGGCGCCCGTCATCGACAGGTGGGAGTGGCCGCTGCCGGCGAGTGTGCGGCGGACGTATATCCAGCCGACCGGGTAGCTGAGCGAGGCCAGCAGGGCCAGCGCGGTGCCCGTGGCGTCGAGGCCGGTGAAGCCCTGCCAGGCGCCCAGGACCGTCAGGACTCCGAGGAAGCCCAGACCGAGCCCGGCGACCCGCACTCGCGTCGGCCGGTCCTCGGAGAGGGCGACCAGGGACAGGGCCATGCCCCACAGGGGCGACGTGGCGTTGCAGATGCCGGCCAGCGTGGACGGGATCGTCAGTTCCGAGTACGCGAAGAGGGAGAACGGCAGGGCGTTGAGCAGGAACGCGGCGACCGCCAGATGGCCCCAGGTGCGGGCCCCGCGCGGGAGTCGTTCCCGCTTCACCGCCATCGCGGCCCCGAGCACCGCCGTGCCGAAGACCAGCCGCCCGAGCGTGACCTGGAAGGGCGCGTAGCCCTGCGTGCCCACCTTGATGAGCAGGAAGCTGAAGCCCCATATCAGGGACAGGGCGCCGAAA
The DNA here is from genome assembly GCF_040644935.1 of Streptomyces sp. NPDC046915. Taxonomy (NCBI): domain Bacteria; kingdom Bacillati; phylum Actinomycetota; class Actinomycetes; order Kitasatosporales; family Streptomycetaceae; genus Streptomyces; species Streptomyces sp. NPDC046915. The sequence goes on along the minus strand of NZ_JBEYXB010000005.1, from coordinate 515,547 downwards.
CGGAGGCGCCAGTCGAGGCGGGTGCGGGGGCGCGCGGCGGTCTGTCGGGCCTCGGCGCGGGTGGCAGCGGCGGTGGTCATGGCCTCCACGATGCTTCAGTCGACCTCGTAGCACAATTGAGATTTCCACAGCGACACCTCTTAGTATTACTTATATGTTGAACCTGGAGCGCCTGCGCACCCTCGACGCCCTCGCCCGGCACGGCTCGGTCAGCGGGGCGGCCGAGGCGCTGCACGTCACGACGTCCGCGGTCTCCCAGCAGCTGGGCAAACTGGAGCGGGAGGTCGGCCAGCGGCTCCTGGCCAAGAACGGGCGGGGCGTCAGGCTCACCGACGGCGGCCGGCTGCTCGCCGAGCACGCCGCGCGCATCCTCTCCCAGGTGGAGCTCGCCCAGTCCGACCTGGAGGCGCACCGGGGCCAGGTCGCCGGAGAGCTGCGGCTGTCGGCGTTCCCGACCGCCGCGCGCGGTCTGTTCCCCACCGCCCTCGCCGACCTGCGCGCCCGGCACCCGGCGCTGCGGGTGCGCTCCGGCGAGCTGGAGCCGGAGAACGGCATCGCCGGAGTGGTGCGCGGCGACCTGGACCTCGCGGTCGTCCTCGACTGGTACAACAAGCCGATGCCGGTGCCCGACGGCCTGGTCAAGGCACCCCTGCTCGACGACCCCGCCGACGTGGCGATGCCGGCCGGCCACCCGCTCGCGGACCGCGAGGAGGTGGACCTCGGGGAGTTCGCCGAGGACGAGTGGATCACTTGGGGCGAGGGCGAGTTCTGCCACGAGTGGCTGATGTTCACGCTGCGTTCGCGCGGCGTCGAGCCCATCGTCGGCCACCGTGCCGCCGAGACCCACACCCAATTGGGCCTGGTCGCCGCGGGACTCGGCGTGTGCATCGCGCCGTTGCTGGGCCGCCACCCGGTGCCCCCCGGCGTCGTCATGGTGCCGCTCAAGCAGCGGGTGCGCCGCCATGTGTACGTCGTCTGGCGCGCGGACGCCGACCGCCGCCCGTCGATCCGCGCGGCGGTCGAGGCGCTGCGGACGGCGGCCGAGCAGGTCGGCTGAACCGCGCCGACAGTCCTACGCCGGGCCCAGCTTGCTGAAGTCCCAGGAGACGATCTTCTCCGGTGTCAGCCGCGCCCAGGCGTGCCGCCCGTCGTGGGGCATCTCGTCCAGGCCGAAGTTCTTGCGCGCGAACAGCGTCTCCGCGGTGTCCAGTTCGGCGCACAGCTCCCCGATGCGCGGCACCTCGCCCACGAACTCCATCGTGCCGGTCAGTTCGACGCCGCGCAGCTGGTCGTACTCCTCGCCCGAGTCGACCACGACCGCCACCCGCGGATCGCGGCTGAGGTCCGTCCAGCGCTTGCTGCGCACCACCGAGTACAGCCACAGCGACACACCGTCCCAGGCGTACCACAGGGCACTCACGTGCGGTGCGCCGTTCGCCGACACGGTGGCGACCCGGCAGGTGCGCTGGGTGGTGAGGAACTCGTCCACCTCACCCGTTGTCATCATGATCTTCCGGCCCCGGCGCTGAGTGGCAGTCATGCATCCCCCTCTTCTCCCACGTCGTGCCAGAGGAGGACGGTCCGGGTCCTGTCCGGCGCCTAGATCCTCTGACATCACGTCAGAAAAGAATGGGTCGTCTTCCCCTCGGACGCAATGCCGGTTAGTCTCGCCCGCCCCGAACTCCGGCGAAAGGGCGCGAACATGGCGTCGCACGAGCGGCTCGGTGAAGTCCTCGACCCCGCGAGCACCGCCCTGCTCACCGTGGAGTGCCAGCAGGGCGTGGTCGGCCCGGACAGCGCGCTGCCCGAACTCGCCCGTCAGGCCCGCTCCTCCGGCGCCCTGGCCAACATCGCCCGGCTGGTCGCCGCCGCGCACGACAGCGGTGTCCAGGTGATCCACGCCGTTGCCGAACGCCGCCCCGACGGCCGGGCCGCCAGTCGCAACGCCCGGCTGTTCCGTGCCGCCGAACGGCTCCCGGTACAGCAGCTGTCCGGCACCTCGGCGGTGCGTGTCGCGGCGCCGATCGAGGTCACCGAGGAGGACATCGTCGTACGACGGCTGCACGGCCTCTCGCCCGTACAGGGCACCGAGGTCGACGCACTGCTGCGCAACCTGGGCTGCCGCACGCTGATCGTGACCGGAGTCTCGGCCAACGTGGCGATCCCCAACGCCGTGTTCGACGCGGTCAACCTCGGCTACACCGCCGTCGTGCCCGCCGACGCCGTCGCGGGGGTGCCCGCCGACTACACCCCCGCGATGATCCGCAACACCCTCGCGCTGGTCGCCACGGTCGCGACCACGGACGAGGTGCTCGGCTGCCTCAAGCGGCCGCGCCGCCAGGGCTGACGCCCGCGTTTCACGCCAGCTTGATCTCGTCCCCGGAGACGGTGATGTTCGCGGCGGCCAGCGGCTGCGTCGCGGGCCCCTGCTTCACACTTCCGTCGGCCGCGGAGAAGTGGCTGTTGTGGCACGGACAGACGATCACGCCGTTGGCGACGCTGCCCACCGCGCACCCCGCGTGGGTGCACTTGGACGAGAACGCCTTGTACGTGCCCGAGGCCGGCTGGGTGACGACGACGCCCTGGTCCTTGAAGATCTTGCCGCCGCCCTCGGGGATGTCCGAGGTCTTGGCGAGCGTGGTGCCACCGGCGCTGCCGCCGCTCTCCTGTGCGCTGGGCGAGCTGCCGGCACCGGCACCGGCCGATCCGGCCGTTCCGTTGGACCCGGCCGCGCTGGAGGAGTCCGACGACTTGTCGTCCGACCCGCAGGCGGTCAGCGCGGCGGCGAGTCCCGCCGCTCCGGCCGCCGCCACGACGGTGCGGCGGGCCGGTCCCGCTGCGGGAGTGGGCGATGCGCTGGTCATGTGGGGTTCCCTTCCGCGGAGCTTTTCGTGATCCGTCCAGGGGTACGGTCTTGGGGCACCACCTGTTCAGACGGCATCGAGATCTTGTCTTCCTGGAGATGAGGCGAACGTAAACCACAGCTGTCGTTCCGCTGTCGGTCCGGGCGTCGCCGCAGCCCCCAGTAGCCTGGGGCGATGCTCAAGGAAGTCATCGCGACCCGCTACATCACGCCCCTGCGGGAGGGCGGCTCACTGCCGGGACTCGTCGAGGCCGACGACTTCGGGACGTACGTCATGAAGTTCATGGGCGCCGGTCAGGGCCGCAAGACGCTGGTGGCGGAGGTCGTCTGCGGCGAACTGGCCCGCCGCCTCGGCTTCCGGATGCCCCGGCTGGTCACGATCGACCTCGACCCGGTACTGGGGCTCGGCGAACCCGACCAGCAGGTGCAGGAACTGCTCAGGTCCAGCGGCGGCACCAACCTCGGCATGGACTTCCTCTCGGGTGCCCTCGGCTTCGACCCGCTCGCCTTCACGGTGAGCAGCGAGGAGGCCGGGCGGATCGTCTGGTTCGACGCGCTGGTGAACAATGTCGACCGCTCCTGGCGCAACCCCAATCTGCTGATGCACCGGGGAGAGCTGTGGCTCATCGACCACGGCGCCACCATGATCTGGCACCACAACTGGCCTTCCGCCGAGACCTCCGCGGCCCGTCCGTACGATGCCTCGGACCACGCCCTCGCGCGCTTCGCGCCCGATGTCCGCTCGGCCGCCGCCGCGTTGGCGCCCCTGGTCACCGAGGAACTCCTCGCCGAGGTCACCGCCGAGATCCCCGACGCCTGGCTGGCCGGTGAACCGGGCTTCGCGGCCCCGGACGACCTCCGGCGGGCCTATGCGCGTCCGCTGCTCGCGCGGGCCGCCGGCATCCACGAGCGCGTCAACGGCCTCGACAGCATCCACGGCATCCACGGCATCGAGGGGAACAAGTGATCGAGCGCCACATCACCCGGTCAGGTCAGGGCGGCGACCGCGACGTCTTCGAGTACGCGCTGCTCAGGGTCGTACCCCGTGTCGAACGGGGCGAGTGCATCAATGCGGGAGTGGTCGTCTACTGCCGCGCGAAGGCGTACGTCGGCGCCCGTACCCACCTCGACGAGGTCCGGCTGCTGGCGCTCGATCCGGATGCGGACGTGGTGGGTGTGCGGGCCGCGCTGGGCGCCGTCGAGGGCGTGTGCGCCGGGGGCGGGGCGGCCGGACAGGCGGCGGGGGACGATCCCGGGCGGCGCTTCCGCTGGCTGATCGCGCCCCGCTCGACGGTCGTGCAGCCCGGGCCCGTGCACACGGGGCTCACGACCGATCCGGCGGGCGAGGCGGAGCGGTTGCTGGACCTCCTGGTGAGGTAATGGATCACACGCGCCCTGTGTGCCGTTGACACGGGGTGCCAGGGCTTCTAGCGTCACCTGTGTCGAAGGTACTAAGCGGTCGCTCACCCATCGGGCGCACCTTCTCTAGGGCGAGGAGAATCAGCAATGTCCACCACTGAGCAGCGGGTCGCCGTGGTCACCGGCGCCGCGCGCGGCATCGGTGCCGCCACCGCCGTACGGCTGGCCGCCGAGGGTCGCGCGGTCGCCGTGATCGACCTCGACGAGGCCGCCTGCAAGGACACCGTGGAGAAGATCACCGCGGCCGGCGGCAAGGCCATCGCGGTCGGTGCCGACGTCTCCGACGAGGCGCAGGTCGAGGCGGCCGTCGCGCGCGTCGTCGAGGAGCTGGGCGCCCCGACGATCCTGGTCAACAACGCGGGCGTGCTCCGTGACAACCTGCTGTTCAAGATGAGCGCCTCGGACTGGGACACCGTCCTGAACGTGCACCTGCGCGGCTCCTTCCTGATGACCAAGGCCGTCCAGAAGCACATGGTGGACGCGGGCTTCGGCCGCGTCGTCAACCTGTCTTCCTCCTCCGCGCTCGGCAACCGCGGCCAGGCCAACTACTCCGCCGCCAAGGCGGGCCTGCAGGGCTTCACCAAGACCCTCGCCATCGAGCTGGGCAAGTTCGGCATCACCGCCAACGCCGTCGCCCCGGGCTTCATCGCCACCGAGATGACCAAGGCCACGGCCGACCGCGTCAAGATGGGCTTCGAGGAGTTCAAGGCCGCCGCCGCCACCCAGATCCCGGTGCAGCGCGTGGGCGAGCCCGAGGACATCGCCAACGCCATCGCGTTCTTCACCGGCGAGGCCGCGGGCTTCGTCTCCGGCCAGGTGCTGTACGTCGCCGGCGGACCGCTGAACTAGGGACACTGGGGACCACGGACATGACTGAACTGCCTGAACTCTCCGGCAAGGTCGCCCTCGTCACGGGCGCCAGCCGCGGCATCGGCTACGGCGTCGCCGAGGCGCTCGTCGCGCGCGGCGACCGGGTGTGCATCACCGGCCGCAACGAGGACGCCCTCAAGGAGGCCGTCGAGCAGCTCGGCGCCGAACGGGTCATCGGCGTCGCCGGCAAGGCGCACGACCTCGCCCACCAGACCGAGGCCGTCGCACGCGCCATGGAGGCTTTCGGCCGCGTCGACTTCCTGGTCAACAACGCCGGTACGAACCCGGTGTTCGGGCCGATCGCCGACCTCGACCTGGATGTCGCGCGCAAGGTGTTCGAGACCAACGTGATCTCGGCGCTCGGCTTCGCGCAGAAGACCTGGCACGCCTGGCAGAAGGACAACGGCGGTGCGATCGTCAACATCGCCTCGGTCGCGGGTCTCGCGCCCTCGCCGTTCATCGGCGCCTACGGCGTCAGCAAGGCCGCGATGATCAACCTGACCCAGCAGCTCGCGCACGAGTTCGCGCCCAAGGTACGGGTCAACGCCATCGCCCCGGCCGTCGTGAAGACCAAGTTCGCGCAGGCCCTGTACGAGGGCCGGGAGGAGGAGGCGGCCGCGGCCTACCCGCTCGCCCGGCTCGGCGTGCCCTCCGACATCGGCGGCGCCGCCGCCTTCCTCACCTCGACGCAGTCCGACTGGATCACCGGGCAGACGCTCGTGGTCGACGGCGGCATCTTCCTGAACGCCGGCGTGGGCTGACGGCGCTCGCCGTCACGCGCTCCGGGCGCCGTTCCCCACGGGAGCGGCGCCCGTTTTCATGCCGTACAAGATCCACACGGGGAATGACAACGTCGTCATACCACAGTGGATCAAGGAGCCTGGTCACAGGGTGGTTCAGCGGGCGTGACGCTGCGGTATGGTCTGCCGACCCTTGGTATGGCGGATCGAGGAGTGTGCGCGTGTTCAACCGGAACCGAGGCCTGCAGAAGGTGGCTGCGGTCCTGTCCATATCCTTGGTGGCCGGCTGCGGAATCCTTTCCGACGATGGCCAGGACAGCGGCGGCCCGATCGTGGTGGGCACCACGAGCGCGCCCAGCACCCTGGATCCGGCCGCCTCTTGGGACCAGTCCTGGGAACTCTTCCGTAACATCTACCAGACCCTGCTGAACTACCCCGTCGGCGCGACCACGCCGCAGCCCGACGCGGCCGAGAGCTGTCGGTTCTCGGCGTCCAACACGGTCTACACCTGCAAGCTCCGCTCGGACCTGACCTTCTCCAACGGGCACAAACTGGACGCTCAGGCCGTCAAGTACTCGTTCGACCGAATAAAGAAGATCAACGTCAGCACCGGCCCCGCCGGCCTGCTCACCGGCCTCGACCGGGTCCAGGCGGTGGGCGACCGCGAGGTGGTCTTCCGCCTGAACAAGCCGGACGCCACGTTCCCGTTCGTGCTGGCGACGCCCGGCATGTCGATCGTGGACCCCGCGGAGTACTCGAAGAACGCACTGCGCAAGGACGACCGGGTGACCGGGTCCGGGCCGTACGACCTGAAGTCCTACCAGCAGGGCAAGGAGGCCGTGCTGGTCGCGAACAAGAGCTACAAGGGCTTCGCGAAGCGTGAGAACGACGCGGTGACCATCCGCTACTACCAGGATTCGCATCTGCTGGCCGACGACCTGCGTGACAAGAAGATCGACGTCATCTTCCGCGGCCTCGCCGCCGCCGACGTCCTCTCCTTCCAGAGGCAGGGCAACAAGGACATCGATCTCATCGACGGATCGAGCAACGAGATCGAGTACCTGGTGTTCAACCCCAAGGACCCCTGGGCCCGCAAGACTCCCGTTCGAAGAGCCATCGCCCAGCTCATCAACCGCAGCGAGATCGTCCACCAGGTCTACAAGGACACCGTCCAACCGCTCTACTCCATGGTCCCCGCCGGCCTGACCGGGCACACCACCGTCTTCTTCGACGACTTCGGAGACCCCAGCGTCGCCAAGGCCCGCAAGATCCTCACCGACGCGGGCATCACCCAGAAGGTGCCGCTCACGCTCTGGTACACCACCGACCGCTACGGCTCGGCGACCGCGAAGGAGTTCCAGGAGATCAAGAGCCAGCTGGAGGCCTCCGGCCTGTTCACCGTCACCCTGCACGGTGCCCCCTGGAACACCTATGTGAAGGGCTACCAGAAGGGCGAGTACCCGGTGTTCGGGCGCGGGTGGTCCCCCGACTACCCCGACGCCGACAACTTCATCGCGCCGTTCGTCGGCAGTCAGAACGCCGTCGGCACGCCCTACTCGACACCCAAGATCACTGACGACCTGCTGCCCCGCTCCCGCCAAGAGGCCGACCGCGGCCGTGTGGTGAAGGAGTTCCAGGAGGCGCAGACGATCCTGGCGAACGACGTGCGGCTGCTGCCGCTGTGGCAGGGCAAGCAGTACCTGGCCGTGAGCGACGACATCTCCGGCGCGGAGCGGTCGGTCGACCCGTCCACGATCATGATGATGTGGGAGTTGTTCCGGAAGACCAGCTGGTAGCGGAGGCGTTTTCCGAGGGCGGGACCCGTTGTCAGTGGTCGCCTGTAGGTTCTGAGACCTGGAAGTGACCGCACATCGTGAGGACGTTGACGTGACCGACATCGCCATGCTGCCCGAGTCCTGGCGCGGGGTTCTGGGCGACGAGCTGCAGCAGCCCTACTTCAAGGAGCTGACCGAGTTCGTCGAGGAGGAGCGGTCGAAGGGTCCCGTCCATCCGCCGCGCGAGGAGGTCTTCGCCGCGCTGGATGCCACGCCGTTCGAGCGGGTGAAGGTCCTGATCCTCGGTCAGGACCCCTACCACGGCGAGGGCCAGGGCCACGGCCTGTGCTTCTCGGTCCGGCCCGGCGTGCGGACCCCGCCCTCGCTGCGCAACATCTACAAGGAGATGCACGAGGAGCTGGGCACGCCGGTCCCGGACAACGGTTATCTGATGCCGTGGGCCCAGCAGGGCGTCCTGCTGCTGAACGCGGTGCTCACGGTCCGCGGCGGCGAGGCCAACTCGCACAAGGGCCGGGGCTGGGAGCGGTTCACGGACGCGGTGATCCGCGCGGTGGCGGGCCGGCCCGACCCCGCGGTCTTCGTGCTGTGGGGCAACTACGCGCAGAAGAAGCTCCCGCTGATCGACGCCGAGCGGCACGCCGTGGTCAAGGGCGCGCACCCCTCGCCGCTGTCGGCCAAGAAGTTCTTCGGCTCCCGTCCGTTCACGCAGATCAACGAGGCCGTCGCCGCGCAGGGCCACGAGCCGATCGACTGGAGCATCCCGAACCTCGGCTGACCGCGGCCGGGCGGTCCTGTGTCGTACGGGGCCGCCTGACCGGGTTTGCCGGTGCCGACGGTTAGCGTCGTCCGGTACAGGCCCCTACGTGTGCCCGGAGGACGCGGTGGCGGAGCGACAGGAGCAGGCGGCGCCGGACGCCGTGCTGACGCGGATCGGGCAGGTCGTGATGCTGCATCACGGCGGGGACCGCGAGGAGGCCCGGCGCCGGTTCCTGGATCTGTGGGCGGAGCTGGCGGAGGACGGGGACCCGCTGTACCGCTGCACACTGGCCCACTACCTGGCCGACACCCAGGACGACCCCTCCGACGAACTCGCCTGGGACCTGCGGGCGTTGTCGGCGGCTGAGGAACTGGCCCAGGAGCACGAGGCCGGGGACGAGAGCCCGGCCGCGATGCGTGCCTTCTACCCCAGCCTGCATCTGAACCTCGCCGCCGACTACGTGAAACTGGGCCACTCCGAGGCCGCCCGCACCCATCTGCGCCGGGCCCGTGGGGCGGCCGACGCGCTCGGCGAGGACCGCTACGGGGACGGGGTGCGGGCGGCGATCAGCCGGCTGGAGCTGCGGCTGGGGGAGGAGGGTCCCCCCGGAGGGGAGTCCTGGGGGCCGCCGAGACAGCGGCCGACGTAGCGGCCGACGCAGCGCCCGGGGCCGCGGCCGGGGTCAGTGCCCGTAGGCCTGATCGCAGATGACCGCCTCCGGGCTGCCCGGCCGCCAGCCGCCGTACTGCTTGCCGAGGGCGCACACGTCCGGGTTCTTCGGCAGGGACCTCGGTGCGGAATCGGGTACGGACTTCGACGCGCCGGGGATCTTCCCGCGCGGCTGCTCGGGAGGCTTGCGAGGCGGCTGGGGACGCGTGACCCGCGGCGGCTGCTGCCGGGGCACCGGTGGGGCCGGCGGACGATGTGGCGTGGGCGCCGCGGGGCGGCCCGGCCGGCGGGACGGGCCGACCATCTCCAGTGCCTCCCGGGCCGGCGCCTGCACGATCCGTGGCCGGGTGCTGCCGTCCGGCCGGGACGCCGAGGTCTGTGACGGTGCCGTACCCGGCGGCGGGCCGGACGTCGGCGGACGCTGGACCGTCACACAGCCGGAGAGGGCCGAGACGGCCACGGTGGCCAGGAGCGCTGCGGTGGTCGTCGTTCGATGCACCCGCGCAACTCTGGTGGGTGACGCCCGCGTTGGAAACGGCACCGGGGCGGATGGTGCCCCGCACGGGTGATCTCGTACCCCGTACGGGTGGGTGCGGGCACGCCGGGGATGACGTCAGTCGCCGGTGGCGCCGTCCAGCTGCTCGCGAACCAGGTCGGCGTGGCCGTTGTGGCGGGCGTACTCCTCGATCATGTGGGTGTAGATCCAGCGGAGGCTGAAGGGCTCCTGGGTGGACCTGCCGGTGCCCACGGAGAGGTCGTCGAGACCGAACCCGGCCGCGTGCCGCCGAGCGATCTCCATCTCGGCCTGCCAGGTGCCGTACGCCTCCTGCCAGGTGTCCGTCTCGGTGAGATGGAACTCGCCGTCCGGGTCCTCGTCGCTGTAGTAGATCGGCCCCGGATCGTCGCCGGTCAGCACCTTGCGGAACCAGCCCCGCTCCACCTCCGCCATGTGGCGCACGAGCCCCATCAGCGACAGCTCGGACGGCGGCACGGACGCGGTGCGCAACTGTTCGTCGGTCAGGCCCTCGCACTTCAAGGCCAGCGTCTGGCGGTGGTAGTCCAGCCAGCCCTCCAGCATGGTGCGTTCGTCGGCGTTCTGGGCGGGCTCTTCCCGCTTGATCGTCATGTCCGCATCCTCGCCCAACTCGCCGTCCGCCTCTACGGGTTTTCCGCGTCCGCTCAGTCCCCCCCCCCGTCAGCGGCCGAGCATCCCCCGCAACAGCTCCCGCACCCCCGCCCGCACCTCCGCCAGGCTCGGTACCTCCGCGTTGAACGACCCGGCCACGCACGAGAACATCACCCCGTCCGCCCAGCCGGTCAGCGACAGCACGTGCCGGGCCGGATCGGTCGAGCCGACGGCGGTGAGCATGGCGGCCAGCTGTTCGCGGAACACGGCGCCCGTCGCGTCGTAGAAGGCGCGCAGCTCGGGGCGGCGGGTCGCCTCCAGGGCCAGTTCGTAGCGGGCGACGAGCAGGTCGCGGTGGCCGGTGATCGAGCGGTGCGTGGCCAGGGCCAGGGCGTCCGCCAGCGCGTCGAGCCCGCCGCGCGGATCCGGCATCTCGTCCAGGGCCAGCACCCGCGCCTCCCGCTCGGCGTGCCTGCGCACCGCCAGCTCCAGCAGCGCCTGCCGGGTGCGGGCCACGTTCGACGTGGAGCCCTGCGGCAGGCCCGCCGCCTCGTCGACCGCCCGGTGCGTCAGCCCGCGCATGCCGCGTGAGGCGAGCAGGGCGAGGGCGGTGTCGGCGACGAGATCGGCGCGGGCGGCGCTCGTGGGGTGTACGGACATGCTGGTCAACCTACCGTCCGGACTACGCCTGTAGTGTCACCCTATCGCTCGGACTACACCTGTAGTACGGTCGAGGAACTACTTCACTACACTTGTAGTGCGCGGTGCGCCGCGCCGGAGGAGGAGCCATGGCACAGTCGCGTGCCGTCGTCATCGGGGGCGGCATAGGGGGCCTGACCGCCGCGGCGGCCCTGCACCGGGACGGATGGCAGGTCACCGTGGTGGAGCGGGCCCACTCCCTGGAGCCGGTCGGCGCGGCCATCTCGCTGGCCCCGAACGCCCTGCGCGCCCTGGACGTCCTCGGCATCGGCGAGGAGATCCGCGACCTCGCCGCCTGGCAGGGCGACGGGGGACTGCGGGCACCGCGCGGCCGCTGGCTCTCCCGCTCCAGTGCCGAGGCCGCCGCCGCCCGCTTTGGCGGTCCCCTGGTCCTGCTGCACCGGGCCACCCTGGTCGACAGCCTCGCCGCGCTGCTCCCGCCGGGCACCGTCCGCACCGCCGCGGCCGCGGCCCTCGCCGACCCCGGCGACCGCGACCGGCCCGCCCGCGTGACCATCGCCGACGACGAGCTGGAGGCCGACCTCGTGGTGGCCGCCGACGGCGTCCACTCCCGCGCGCGGAGCCTGCTGTTCCCCGGCCGTCCGGGGGCGGTGTACGCCGGGTTCACCACCTGGCGGCTCGTGCTCCCGGTACCCGGGGCACGCTTCGCCTCGCACGAGACCTGGGGCCGGGGCCGGCTGTGGGGCACGCATCCGCTCAAGGACGGCCGGGTGTACGCGTACGCCGCCGCGACGGTCCCCGCCGGGGAGCACGCCCCGGACGACGAACGGGCCGAGCTGCTGCGCCGGTTCGGCGACTGGCACGACCCGATCCCGGCCGTCCTCGCCGCCGCCCGCGCGGAGGACGTGCTGCGCCACGACGTCCACCACCTCGCCGAGCCGCTGCCCGCCTTCCACCACGGCCGGACCGCCCTCCTCGGGGACGCCGCGCACGCCATGCCCCCGACCCTCGGCCAGGGCGGCAACCAGGCCATCGAGGACGCCGTCGTCCTCGCCTTCCACGCCCGCGACCTCTCCGCCTACACGGCGGCCCGGCTGCCCCGCACGGCTGCCATCGCCCGGCAGGCCGTCAGGGCCGCCCGCCTGAGCATGGCCGACGGCCGCGTGACCGTCGCCGTGCGCGACACCGCGATCGCGGTGCTGTCGAAGGCCGCACCGGCGCTGCTGCTGCGCGGCTTCGACGGCATCGCCGACTGGCGCCCCCCGTATGCTTCCGGCAGGACACCGGCGGGCAACCACGACAGGGAGCGCACGTGAAGGTCGGCTGCATCGGACTCGGTGACATCGCGCAGAAGGCCTATCTGCCGGTGCTGGCCGCGCAGCAGGGCATCGACCTGCACCTGCACACCCGTACGCCCGCCACCCTCGCCCGGGTCGCCGACGGCCTCCACCTCCCGGCCGACCGGCGGCACCCCACCCTGGACGCCCTGCTCGCCCAGGACCTCGATGCGGCCTTCGTGCACGCGCCCACCGTCGCGCACCCCGAGATCGTCACCCGGCTGCTCGAGGCGGGCGTCCCGACCTACGTCGACAAGCCGCTTGCCTACGAACTCGCCGACTCCGAGCGGCTGGTGGCGCTCGCCGAGCGGCACGGCAGCTCGCTCGCCGTCGGCTTCAACCGGCGGTACGCTCCCGGGTACGCGCAGTGCGCCGACCATCCGCGCGAGCTGATCATCATGCAGAAGAACCGGGTCGGGCTGCCGGAGGAGCCGCGCTCGATGATCCTCGACGACTTCATCCACGTCGTCGACACCCTGCGGTTCCTGGTCCCGGGCCCGGTCGACGACGTGACCGTGCGCGCCCGCACGGAAGGCGGCCTGCTGCACCACGTGGTGCTTCAGCTCGCCGGGGACGGCTTCACCGCGCTCGGTGTGATGAACCGGCTCAGCGGCTCGGCCGAGGAGATCCTCGAGGTCTCCGGCCAGGACACCAAGCGCCAGGTCGTGAACCTCGCCGAGATAATCGACCACAAGGGCCAGCCGACCGTGCGGCGCCGCGGCGACTGGGTGCCGGTCGCCCGGCAGCGCGGCATCGAGCAGGCGGCACTGGCGTTCCTCGACGCCGTACGCACCGGCAAGGTGCTCGGCGCCCGGGACGCACTGGCGACCCATGAACTGTGCGAGCGGGTCGTACGCGCGGTCCTGGAGGGGACGTCGGGGGCGGTCTGAGGGGCCGCAGCACCTCGCGGGGGCTCAGCGTCCGGGACGCACGGGCGACTTACGGGCTGTGCGAGCGGGTCGTACGCGCGGTTCCGGAGGGGGCGTGCGGCGCCGTCCGAGGGCGCGCAGGCCGTCGCTGACGCACAGGGTGGCCAGCACCAGCAGGGCGCCGTGCACCGGCCAGTCGCCGTAGCGGACGTACGGGGTGATGCCGTGGGCGAGGGGCACGTCGTACACGCGGGTCGTGCTCGCCTCGGTGCCGAGCCAGGGGCCGACGCGCTGCCCGGCGGGCCCGTAGACGGCGGAGACGCCGGTCAGTGTCGCGTGCACCATGGGCCGGCCGGTCTCGGCGGCGCGCAGTGCGGCCAGCGAGGCGTGCTGGGCGGGCGCCCAGCTGCCCTGGAACGACGATGTCGACGACTGGCCGAGCAGGAGGTCCGCGCCGTCCTCGGCGAGATGGCGGCTCATGTCGGGGAACGCGGTCTCGAAGCACACCAGCGGGCCGACGCGCAACCCGTGGCCGACGTCCATCACGACCTGCTCGGTGCCGCGGTGCCGGTCCTCGCCCGCCGCCCTGCCCACCGAGGTGGCCCAGCCGAGCAGTGAGCGGGCGGGTATGTACTCGCCGAACGGCACGAGTCGCATCTTGTCGTACCGCTCGCCGGTCGGGCCGTCCGGGCCGATCAGGATCGAGCTCTTGTAGATGCCGGGCTGGTCGGAGCGGCGGGCGTCCACGTTGACCAGGACGTCGGCGCCGGTCGAACGGGACAGCGCGGCCACGCGGCGGGCCAGGTCGGGGCGGTCCCCGAGGTCGTAGCCGACGCTGCTCTCGCCCCACACGACCAGGTCGACGTGCTGCCCGACGAGCCGCCGGGTGAGCGCCTCCTCACGGTCGAAGCGCGCCTCCGGCCCCTTGATCACGCCGGGCTGGACCACCGCGACGCGCACCCCGCCGTCCACGTGGGGCCGCGGCGACCACACCCAGGCCGCCGAGGTCGCGGCGGCGGCGGCCGCCAGCGAGGCCACGGCGGGCACCCTGGACTCGCGCACCGACACCAGCTGGGCGACCGCGACGTTCACGGCCACCACCAGGAAGCTGAGCAGCCACACCCCGCCCACCGAGGCGAGCCGCAGCGCCGGGGCCACCTGCCACTGTGTGGCGCCGAGCATGCCCCACGGGCCGCCCAGCCCCTGCCAGGAGCGCACCAGCTCCACCCCCAGCCAGGCCGACGGCAGCACCAGCACCGCGGCCAGGCCCCGGCCGGGCCCGGACGCGCCACCCGCCGGCCGGTCACCGAGGAACCTGCGGGTCAGCCAGCCCCACGGCGCCCAGAGGGCACCCAGCAGGGCGGCCAGCAGGAAGATGAACACGTGCAGGCTCGGCAGCAGCCAGTGGTGCACCGCCACCATGAACCCGAATCCGCCGCACCAGCCGTCGTACGCCGCCCGCCGCCCGGTCGGCGCCGTGCGCGCGATCAGAAGCCACGGGACCAGCGCGACGAACGCGAACCACCACAGCGAGGGCGCGGGGAACGCGAACACGGGCAGGGCGCCCGCGAGCACGGCGGCGACGGAGCGCCGCCACGGGGAGGCGAGCCAGCGGTCGAACGTATCCATAGATCGCCTCCCTACCCAGTGGACGGCAGCATGTGCGCACCGAATTACCGGTGGGTGGCTCCAGTGTGCGCGCCGGCAGGGGATCTCGGACAGGGGGCCTGGACTCAGCCCGCCGCAGGTGCCGGCCGCGGGTCGGGGAGCCGGCGCCACTTCTCCTGGACGACGACCTCGCGAAGGCGCCAGCCGTCGGCCGTGCGCAGCAGGGCGAAGGAGTAGCGCCCGCCGCACACCAGATCCGGCACGGTGGACCCGTCGGTGCCGCCCGCGAACCGCATCGGGTTGACGTAGTCGGCCCGCACCCGGGCGGTGTCCCCGGTGTCCTGCTCCAGGACGCCGAACCGCACCCGCCGGTTGACGATCAGGTGCTGCCGCATGGCGAACAGCCCCAGACTCTCCGCGAGCCACTCGGCGATCCGCCCGGCATCCCCCTCGATGCCGCCGGCGCTGCGGTAGTCGGCCCGCCCGTCCGCCGTGAACAGCCTCCGGTACGCCGCCCAGTCGCCGTCGTCCACGGCCACCGCGTAGTCGGTCACCACCTCGTCCACGGCCAGCCGGTCCATCACGGTCGCGAGCTCCACGCGCTGCGTCATCGGCACAGTGTTGGGCACCGGGCGGGAGGAGCCAAGAGGCGTGCGGGGATACGGGGACATTCGGTGGTGCCGGGCGGGTGTGACGGCGGAGGCCGTCGACGGCCGCTTCCGTCCCGCTTCTGCCGCGCTTCTGCCGCGGTCACGTCCCGCGGCGCTGCTCCTGGACGGCCTTCATGAGGTCCTCCATGGCGGACTGGGTCTCGTGGTCACGCCTGTCATCGATCGCCGCGAGCGCTGCGGCCGCGGCCTCACGGATCCGATGGGGAAGCCCGTCGGCGGCCGTGAGGTGGTAGGCGGCCTTACGGCGCGCCATGCGCTCGGCGGCGTCCACCGCGTCGGGGCCGGACAGCGGGAAGACGGCGGCGCTGTATGCCGATATCCCGAGCACCATCATGTCCGCGATTCCGTCGGCGTATCCGAGCGCGGCGGCCTTGCCCTGGCCTTCCCGAATGGTCTCGATCATGCGACGGCGGGACAGGATCGTGCCCAGAGCGCCGCCGCCTCCCAGGGAAAGGGCGCAGGTGACGGCGAGGAACGGTCCGTCCCACGCGTAGCCGGTGAATCCTCCGAGGACCGCGAGCGCGACGGTCCATGCGGCCGCTGTCCGGGCGCTTACCTGCTCGGGTGTGGTGTCCATGACGGCAGTGTCCCAGCCGGTACCGGCAGCATCGGCGCGGGGTGGGGAGCATGGACAGGTGAACAAGCGGACCAGCGCGCTGCGGGGCAGGCTTCTCGCTGCCGCGGTGGTTGGGCGCGGCCGGCCACGTGAGGCCCGGGGACGGGTCGTCGGCCCAGGCCCGGACGGAGCCTTCAGGGACTCGTAACAGTGCGGCCGGCCCCTGTCCTGTCAGGGGTGACAGTTCCTTGCCCACGTCGAGAAGGGCGGGCGACCTCCCAGGCCGCCTCGATCATCTGGAAGATCTCGTCCACCGCGGCCTCCGGATCAGCCGCCTCACGGGCCAGCGAATAGGCGTCGATCACGAACCTCGCGATCGTCCGGCAGGCCGTTGTGGCCGGTGACAGGCCGAGATCGGCGGCGATGGCCGTTGCCAGCGACTCCGCGTGGCGCAGCCTCATCGACTCCTCGTACTTCCGCAGGGCGGGCGATTCGTCGATCATGCGCCAGATCGGGGCGGCGGCGTCCGCCGTGCAATGTCGCACCAGGGCCTGGATCTCGACGCGCAGCGCGGGGATGAGCGGCTCGTGCGGCGCCCGGCCGGTGACCGCCCGCGTGAGGCGTTGCTCGAAGTCTTCGTCCTGCTCGAACACCAGGGCCTCTTTCGAGGCGAAGTGGGAGAAGAGCGTGGTGACGGCGACGTCGGCCTCAGCGGCCACGTCGCGGATGCCCACCGCGTCGTACCCGCGTTCCAGGAAGAGCCGCAGGGCGGAGTCGGCGATCTTCTGGCGGGTCGCGGCCTTCTTGCGCTCACGGCGTCCGGACGGCACGGTCATGGCTCAACGCTATCAGATGCAAAAGTGTATCTGTTTTTAAACACTAACCGTTAGTGCTACGGTCGATCGCATGAAGAGAGTGAGCTTCGCCGAGTTCGGCGGTCCGGACGTTCTGCAACTCGTAGACGCCGAGGAGCCCCACGCGGGCCCCGGCCAAGTACGCATCGCCGTGCGGGCGGCGGGCGTGAACCCCGTCGACTGGAGGCTTCGTGAAGGCCAGATCCTCGGGGCCCATCCGATCGAGTTGCCCGCCGGAGTCGGGCTGGACGCCTCAGGGGTGGTGGACGAGGTCGGGGCGGGCGTCGAAGGGGTCGAGGTCGGCGACCACGTGTTCGGCGAAGGCTCCAGCACGTATGCCGAGTTCGCCGTGCTGTCGGCCTGGGCCCGGATGCCCGAGGGCCTGACGTTCGAAGAGGCGGCCGGATACCCCTCCGTGGTGGAGACCGCGCTGCGCATCCTCCGCGAGGTCGGTGTACAGCCCGGGCAGACGCTGCTGGCCAGCGGTGCGTCCGGGGGAGTCGGATCCGCCGTGTTGCAGATCGCCCGCGACCGCGGCATCACGGTGATCGGCACGGCCGGGGCCGCGAACCAGGACTATCTGCGGAGCCTGGGTGCCGTCGCCACGACGTACGGCGAGGGCTGGGTCGAGCGGGTGCGGCAGCTCGGCCATGTCGACGCGGCCCTCGATCTGGCCGGCTCGGGCGTGATCCGTGAGCTCGTCGAACTGACCGGGAACCCGCGGAAGGTGATCTCCATCGCCGATCTCGGTGCGCCGGAGCTCGGTGTCCGGTTCTCCGGCGTGGCCGGGAGCGTGCCGGAAGCGCTCGCCGAGGCCGTCGGCCTGATCTCACGGGGAAAGCTCCACATCCCGGTTGAGAAGTCGTACACGCTCGCCGAGGCCGCGGCGGCGCACATCGACAGCCAGGCGGGTCACACACGCGGGCGCCGGGTCGTGGTCGTCTGAACCGTTTCCTGCGCAGTCGCCCGGCCCGGCATGCTTGACCTGGATCACCGAGCGTGTGAGGAGCGGAGCGGCACACATGCCGAGGCGCCGCCCCGTGTCGACCACGCCCTGGTTCGTCACCGTGCTCGACCGCCCAGCGTCCGAGGGCCGGCATCGGACCCTCGACCAGGCTCTGCCCCAAGTCGGTCGGGAGGGGCTCTGCGCGGTCAGCCGAACGCCACGACCAGGCGGACGCCGTCATCACCGAAGCGGCCTGCCAGAGCCCTCATCACGGCGAAGACATGCGGCCAGTGCGTTTCAGGACCCAGGACAGCGCCGACGGTCAACGGTTCGTAGGCGCACATCACTTCGTCGGTGGCCCACTCCAGGCGTCCCGTCGCGCTGTGCAGGTCCGCGGGCGGCTCACCTACCGCGGACAGGGTTTCCGGCGGCCACGGATCGGATACGAGCCGTTGGTGCAGCGTCGTTGGCAGCGATCTCGTGCGCCAGGTCAGCCGGCCGGCGAACTGATCAGGCGCGGCCGCGAGATCCATCGAAGCGAGCTCCGCCCAGCTGACCCAGCTCGCGCCGTGCAGGTCGCCGGCTGCAACCCCGGGCCCCAGCTGCGAGCGCATCACGCTCGACAGGTCGACGGGCAGGCCGCGGTCCGGTGCGAGCGGTTGAAAGCCCGAGTGGTTGCGCACTCCGAAGAGACAGCCGAACGCCGCGTAGTCGGTCTGGTCGTACAGCGGCCAAAGATCCATTGCGGCCACCCACGGTGCGCCGTCGTAGTAGTCGGTGTCGACGCCGGGGTGACGGAACTCGATGCCGCCATGGATGTCCGTACTCACGATGCGGCACCGTAACAGCGCCGGCCCGGACAGCCCGGAAGGAGTTCGCCGACCCGCACGCCTCCCCGTATGAGTCACCACGTCCCGGGGGGCCTTCGGCGGCAGGCCGGTCGGGCGGGAGTCAGAATTGGCCGAATCGCCTTGAGGGCAGGGGGCGTTGGCGGTCATGGAGGGTTCCTATACTGACCGGATGATCAGCGTTCCGCTCAGTGCGCTCGAAGTGGCCATGGTTCAGGCAGGAGCCCGGGCCGTAGACACGTTGCGTGACACCACCGAGTTCGCCCGTCGCCTCGAAGACCTCGGTTATCTGCGGCTCTGGTACGCCGAGCATCACCATTCGCCGGCCATCGGAGCGTTCCCACCCGTCGTCCTGACCGCTCACGCGGCCGCGCTGACGTCGTCCATGCGTCTCGGCTCCGGGGGTGTGCTCGCCCCGAACCACGCCCCGATCATGCTGGCGGAGCAGTTCGGCACGCTGGCCGCGCTGCACGGGGGCCGGATCGACCTCGGCATCGGCCGTGGCCCGGGCACCTTCGACGAGTCCACCGCGCGGGCCCTGCGCCGTGGGGCCGGTCCGGCGACGGACGACGAGTACCGCGACGACGTGGCGGCGACGCTGCGTCTCCTCGTGGACGAGGTCGCGCTCGGCCCGCTCCCGGAGCCGTGGCTGCTGGCCTCCAGCACGGCAGGGGCCGCGCTCGCCGCGGAACTCGGCCTGCCGATCGCCTTCGCCCATCACATCCGTCCCGACAACACCCTGCCCGCGCTCGCCCACTACCGCGAGCACTTCTCCCCCTCCCGCTGGTGCGCGCGCCCGCGCGTGCTGATCTGCGTGGAAACGGTCTGCGCCGAGACGCAGGAGGAGGCCGCCCGGCTCGCCGGCCCCATGAATGTCGTCAAGGCCGGACTCCTCAAGGGACGGGGCGACCTGCCGTTCCCCACGCCCGACGAGGCCGCCGGTCACTCGTTCGCCCCGGAAGAGGCACAGGCGCTGGCCCACTTCTGCGCCCAGCAGGCGCACGGCTCACCCGAGGCCGTCGCGAAGCAGCTGACGCATCTGGTGGACGTGACCCGTGCGGACGAGCTCATGCTCGTGACGCCGGTCTACGCCTTGGCCGACCGACTGAGGTCGTACGAGCTCGTCAGACAGCACGTCGTGATGCCGACGGCGTCGTGAGGATGATGCCCTGCGGAGCGGGGCGTGCGGGGTTCGCCGAAGCGAGGGCCGTCAGGCCGCCTCGACGATCCCGTCCCGGATCGCCTCGGCCCACTCGATCACCAGCAGCTCGTACTCCGCCCGCTCCTGGGCCGAGAGGGACCCGCCCGCACGCAGCCACAGAGCGCGGATCTGCTCGTTCAGCTCGGCAGCAGACCGCACGGAACCAGGGGTCATGGAATCGGGGGACACGCGGACAAGCCTAGGGGCAAGCACTGACACTGCGCTACCGCACCGCTACGCAAACCGTATGGGCTTGGTCACGGCTCGGCCGGCCGGGGCGGGCCTCAGCTCGCCGACTCGGCGGCGTGCGGGCTCAGTGCGCCCGCCGTGACCAGGGCGATGATGACGATGCCGAGGGCGACGCGGTACCAGACGAACGGCATGAAGCTCTTCGAGGAGATGAACTTCATGAACCAGGCGATCACCGCGTACCCGGACGCGAAGGCGATCACCGTGGCGAACAGCGTCGGCCCCCACGCCACATGCCCGCTGCCCACCGCGTCCTTCACCTCGAACGCCCCGGAGGCGAGCACCGCCGGGACGGCGAGCAGGAAGGAGTAGCGGGCGGCCGCCTCGCGCTTGTAGCCCATGAACAGGCCGCCGCTGATCGTGGCGCCGGAGCGGGAGACGCCGGGGACGAGGGCGCAGGCCTGGCAGAGGCCGTAGACGAGGCCGTCCTTGACGCGGAGGTCGGCGAGGGTCTTGCGCTGCTTGGGCGCCCGGTGCCGCCCGCCCTTCTCGTCGCGTGCCGCCAGGCGGTCGGCGATGCCGATGATCACGCCGATCACGATCAGCATGGTCGCGGTGATCCGAAGATCGCGGAACGGCCCCTCGATCTGGTCCTTGAGCGTCACACCCAGGACCCCGATGGGTATCGAGCCGACGATCACCAGCCAGCCCATCCGGGCGTCGTGGTCCCGGCGCATCTCCTTGTCGGCCAGTGACCGGAACCAGGCCGAGATGATCCGCCCGATGTCCTTGCGGAAATAGATCAGCACCGCGGCCTCCGTGCCGATCTGGGTGATCGCCGTGAAGGCCGCGCCCGGGTCCTTCCAGCCGGAGAAGGCAGCGGTCAGCCGCAGGTGCGCGCTGGAGGAGACGGGGAGGAACTCGGTCAGCCCCTGGACGAGTCCGAGGACGAGGGATTCAAACCAAGACATGAAGGTGTCGTGTCCAAGTGCTCAGTAGGTCGTGGGGGTTGAGGGCGATCCCGCGGTGGTCCGGGGGTGGTCCGGGGATGGTCCGGCCGTGATCCGGTGGTGATCTTGTGTCGCCGAGGGCAGCGTACCGGCCCGCCGTGGCAGGCCGACACAGGGGTTGGCCAGGTGGGCCGGGGCCGGGGGTGTTGACCGGCCGCGAGGTCGCCACATACGTTGCAGCGGACAGGGAAAGCGCTTGCCGTGCTGGTCCGCGCACGCCCGCCGCCCCCGGAGGAGTGCTGATCACGCCCATGCCCCGCCCCATCACCCCGCTCACCGGCCGGCGCATCCGGGCCGCCGTCGTCGGCACCGGCGCCATCGGACGCGGTTCCCACCTGACCGCGCTCGCGCGGCTCGCCGAGGAGGGCGAGACGGAGGTCGTCGCCGCGGTGGACGTCGACGCGCGGGCCGTCGAGGAGTTCTGCGCCGAGACCGGCGTCCCGCACGCCTACACCGACCTGCACCGGATGCTCGAGGAGCAGCGGCCCGACCTGGTGTGCGTCTGCACCCCGCCGACGCTGCACCGCGAGCAGACCGTGGCCGCGCTGCGCGCCGGGGCCTGGGTGTGGTGCGAGAAGCCGCCGGTGCCGACACTCGCCGACTACGACGCCGTGGAGGCGGAGGAGGGGACGGACGGCGGCCCGTACGCCTCGATCGTCTTCCAGCACCGCTTCGGTTCGGGCTCCGCGCACGTGCGCCGGCTGATCGCCGAGCGGGCGATGGGGCGTCCGCTGGTGGCGCACTGCCAGACCACCTGGTACCGCGACACCGCCTACTACGCCGTGCCCTGGCGAGGCCGCTGGCACACCGAGGGCGGCGGGCCCGCCATGGGCCACGGCATCCACCAGATGGATCTGCTCCTCGACCTGCTCGGCCCGTGGAGCGAGGTGCGCGCCATGGCCGGGCGGCTGGTCCACGACGTGGAGACCGAGGACGTCTCCACGGCGCTTCTCCGGTTCGAGAGCGGCGCCATGGCGACGATCGTCAACAGCGTCCTGAGCCCCGACGAGGTGAGCCGCATCCGCATCGACTGCGAACGGGCCACCGTCGAGCTCACCCACCTCTACGGCCACAGCAACGCGAACTGGAGCATCACCCCCGCCCGGGACGTGCCGGTCGACGAGGCCACCGCCTGGCAGGACTTCGGCCCCGACGTGCCCAGCTCGCACCTGGCGCAGCTGCGGGAGCTGGTCGCGAGCATGCGCGCGGGGGAGCGGCCGCGCAGCAGCGGGGCGGACGGACGGACCAGCCTGGAGCTGATCACCGCGCTGTACAAGTCGGCGTTCACGGACACGACGGTGAAGGCGGGCGAGATCGGGCCCGGCGACCCGTTCTACACGGCGATGCACGGGGACGCGCCCGGCTGGGCGCCCGTCGTCGCGGAGGAGGTGTCCGGGTGACCCGCACGAGCCGACTGCGCGTCGTCCACGCCCACGGTGACCGCATCAGCGTCACCGAGCCCGGCACCGGCGTCGAACTCCTCGCCTACGTCTACCGGCCGGAGGCCGCGTGGGAGGCGCCGAAGCCGTACCTCCACCCGATCCGGACGCTGGCCGGAGACGTCGTCACTGACTACCGGCCCAACGACCACCGCTGGCACAAGGGCCTCCAGCTGACGGCCTCACACCTGTCCGGCGCCAACCTGTGGGGCGGCAACTCCTACGTCCACGGCCAGGGGTACCTCGAACTCCCGGAGCGGGTCGGCTCGATGGCGCACGTCGGCTTCGACGAGGTCGCCGCGCACGACGACCGCGTGGTCATCGCGGAACGGCTGACCTGGCACCCGTACAGCGGTGAACTGTGGGCGGACGAGGAGCGCCGGATCGAGGTGCACGACGTGGACCCGGCGTCCGGCTCCTGGGCGCTGACCTGGACCAGCGCCATCACCAACCGGCGGGCCGAGCCGCTGCGCTTCGGCAGCCCGACGACGGCGGGGCGTGAGATGGCCGGGTACACGGGCCTGTTCTGGCGCGGTCCGCGAGCCTTCCGCGACGGCCGGGTCCTCGGCCCGGACGCCGAGGGCCCCGGCCTGATGGGTGCCCAGGCGCCCTGGTTGGCCTTCTCCGGCGAGCACGACGTCTCCGACGGGCATGCGACGCTCGTCTTCGCGCACGCTCCCGAGAACGATCACCTCGGCACCGACGGGGCCCACCCGGCCCACTGGTTCGTGCGCAGCGAGCCGTTCGCCGCGGTCGCCCCTTCCTGGGCGTTCTTCGACGAGCTGGAACTCGCCCCCGGTGACACGCTGCGCCGGCGCTACCGGGTCGTCGTGGCGGACGGGGCGTGGGAGCGCGCGGAGATCGCCGGGTACCTGGAGGCGCATCCGTGGTGAGCGCCGGGGAGTTCACGGGCCTGCCGGGCGGCGTCGCCGTCTCCCGGCTGTGCGTGTACGACTGGCCCGCCGCCGACGGCGTCCGCGGCGGAACCCCCCATCTGCATCTGGCCTGTTCGGAGGCGTACGTGGTCACCGGCGGGCGGGGTGCCGTGCAGACGCTCACGACGTCCGGGTACGAGGTCACGCCCCTCGTGCCCGGCACGGTGGCCTGGTTCACGCCGGGGACCGTCCACCGGCTCGTCAACGACGGCGACCTGCGCATCACCGTTCTCATGCAGAACAGCGGGCTGCCCGAGGCGGGGGACGCGGTGCTCACGCTGCCTCCGGAACACCTGGCCGATCCCGAGGCCTACGCCGCCGCGACCGCCGTCCCGGCCGACGCGCCGGAGGCGGAACGGGAGCGGATCGCCCGCGCCCGGCGCGATCTCGCGCTGGAGGGATACCGGGCGCTGCGCGAGGCCTCCGGCCCGGAGACACTGGCGGCCTTCCACCGGGCCGCCGCGGCGCTGGTACGGCCCCGGATCGCCGAGTGGCGCGAGCGCTGGCGGCGTGGCGCGGAGGCCGCCGCGGCGACGACGGGGGAGCAGCTCGACCGGCTCGAGCGAGGGGACGCCTCCCACCTGGCCGGTGCCGTCGTACGGGCCGAGCAGCCGTCGGAGTCCGGGAAGTTCGGTATGTGCGGGCGGCTCGACGTGTATCCGGGGCCGGCCTGAAGGCAGGGGCCGGGCGGCCGTCCGGCTCGGGAGACGTGGGCGGGTTCCGCCGGTCCGCCGCGGCGCTGGTGCGGCCCCCGACCGCCCAGTGGCGGGAGCACCGGCGGTGACGGCGGAGCGGCTCGGGCGGCTCGACGTGCACCCGGGGCCCGCCTGACGGCACGGGCTACGCGGCTGTCGGGCCCGTCACGGTCCAGCCCTCGGCCTGCGGGTGGGCCGTCAGGTCCTCGTGGCGTACGGTCTCGCCGCAGGCCCGGCAGGTGACGGCCGGGACCAGTTCGTGGCCGCAGATGTGCTCGATCACCATGGGGCGGTCGTCGTCCTTGCGCAGGTGACGGTCGCCCCACGCCATGAGGGTCATCAGGACCGGTTCCAGCTCCAGGCCGGCCTGTGTGGGCCGGTACTCGAAGCGCTGCGGGCGCTCGCTGTAGACCCGCTTGGTCAGGATCCCGGCGTCCACGAGCCGGCGCAGCCGGGTGGCCAGGATGTCGCGCGGGGCGCCGATGTTGCGCACCAGCTGGTCGAAGCGGCCGTTGCCGAGGCACACCTCGCGCAGTACGAGCAGCGAGTACTTCTCCCCGACGAGCGCCAGGGCGTCGGCGATGGAGCAGGGGCGCGGATCCTTCATGGCGGCCATGCGCCCAGTCTAGGTGAGGGTTTGATTTTCCAACTCGGCGAGCTATGGTGAGTTTGGTTTTCCTACTCACCGGTAGTCCCCGTAGTCGTGGAGGCCCGCACCATGCGTGACGCAGTCATCGTCGAAGCCGTACGCACCCCCATCGGCAAGGGCAAGCCGAACGGCGCCCTCGCGCACGTCCACCCCGTCGAGCTCCTCGCCCACACCCTGCGCACCCTCGTCGAGCGCTCCGGCGTCGACCCCGCCCTGGTCGACGACGTCATCGGCGGCACCGTCGACCAGGTCGGTGAGCAGGCCATGAACACCACCCGGTACGCGGCCCTGTCCGCGGGCCTGCCCGAGACCGTCCCGGCCACCACCGTGGACCGGCAGTGCGGCTCCTCCCAGCAGGCGGTGCACTTCGCCGCCCAGGGCGTCATCGCGGGCGCCTACGACATCGTCGTCGCCTGTGGCGTGGAGTCGATGAGCCGGGTGCCGATGTGGTCGAACGTGCCGCCCGGCAAGGACCCCTTCGGCCCCGGGATCGCCGAGCGCTACTCCGACGGGCTCGTCCCGCAGGGCATCAGCGCCGAGCTCATCGCCGCCAAGTGGTCCATCACGCGCGAGCAGATGGACGCCTTCGCGGTCTCCTCGCACCAGAAGGCCGCCGCCGCCTGGGACAGCGGACTGTTCGACGCCGAGATCGCGCCCCTGGACGGCGTCTCCCGCGACGAGTGCGTGCGGCCCGGCAGCACCCCGGAGATCCTCGCCGGGCTCAAGCCCGCCTACTTCGACCCGGGGTTCGCCGAACGCTTCCCGCAGATCGAGTGGAACGTCACCGCGGGCAACGCCAGCCCCGTCAACGACGGCGCCTCGGCGGTACTGATCACCTCCGCGGAGACCGCGCAGCGGCTCGGCCTGCGTCCCCTGGCCCGTCTGCACAGCTTCGCCGTCACCGGATCCGACCCGCTGCTGATGCTCACCGGCGTCCTCCCGGCGACCGAGAAGGTGCTGCGCAGGGCACACCTCTCCCTCGCGGACATCGACCTGTTCGAGGTCAACGAGGCCTTCTCCAGCGTGGTCCTGGCCTGGCAGCAGGAGACCGGAGCCGACCTCACCAAGGTCAACGCGCACGGCGGCGCGATCGCCCTCGGCCACCCCCTGGGCGCCAGCGGCACCCGGCTCACCACGACCCTCGTCCACGCGATGCGCGAACGCGGTGCCCGCTACGCGCTGCAGACGATGTGCGAGGCGGGCGGACTCGCCAACGCGATGATCCTGGAAGCCGTCTGACGGCCTGGCCGAGACCTCAGCGGGCCCGCAGGTGGTGGCGCTTGCGCCAGGCCACCACCGTGCCCACCAGCGCCGGTGCGGCGATACAGGCCATCGCCACCAGGAAGGCCGGCGAGGTCGGTGCCGAGGCACGGGCCCCGGCGACGGCGTACGCGGCGGTGTTCGGGACCGAGCCGAGCGCCGTCGCCAGCAGGAACGGCAGCCAGCCCATCCGGGAGACGGCGGCACAGTAGTTCGCGGCCCAGAACGGCACGCCGGGGAAGAGCCGCGCCACCATCATCGAGCGGAAGCCGTGCCGGCTGAGCTGTCCGTCGGCCGCCTTCAGCCAGCGGCCGCGCAGCAGCGGACGCAGCGCGTCCTGACCGAGCAGCCGGCCCAGCCCGAAGGCGACCCCGGCACCGAGCACGGTGCCCGTCAGCGCCGTCCCGAGGCCCACCTGGGAGCCGAAGAGGGCGCCCGCCGCGAGGTTCAGCAGCGGCCGGGGCACGAAGGCCACCGTGCACAGTCCGTACGCCCCCGCGAACACGGTCGCCGCGGCGGCCCCGCCCAGCTGCGGCGGCCAGCCGTGCGTGATCAGCCGCTGCGGCTCGAACAGCAGCACGCAGGCCGCGGCGGCCGCGAGCAGCGCGACGAGCAGCGACAGCCGCGACCACGGCGACAGCAGCACGCGCGTGCAGCGGGCGGCCAGGGCCGGTCGCGGCCCTGGCCCCGACCGTGCGGCGGGCAGGGCGGAGGGGAGGGGCGTGGCGGTCGCGGCCGTGGGGACGGCGACCGCGAACTCCGTGGCAGCGGCCCGGGGAGAGGCCGTGGCGGTGCCCCCAGAGCGGTTGGTGGCATCGGGCATCCGGTGACATTAACTGACGAGCGTGTGTGATCGCCGTATGGAAGCTGTCCGTTGGGTGGCAACCGGGGCGATGGACCGCGCGAAAAACCATTCGACGTGGGACGAAGTGTCGGCCATGATCTGCGTCATGTTCCGGCACGCCTTCCTCCTCGCAGCATCCGCGGTCGCGGATGCCCCGAAGGCTGCCGTCCCGATCTTCCTGGCCGCTGTCGACGGCGCCCGAAGCTGACCCTCTCCGGAACGTCCGGCGGACCCCGCAGGGGGAGGGTCGGCGAGTTCTCGGGGTCCCGATCTCTCCCGGATCTTCCTACGCAGAGGCTTCGAGGTACTCAGCCATGCCCAAGACGGCATACGTACGCACCAAACCGCATCTGAACATCGGCACGATGGGTCACGTCGACCACGGCAAGACCACCCTGACCGCCGCCATCACCAAGGTCCTCGCCGAGCGCGGCACCGGCACGTTCGTGCCCTTCGACCGCATCGACCGGGCGCCGGAGGAGGCCGCGCGCGGCATCACCATCAACATCGCGCACGTCGAGTACGAGACCGACACCCGGCACTACGCGCACGTGGACATGCCGGGCCATGCCGACTACGTCAAGAACATGGTCACCGGCGCCGCCCAGCTGGACGGCGCGATCCTGGTCGTCTCCGCGCTGGACGGGATCATGCCGCAGACCGCCGAACACGTGCTGCTCGCCCGGCAGGTGGGCGTGGACCACATCGTGGTCGCGCTCAACAAGGCCGACGCGGGCGACGAGGAGCTCACCGACCTGGTGGAGCTCGAGGTCCGCGAGCTGCTCACCGCGAACGGCTACGGCGGCGACTCCGCCCCCGTCGTACGGGTCTCCGGCCTCGGGGCCCTCAAGGGCGACCCGCGCTGGACGGCGTCCATCGAGGCGCTGCTCGACGCGGTGGACACGTACGTGCCCATGCCGGAGCGGTACCTGGACGCGCCGTTCCTGCTCCCGGTGGAGAACGTGCTCACCATCTCCGGGCGGGGCACCGTCGTCACCGGTGCCGTCGAACGGGGCACGGTCCGGGTCGGTGACCGGGTCGAGGTGCTCGGCGCCGGCGTGGAGACGGTCGTCACCGGTCTGGAGACCTTCGGCAAGCCCATGGAGGAGGCGCAGGCCGGGGACAACGTGGCGCTGCTGCTGCGCGGGGTGCCGCGGGACGCCGTCCGCCGGGGGCACGTGGTCGCCGCGCCCGGCAGCGTCGTGCCCCGGCGCCGGTTCTCGGCGCGGGTGTACGTGCTCTCGGCGCGGGAGGGCGGTCGTACGACGCCCGTCTCCACGGGGTACCGGCCGCAGTTCTACATCCGGACGGCGGACGTGGTCGGGGACGTGGACCTCGGCGAGGCGGCGGTGGCCCGGCCCGGGGACACGGTGAGCATGACCGTGGAGCTGGGCCGTGACATGCCGCTCGAGCCGGGACTCGGCTTCGCCATCCGGGAGGGCGGCAGGACCGTCGGGGCGGGCACGGTGACCGCCGTGGACTAGGCACAATGGGGAGGTGAACGAGTCCATACCCGTCTCCCGTGCCACCGACCACGGCACCGCCAAGCTGATGCCGGACGTCGACCGGGAGCGGGCGTGGCTGCTCACGGTCGACGGGGCGCCGCAGTCGTATGTGGACCTGGACGCGCCGGCGCATCTGGAGTTCGAGTACGCGCGGCGGCTCGGCTTCGTCCTGGAGACCGTCGCCGAGCCGGGGCGGCCGCTGGACGTGCTGCACCTCGGGGGCGGCGCGCTCACGCTGCCCCGGTATCTCGCGGCGACCCGGCCCGGGTCCCGGCAGGACGTCGTGGAGGCCGACCGGGGGCTGCTGGAGCTCGTCGCCGAGCACCTGCCGCTGCCGGACGGCGCCGGCATCACGACGCACGCCGCCGACGCCCGGGCCTGGCTCGAGGCCGCGCCGGCCGGCTCGGCGGACGTGCTGATCGCCGATGTGTTCGGCGGCTCCCGGATCCCCGCGCACCTGACCTCGCTCGCCTACGCCCGCGAGGCCGCCCGCGTCCTGCGCGCCGACGGGATCTATCTCGCCAACCTCGCCGACGCCGCGCCGTTCGCCTTCCTCCGCTCCCAGCTCGCCACGTTCGCGGCCGTCTTCGAGGAGCTGGCGCTGATCGCCGAGCCCGGTGTGCTGCGCGGCCGCCGGTTCGGCAACGCGGTGCTGGTCGCCGCGCACCACCCGCTCGACACGGCCGGCCTGGCCCGGCGCACCGCCTCCGACGTCTTCCCGGCCCGGGTCGAACACGGCGCGGCGCTGCGGGAGTTCACCGGCGCCGCCGCACCGGTGCGGGACGAGGACGCCGTACCGTCACCGGTCCCGCCCGACGGGGCGTTCGGCATCGGCTGAGCGGTCAGCTCGCCGTCGGTTCCCCGTGCAGCCGTACGGTGCTGAGGATCTTCATGATGGTCGCGGTGCCGACCTCGTCCTTCACGCCCTTCCCGCCGAAGATGTTGAACGTCACCAGGTCGCCTGCGGAGTTCTTGAAGCCGAAGCTGAGTGCCTTGCCGTCGCTCGCGCACTTGCCCTTGCGCGGGGTGTTCGTCGAACGGGCCCAGGCGTAGCCGCCCTTGATGCCCGAGGCGGTCGTGTAGGGGGTGGCCTTCTTGTCGTACGTGACGCTCTTCTTGTCCGGCTGTGTGTAACCGCCGTACACCCACGTGGGCGCTTCCCCGATCGCCGCGTTGCCCGGACTCTTGGCGCCGCTCGCGCCCTTCGTGCCCGCCGCGGCCAGCGCGGTGTCGGAGGTCCGGCCGTCCTTGTCCTCGTCGGACGTGCACCACTTGGGCTTGTACTCGGCCGGTGCCGACATCGTGTCGACGAGCTTGCCGTCGGACGACTTCTCGTCGGGGAAGGCGATGTTGCTGCCCGGGGGGTCGACCTGCCAGTCCGCGGGGACGTCGAAGGCCGTGCCCCACCTGGGGTTGACCACGACCTTCCAGCCCGCGACGGTCGGCTTCTCGGTCTCGTCGCCGCGCGGGTTGTCGTTCGAGGCCGAGGAGGTGGCGGTCGGCGAGGTGCTCGGCTTGCCCTTCGAACCGCCTCCCTCGTCGTCCTTGCCGCCGCCGAGCACGAGGAATCCGGTCACGCCGGCCGCGACGACCACGGCGGCGGCCGCCACGATCGCGACCAGCTTCGTCCGGTTCCCGCCGCCACCGCCCTGCGGCGGCTGGGGCGGCTGCGGGCCGCCGGCGGGTGCCGGAGCGCCCCATTGCGGTTGCTGCTGAGGCTGCTGCCCATAGGGGTTGGGCTGCGGGTACTGCTGGTAGCCGGGCTGCTGGTACGGATTCGGCTGCTGGTAACCCGGCTGCTGGTACGGGTTGTTCTGCGGGTTCTGCTCGCCCCCGGGCGGCTGCTGTCCTGGCCACATGGCACGTAACCCTAATGGGTGCCGTGCGGGCTCTGGCCAGGACCGGCTACTCGTGAGTAACATGGCGGCCATGAGCGCAGACCAGATGTCGATCGGCGAGCTGCTGGCCGCCACGGTGCCGATGGTGCGGACCCTGAACCTCGAGTACCTCGAGACCACCCCGGAACGGGCCGTGCTGTCCCTGCCGGACCAGAGCGAGTACCGCAACCACGTCGGCGGGCCGCATGCCGGGGCGATGTTCACCCTCGGCGAGTCGGCCAGCGGTGCCATCGTGCTCGCCGCCTTCGGCGACCAACTCTCGCGCGCCGTGCCGCTCCCGGTCACCGCGGAGATCGCGTTCAAGAAGATCGCCCTCGGCCCGGTCAAGGCCACGGCGACCCTCGGCCGCCCCGCCGCGGACGTCGTCGCCGAACTCGACGAGGGCAAGCGCCCGGAGTTCCCCGTGACCGTCGCCATCCAGCGGGAGGACGGCGCGGTCACCGGGGAGATGACGGTGGTGTGGACGCTGCGGCCGAACAGCTGAACCGCGCCGTCAGGCTGCCCGTCGTCCCTCGTCCCGCCCGGCCGTCGCGTCTCCCGGTTCCGCGACGAACTCCTTGAGCCAGGCCACGAATTCCGGGCCGAGGTCCGGGCGGTCGCAGACCAGGCGGACCACGGTGCGGAGGTGGTCCGCCTGGTCGCCGGTGTCGTGGCGCGGCCCGTCGAAGACGACCCCGTGCACCGTGCCGCCCGCGGCGAGTTCCTGGAGGGCGTCCGTCAGCTGTATCTCGCCGCCGCGGCCGGGCGGCGTGCGCTCCAGGGCGCCGAAGACGGCCGGGTCGAGTACGTAGCGCCCGATCACCGCGTAGGCGCTCGGGGCGTTCTCGCGGGACGGCTTCTCCACCAGGCCCGTGACGCGTACGACGTCGTCCTCACCCATGGGTGCCACGGTCGCGCAGCCGTACAGGTGGATCTGGGCGGGGTCGACCCGCATGAGGGCGACCATGCTGCCGGCGTACCGGTCACGGACGTCGAGCATGCTGCTGAGCAGAGTCTCGCGCGGGTCGATCAGGTCGTCGCCGAGAAGGACGGCGAAAGGCTGGTCGCCGACGTGCCGGTGGGCGCACAGGACGGCATGGCCCAGGCCGAGCGGGTCACCCTGGCGGATGTGGTGGATGTCCGCCAGGCGCGCCGGGTCCCGCACGGCGTCGAGGCGCACGGTGTCGCCCTTGGCCGCGAGGGCCTGCTCCAGCTCGTAGGCGTGGTCGAAGTGGTCCTCGATGGCACGCTTGTGCCGTGCCGTCCGGTGACCATGAGGATGTCGTCGAGGCCGGCCGCGGCGGCCTCCTCGACGACGTACTGGATGGCCGGCTTGCCGACGACCGGCAGCATCTCCTTCGGCGTCGCCTTGGTCGCGGGCGGGAACCGGGTGCCCAGCCCGGCGGCCGGGACGACGGCCTTGCGCACCGTGCGGGGGCGGGCGGGGCCGGCTGGTGAGTGGGGGGCGATCATGCGCCCCATGCTGGGGGACGGGGATGAGAGCGCACCGAGAGAGTCATGGGAGAAGCCTGTGGACGGTGCGTCATCCGGCTATTGCTGACCAGTGTTGATGCATCCCCGACTACCGCTTTCGAATGAGGGTACGGATACCGGCGGTAACTCCACTGAATTCCCCGCGCCCTGAACTTGGGTCACTCGAACTTCTTGTTTCCTGTGAGGCGCGTGTGCGAAGGTGAGCCTCTCGCGGGAGGGGTGAGGCCGGGCTCATGCAGGAAGGCCGAGCCCCCTAAGGTACGCACCAATCAGGCACTGATTTCCGCATGGCGCGCATTCCCCGTGCCGCCTGCGGCTCGGAAGGAAAAGGTCCAGTGCAACCCCCTCACCCCCCACACCCGCCGTACCCGCCGCGCCCCGGACCTGGATCGGGGGATTCCGACCGCGACCTCGTCGCCCAGCTGCGCGGCACGGGCGAGGACAGTCACCGCGCGGTCGCCCTGCTGCTGGCCCGGCACTGGCGCGCGACCTGCGACTACGCGGTCATCTGCCTGGCGGCTTCCGCGAGTTCGGCCCAGTTGGTGGCCACCTCCGCCTTCAGCCGGGTACTCGGCCGGCTGTCGAGCGGAGCGGTCGGCGGCGCCCTGCGCCCACAACTCCTGGTGGCCGTACGGGAGACCGTCCGGGCCTGGGCCGCCGATGATGTGATTCCCATCGTCCTGCCGGAATTGCGCAAACCGAACGGCGGTCGCGGTCTACGCGCGGCGATGCCCGGAACCCCCGAAAGGCGCCAACTCGCCGAGCGTGCATTCCGGGCACTCCCGGGAGCCTCCCAATGCCTTCTGTGGCACACCGAGGTCGAAGCCGAACCGATAACCATACCAGCTGGTCTGCTGGGGGTCGACACCGCCACCGCGTCGGCCGCTCTGGGGCAGTCCCGAGAGCAATTCAGGGTGGCCTGCGTACGCGCCCACCGGGAACTCGCGCCCACCAAGGAATGCCGCTTCTACAGCCGTCTGCTCGAGGTGCCCGTTCGCCGGGGCGGCGTCCTGCTGCCCGATGTGCGACGGCATCTGGTGGAGTGCCGCTACTGCCGGTACGCCGCGGAACAGCTCAGTCACTTCGACGACGGCCTGGGCGTGCTGCTCGCCGAGACCGTGCTCGGCTGGGGCGCCCGACGCTATCTCGACTCGCGCGCGGGACGCGGCGCCGCCGAGGAGCGGCCGCCCGCGCCGGAGGCCGTCCGCCCGGCGGCCGGCGGGCGTCATCGCACCGCGCTCGGGGGTGGTCGCCGCAAGGCCCTGGCGATCGGCGTCGGCCTCACCTCCCTCGCGCTGCTCGCCACCGTCCTCGCGGCCAGGAGCTGGTCCGACGACAGCGGTGTCCCCCACCCCCACGCGACCTGGGGCGCCCCCAGCGGCAGTTCGGCCCGCCCGAGCGCCGACGGCGAGGCCTCCCGGCAGGCCCCCTCCGCCGGCCGGAGCGCCGAGGTGGGCCAGGGCAGGCTGCGCAGCCGTGCCGCCGGGCTGTGCCTGGACGTGCGCGGCAGCCGGGCCCGGGACGGAGCCGGCGCGCTGCTCACGGCGTGCTCCGCCGCCCGGTCCCAGCAGTGGTCGTACGAGGACGACGGACGGCTGCGCAGCGTCGCCGATCCGGCCCTCTGCCTCGCCGCCGAACCCGACTCCGGCCCCGGGTCGGTCGTCCTGTCCGGCTGCGTCGTGCACGCCGGTGAGGTGTCCTACGACCTCACCGTCCGCGGCGAACTCCTGCTCCGCCGGCCCGAGGGGCTGGCCGTCGCCCCCGGTTCCGGCGCGTCCCGCACCCATGTGGTCGTCACCGCCCGCGACGGCTCGGTGAAGCAGCGGTGGACGCTGGAACCCTCGACCGGGCAGGCACCGCGAAGGACTCCCGGCGCCGGCGGACCCCGGTGGCCGGACCCGGAGCGGACGGCCGCACCCGCGCCCCCGGGAGCGGACGCGCCGCGGGACCGGCCCGCGCCGCCGCCGGAGGACCACCGGACCCGCATCGCCCAGGTCGGCTGTCGCACGGACGCCGGACCGGCCGAGGCGCCACCGGCACCGTCCGCCGGCACCGCCGGGACGCTCACCGCACCGGCCGACGACCCCGCCTCCGTCCTGCCCGGCGCGACCGGGAGCGCGACGACCATGGTGTCGGCATTCGGCTAGCCCTCACCCGTCACTGGGCGTTACTTCAATGGTTTACGTTTATTTTCCCTGATTCGCGTTTCGCGCGCGGGAATTGCGCTGCCGAGCGGTTTCCCGCGGGCGTCGAACCGATCGAGCCACGGGGCGGCGGACATGCGGATTTAACAGAGTGCGGCTCGGCAGCCCGGCGCGTTGCGCGGGGATGAGTGGTGGGTGAATCCCTTGGACGCTTTGACGGGCTTGCGGTGGTGTGGCGCGTACCCGGGCGTGGTCCGCGGGGTCCGGGGCTGAAGGGAATTGCTCGGATTTTCGGCTCTTGCGGTGAGTTCCGATGGCTGGCCGAATCAATTCGACGGCATGGAGAAGGGCCGCACCGATATTGACCGGCGAGTAAGTTGCTCGCTAGTTTCCGGTGGCCTCGCACAGGAGTTCCCCGTCGCACAAGCCCCCCACCGTGGTCCACCGATTTTCTCGGAGCATCATGACGTCTGCCGTGCGCGCCCTGGACCTGATCATCTGCGTCACCCCTTTCGGAGAACCCGATGCCAGGATCGCCGCGGCGGCCTCCCGGGCCGGCGGACTCGGCGTCCTGGACCTGGGAGCCGGCGACCGAAGAACACGTGAGGCGCTGGCCCGCCTGAGACGGATGGCCCCCGGGCCGTACGGGGTGCGGGTGGCCGCGCACTGCCGGATGCGGCCCGAAGACCTCCCCGGCCCCGGCCCGACGGGTCCGGGTCAGGAGCGTGCGGGCGCACCGGACACCGTGGTACTGGCGCCGGACGCGCCGTGGCACGTGGATGAGATCGCCGCCGGCCACCGTGTTCTGGTCGAGGTGACGGATCTGGCCGCGGCCCGCGAGGCGATCCGTGCCGGGGCGCACGGACTGATCGCCCGGGGCGGCGAGAGCGGCGGCCGGATCGGCGGCCTCAGTACCTTCGTACTCCTCCAACAGCTGCTGGCCGAACCGGACTTGGACGTGCCGGTGTGGGCCTGCGGCGGTATCGGGCCGCGTACGGCGGCGGCCGCCGTGGCCGGCGGGGCGGCCGGGGTGGTGCTCGACGGCCAACTGGCCCTGCTGGCCGAGTCCGAGCTGCCCGAGGCGACGGCCGCGGCACTGCGTTTCCTGGACGGCTCGGAGACCGTCGTGGTCGGCGGGCACCGGGTGCTGCGCCGCCGGGGCCCGGACGCGCCGCCCCTCCCGGCCGACGACCCGGCGGCGGTCGCGGCCCGGCTCGGCGCCCAGGACCCGCGCCGTCAGCTGCTGCCGGTGGGACAGGACGGCTTCCTCGCGGCTCGTTTCGCCGAGCGATGGCGGGACGTGGGCGGCACGGTACGCGGGCTCACGGCGGCCGTGCGGGAGGCGTTGACGCAGGGCCCGCCGGCCGGCTCCGGTGACGCTTCCGACGCTTCTCCCGCGAGCGCTCCCGGCCGTGCCCTGCTCCCCGGCTCCCCGATGAGCCGGGCCCTCGGCACGCGGCTGCCCCTGGCGCAGGGGCCCATGACCCGGGTCAGTGACCAGGCGGGATTCGCCGCCGCCGTGGCCGACGGGGGCGCGCTGCCGTTCCTGGCGCTGGCCCTCGCGAGCGGCGAGCAGGCCCGCGCGATGCTGGCGGAGACCCGGGCGGTGCTGGCGGGCCGGCCGTGGGGTGTGGGCGTGCTCGGGTTCGCGCCGGAGGACACCAGGAACGCCCAGCTCGAAGCCGTACGGGAACTGCGGCCCAGCCACGCCATCATCGCGGGCGGCCGGCCCGCGCAGGCCGAGGCGCTGGAACGGGCCGGGATACGCACCTTCCTGCACGTGCCCTCGCCCGGTCTGCTCCGGCAGTTCCTGGAGGCCGGGGTCCGCCGGTTCGTGTTCGAGGGCTCGGAGTGCGGCGGCCACGTCGGACCGCGCGCGAGCTTCCCGCTGTGGGAGGCGCAACTCGCCGTCCTGGAGGACTTCCTGGCCGGCGCGGACGACGACACCGCCCGGCGGATCGAGGTGTTCTTCGCGGGCGGCGTGCACGACGAGCGCTCGGCGGCGATGGTCGCCGCGCTCGCCGCACCCCTCACCGCCCGGGGCGCGGCGGTCGGCGTCCTCATGGGCACCGCCTACCTGTTCACGGCGGAGGCGGTCGAACGCGGCGCGATCCAGCCCCTGTTCCAGCGGCAGGTCGTCGCGGCGACCACGACCGCCCTGCTGGAGACCGCCCCCGGCCACGCCACCCGCTGCGTGCCCAGCCCCTTCACCCGCGACTACCGCGACCGGGAGGCCGAGTTGCGCGCCCGGGGCGTGCCGGACCGGCGGATCTGGGAGCAGCTGGAACGGCTCAACGTCGGGCGGCTGCGCATCGCCAGCAAGGGACTGGACCGGCCCGACGGCGGTGAACTCGCGCCGGTGGACGAGCGACGCCAGCTCGCCGAGGGCATGTTCATGGCCGGGGACGTGGCCGTCCTGCGCTCCGCGACCACCACGATCGACATCCTGCACCGCTCGGTCACCGAGGGCGCGGCCGGTTTCCTCGCCGACCGCACGCGGCGGCTGAGCGACCGGCTCGGCACGGACCGGACCGCGCGACCGCAGGCGCCCGCCCCGCTCGACATCGCTGTCATCGGCATGGCCTGCATGTTCCCCCAGGCCCCCGACCTGCCCGCCTTCTGGGCGAACGTCGTCGCCGGGCACGACGCGGTCACGGAGGTCCCGCCCGAGCGCTGGGACCCGGCGGTGCACCACGCCGACGGCAGCACCACGTCCAAATGGGGCGGCTTCCTGCCCCCCATCCCCTTCGACCCGCTGAGCTACGGCATCCCGCCCGCCTCGCTCGGCAGCATCGAGCCGGTCCAGCTGCTGTCGCTGGAGGCGGCCCGGCGCGCACTGGACGACGCCGGATACGGCGACGCGGGCCGGGAGTTCGACCGCACCCGCACCTCCGTCGTCTTCGGCGCTGAGGCGGGCAGCGACCTGTCCAACGCCGCCACGCTGCGCGCCGTACTGCCGTCGTACTACGGAAAGGTGCCGGACGGGCTGGAGGCACAGCTGCCCCGGCTCACCGAGGACTCCTTCCCCGGCATGCTCTCCAACGTCATCTCGGGCCGGATCGCCAACCGCCTCGACCTCGGCGGGGCCAACTACACCGTCGACGCCGCCTGCGCCTCCTCACTGGCCGCGGTCGACGTCGCCTGCAAGGAACTCGTCGCCGGGACCAGCGACGTCGTCCTGTGCGGCGGTGCCGACCTGCACAACGGCATCAACGACTACGTCCTGTTCTCCTCGGTGCACGCGCTCTCCCCGACCGGCCGCTCGCGGGCCTTCGACAGCTCGGCCGACGGCATCGCGCTCGGCGAGGGCGTCGCCTGCGTCGTCCTGAAGCGGCTGGCGGACGCCGAACGCGACGGCGACCGGATCTACGGCGTGATCAAGGGGCTCGGCTCGTCCAGCGACGGCCGCTCCCTCGGCCTGACGGCACCCCGGCCGGAGGGCCAGCGGGCCGCGCTGGAACGGGCGTACCGCAACGCCCGTGTCTCGCCCGCCGACGTCGGTCTCGTCGAGGCCCACGGCACCGGCACCGTGGTCGGGGACCGCACCGAACTCACCATCCTCAGCGAGGTCTTCACCACGGCCGGCGCCGGCGCGGGCGGCTGTTCGCTCGGCTCGGTCAAGTCGCAGATCGGGCACACCAAGTGCGCCGCCGGTCTCGCGGGCCTGATCAAGACCACGCTCGCCCTCTACACCGGCGTCAAGCCGCCCACCCTGCACGTGGAGCGGCCCAACGCGGCCTGGCGGGAAGGAGAGAGTCCCTTCGCCTTCCACACGCGGGCCCGGCCGTGGGCGGCACCGCCCGGGGAACGGGTCGCCGGAGTCAGCGCGTTCGGCTTCGGCGGCACCAACTTCCATGTGGTCCTCAGCGCTCACGGCGACGCCGTACCGCCCGAGCAGGCGCTGGACGCCTGGCCCGCCGAGCTGTTCCTCTTCCGGGGCAGGGACCTCGCGGCGGCCCACCGTGCCATCGGGGAACTGCTCACGGCCGCCGAGGCCGAGGGGCGCCCCTGGCGACTGCGCGACCTCGCGCTGAGCACGGCGCGACGAGCCGACGCCTCCGCGGAACCGGTGCGTGCCGCGATCGTGGCGAGCGACGTCGACGGCCTGATCGGGCAGCTGCGCGGAGCGCTGGCGGGGGAGCACGACCCGGCCGCGGGCATCCATCTGGCGCGGCAGGAGGAGGCCCTCGCCGAGGGCGAGGTCGCCTTCCTCTTCCCCGGCCAGGGCAGCCAGCGCCCCGGCATGCTCGCCGAGGTGTTCCTCGCCTTCCCCGAACTCCAGCGGTTCCTGGAACCGGCGCCCGAGCACGCCCAGCGGATGTATCCGCCCGCCGCCTTCGACGAGGCCGGGCGGGCCCGGCAGCGGGCCGCGCTCACCGACACCCGGGCCGCCCAGCCCGCACTCGGCATCACCGGCCTCGCCGCGCACGCCCTGCTCACCGCCGCCGGCGTACGGCCCGACATGGCGGCCGGACACAGCTACGGCGAACTGGCCGCCCTCTGCGCGGCCGGCGCCCTCGACCCCGAGACGCTGCTGGAGCTCAGCACCGAACGCGCGGCGGCGATCCTGGCCGCGGCGGGCGACGACCCCGGCACCATGGCCGCCGTCGCCGCCGGCGCCGAGGACGTCGAACGAGCCCTGCGCGCCTCGGGCGCACCCGCCACGATCGTCGTCGCCAACCACAACTCGCCCGAGCAGACGGTCATCTCCGGCCCCACCGAGGACATCGCCACCGCCGTACGGCTGCTGCGCGCCGCCGGACACGCCGCCAAGGGCGTCCCGGTCGCCTGCGCCTTCCACAGCCCCCTGGTGGCGGGCGCGGGCGAACGGTTCGCCAAGGTCCTCAAGGACAAGGCCGTACGGGCACCAGAGTTCCCCGTGTGGTCCAACCGCACCGCCGCCCCCTACGACCCGGACCCCGACGCCGTGCGCGCCGGACTCGCCGCGCAGATCGGCGCCCCGGTCGCCTTCGTCCGGCAGATCGAGGCGATGTACGAGGCGGGGGCGCGGATCTTCGTGGAGGCGGGGCCCGGCACGGTCCTCACCCGCCTGGTCCGGCAGATCCTCGGCGACCGCCCGCACCGCACCGTCGCCTGCGAGCCACGCGACGGCGGCGGCCTGCGCGGCTGGCTCGACGCACTCGCCCAACTCGCCGTCTCGGGAAGCCCGGTGCGCACCGCCTGGCTCCTGAGAGGACGCGACGCCGTCGACGCGGTCCGCACACCGGTGCCCAAGCGGCCCGGCTGGACGGTCGACGGACAGCTGGTCCGCACCGCCGCCGGAGACCTCCTCCCCGGCGCGCTCGCACCCGCCCGACGAGTCGTGGAGACGACGGTGACGACGAACCCCCCACACGGTGCCCCGCACGGTGCTCCCGCCGACCGGGACGCGCTGATCTCCGAATTCCTGCGCACCAGCCGGGAGATGATCGCCGCACAGCGAGACGTCCTCCTGACCTACTTCGGCGCGGTACCGGGCGCGTCGATCCCCGCACCCGCGGCCCCCGGCCCGCTGCCGCAGGCCGCACCCGCCGGGCTGTCGCCCGCCGAACTGTCGCCCGCCGGGCTCCCGACGGTCGAAGCCGCCGTGCCCCGGCCGCCGGAGCCCGAGCCCGCCCCCGACAGCGACGCGCCCACGGAGGCCGACGTCCAGCGTGTCGTCCTGGAGATCATCAGCGAACGCACCGGCTACCCCGTCGACATGATCGAGCCCGACCTCGACCTGGAGGCGGACCTGAGCATCGACTCGATCAAACGGGCCGAGATCGCGGGCGAACTCGCCAAGCGGCTCGGCATCGGCGGCGCCACCGACCTCCAGACGGCCCTCGACGACGCCGAGTTGGAGGAGCTCGCCAAGGCGCGGACGGCCGCGGCGGTCACCGACTGGCTCGCGGCGCGGCTCAGCGCGGCCGACGACCGAACCGCGGCCGAACCGGAGACCACCCGGCCCACCCAGGAGCCTTCCGAGATCACCGGCGAGGCCCCGAAGCGGTTCGAGCTCCGCCCGGTGCCCCTCACCGACGGCCCGCCGGACCCCACCACCGTCCTCGCCGGGCAGCGGTTCGCCGTCCTCGGTGACGGCGCCGGCGCGGCCGGGCAGGTCGAGGCACGGCTCACCGGATACGGCGCCCACGTCGTGACCGCCGGCCGGGAGCACCTCCTCACCAAGACGGACGGACCACTGGACGGCGTCCTCTACCTCGGCGCGCTGCCCGGCGCCGACACCCCCGTCCTGCCGGACGCCTACCCCGTACTGCGGGCCGCCCTCGCCCTCGGCCCGCGCCGGCTGCTGGCCGCCCGGCCCGCCGACGGCGCCGCCGCACTGCCCGCGGCCGGGCTGTACGGCCTGTTCCGCACCATCGCCCGCGAGTACCCGGAGACCGTCGCACGGGTCGTCGGCCTCGACGACACCGCCCCGTCCGCCGTCGCCGACGCCCTGCTCGCCGAACTGCTCGCACCGTCGCCGGAGCGGGCCCCGGTCGTCCTGCGCACGGCCGCGGGCCGGCACGGTACGGAACTCGTCGAGACACCCCTCGGCCCGCTCGGCACCACCGGCTCCGGTCCCGCGGGGGACGGCGCCGCCGAGGCCGCCGCGCTGGGCCTCGACCGGGAGTCCGTGGTGCTGCTGGTGGGCGGCGCCCGTGGGATCACCGCCAGGTTCGCGGCCACGCTCGCCTCCGCCTGCCGCTGCCGCATCGAACTGATCGGCAGGACCCCCGCCCCCACCGGCCCCGAGGACCCGCGGACCGCCGCCGCCCGCACCCCGGCCGAACTGCGCGCCGCGCTCGCCGCCCGCGCGGACGGCGGCCCGCTCAAGCCCGCCGAGGTCAACCGTGCCGCCGAACTCCTCCTGGCGCAGCGGGAGATCACCGCGACGCTCGGGGAACTCGCCGCGCTCGGCAGCGACGCCCGCTACCGCTCCGTGGACTTCCGCGACCGGGACGCGGCGCTCCAGGCGGTCAAGGAGATCCACGCCGAGCACGGCCGGCTCGACGGGGTCGTGTTCGCCGCCGGGGTGATCGAGGACCGGCTGATCGCCGAGAAGACCGCCGAGTCCTTCCAGCGGGTGTACGGCACCAAGACCGCCGGAGCGGCGACCCTGCTGGCCGCCCTGGAGGAACTACCCACCGGGCCGGGCTTCGCCGTCCTGTTCGGCAGCGTCTCCGCCGTCCTCGGCAACCGGGGCCAGGCCGACTACGCGGCCGCCAACGACGCCCTGGAGGACCTCGGCGCCGACTGGGCGGCCCGCACCGGCCACCGCGCGCTGACCGTGCACTGGGGCCCGTGGGCGCCCACCGGCGGCCACACCGGCATGGTCAGCCCCGAACTCGGCCGGGAGTACGCCCGGCGCGGGGTCCGGCTCATCGACCCCGAAGAGGGCACCGCGGCCCTGCTGCGGGAACTCGCCTGGGGCGACGAGTCGGCCCGCGCGGTCGTCTACACCGCCTCGGGCTGGTGACATGACCGACATGACGGAGCGTCAAACCCCGGTGGCGATCACGGGAATGGCGGTCCTGCTGCCCGGCGCCGCCGACCTCGACGCCTACTGGCACAACCTGCGCGACGGCGTGGACGCGATCGGCGAGGTGCCCGAGGGCCGCTGGGACGCCGACTACTACCGTCCCTCGGCCGCGACCGGGCCCGCCGTCGCCGACCAGGTGTACTGCCGGCGCGGCGGGTTCGTGGACGGCCTGGCCGAGGTGGAGGTCACCCGGTTCGGCATCATGCCCGCCTCGGTGGCGGGCACCGAGCCGGACCAGCTGATCGCGCTGCACGTGGCCGCCGCCGCGCTCGCCGACGCGGGCGGCGCGGACCGGCTGCCCGACCGGCACCGCGTCGGCGTCGTCCTGGGCCGGGGCGGCTACCTCACCCCCGGCCTGGTCCGGCTCGACCAGCGGGTCCGGACGGCCGGACAACTCGTACGCACCCTGGGCGAGTTGCTGCCCGACCTGACACCGGACCAACTGGGCCGGGTCCGG
This sequence comes from Streptomyces sp. NPDC046915, assembly GCF_040644935.1. Lineage (NCBI taxonomy): Bacteria > Bacillati > Actinomycetota > Actinomycetes > Kitasatosporales > Streptomycetaceae > Streptomyces > Streptomyces sp. NPDC046915. The sequence continues at coordinate 473,737 of NZ_JBEYXB010000005.1, read as the reverse complement.
GAGGCGTTCACCGAACGGCTGGGGCCGCAGAGCCCCGAGTCCGCGATCGGTCTGGTGCCCAACCTGGCGGCCTCCCGCATCGCCAACCGGCTCGACCTGCGCGGCCCCGCCTACACCGTGGACGCGGCCTGCGCCTCCTCGCTGGTCGCCGTCGACCAGGCGGTCGGTGAACTCGCCGCCGGACGCTGCGACCTGATGCTGGCCGGGGGAGTGCACCACTGCCACGACATCACCCTGTGGAGCGTGTTCTCCCAACTGCGCGCCCTCTCCCCGAGCCAGCGCAGCCGCCCCTTCCACCGGGACGCCGACGGCATCCTCATCGGCGAGGGCACGGGCGTGGTCGTCCTCAAGCGTCTCGCCGACGCCGAGCGCGACGGCGACCGCGTCTACGCGGTGATCCGGGGCACGGGCGTGGCCAGCGACGGCCGTACGTCCGGTCTCGTCAACCCCGACCCGGGCGGCCAGGCGCACGCCGTACGCCAGGCCTGGCGGGCCGCCGGCCTCGACCCGGCCGCCCCCGGCGCGGTCGGCCTGCTGGAGGCGCACGGCACCGCCACCCCCGCCGGGGACGCGGCCGAACTGGCCACGCTGGCCGAGGTGTTCGGCCGGGGAGACCCCGGCGCGCCGGACGGTGAGGACCGCGCCGTGCTCGGCTCGGTGAAGTCGATGATCGGCCACACCATGCCCGCCGCGGGAGTGGCCGGCCTCGTCAAGGCCGCCCTGGCCGTCCACCACGGCACGCTCCTGCCCACCCTGCACTGCGACGACCCCCACCCCGCGCTCGCCCGCACCCGCTTCCGGCCCCTCGGGAAGGCGGTGCCCTGGGACACCACCCCGGACCGGCCGGTACGCCGGGCCGCGGTGAACGCGTTCGGCTTCGGCGGGATCAACGCCCACGTGGTGCTGGAGGAGCCTCCCAGCGGGCACACGGCGCCGGCCATGGCGGGAGGCGACCTCCGCGCCCCCGCTCGCGTCGGTGAGCCGGCGGGCCGAGGGGCGGGTGTGGTGGGCGGCTCCGCTGCCGCTGCCGGCACCGTTGGGACCGTGGGAGGCGAGGGCGTCCGTGCCGTCGAGCGCGCCGACCGGCCCGAGGGCTCGGTGCGGGCCGTGGGTGGGCCCCCGCGCACCACCGTCCGGGTCACCGAACCCGAGCGTGTGCTCCTGCTCGCCGCCGACCACCCGGAGGGGCTCGCCGCGCTCCTCGCCCCGGACGACTCCGCCGTACTCGGCTCCGGACTCGACAGCGACCGGACGCACCCCGACGCCGGCCCGGTGCGGCTCGGCATCGTCGATCCGACCGCCAAGCGGCTGGCGCTGGCCCGGCGGGCGGTCGGCAAGGGCCGGGCCTGGCAGGGCCGCAGCGACGTCTGGTTCCGGAGCCGACCGCTCCTCGGGCCCGGCCAGGGGCGACTCGCCTTCGTCTTCCCCGGCCTGGAGGCCGAGTTCACGCCCCGCGTCGACGACATCGCCGCCCACTTCGGCCTGCCCCGGCTTCCCGGGGCCCCGGCCGAGGAACTGCGGGTCGGTGACGTGGGCCGGCACGGTGCCGGTGTCGTCGGCGTGGGCCGGCTCCTCGACGCGGCGCTGCGCAGCATGGGCGTCGTGCCGGACGCGGTGGCCGGTCACAGCGTCGGCGAATGGACCGCGATGGCGGTGGCCGGGCTGTACTCCGGTGCCGAGGTCGACGCGTTCATGGCCGGGTTCGACCCGGACACGGTGACCGTTCCGGGCCTGGCCTTCGGTGCCGTCGGCGCCCCCGCAGCGCAGGTCGCCGCCGCCCTCGCCGACGGCTGGGCGGACGCCGGGATCGTGCTCTCCCACGACAACGCGCCCAGCCAGTCGATGGTGTGTGGGCCGGACACGGCGGTCGGCGAGTTCGTCCGGGCCTTCCGCGCCCGGGGCGTGCTGTGCCAGGTGCTGCCCTTCCGGTCCGGGTTCCACACACCGATGCTGGAGCCCTACCTGGCGCCCATCAAGGAAGCCGCCGACCGCTTCCGGCTCCATCCGCCCACCATCCCCGTCTGGTCCGGGACCACGGCGGCACCCTTCCCGGCGGGCGAGGCCGCCGTGCGCGCACTCTTCCTGCGGCATCTGCTCGAACCCGTCCGCTTCCGCGAGCTCGTCGGAGCCCTGTACGACGCCGGGCACCGCGCCTTCGTCCAGGTGGGCCCCGGCCGGCTCGCCTCCCTGATCGACGACACCCTCGGCGACCGCGATCACCTGGTCGTCGCCGCGAACTCGCCCCACCGCACGGGCCTCGCCCAACTCCGCCGGACGGCGACGGCGTTGTGGACGGCGGGCGCGCCGGTGGCACCGGCACTGCCCCGGCCGGGCGCCCCCGCGCCCGCCGTCCGGCCGCACCGTCCGCCGGTCCGGCTGGACCTGGGCGGTGCGCTGGTGTCCCTCGACGGTCCGGCCCTGACCGCACTGCGCGCGGAGTTGCACGCGACGCCTCCCGCGAGGGAGACACGAGATCTGACCGGCGCCGGCCCGACCCCGGCCGCCGGTCTGCCGTCCCCGCTGGACGCCGTGGCCGAACGCTTTCCGGCCGCCGCCGAACTGAACGCGCTCCTGCGCGACACCGCGCACGCGGCGGCCGAACTCATCGCGACGGGTGGCCATGGACACCACTCGCCCCCGTCTGCGACCGGCGCCAGCCCCGGCACCGCCGTCGACACCCGGGTCCCAGCGGCCACCGGGCAGGCCCCCGCTCGCATGCGAGCGCATGCCAGTCACGCCGAAGGAGGACGCCGCACACCCGCGGTCGCCGACCAGACGGCCGTCCCCCCGGCCACCTGGCGGACCACCGTCCGCGTGTCCCCGGACACCATGCCCCACCTCCTCGACCACTGCTTCTTCCCGCAGCGCCCCGGCTGGCCGGACGTGGCCGACCGGTGGCCGGTCGTCCCGGCGACCACGATCGTGCGGCACATGATGGACGCGGCGGAGCAGGCGTCACCCGGCATGCGGGCGGTCGCCGTGCACGGGGCGCGCTTCGACCGGTGGCTGACCGCCACACCACCCGTCGACGTCCCGGTCACCGTCACCCGCACCCCGGACGACCCGCACCGCCTCGCCGTTTCCTTCGGCCCCACGGCCCGCGCCGTCGTCGAACTGGCCGGCCGGCACCCCGCACCACCCGCGACACGCACGGCCCACCCCACCCCGGAACGCGCCCCCGACCACACCGCCGCGCAGCTCTACACCGAGCGCTGGATGTTCCACGGACCGGCGTTCCAGGGGGTCACCGAGCTCACCGGCATCGGCGACCGGCACGTACGCGGGGTCATCACCACCCCCTCCGCCCCCGGCGCCCTGCTCGACAACGTGGGCCAGATCCTCGGCTACTGGATCATGGCGACCCGGACCGAGCGGACCGTCGTGTTCCCCGTCCAGATGCGGCACATGCGGTTCCACGGACCGCACCCGGCCCCCGGCACGAAGGTCGAGTGCCTGGTGCGGATCACCTCGCTCACCGACACCGTCCTCGAGGCGGACGTGGAACTGACCGTCGCCGGGCGGGTGTGGGCCCTGCTGACCGGCTGGCAGGACCGCCGTTTCGACAACGACCCGCAGACCCGCCCGGTCGAGCGCTTCCCCGAGCGCAACACCCTCTCCGAGCCCCGGCCCGGCGGCTGGTCACTGCTCCACGAGCGGTGGCCGGACCTCGCCTCCCGCGAGCTGATCATGCGCAACTCGCTGGGCGGCCCGGAGCGAGCGGAGTACGCCGAGCACGCGCCGCGCGGCCGCAGGCAGTGGCTGCTCGGCCGGATCGCGGTCAAGGACGCCGTACGGCGATGGCTCTGGGAGCAGGGCGAGGGGCCGGTCTTCCCGGCGGAGATCCGCGTCCGCAACGACGACCTGGGCCGCCCGTACGTCACGGGCGTCCACGGCCGCACCCTGCCCGCGCTGGACGTCTCGCTGGCCCACCGGGCCGAGGCGGGCGTGGCGATCGTACGGCCGCACGAGCCCGGCCCGGGACCCGGCATCGACATCGAAGAGGTCACCGAACGGGACCCGGCGGCCCTCGCCGCCGCCCTCGGCACGGACGAACTCCGGCTGCTGCACACCCTGTCCGAGGCGGGGGACACGGCGCTGTGGTTCACCCGGTTCTGGGCCGCCAAGGAAGCCGTCGCCAAGGCGGAGGGCACCGGATTCGGCGGGCGCCCCCGGGACTTCGCCGTCTTCCACGCGGCACCGGCCGGAGACCGGCTGCTGGTCTCGGGCCGCCTGGAACGCGTCTACACGGTGCGCCTGGCACCGGTCAGCAATCCCCCGGCACTGCCGGCCCGGGACTACGTCGTGGCCTGGACGACGGGACCGGCGGGCGACGACGAAGAGGAGCAGGAGCGATGAATCCCACGGAGCCGACCACCGGGCACGCCGACGAGGAGGTGGTGCTCGCCGAGATCAGGGCGCTGCTCCTGACCCTGCTGGAGGAGTACGGCGACGAGGACCTCGAGATCGGCATGAACACCACGTTCAACCGCGATCTCGAACTGGAGAGCATCGATCTCGTGGCCCTCGCGGGTCTGCTCAAGGAGCACTACGGGAACCGGGTCAACTTCGCCGAGTTCCTGGCCGGCATGGAGTTCGAGGAGATCATCGAGCTCACCGTCGGCAGGCTCGTCGAGCACGTCGTGCAGAGCCTGAAGGCCGCGGAGGCGGGCTGACGGATGGCCATGGTCGACGCCGGCGACATCCGGCTGCACGTGCAGAGAATGGGCCCCGAGGACGGCCGCGCCCCGGTCGCCACCGCCGTGCTCGTGCACGGCCTGCTCACCGACAGCCTGGCCAGCTACTACTTCACGGTGGCCCCGCGGTTCGCGGCGGCGGGCGTCGACGTCGTCATGTACGACCTGCGCGGCCACGGCCGCAGTGAACGACCGCCGGCCGGCTACACCCTCGACCACAACATCGACGACTTGGAGGCGCTGCTCGACCGGCTGGGCATCACCGGCCCCGTCCATCTGGTCGGCAACTCCTACGGCGGCACCATCGCCTTCGGCTACGCCGCCCGCCATCCGGAGCGGGTCGCCAGCCTCGCCCTGATCGAGTCCGAGCCGGCGACCGCGGCCTGGGCGGCGAAGCTGCGCGGCATCCTGGACCGGGTGGTCTCCGAGCTGACCCACAACGAGCCCGACACGATCGCCTGGATCAGCGCCAACCGCGGCCACCACACCGCCCGTCTCGCCCGGGGCGCCGGACGACTGGCCCGGGAGACCACCCTCGGCCGGGACGTCCCTGCCAGCCGGGTGCTCACCGAGCCCGAGATCAGGGCCGTACGCTGCCCCGTCCTCGGCGTCTACGGCGGCGACTCGGACGTGGTGGAACTGCTGCCGCTGAAGGAGGCCCTGCTCGCGGACTTCCGGTCCGTCGTGCTGCCCGGACACGAGCACTCCGTGCTGGTGGAGGCGGCCGGGGCGGTCGGCGGGCACGTCCTGGACCTGATCCGCTCGGCGGGCGCCGAGGCCGTCCGGTGAGCGGGTTCCTGTTCGTCGTACCGCCCCTGGTCGGGCACATCAACCCCACGGTGGGCGTCGCCGTGGGGCTCGCCGCGCGCGGCCACCGGGTGGCCTGGGCGTGCGCCGATCCCGCGCTGGTACGGCGGCTCGCGGGCCCGGAGGCCGTCGTCCTGCCCTGTGCGGGACCCGCCCCGGGCGCGCGCCCGCCGGAGCTGCGGGGGCCGGAGGCGCTGAAGTACCTGTGGGAGGGGTACCTGCTGCCGCTCGCGGACGCGATGGCTCCCGGCGTGCGGGCGGCCGTCGGGGAGTTCCGGCCCGATGTCGTCGTCGCCGACCAGCAGACCTTCGCCGGAGCCCTGGTGGCCGAGCGCCTCGGCCTGCGCTGGGCCACCTCCGCCACCACCTCGGCCGAACTCACCGGCGCCTACGACGGCATCCCCAAGGTCGCCGACTGGCTCCGGGCGAGGCTCGGCGAACTGCGCGCCCGCGTCGGCGACCCGGCCGGTGACACCGACCCGCGCTTCTCGCCCCACCTGCTGTTGGCCTTCAGCACCCCCGAACTCGCCGGCCCGTCCGCCGCCCGGGGCGACCACATCCACTACGTCGGCCCCTCGATCGCCGACCGCCCCGCCACGCCCGGCTTCCCCTGGGAGTGGCTGGATCCCGGCCGGGCCAAGGTCCTGGTGACCCTCGGCACCGCCAACGCCGACGTGGGCGGGCGCTTCCTCGCCGAGTGCGTGAGCGCGCTGCGGGAGCGGGCCGGCACGGTGCAGGCGGTGGTGGCCGATCCCGGCGGCACCCTGCCGAAGTCCGGCGACGACAAGGACGTCCTGGTCCTGCCCTCCGTGCCCCAGCTCCCGCTCCTGGAAGAAGTCGACGCGGTGGTGTGCCACGCCGGGCACAACACCGTCTGCGAGGCCCTCTGGCACGGCGTCCCGCTCGTCGTCGCCCCCATCCGCGACGACCAGCCCGTGGTGGCCGCCCAGGTCGCCGCCGCCGGAGCGGGCGTCCGGGTGCGGTTCGGCCGGGTCACCGCGGCCCGGCTGGGCCCGGCACTCGACGCCGTCCTGCTCGAACCCGCCCACCGCACCGCCGCCGGCCGTGTCCGCGCCGCCTTCCGGGCGGCCGGCGGCGCCCCCGCCGCCGCGGCCCACCTCGAGCGACTGGCCGCCGACGCACGCCCGGAGGAGAGCCGATGAGCAACGAAACGCCAGGCGCAGACCGCGCGGACCGCGCCGCCCGGGTCGCCGCGCTGCGCCCCGCCTACCAGGCCGACCTGGCCGACGGCGTGGACCGCTTCCTCGCGCCCCGCCGCACCACCTGCCCGTGGTGCCGTTCGGACCGTCTGACCACCCGGCTGCGCACCACCGACCTGCTCCAGCACAAGCCGGGCCGCTTCGTCCTCGACCGCTGCGAGGCCTGCGGGCACACCTTCCAGAACCCGGCGCTGAACCAGACGGGCCTGGAGTTCTACTACCGCGACTTCTACGACGGCCTCGGCGAACAGCGCATGGGCGGGACCTTCGGCGGCCGCACCGGCATGTACCGGGGCCGCGCCGAGTCGATGCTGCCGCACGACCCCACCCCGAAGAACTGGCTCGACGTCGGCACCGGCCACGGCCACTTCTGCGCCGCCGCCCGCGAGGTGCTGCCCGGCACGACGTTCGACGGCCTCGACTTCACCGACGGCGTGGAGATCGCCGAACGCGAGGGCCGCGTCGAGCACGGCCACCGCGGCGCCTTCCCGGAGCTCGCCCGCGACCTCACCGCCCGCTACGACGTCGTCAGCATGTTCCACTACCTGGAGCACAGCACCGACCCCGACCGCGAACTGCGCGCCGCCCACCAGGCCGTCCGCCCCGGCGGCCACCTGCTCATCGAGGTCCCCGACCCCGAGAGCCGCTACGCCCGCCTCCTCGGCCGCTGGTGGCTGCCCTGGCTCCAGCCGCAGCACCTGCACCTGGTGCCGGTCGGCAATCTGCGCCGGCGGCTCACCGAGCTGGGCTTCACCGTGGTCGCCGAACAGCACGCCGAGCCGCACGACCCGGTCGACCTGCTCGCCGCCGTCTGGCTGGCCCTGGACCACATCGCGCCGCGCGAGGACGCCCCCTGGCTGCCCGAGCCGCCGGGTGCCCTCCGGCGCGTCCTGCGCACCTCGGTCCTTCTCGCGGGCATACCGGTGTTCCTCGCGGCCACGCTCCTCGACCGTTTCGCGGTACGGCCCCTGTCCCACCGCCTCGGCCTGTCCAACGCCTACCGTCTGGTCGCCCGCCGCGAGTGACCGCCGCGGGTGACCGGCGCTCACCGACCGAACACCCGGCCTGTTCGCGCGCCCGCGCACGCGGGGGCCGCGGCCTCGCAGCCCGCGAAGTGAGGCCGGCACGGCAAGCGCGGGAGAGGTCTGCGACGGCCGTCCGCGACGATGTTGCAGCACCGGCGCCGACCGCCCCCGAGCAGGTGTCCGGGCGGCAGACGCGCCCGCCGCGTCCACGTGACCGGCGCGGGTGACCGGCGCTCACAGCACCTTGGCGCGGATCAGAGCCGACAGCACCAGCGTGCCCGGCAGCAGTGGCAGCCAGTCGGTGAGTACGCGGTAGCCGATCACGGTCGCGGTGGCCGCGGCCACCGGGGCGCCGCATGCCGCGAGGGAGAACACCAGCGCCGCGTCCACCGCGAGACCACCGGGCGCGGGTACGGCCCCGGCGGCGGTGCCCGCGGCCAGGTGGGCGAACACCACCTGGCCCCACGGCACCGCCAGCCCGAGCGCCGCCGCGACCGAGGCGAGCACACAGCCTTGCAGCAGCGGCATCGCGGTGGCCCCGCCCCACAGAGCGAGCACCCGGCCGGGCCGGGTGTGCAACTGCCGCGCGTCGGCCAGGGCGGTGCGCAGCAGCCCCGTCACCGGGCGCCGCAGGGGACGTACGACCGTGACGAGCACGCCCGCCGCCGCGACACCGGTGACCGCCACGGCGAGGACCGGCAGCGGCGGCGGCCCGTCCGGGACGATCACGTCGAGCAGCGGTGTGTCCTGGAAGACCAGCAGGAACACCAGCAGCACCAGCGTCTTCGCGGCGGTCTTAGCCAGCGAGTACAGGGCGATCGAGGCCGTGGCCCGGGCGGGCGGAACGCCCCGCCCGCGCAGGAAGCGCAGGGTCACCAGGTGCGCGCCGATCCCGCCGGGCAGCGCGTGGTTCGCGGCCCCCGCGGCGAACTGCGAGGCCAGCAGCAGCCCCGGAGGCAGCCGGTCCGGCACGGCGCCCTGCCGTACGCACGCGGCGGCGACCCAGCCCAGGCAGGTGCACCCGCCTCCGACCAGCAGCCACCAGGGGTCCGCCCGGGCCAGCCGGACGGCTCCCTCCTGGGCGAGGGAACGATTCGTCAGCCCCCAGACCACCACCAGCAACAGGGGACAGAGGCACAGAGCCAGCCGCAGCGGGCGGGCCGGGGCGGGGGACACCGGGGGCGCGGGCGCGTCGAGCCGGAGGGAGGACACGGCAGGGTGCTTCCCGGCTCGTGTGTCGCCCGGATGTCCGGGAATCGACGCAGCGTCGGCGGATCGGTGCCACGGCCGCGCGCACGGGCGCCACCGTCCGGCGGCGAACCGGTAGCCTTCACAGGGGGCGCGCCGTCGGGTGACGTCCGCAGCAGTGAGGACCGACAGGGGAGGAACCGGCGGTGCACGTCCAGGAATGGCTCGACTCGGTGCCCGCGGCCGCCGTCTACGCCGTGGTGGCCCTGGTGATCGGTCTGGAGAGCCTGGGCATCCCCCTGCCCGGTGAGATCGTCCTGGTCTCGGCGGCCCTGATGTCCTCCCACCACTCCGGCATCAACCCCGTCGTGCTCGGCGCGTGCGCGACGGCCGGCGCCGTCATCGGCGACTCCATCGGTTACGCGATCGGCCGCAAGGGCGGCCGCCCGCTGCTGGCCTGGCTGGGCAGCAAGTTCCCCAGGCACTTCAGCGAGGGCCATGTCGCCACCGCCGAGCGGTCCTTCGAGAAGTGGGGCATGTGGGCGGTCTTCTTCGGCCGCTTCGTCGCCCTGCTCCGCATCTTCGCCGGCCCGCTCGCCGGTGTCCTGCACATGCCGTACTGGAAGTTCCTGATCGCCAACGTCCTCGGCGGCATCTGCTGGGCGGGCGGCACCACCGCGGTCGTCTACTACGTGGGAGTGGTCGCCGAGGACTGGCTCAAGCGCTTCTCGTACCTGGGCCTGGTGGTGGCGCTGCTGATCGGTCTGACCTCGATGCTGGTGATCAGGCGCAAGGCGAAGAAGGCGGCGGCCGAGAAGCGGGAAGCCGAGCCGGAGCCCGTCCCGGCCAACGACTGAGGACCGGGACAGGGCCCTCGGGTTCAGCCCTGGTGCACGTCCCGGTGCGCCTTCGCCAGCTCCGCGTACATCGTGCCGTTGAGCGTCACGCCCTGACGCTCCTCCTCCGTCAGCTCCCGCTTCACCTTCGCCGGTACCCCGGCCACCAGCGACCCCGGCGGCACCACCATCCCCTGCGGCACCAACGCCTGCGCGGCGACCAGCGAGCCCGCTCCGATCACGGCCCCGTTGAGCACGGTCGCCCCCATCCCGATCAGGCAGTCGTCCTCGACGGTCGCCCCGTGCACCACGGCGTTGTGCCCGATGGACACCCGCTGCCCGACACTGACCGGAAAGCCGGGGTCGGCATGGAGCGTCACGTTGTCCTGTACGTTCGCGCTCGCCCCGACGCTGATCCGCTCCACGTCCCCGCGCACCACCGCCCCGTACCAGACGCTCGCCCCGGCCTCCAGCGTCACGTCCCCGATCACGGACGCCGTGGGCGCCACGAACGCCTCGGGGTCGATCCTCGGTTCCTTGCCGCCGATGCCCGTGATCAACGCCTTGTGCGTCATCGCCTTCTCCTCGTCGTCGCCACCTCCGCACCGTACGCCACCCGGTGGGGCGAAGATCACAGCCTTCCGGCCTCTTGGGCGGACCGCGCGCTGAGTACCGTGAGCGGGTGCCCAAGCCCAAGAACACGTTCTCGTTCTCTTCCTGGCGGCGCGGCCTCCTCCAGCGCGCCGTGCACGCGGGCTGGGCGTGGGTGCAGCGCACGGGCTCGGTGACCGCCGAGCACCCCGGACGGCTGCGCTTCGGCGCCATGGGAACGGGTACCAGGCTCGCCTTCCCCCTGGGCACCGTCTTCGGCGAACCCTGGATCCACCTCGGCGCCCACTGCATCATCGGCGAGCAGGTCACCCTGACCGCGGGCCTCATGCCCGACCTCGACCTCGGCCCCGAGCCCATCCTGCGCCTCGGCGACGGGGTCGTGCTCGGCCGTGGCAGCCACGTCATCGCCGATACGACGGTCACGATCGGCAGCGACTGCTATTTCGGCCCGTACGTGTACGTCACGTCCACCAACCACTCCTACGACGACCCGCACGAGCCCATCGGCAGGCAGTGGCCGCGGATGGAGCCGGTGGAGATCGGTCCGGGGTGCTGGATCGGCACCGGCGCGGTGATCCTGCCGGGCGCGCGGATCGGCCGGAACGTGGTCGTGGCCGCCGGGGCGGTGGTCCGGGGGACCGTGCCCGACCACGCCGTGGTGGCCGGCGCGCCCGCCCGGGTCGTGCGACGCTGGACCCCCGCCGACGGCTGGCAGCCACCGCTTCGGACCCCGCCCCCGGTGCCGATCCCGCAAGGCGTCACCCCGGACCAGCTGCTGGCCCTGGCGGACCTGGACGAGCAGGACGTGGCCCGGCTCGCCGAGCTGGAGACCGAGAGCTGAGTCAGCCCGTCGCCAGCAACAGGGTGCCCAGCAGGGCGAGGCCCGCGCCCGCCGCCTGGACGGCGCGCAGGCGCTCGCGGAGGAAGCCCCGGGCGGCCAGCGCGGTCACCACCGGGTAGAGCGAGGCGAGCACCGCGGCCACGGTGACCGGACCGTGCTGGGCGGCGACCGAGTAGGTGCCGTTGGCCGCCACGTCCGCGAGCCCGACGAAGGCGAGCGCCGGCACGGCGGCCCAGGGGAAGCCGCCCGCCGGGAGGGCGGGGGCGCCCCGCCTGACGGAGACGTACAGCGCGGCGCCGCCCGCGACGACGTTCGTCACGCGCTGCACGAACAGCGCGAGGAACAGGCCGGTGACGGTGGTCGAGGCCTCCGCGATCAGCGCGAACACCGTGCCGAAGCCGAGCGCCGCGACCAGCGTGAGCAGGATCGCCTGCCGCTGCACGGGCGCGCCGCGCAGCTCCGGCCCGCCCGCGAGGACGACGCCCATGACGGCGACCGCGATGCCCGCGACCTGAGCCGGGCCCGGACGCTCACCCAGGAACAGGCCGACGGTGATGGGCACGGCGACGCCGAGGGTGGCGAGCGGCGACACGACGCCCATCGGCCCCAGAGCGAGCGCCTTGTAGAAGGACAGCAGTGCGACCGGACCGACCAGGCCCGCCGCGAACGCGAACCACAGCCGGGGACCGGCCTCGCTCCAGCCGCCCGTCGCGACCACGACCGCGCCCAGCACCACGGCCGCGATCGCCTGGGACAGCACGACGACCGTCAGCGCGGGGTTGCGCCGCGTCAGCAGCCCGCCGCCGAAGTCGGCCAGGCCCCAAAGGAGGCTGGTGGCCAGGGCGAAGAATGCGGTCACGGGCCCTCGCAGTACAGTTCGGTGAACAATCGGTACACCCACCGTAGTTCAGTGCAGTGAACCCTGTCATCCAGAATATTGGACGGAATGTGTCGGACCTCGACCTGCTGACCCAGTCCCTGGCGCGCAGCGTCAAGCACTGGCGCGCGGTGCGCGGCTTCACCCTGGACGTGCTGGCCGCCCGGGCCGGCGTCAGCCGCGGCATGCTCATCCAGATCGAGCAGGCCCGCACCAACCCCAGCCTCGGCACCGTCGTCAAGATCGGCGACGCGCTCGGCGTCAGCATCACCACCCTGCTCGAGTACGAGCAGGGTCCGAAGGTCCGGATCGTCCCCGCCGAGCAGGCCGTACGGCTCTGGCACACGGACGCGGGCAGCTACAACCGGCTCCTCGCGGGCACCGAGGCCCCCGGACCGCTGGAGATCTGGGACTGGCGCCTGATGCCGGGCGAGCACAGCTCCTCCGACCCGCACCCCGCGGGCACGGTCGAACTCCTCCATGTCACGGCCGGGGAGCTGACCCTCACCGTCGACGGCACGGAGTACCGCGTCCCGGCCGGCGCGAGCGCCTCCTTCGAGGCCAACACGTCCCACACGTACGCCAACACCGGCGACGTGCCGATGGAGTTGGTGATGGCGGTCTCGGTGCCGCCCGTCCCCTGAGCTGCCCGGCCGCCCCCCCGCCTCGCGGCTGTTAGCGTGCGGCCATGCGCGCACCCATCGGACACTTCGACACCGCCATGCCCGCTCCTGACTGCCTGGACGAACTGACCCGCCCGGTCGCCGACGCCGTACGCGACTGGCGCGGCAGCGTCCCCGCCGACCGGATCGTCTACGTCGACACCGATCCGCAGTGGGCCGACACCGCCGTCTTCGTCGAGCACTACGGCCGCGAGCTGCTGGAGCAGTCGGCCAACTGCGTGGTCGTCGCGGGCAAGCGGGGCGGCGAGAGCACCCTGGCCGCGTGCGTCGTGCTCTCCACCACCCGGGTCGACGTCAACGGCGTCGTGCGCCGCCGGCTCGGCGCCCGCAAGGCCTCCTTCGCGTCGATGGAGACCGCGACGGGGGAGACCGGCATGGAGTACGGGGGCGTCACCCCGATCGGACTCCCGGACGGCTGGCCCGTGCTGGTGGACTCGGCCGTCGTCGACCTGCCGTACGTCCTGGTCGGCAGCGGACGCCGGCGCGGCAAGCTGCTGGTGCCGGGGAAGGCGTTCGCCGAGCTGCCCGGAGCGGTGGTGCTGGAGGGTCTGGGCGTGGCCTGACGTCAGACGGTCACGTGGTGGGCCAGCGGCAGATGCGGGTCCGTCTCGCCCGGGGCGGGCGCCGGATCCGCGTGCACCAGGGCCGCGGTGAGCCTCGGCACGGCGTGCAGCAGGGCGTGCTCGGCCTCGACGGCGACCGCGTGCGCCTGCCGGACCGTCGCCTCGCCGTCCACCACGACCGCGACCTCCGCGCGCAGCCGGTGCCCGATCCACCTCAGCCGCAGCTCGCCGACCTCCCGCACCCCCGCGACCTCCCGGAGCGCCCGCTCGGCCCGGTCCACCAGCGCCGGGTCGACGGCGTCCATCACCCGCCGGAACACCTCACGCGCCGCGTCCCGCAGCACCAGCCCGATCGCCGCCGTGATCGCCAGCCCCACGAGCGGGTCGGCGAGCCGCCACCCGAGCGCGGACCCTCCGGCGCCGACCAGCACGGCCAGTGACGTGAACCCGTCCGTACGGGCGTGCAGACCGTCGGCGACCAGCGCGGCCGAGCCGATCGCGCGGCCCACCCGGATCCGGTACCGGGCCACCCACTCGTTCCCCGCGAATCCGGCCACGGCGGCGACGGCGACGGCCGGGACGTGCGCCACGGGCCGCGGGTCGAGGAGCCGGTCCACCGCCGCCCATGCGGCGAAGGCCGCGGACGCGGCGATCGTCAGCACGATCGCGATGCCCGCGAGATCCTCGGCGCGCCCGTATCCGTAGGTGAAGCGGCGCGTGGGGGCGCGACGGCCGAGCGCGAAGGCGATGGCCAGCGGTACGGCGGTCAGCGCGTCCGCGGCGTTGTGCACCGTGTCGCCGAGCAGCGCCACCGACCCCGAGACGGCCACCACGACCGCCTGCACCAGTGCCGTCCCGCCCAGCACGGCCAGCGACACCCACAGGGCGCGCATGCCGCGCGCGCTCGACTCCAGCGCGGGGTCGAGTTTGTCGGCGGTCTCGTGGGAGTGGGGGGTGAGGAGGTGGGCGAGACGGTGGCGGACCGAGGGACGGTGAGGGTGTTCGTGGTGATGGTGATGGTGGTGATGCCGGTCGCTCACGGGGTTCCCCTTCCGGTGCGCTGGAGGTGGACGGACGGCCGCCCACAGGGCCATTATGTGCGTATGAGCGCACGCATGCACCTATCACCTGCGCAGCATGCGCACCCGCGCAGTCCGGGCGAGGAACAGTTCGCGCTCGCCGCCGAACTCCTCGCCCTGCTCGGCGACCGCACCCGCCTCGCGCTGCTGCACGCCCTGACGGAGGGGGAGGCGGACGTCACGACCCTCACGGCGGCGTGCGGGGCGGCCCGGCCGGCCGTCAGCCAGCACCTGGCCCGGCTGCGGCTCGCGGGGCTGGTGAACACCCGCAAGGAAGGCCGCCGGGTGGTGTACTCACTGCGCGACGGGCATCTGCGCCGCCTCGTCGACGAGGCGCTGAACGTGGCGGACCACCGGCTCAGCGACCGGCCGCCGCACGACTGACACGTGCCCTAGTAGCGCGCCGCCGTACCCAGGTACTGCTCCGCGAACGCGGCTGCCGCCGCCGGGGAGGTGAACAGGCGCCGCAGCCGGGCCAGCGTGGTGCCCGCGCGGTAGGGGTCGCCGGAGGCGGCGCCGTGGTAGATGTCCGACAGCCACTGCGAGAACTCCTGGTAGTCCCACACCCGCCGCAGGCACGCCGCCGAGTAGCCGTCCAGCCCGCCCTCGTCGCCCTCGGTGAGCCGTGCGGCGAGCGCGTCGCCCAGCAGGAAGGCGTCGTGCAGGGCCAGGTTCATGCCCTTGGCCGCGATCGGCGCGGTCAGGTGCGCGGCGTCGCCCGCGAGGAACAGCCGCCCGGACACCACGGGCTCCACCACGTAGTCGTGCATGTCCAGCACGCGCTTCTCGATCAGCCGCCCCTCCGTCAGCGGTGGCGCCCCCGCCGCGCCGAGCCGCTCCCGCAGCTCGGCCCAGACGCGCTCGTGTCCCCAGCTGTCCGGGTCGTCGCCGGGCGGGCACTGGAGGTAGTAGCGGGTGACCTCCGGGCCGCGGGCCATGTGCCCGGCGAACCCCCGCGGATGGACGCCGAACACGACGCAGTCGGAGGACGGCGGCGCCTCGGCGAGCAGCGCCAGCCAGCCGATGCCGTAGTCGTGCCGTGCGATCCGGGCCCGCCCGGACGGCAGCGCGTCCCGGGTCACCCCGCGAGCCCCGTCGCAGCCCGCCACGAACTCGCAGTGGATCACCCGGCGTTCGTCCGTCTGCGGGCAGAGGTACGACACCGACGGCCGGCCGGTGTCCAGGTCGTGCAGCCGGACGTCCCGCACGCCGAAGCGGATGTCGCCGCCCCGGGTGTCGGCGTACTCGCGCACCAGGTCGGTCACCAGCAGCGGCTGGGGGTACACGTAGTGGTGCCGGCCCGTCAGGTCGGTGTACGGGAACCGGTGCCGTTCACCGTCGAAGCGGAACTCGCACCGGGTGTGCGCCTGCGCCCGCGTGAGCAGGTTCCCGGCCAGTTGGCGCCGCCCGAGTTCGCGTACCGCCCACTCCTCGACGATCCCCGCTCTCGGTCTCGTCTCGATGAACTCCCGGCTCTCGGTCTCCAGGACCACGCAGTCGACGGCGGCGGCGCGCAGGATGTTGCCGACGGTGAGTCCGGCGGGACCGGCGCCCACGACGACGACCGGGCGGCGCTCGGCGGACGGGGCGTCGGCGTGGGGGGAGGAGGGCGTCACCCGGGCATTATGACGGTGTCCCGTCAGCCACGGCTGGGAGCCGTGACGGACGGGACACCGTAGGGGCGTACAGGGGCCGGGTCAGTGCGCCGGAGCGTCGGTGACCACGACCTCCTCGATGCTGCGCTCGATCTCCTCGGGCTTCGAGGCGGTCGCCTTGGCCCAGTAGTAGATGCCCAGGGAGAAGGCCGCCACCACCAGGATGTCCCACCACAGGGGGATGTGACCCTGGCCGCCGAAGCCGCCCTGCCACGAGATCAGGCCCAGGCCGACCAGGTAGGCC
Organism: Streptomyces sp. NPDC046915; assembly: GCF_040644935.1. Classification (NCBI taxonomy): domain Bacteria; kingdom Bacillati; phylum Actinomycetota; class Actinomycetes; order Kitasatosporales; family Streptomycetaceae; genus Streptomyces; species Streptomyces sp. NPDC046915. The sequence goes on along the minus strand of NZ_JBEYXB010000005.1, from coordinate 457,413 downwards.
GGCAGCCACTGCGCGGCGCGGAAGTCGAGCCGGGGCGCGTCGGGCAGTTCCTTGCTGGTGGCGTACCAGGCGTAGCCGCCGAGCAGCACGTAGCCGAGGACGATCGCGAAGGCCAGGCGCCACAGGGTGTCCCAACCGGCCCAGTAGATGATCAGGTTGGCGACCACGAAGGACAGCGGGGAGATGACCTTGCCGCCGGGCAGCCGGTAGGGGCGCTCGTGGTTCGGCAGGCGGTCGGCGAAGACGCCGTACGCCAGCGGCGCACCCGCGTACATCAGGACGCTCGCCGAGGTGATGAAGCCGACCAGCTCCTGCCAGCTCGGGAACGGCAGGAAGCAGACCACACCGGTCACGAAGGACATGATGAGGCCGAACCACGGCACGCCGCGCGCGTCGGTCTTGGCGAACGCCTTCGGCGCGTAGCCGTTCTTGGCCAGGCCGAAGGAGACGCGGGAGGTGGCGGTGGTGTAGATCAGGCCGGTGCCGCCGGGGGAGATGATCGCGTCGACGTAGAGCACCCAGCCCAGCCAGCCCAGGCCGACCAGGGTCGCCAGGCCCGCCCACGGGCCGCTGATGCCCGCGAAGTCGAGCTTGGCCCAGCCGTGCGCGAACGAGGCGTGCGGCAGCGCGGCGATGAACACGACCTGGAGCAGGATGTAGATCACCGCGCCGATCGCGACGGACCCGAGGGTCGCCCGCGGCAGGTCCCGCTTCGGGTTGCGGCTCTCGCCCGCCAGCTGGATCGCCTGCTCGAAGCCGAGCAGCGCGAAGATGATGCCGCTGGAGCTGATGGCGCCGAGGACGCCCTTGGCGCCGAACGGCGCGAAGCCCTCCGAGGTGAAGTTCGACCCGTGGAAGTTGCCGGCGGCGATGATGAAGATCGCGCCCAGCGGGACGGCGATCTTCCACCAGGTGGCGGCGCTGTTGGTGTGCGCCAGGGCGCGGACGCCGAAGAAGTTGACGCCGACGAAGACCGCCATGAGGACGACGGCGGTGAGCAGACCGCTGGCCGTCAGCGTGCCGTCGGTGTGCTGAAGGCCCTGGGCCCACTTCCAGTGACCGGCGTAGCCGATCATGGCCTCGACCTCGATCGGGGCGACGGTCGCCGCCTGGAGCCAGGCGAACCACCCGAAGGACATGCCGGCCAGGCCGCCGAACGCGTAGTGCGGGTAGCGGGCCGTGCCGCCGGCCACGGGGAACATGCCGCCGAGTTCGGCGTGCACCAGCGCGAGGAGGACGATCGCGACCGCGCCGATCACCCACGAGATGATCGCCGCGGGACCGGCCACCACGACCGCCTTCTCGGCGCCGTAGAGCCAGCCGGAGCCGATGATGGAACCCACGGAGGCCCACATCAGTCCGATCAGCCCGACGTCCCTCCGTAGACCGCTGGAGTCCTTCGTGGCTTCCGGCACAGCATGGTCGACATTCACCATGTCAAGTGGCCTCTCAGTTTCTGAACGCAGGTTTAACGAGCAATGCCGCCATAGATTAGGGATGCGTTCGAAACAGCAAAAGACTACTTACGAAGTTTTGACTCTTCACCTGGAACGTTGCGGGTCCAGTCTTTGCACAGGTCAGACGGTGCCACGGAATGTTCGTATTCAGACACGGAATGTGAGAAGAGAGTAAGACACCTCAAGACGGCAGGCGCAGCCGGGGAATTTCGATCGCCGGGCACCGGTCCATCACCATCTCCAGTCCCGCCGCCCGGGTCCGCTCGTACGCGGCCTCGTCGAGCACTCCGAGCTGGAACCAGACCGCCTTCGCGCCCTTGGCGACCGCCTCGTCGGCGACCGGCCCGGCGAGGCCGCTGTTGACGAAGACGTCGACCACGTCCACCTCGAACGGGATCTCGGCGAGGGAGGCGTAGCCGGGCTCGCCGTGCACCGTCTCCGCCATGGGGTGGACGGGCACCACACGCTTGCCGAAGCGCCGCAGCACCTCCGCGACGCCGTACGCGGCCCGGCTCCGGTTCGACGAGAGGCCGACGACGGCCCAGGTGTCACCGAGCTCGGACAGGATCCTGCGGATGGTCGCTGCGTCGCCGTACACGTCCGGCCTCCTCGGGCCTCGGGGTGGGTGTCCTCGGCGAAAACGGCGTCCGACGGGCGGTGATTCCCACCGGACTGTCCGAAAGACCCGCCCGGGTGCCCGGTATACCCGCCACAATGTCCCGGATCGCGGCCAAGTGCCTGCATACGGCCGTCCGTCCGCCTACGCTCGGGCCGTGCTGCGCATCATCGACTCCCGCACCGGTGAGCCCGTCGAGGCCGCTCCCGCCCGGCGGGGCCTGACCCGGGTCCAGGCGCACGCCTCGGGCCTCGACGCCTCGGCCCTGCGCGTGCTGCTGGTCGCCGACGTCCTCGTCCGCGCCCTGGAACTCGGCGGCCACCCCGTCTGGGCCATCCTCACCGGAGCCCGGCAGCAGGCGGAGCTCCGCGCGGCCGCCACCACCCTGGGCGTCCGCCCCTTCGAGGACGGCCAGGACCTCGCGGCGGGGCTGGGCGAGGCGCAGGTCATCCACGTGGCGCAGCAGCGGGCAACGGCGGCCGGCGGATCCTCGGCCGGCGGGTCCTCGGCCGACGGGGCCGTCCTGGTGGGGGTCGCTCCGGTGACCGCGCCGGGGCACGGAACCGGACCCGCGGCGCGGACGGCGCCCGGGGGAGACGCCCTGGAGGGCGTCTCCGATCCCGCCGTCCTGCGCCTGGCCCTGCTCGCCGCGCCCCACGCGACGTCCCTGCGGCTCGACGCGGACGCCCTCGACGAGGCGGGCCGCGACCTCGCGCGCTGGCGGCGGGCCGTCGCCGGCTGGGCCAGGAAACCGTCGCGTCCGGTCCCCGAGGAGGTGCGCGGGCGGCTGCGCACCGCCTGGGAGAACGATCTGGACGTACCCGGCGTGCTGCGCGTGCTGCGCTGGGTGGAGGCCGAGCCGGGCCTGCCGGACGGTGCCCGCTTCGAGACGTACGCCTACGCCGACCGGCTCCTCGGCCTCGACCTCGTGCGCGATCTCGGGAGCCTCGCATGACGGCCCGCGCGGGAGCCGGCCCGCTGCGCCGCCTGGTCGTCCTGCGGCACGCCAAGTCCGCCTGGCCGTCGGGCGTCCCCGACCACGACCGCCCGCTGGCACCGCGCGGCCGCCGCGACGCGCCCGCCGCCGGCTGTGCCCTCGCGGCGGCCGACCCGCTGCCCGACCTCGCCCTGTGCTCCACCGCCGTACGCGCCCGCCAGACCTGGGAACTCGCCTCGGCCCAGTGGGGCACCCCGCCCCCGGTCCGGTTCGACCCGCACCTGTACGCGGCCCACGTGCCGGAACTGCTCCAGTCCGTGCGCGAGGTGCCGCCCGAGGTCGCCACCCTGCTCCTCGTCGGGCACAATCCCGGCCTGGAGGAACTGGTGCTCGAACTGGCCGGGGAAGACCTGGACGACGCCCTGGACCGGGTCCGCACGAAGTTCCCGACCTCGGCCATCGCGGACCTCACCTGGTACGGCCCCTCCTGGCGGGACCTGACCCCCGGCGCGGCCCTGCTGACCTCGCTGACGGTGCCCCGGGGCAAGAAGGGCTAGGACCTCCGGGCGCGGGACCTCCGGCCGCGGAACGCCCGTGCGGCTGCGCATAGGCTGGCCGGATGCAGGACGAGTACCGCACAGTCGCCCGCGCGGGCGTGCACGAGACCGAGGTCAACCGCTCCCGCTTCCTGTGCGCGCTCGCCCCGGCGGCCACCGAGCAGGAGGCCCAGGAGTTCGTCGCCGCGGTCCGCAAGGAGCGCGCGGACGCCACGCACAACTGCTGGGCGTACGTCATCGGAGCCGACGCCTCCGTCCAGAAGGCCAGCGACGACGGCGAACCGGGCGGCACGGCCGGCGTGCCCATGCTCCAGATGCTGCTGCGCCGCGACATGCGGTACGTCGTCGCCGTCGTCACCCGTTACTACGGCGGGGTCAAACTGGGCGCGGGCGGCCTCATCCGGGCCTACGGCGGCGCGGTCGGCGAGGCCCTGGACGCGGTCGGCACCCGCACCCGGCGCCGCTTCCGGCTGGCCACGGTCACCGTCGACCACCAGCGGGCCGGCAAGGTGCAGAACGATCTGCACACGGCCGGACGCGAGGTGCGGGACGTGCGCTACGGGGAGGCGGTCACCATCGAGATCGGCCTGCCGGACGCCGACGTGGACGCCTTCCGCGCCTGGCTGGCCGACGCCACGGCGGGCACGGCCGCGTTCGAACTGGGCGGGGAGGCCTACGGGGACGCGTAACGGACATTTCCGGCTGAATGGCAGCTGATGCGGACGGAATTCGATGTCTGTGGTGGATCAGTGGCCGACAGGCGTTAGCGTGGTGGCTGCTGACGACGAGCCGGAGCGTTTTCTTGAGATTGCTGCACACCTCCGACTGGCATCTCGGCCGGGCGTTCCACCGGGTGAACATGCTCCCCGCCCAGGCCGAGTTCATCGGTCACCTCGTCACCACCGTGCGGGAGCGCGACGTGGACGCGGTCGTGGTGTCGGGCGACGTCTACGACCGGGCGGTGCCCCCGCTCGCCGCGGTCGAGCTGTTCGACGACGCCCTGCACCGGCTGGCCGAGCTGGGCGTGCCCACGGTGATGATCTCCGGCAACCACGACTCGGCCCGCCGGCTCGGCGTGGGGGCCGGGCTCATCGGGCGCGCGGGCATCCACCTGCGGACCGAGCCGTCCGCCTGCGGCACACCCGTCGTGCTGGCCGACGCCTTCGGCGACGTCGCCTTCTACGGGCTGCCGTACCTCGAACCGGCCCTGGTCAAGGACGAGTTCGCGGTGGAGAGGGCAGGCCACGAGGCCGTCCTGGCCGCCGCCGTGGGACGGGTCCGCGCCGACCTCGCCGCCCGCGCGCCCGGCACCCGTTCCGTCGTCCTCGCGCACGCCTTCGTCACCGGCGGCGAGGCCAGCGACAGCGAACGGGACATCACCGTGGGCGGGGTGGCCGCCGTACCGGCCGGGGTCTTCGACGGCGTCGACTACGTGGCGCTGGGACACCTGCACGGCTGCCAGACCATCACCGAGCGCGTGCGCTACTCGGGCTCCCCGCTGGCGTACTCCTTCTCGGAGGCCGACCACCGCAAGAGCATGTGGCTCGTCGACCTGGCCGCCGACGGCTCGGTCGCCGCCGAGCGCGTCGACTGCCCCGTGCCGCGCCCGCTGGCCCGCATCCGCGGCGGCCTGGAGGACCTGCTCGCCGACCCCCGGCTGGCCCGGCACGAGGACGCCTGGGTGGAGGCCACCCTCACCGACGCGGTCCGCCCCGCCGACCCCATGGCCCGTCTCACCGAGCGGTTCCCGCACACCCTCAGCCTCGTCTTCGCCCCCGACCGCGCCCCCGACGACCCCGCCGTCTCCTACGCCCGGCGCCTCGCGGGCCGCAGCGACCAGCAGATCGCCGAGGACTTCGTCGCCCATGTGCGCGGCGCGGGGCCCGACGAGCACGAACAGACCGTGCTGCGCGAGGCGTTCGACGCCGTGCGCGCCGAGGACGCGGTGCGGGAGGTGGCCCGGTGAGGCTGCACGGGATCGACATCACCGCCTTCGGGCCGTTCGGCGGGTCCCAGACGGTCGACTTCGACGCCTTGTCCGCCGCGGGGCTGTTCCTGCTGCACGGACCCACCGGGGCGGGCAAGACCTCCGTCCTGGACGCCGTGTGCTACGCGCTGTACGGCGCCGTGCCCGGCGCCCGGCAGGGCCATCAGGGCATGAACCTGCGCAGCGATCACGCCGAGGCGGGCACCCGTACCGAGGTCCGCCTCGAACTCACCATCGCCGGACGGCGGTTGGAGATCACCCGGCAGCCGCCGTGGGAACGCCCCAAGCTGCGCGGCAAGGGAACGACCGTCGACAAGGCCCAGACCTGGCTGCGCGAGTACGACGCCACGGCCGGCGCCTGGAAGGACCTCAGCCGTTCCCACCAGGAGGTCGGCAACGAGATCGAGCAGCTCCTCGGCATGAGCCGCGAGCAGTTCTGCCAGGTCGTCCTGCTGCCCCAGGGCGACTTCGCCCGCTTCCTGCGCGCCGACGCCGAGGCCCGCGGCCGGCTGCTCGGCCGCCTCTTCGACACCCGGCGCTTCGCCGAGGTCGAGAAACGCCTCGCCGAGCGCAGAAAGGCGACCGAGGCCCGGGTGCGGGAGGGGGACGCCGCGCTGCTGGCCGACGCGCACCGCATGCAGCAGGAGGCCGGCGACGCCATGGAGCTGCCGGAAGTGGCCCCCGGCGAGCCGGGCCTCGCCGAGGCCGTCCTGGCCGCCGCCGCCGTGGCCCGCAGCACCGCCCGCGAACGGCTGACCCTCGCCCACTGCCGTCTCACCGCCGCCGAGTCCGCGCAGGCCGCCACCGACCGCGCGCTGACCGAGGTACGCGAACTGGCGCGGCTCCAGGGCCGGTTCGCCGAGGCGCGGCAGCGGGCCGTACGGCTGGAGGAGCGGGCCGGAGCCCATCGCGAGGCGCAGGAGCGGATGGAGCGGGGGCGGAAGGCGGAGGGGGTGGCGCCGGCGCTGGAGCTGCGGGAGGCGGCCGAGGCCGGGCACCGCGGGGCCGCCGCCGCCGAGGCCCGCGCGCGTGCGCTGCTGCCGGAGACCTTCGCGGGCGCCGGCGTGACAGGGCTCGCGACCGCCGCCCGCCGGGCCGCCGAGGAACTGGGCGGCCTGGAGTCCGCGCGCCGGGCCGAGCGGAGGCTCGCCGAAGTCCTCGAAGAGCGCGGGCGCCTGGACCGGCAGGACCGGGACGACGAGGACGTCCTGCGCGAAGCCGAGGGCTGGCTCGCCGACTGGGACGCCGCCCGCGCCGGGCTCCAGGCCCGTATCGACTCCGCCCAGGAGGCCGCGACCCGCGCCGAACAACTCGCCGTACAGCGCGAACCCGCGCGCCGGCGGCTGGAGGCGGCGCGGCTGCGGGACGAGCTGGGCCGGGACACCGACGAGGCGCAGCGGGCGGCCCTCGCCGCCGAGCACCGGGCCCTGGAAGCGCGGGCGCACTGGCTCGACCTCAAGGAACAGCGGCTGAACGGCATCGCCGCCGAACTGGCCGCCGGTCTCGTCGACGGAGAGCCCTGCGCCGTCTGCGGGGCCACCGAACACCCGGCGCCCGCACGGAAGTTCGCGGGGCATGTCGACCGCGAGGCGGAAGAGCGCGCCCTGGCCGCCCTCCAGCGCGCCGACGAACAGCGCGCCGGTGACGAACGGCGCCTCGGCGTCGCACGGGAGGCGCTGGCCGCCGCCACCGCCGAGGCCGGCGACACCCCCACCGTGCAACTGGCCGCCCAGGCCGACGAACTGGAGCAGGAGTACACACGGGCCCGGCGGGCCGCCTCCGCCCTGCACGCGGCGCACGAGGAACTGCGGCTGGCGGAGCAGGAACGCGAGCGCCGCCTGGCCGACCGGCAGCAGGCCAGGGTCCGCGCCGCCGAACACCTCACCCGGCGCGAGGCCCTCGACCGCGAAAGGGCCGCCCTGGAGCAGGAACTGGCCCGGGCCCGGGGCGGTGCCGACAGCGTGGCCGCCCGGGCCGCCCAGCTGGAGCGGCGGGCCGCGCTGCTCACCGACGCCGCCGACACCGCGCGCGCCGCCGATGACGCCGCCCAGCGCCTCAAGGACGCCGACGCCCGGCTCGCCGACGCCGCCTACCGCGCCGGCTTCGACACCCCGCAGGCCGCGGCCGCCGCGCTGCTCGACGGCGCGGCCCACCGGGAGCTGCAACACCGCCTGGATGCCTGGCAGTCCGAGGAGGCCGCCGTACGGGCCGTGCTGGCGGAAACCGACACGGCGGCCGCCGCCCAGCGGCCGCCCGCCGATCCCACCGCGGCGGAGGAGTCCGCGCAGCGGGCCGCCCGGCGGCTGCGCGAGGCCGCCTCCGCCTGCGACGCCGCCGCCCGCTGCTGCGCCGAGCTGGACCGGCTCTCCGCCCGCGCGGCCGACGGCGTACGACGGCTGGCGCCGCTGCGCGAGGAGTACGAGCGGGTGGCCCGCCTGGCCGCCCTCACCGCGGGTACCTCCGCCGACAACGAACGCAGGATGCGCCTGGAGTCGTACGTGCTCGCGGCCCGTCTGGAACAGGTCGCCGCCGCCGCGACCGTGCGCCTTCAGCGGATGTCCTCCGGCCGCTACACGCTCGTGCACTCCGCCGACCGCAGCGGACGCGGCCGCAGCGGGCTCGGGCTGCACGTCGTCGACGCCTGGACCGGCCGCGAGCGGGACACGGCGACACTGTCCGGCGGCGAGACGTTCTTCGCCTCCCTCGCGCTCGCCCTCGGCCTGGCGGACGTCGTCACCGACGAGGCCGGCGGGGTGCGGCTGGACACCCTCTTCATCGACGAGGGCTTCGGCAGCCTCGACGACCAGACCCTCGACGAGGTCCTCGACGTCCTCGACTCGCTCAGGGAGCGCGACCGCAGCGTCGGCATCGTCAGCCACGTCGCCGACCTGCGCCGCAGGATCCATGCGCAGTTGGAGGTCGTCAAGGGCAGAACGGGATCGGCGCTCCGGCAGCGGGGCGTCCGCTGAGGTCAGTGCCCGAGCGGACGCCTGGGCAGGGGTGAGGAGTACACGACGCTGGTGGTCACCGAGCCCAGCGCGCCGATCCGCCCCGAGAGCTCCTCCAGATGGGACATCGACCGCGCGGCGACCTTGATGACGAAGCAGTCGTCGCCCGTGACGTGGTGCGCCTCCAGGATCTCCGGTGTCGCGGCGACCAGGTCGTGGAACGGCTTGTAGTTGGCGTTCGGATACCTCAGCCGCACGAACGCCAGGATCGACAGACCGAGACGTTCGGGGTCGACGACGGCCGCGTACCCCTGGATGACGCCCGCCTCCTCCAGCCGGCGCACCCGCTCGGTCACCGCGCTCGGCGACATGGAGACGGCGCGCGCCAGCTCCGCGTAGCCGGCGCGTCCGTCCCGCTGGAGGATCTCGAGGATGCGCCAGTCGGTGGCGTCCGGGGAATACACGGCCATGTCGGATGGATAGCAGAGGAAACCCCGGCCGATCAAGGGGAAGGGCGTGGATCCTCACTTCAGGAAGCGGGCCAACCGCCATAGATTTTCAGTCATGACCACCGTGACCAGCATGACCGCCGACACCGCCCACACCGCCGACACCGCCCACACCGCCGTGAACCCCGTCCTGCGCGTCGCCCCGGCCGCCCCGGCCACGGCCGCCGCCCACTTCCGCGCGAGCCTCGCCTTCCACGCCGACGTCTCCGACGTGGCCGCCGCGCTCGCCGCCGGCGGCGAGCCCGGGTTCGTCGTCCTCGACTCCCGCTCCACCGAGTCCTGGGACCAGGGCCACGTCCCCGGCGCCGTCCACCTCCCCACCGCGCTCATCGCCGAGCAGGCCGGGCAACTCCTCGACAGGTCCGTGCCGGTGGTGACGTACTGCTGGGGCCCCGGCTGCAACGGCGCCACCCGCGCCGCCCTCGCCCTGGCCGAACTCGGCTACCAGGTCAAGGAGATGCTCGGCGGCTTCGAGTACTGGGTGCGCGAGGGCTTCGAGTTCGAGACCTGGCAGGGCCGCGAGCACCGCGCCGCGGACCCGCTGACCGCACCGGCCGCGGGGAACTGCGGCTGCTAGGTTCTCTGCCCATGGCGCGATACGCGGATCCAGGCGCGGTGGAGTGGGTGGAGTCGGGCGGCGGCCCGCTGGTGGCGGTCCCGGAGGCGGTGCTGCCGTTCTGGGCGGGCGCCGACGGCGAGGACCTGGCCACGGACTACGACCGGGCCTGCGAGGTCGACGGGCACGTCGGTCTGCTCCCGGTCGGTGACAGCGCCGCCCTGGTCCTCGGCGACGAACCGGCGTCCACCTCCTTCCTCCCCGACCACGGCACCTTCGTCCGCTGGTGTGCCGCGGGCTCCGAGGACGAACTGCTGGCCGGTGTCCCCGCCGCCCTCGACACGGCCGTCTGGGAGCACGAGGTCCGCTGGGACGTGCCCGGCCCGGTCCTCCTCTTCGACTCGGCCTGGCCGGGCGCGGAGACGGACCGGACCGAACACCTGCGGGTCCCGCTGGAGCCCGGCCGGTACGCGGTCCGCGCCACCTACGCCAAGCCGGGCCCCGAGACCTGGCTGGGGCTGGTGCAGTTGCAGCGACTCGTGAGGTGACGAGCGGTGCGCCCCGGACGTCGCCGCGGCCCCGGGAAGGTCAGAGCCGGGACACTTCCTCCAGCAGGTCGTCGAGGCCCAGCGAGCCCTGGGAGAGGGCCGCCATGTGCCAGGCCTTGAGGTCGAACGCGTCGCCGTGCCGCTCGCGGGCGTTCTCCCGGCCCCGCAGCCAGGCCCGTTCGCCCAGCTTGTAGCCGATCGCCTGGCCGGGAATGGTCAGGTAGCGGGTCAGCTCGCTCTCCACGAAGTCCGCCGGGCGGCTGCTGTGCCGCAGGAAGAACTCCTGGGCCAGCTCCGGCGTCCACCGCTCACCGGGGTGGAACGGCGAGTCCGCCGGGATCTCCAGCTCCAGGTGCATGCCGATGTCCACGATGACCCGCGCGGCCCGCATCATCTGCGCGTCGAGGTAACCCAGCCGCTCCTCGGGATCGGAGAGGTGACCGAGCTCGTCCATCAGCCGCTCCGCGTACAGCGCCCAGCCCTCCGCGTTGGCGCTGACCCCGCCCACCGAGGCCTGGTAGCGGGAGAGGTCGTCGGCCACGTGCGTCCACTGCGCGAGCTGGAGATGGTGCCCCGGGACACCCTCGTGGTACCAGGTCGAGACCAGGTCGTACACCGGGAACCGGGTCCGGCCCATCGTCGGCAGCCAGGTGCGGCCCGGGCGCGTGAAGTCCTGCGACGGGGCCGTGTAGTACGGGGCCGCCGCACCGCCGGGCGGCGCGATGCGCGACTCCACCTGCCGCACCCGCTCGGCGAGTTCGAAGTGGGTGCCGTCCAGCTCCTCGATCGCGCGGTCCATCAGGCCCTGGAGCCAGTCGCGGACCTCGTCGACGCCCTCGACGTGCCTGCCGTGCTCGTCCAGGTGCGCCAGCGCCACCCACGGCGTCTCCGCGCCGGGCAGGATCTTCTCGGCCTCCGACCGCATCTCGCCGAGGATGCGGTGGAACTCGGTCCAGCCGTACGCGTACGCCTCGTCCAGGTCGAGGTCGGTGCCGTTGTAGTAGCGCGCCCAGCGGGCGTAGCGCTCGCGGCCCACCGTGTTCGGGGCGCCCTCGACGGCCGGCGCGTACACGTCCCGCATCCAGTCCCGCAGCTCCACCACGGCCGCGGTCGCCGCGCGGGCGGCCTCGTCCAGCTCCGTGCGCAGCGCCTCGGGACCCGCCGCGGCGAAGTCCTCGTACCAGCCGCGACCGTTGCCGTCCGTGTCCGACCACTCGGTGAGCTGCTCGACGAACGTGGCCGTGGGGCGCGGCGCCGCGTACAGCTTGCGTTCCAGACCGAGCGCCAGCGACTCGCGGTAGCCCGCCAGCGCGGCCGGCACCGCGCGCAGGCGCTGGGCGATGGCCGCCCAGTCCTCCTCCGTCTGCGCCGGCGTCACGGTGAACACGTCCCGCACCGCGTGCCCGGGCGTGTGCATGTTGCCGACCTCGCGCAGGCCCTCCTCGGCCTCGTGCACCGCGAGCTGGGCGGTGAGCCGCTCGCGCAGCAGCCGTGCGCAGCGGCGCTCCCGGTCACTGTCCGCGCCGGGGCGGCGCTCGGCCTCGTCGAGCCGCGCCAGCGTGTCGCGCGCCAGCTTCGCCCGGGCCTCCTGACCGGCGGGCGAGAGGTCCGGCAGCCTGCTCGAACTCTCCCTGTCGCCGAGGTAGGTACCGATCACGGGGTCCAGGGCGATGAGCTCGTCGACGTAGGCGTCGGCGACCTCGCGGGGCAACGGGCTCTTGGTCTCAGACATGCGGCCCATCCTCGTACGGACCGATCCCGGCGTCACCCCGATTCAGCTGTCGGCGTGCCGGGCGGCAGCAGCGGTCCGCAGTCCCACTGCTGGAAGATCAACCGGGTCTCCACACGGGCCACTTCGCGCCGCGACGTGAACTCGTCCAGGACCAGCCGTTGCAGATCCGTCATGTCCGCGACCGCGACATGCACCAGATAGTCGTCCGGCCCCGTCAGGTGGAACACCGTCCGCGACTCCGGCAGCGCCCGGATCCGCTCCACGAACGGCCCCACCAGCTCCCGCCGGTGCGGTCTGACCTGTACCGACAGCAGCGCCTGAAGTCCGCGCCCCAGCTTCGCCGGGTCGAGCCGCAGCTGATGGCCGAGGATCACCCCCGACCGGCGCAGCCTGGTCACCCGGTCCAGACAGGTCGAGGGCGCGACACCGACCTGCGCGGCGAGGTCGCGGTAGGTGGTCCGGGCGTCGTTCTGCAACAGCCGCAGCAGATGCAGATCCACCGGATCCAGTACGACGGATTCGGCCATGGCCCGAACGTAACACGGAGTACGCAGCCGGAGAACCGTTCGGTGTTCACCCTTCCGCCCATGGACTCAGCGAGCATCCGCGCGCACGACGACGCGCGCACCACGTCAAGGCCACTCGCCACGTCGAGGGCACTCGCCACCGAGGCCGTGCACGCCGGTCGTGACGACCTCGCCCGGCAGGGACTGCACGCCCCGCCGATCGACCTGTCCACCACTTACCCGTCCTACGACAGCCGCGCCGAGGCCGCCCGCATCGACGCCTTCGCCACGGACGGCGCCGAGCCCGTCGGCCCGCCGGTCTACGGGCGGCTCGGCAACCCGACCGTGGCCCGGTTCGAGACCGCCCTGGCCCGGCTCGAGGGCACCGAGGCCGCGGTCGCCTTCGCCAGCGGCATGGCCGCGCTCAGCGCCGTCCTGCTCGCCCGCGGCGCGACGGGCCTGCGGCACGTCGTCGCCGTACGTCCCCTCTACGGGTGCAGCGACCACCTGCTGACCGCCGGTCTGCTCGGCACCGAGGTGACCTGGACCGACCCGGCCGGGATCACCGACGCGCTGCGCCCCGACACCGGACTGGTGATGGTCGAGTCACCGGCCAACCCCACCCTCGCCGAACTCGACCTGCGCGCGATCGCCCATTCCTGCGGAAGCGTGCCGCTGCTGGCCGACAACACCTTCGCCACGCCCGTGCTGCAACGCCCGGCCGAACACGGCGCCCGGCTGGTGCTGCACAGCGCCACCAAGTACCTCGGCGGGCACGGTGACGTGCTGGCGGGCGTGGTGGCCTGCGACGAGGAGTTCGCGCGACGGCTGCGGCAGGTCCGGTTCGCCACCGGCGGGGTCCTGCACCCGCTGGCCGGCTACCTGCTGCTGAGGGGGCTGTCGACGCTGCCCGTGCGGGTGCGGGCAGCCTCGGCGAACGCCGCCGAGCTGGCCCGTCGCCTCGCGGCCGATCCGCGGGTGGCCCGCGTCCGCTACCCGCGCATCGGTGGCGCGATGGTCGCGTTCGAGGTGCACGGCGACCCGCACGAGGTCATCGCGCGGGTACGGCTGATCACGCCCGCCGTGAGTCTGGGCAGCGTCGACACCCTCATCCAGCACCCGGCGTCCATCAGTCACCGCATCGTCGACGCCGAGGACCGGCGGGGCGCCGGTGTCGGCGACCGGCTGCTGCGGATGTCGGTGGGTCTTGAGGACGTCGAGGACCTGTGGGCGGACCTGGACCGGGCCCTCGGGGAGCGGTCCGGGCATCCGGCTCCGGCGGGACACCGGCAGGCGGTGGGCTGAGCCGCGCACCGACGCACGGCCCGGCGGGACGGGCCGTGCGTCGGTGCATGGGGCGGCCGGACGTCAGTCCCGGGTGATCCGCTCCCCGGACGGCCGGTGTGCGGCCTCGCCGTCGTACGGCAGGCGCGAGACGACCGGGGTGGCGTCCAGACGGACGGTGATGACGAGCGTGCCCTCCTCGATCTGGTAGTCGAGGGGGAGGTCCAGCGCGCGCATCGCGGCGACCATGCCGGTGTTGGAGGCCTGCGTCACCGCGTACACACTCGCGCAGCCCGCCTCGACCGCCATGCCCACCAGCCGGCCCAGCAGTTCGCCGCCGATGCCGCGCCGCTGCCACTCGTCCTCGACGAGCAGCGCGACCTCCGTCTCGTCGCCGTCCCACAGCAGATGGCCGAGGCCGACGACGCGGCCGGACGCGGTGTGCACGGCCAGCGTCCGCCCGAAGCGGGGGCTGAGCAGGTGGTTGAGGTAGCGGTCGGCGTCACCGACCGGGCCGTGGTACCGCATGCCGAGGGTCCGGGCGGAGCAGCGCTCGTGCATCGCCTTCGCCGCCTTCAGGTCGCGGGTGTCGGCCCGGCGCACGGTGATGGCGTTGCCCTCGGGCAGCGTCAGCACGTCCTGGCTGCGCGGGATCCGCGGACCGAGCCGGGCGTCCAGCTCCACCAGCGCCCGCGCCCGCGCGAACTCCGTCGGCGTGAACGGCAGATACGGCCGCTCCACGGTGATCACTCCGCCTTCCGGCGCCCGCAACCGCATGACGGTCTCCTCGAGCACCCCCTCGACCGGTACGACCTTCGGGCCGCGCCCACCGCCGACCGGGGTGGCCGGCAGCGAGCGGATGGTGCACCGGCCCAGCAACTGCCGCAGCGCGAGCGGCAGTTCCGCCGCGTCCAGCGCCGTGCGGGCCGCGAGACCGAGCACCCGGGTCGGCGCGTCCACCAGGTCGTGCGCGTCCGCCCGCTCGATCCAGGTGCTCGTGCCCCCGGCCAGCGAGACCGCCCGGCTGATCCCGGCCCCCGCTAGCTCGCCGGGGCCCCGCAGCAGGAACTCGTCCACCGTGCCCTCGGCCAGCGGATGCGTCTGGAGGCTCAGGATGTCGACCCCCTGTCCAGCCAGCGCCGTGCACAGCCGGGCCAGCGAGCCCGGTTCGTCCTTCACCGTCGTCCGCATCCGCCACAGCGCGGTGGACCCGGCCACGGTCTCGGGTGTCGCCGCGGGCCCGCGTGTCGCCGCGTGCTCGACGGACGGCCCGGCCTGCCGCACCTCGGCGGACGGCCGGGCACCGGTATCACCGGCCGGCGGTGCGTGCCCGTGGCGCCGTGCCCACCAGGTGTGGAACCCCGCGGTCGCGGCCAGCGCGATCGCGGAGATCACCAGCAGCGCCGGGCCGTCCGGCCCGTGCCCGACCAGGTTGGCCACCCCGTCCGCCACCGCGACGGCCGTGAACAGGGCGGCGAGCTCGACGAGGTCCCTCCGCCAGTGGTGCACCGGACGTCCGTCCTTCGCGCGTGTCACATCAGACATGTCTCGAGTCATGCAGCCACTGTGAAGGAACGGTGTTGCGTGATCACGAACGCTTTGTGACTGATGGGTAAAGCATGCTTCCGTCCCTTTTCTTGCATTTTCTATGACTCCTCATGCGGCTGCCTCCGCCGCCAGCGCTCCCCGCAGCCGGCGCGCCTCGCCGATCAGCCGCGATGAGCCTCGCCGGGTGGCGAGCCGGTCGAGGTGGGGCACGGGGTCGCAGGCCCCCGTCCGCTCGGCGCAGTCGGCGGCCACGGCCAGCAGATCCCCGAGCCCGCGGGCCGGCACGGTCCCCGCCGGGCCCGATGTCGCCAGGTCGGAGAGCAGTACGGGCAGGGCGTGGCGGAGTATGGACCAGATCGTCGCGTTCGCCCCCGTGGCCGCCGCCGAACGCGCAGCCTCGGCCAGCCGCACCGGCTTCACCGCCCCGCGCCGCACCAACTGCCCGAGGTCCGCGCCGAGCCGAGCCGGGTCGAGCTGCCCGCGCGCGGCGAGCACCAGCAACGCGTCCACGGCGGCGAGCCGGTCCTCCGCATGCCGTGCGCCCAGCCCGTACGCCAGGCACAGGTGCACGCTCTCACCCGCCTCGCCGCCGGACTCGGCGAGCGGGGGGAGGACGCCGGCGGGGCCGCGGGTGTCGCCCGTGGCCGCTCGGGAGAGGTCTTGCACGAGCCGCGCGGCCACCAGCTCGCGCCGTTCCGGGAGGACGGCCGGCCAGTGCAGGTGCAGATCCTGGTTCCAATGGGAGCAGTACCAGCGCTCGCCCGACGACGTCACCGGCCGTCCGAGTCTCTGAAACGCCGGCGGGAAGCCCTCCTGGAGCAACGGGAGTTCACCGACCTCGAGCAGAATCCGCGCCCCCGCCGTCGCGCGTCTGTACGTGGGCAGGGCCGGGTCGGGCGAGCTCAGCCAGCGGGCGAGCCGGGTTCCTTCCGGTGTGCCGAGTGCCGCCGCCCGTTCCGCCGCGGGCGCCGCTGGTTCCGTCCGCCGCACCCGCAGCAGGGCCTGGGCGAAGTCGGCCTGCGAGACCCGGACCCCAAGACGCCGATAGGCGTCCAGACGGTCGACGAGCTCGTCCGGTTCGATTGCTCCCGTGCTCCAGGTGGGTGTCGACAGCAGCAGGGGAAGCGGGTCGGTGCGGAGACGGTGAGCCACCTCCCGGAGGCGGGCTTCGAACGGTCGGGACAGAGCGCTGTGTACGCAGGGGCAGTCGGCGGCTCCATGCAGGGCCGCCGTGTGAAGCGTGGCGGTACTCACTTTCCCCCTCAGTGTCACGAGGAGGAGATCGAGGCCGTACTGCGCGTCGGGAAAGCCCTGCCTGGCGCTGAAGTACGACTCGGTGTGGTGCCGGTGTTCCGCAGCCACGGTGTCCCACCACCGCCGCTCGATCACCGGCTCGAGCGCCTCCAGCAAGGCCTCCCGGTCCCGGTACGCATGGCGCACCAGGCCGTCCACTGTCCGCTCGTACGCGGTCACGTCGTCGTCCGACGCCAGCAGCGCCCCTGTCTCCTCGGCGAGTTCGACCGCCGACTCCGGCACCGGTGCGAGACGGACCGGCGCGGGAACGGGCGGGAGCACCTCCTCGTACACGGTCGGCGCCCGACGGATCTCGGCGATCCCCAGCGCGCGCATCGCCCGGCCGCGCAGAGCCGGGCTCAACTGCTCTGCCTGCTGGGCGATCTCGCCGCGGGCGATGGCGGTGCCGAGCCGTTTCGCATGGCGCTCGACCAGCTTCAGCGCCCGCTCCTGCACCTGGCTGTCCTCGTGCCCGAACACCTGCGCGGCGACGGGCAGCAGCTCGGCCGCGGCGGACGGGTCGCGGGACAGCGCCTTGCCGAGCAGCACGAGCTGGGTCCGCACCAGCTTCTTCTCGGCGCGGAACAGCACGCCCTCGGAGGCCTCGGCCAGTTGTCGCGGGGTCAGCTCCCCGTCGAGTGCGAGGGCCGCGAGCACGGACTGGGCGTGGGAGGCGACGGGTGAGACGGCGTCGCGGGCCAGGGCCGTCCAGTCGGCCGTTCGTGCGCACTGCTCGTCCCGGGTCAGTTCGAGCCGGACCAGCAGCGGGAGGAACACCCGGTGGTCGGTGGGGCCGCCGCCGCGCAGCAGCCGGGCGACACAGGCGTCCACCATGGTCCGGCGGTCCAGCGTTCCCGCCCGGGTGAGCTCCGCGAGGGCGTGCTGCCAGGAATCCGGTCCGGCGCCGAACATCCAACCGATCCCGCGCAGGTCGCCGAGGTCGAAGAGGGCGGCGACGAGCGGGACCAGGTCCGGCTCGCCACGCAGCCGCTCCACCACGCTCTCGCCCCGCCAGGTGGCGGCGATGTGTCCGACCCAGCCCCGCACATAGGCGTCCGTCGCCGGGACGTCGCAGCCCGACCGGTGCACCAGCCCGCACATCAGCTCGTACGGCACGGCCGCCGTCACGGGCCGCCGCGCCAGCCGGTTCGCCACATCGGCCAGCCACCCGTTGTCCCGGCCCTCCAGCACCCGCAGCAGCACCTTGGGGGACGCGGGCGACCAGCGCATGTCGGCCGCGGCGATCCAGCTCGCCGCGGCCGCCGCCCCCGTGTGGCAGGCAGCCCCGGCCGCGTGCAGCGCCGGGTGGACGCGGCGGGCCGTGCCCTCCCAGGGAGCGGCCCGCAACTTCTTGCGCAGCGCCTGCAACTCGGGCAGGCAGGCCCGTCGTTCGGCGTCCGGCATCCCGCCGAGCACATACACGACCTCGGCCGACCGCCCGGCCCGGACCGCCTCCATCAGCGTGTTCACCGCACACCCCCGCCGGCTTCCGTCACGTCCCGCTCCACCGCGGCGCCCCGCCGCACCATCCGTACCGCCAGGGCGTGCTTGCACGGCCCTCGCCCACCCCGGTACTTCGCCCACCACAGACAGCTGCAACGGAGCACCTCCGCCTCCTCGCGCACCCGGTGCGCATGCCCGTCCTCGCCGGTCACCGTCCCGAGGGCACCGTCCAGGACGACGGCGCCGGCGGCGACCAGCGCGCGAGCCGAACGCAGCCGCGGGTTGTGCCGTTCGACGCGCCCGGCGTCGTACGGCAGCTCCCGGTGGAAGTAGGCCGCCTCCGCCGTGTCGTAGCCGACGCGACCCGAGGTGCCGAGCCTGACCAGGGCCGCCCTGACCCGTTCCGGCGTCAGCCCCGAGGCGGCGGCGAGGCCGCCGACCTCGATGCGGGGCTCCCAGGCCAGCAGCACCTCGATGAGCTCCGCGTCCTCGGCGGCCTCGTCGGTGGCGAGCGCGTCCAGCACCCCGCCCTCGCCGGAGAACCCGCGCGAGGCGTCGGGCGACAGCGTCAGGGTGAGCCGCATGCCCGGCAGGACGACCTCCCAGGCACCGGCCGTGGCCGCGGCCGAGCCGCCGGTGACCGCCGGGCCGTACACACGCAGGGCCGTGGCGTGGCGCAGCACCCGCTGGAGCGCCGCCAGGCGCTCCGGACCGGGCAGGCACACCGCGCCGGGCACCGCCCGTGTCGTCGGGCGCAGCCCACGTCCCGCGGGAACCACCCAGCGCGGGCCGCTCCCGGCGCCCCTCGGCCCGCCGCGGGGCAGGGACCGCAGGAACCGGACCGCCTCGGCCGCCGGCAGTTCGGCGCGCAGATCGAACCCGGCCGCTATGACCTGCGCCTCCGCGAAGCCGCGCAGCCACCGGTCGGGGAGCGGCACCTTCTTCTCCACCACCGGACCGTCCAGTGTGGTGACCGCCAACTCCTCCGGGCCCACCCGGAGATGGAGCGGATCGCCGGCCCCGATCCGGGCCAGGGCCTCGCGCAGCGGGTTGTTGACGTCGACGTTCGTCGTGCCATGGCCCACCTCACCGCCGTCGAGGCCGGTCCCGAGGACATCCAGACGCGCGTACACCCCGCCGCAGCCGGAGAAGGACTCGAAGCGCAGCCGGTCGCCGTTGCCCGTCACCACCGGGTCGAGCGAGGCCCGCAGCTGCGGCTGGTAGTACCGGGCGGCCGCCACGTCGGCCACCGCCAGCAGCCCGGCGGCGGCCACCTGAGGCGCGGTCAGGAAGCCCGCGAAGAACCGTGGATGGTCCTCGGTACCGGTGGGCGTCGCACCCCGGGAGGTCTCCAGCCCGAGGCGGGGTCCGCCCGCCGCGGACTCCAGCACGGAGGGTCGCCGATAGGCCACGGCCTGTAGAGATCGCGTCATGGCAAAACCGTAGAGGCGACCACTGACAATCGGCTCCGACCTGCGAAAACGCTTGCCAAGGCGGCGAATTGGGGCCGGAAAAGCGCGCCGCGCACCGGGGGATGACTCCGGTGCGCGGCACAGGGGAAAAGCGTACGGGAGTTACTGGCCGACCCGGCCCGGCTGCAACACCTGCGTGAACAGCACGGTGCCGTCGTACTCCCGCAGCCGCACCGTCAGCTCGCCGCTGCCGCCGTCGATGTCGACCTCGCCGAAGAACTGGTAGCCCTCGGCAGGTGACACGTTCGAGGCGGTCGGCGCCTTGACGAACACCCGGTCGGGGCCGAACGTGCCGTCCAGCGCGTTCGCCGGGAAGGCACCGGCGTTGAGCGGGCCGGAGACGAACTCCCAGAACGGCTCGAAGTCCTTGAACGCGGCCCGCGACGGGTCGTAGTGCTGGGCCGAGGTGTGGTGGACGTCGGCGGTCAGCCACAGCGTGCCGGTGATCCGCCGGTGCTTGATGAACCGCAGCAGCTCGGCGATCTGGAGCTCGCGGCCGAGCGGCGCGCCCGGGTCGCCCTGCGCCACGGCCTCGAAGTTCGCCTTGCCCTCGACCGGGTCGGGCACGACCAGGCCGAGCGGCATGTCCGCGGCGATGACCTTCCACACCGCACGCGACCGGCCGAGCTCGCGCTTGAGCCACTCCAGCTGCTCGCGGCCGAGGATGCCCTGCGGGTCGGTGCTCTGGTTGTCGGGCGAGTTGGCGTTGCGGTACGTGCGCATGTCGAGCACGAACACGTCGAGGAGCGGACCGTGGTGGTGGACGCGGTAGATCCGGCCGTCCGGGCGTCCGCTGATCGTGGAGATCGGGAAGTACTCGGAGAAGGCCTGCCGCGAGCGCAGCGACAGGTCGTCGAGCTTCGTGCCGGCCGGGTAGGGGGTGCCGGTGCCGATGACCTCACCCGGGTACCAGTTGTTGCGGACCTCGTGGTCGTCCCACTGGATGACGTTCGGCACCTGCGCGTTGAACCGGCGCAGAGCGGCGTCCAGCAGGTTGTAGCGGAAGTTGCCGCGGAAGTCGTCCAGTGTGACCGCGACGTGGGACTTCTCGGCGCTGGTGATGTTGCGGTACAGGCTGCCGTCGGGCAGGGCCTGCGTCGACGGGATCACGCCGTCGGCGTAGATGTTGTCGCCGCTGCACAGGAAGAAGTCCGGGTCCACCTTCGCCATGGCGTCGAAGATCCGGTAGCCGCCGATCGACTCGTTGATGCCCCAGCCCTGCCCGGCCAGGTCGCCGGACCAGACGAAGCGCACGTCCTGGCGCCGCCGGTCGGAGGCGGTGCGGAAGGTGCCCGCCACCGGCGCGCCGGTGCGCCGCGGGTCGTCCGGGTCGGCGAGCAGCACGCGGTAGTGGATCTGCTCGCCGGACGGCAGTCCGCGCAGCCGGGTGGTGCCGGTGAAGTCGGTGCCGGCGCCGAGCAGCGGGCCGTGCCATCTGCGGGGGTTGCGGAAGGACTCGGTGGCCGACGTCTCGACGATCATGCGGGCCGGCCGGTCCGAGCGCACCCACACCAGACCGGAGTCGGAGGTCACGTCGCCCGCCTGCACGCCCCAGTCCGCCTCGGGCCGCCCGGACAGGGCGAAGGCCGGTGCCGCGCCGATGGCGGTGGGCAGGGTCAGGGCCGCCGACGCGGCGAGGGAGCCGCGCAGGACGCTGCGGCGGCCGGGGAAGGGTCGGTGGGACATGCGGGGCCTCCAGGGACGGGATCCGGCCAGTGTGCAGAGCCACAACTACTGGTGCGCCGCAGCGCGCACGGAAACCGCAAGTGAACAACTGGCCGCCGGCGGAGGGGAACCGGCGTGCGATTCCGGAGCCCGCCGCTGCGTCGTCCCGTGGCCCCGGCTCCTCGGTTCTCAGCCGGCCAGGGCCTCCGCCATCAGCTGCACGCCCTCGCGGATCCGCGTCGGCGACAGGTGGGCGTACCCGAGGACCAGCCGCACCACGCCGTCGTCGGCGCGCGCGTGCGTGCAGTCGCTCAGCGGACGCACCGCGACACCGGCCGCGGCGAGCCGCCCGGTGAAGAGCTCCTCCGGCCCGTACCGCTCGGGCAGTTCGGCGATGGCGTGCAGGCCCGCGGCGATCCCGGAGACCCGCGTCCCCGGGAAGTGCTCCGCCAGCGCGGCGACCAGGACGTCGCGCCGCTCGCGGTAGGCGCGCTGGCAGCGGCGCAGCTGGCGGTCGTAGTCGCCGCGTTCCAGGAACCGGGCGAACAGCGCCTGGTCGAGGACGGGGTGGCCCAGATCCATGGTCCGTTTGCGTTCCACCAGCTCGTCGGCCAGCCAATGGGGCACCAGCAGCCAGCCCAGCCGCAGCCCGGGAGCGAGGGACTTGCTGACCGAACCCGTGTAGGCCACCCGGTCGGGGTCGAGCCCCTGGAGGGCGCCCACGGGAGCGCGGTCGTAGCGGAAGTCGCCGTCGTAGTCGTCCTCCAGGACGACACCGTCCACGGACCGTGCCCAGTCGAGCAGTTCGGCGCGGCGCCGGGCGGAGTAGGCGATTCCGGTGGGGTACTGGTGGGCCGGTGTCGTCGTCACGGCCCGTACGCCCGAGGCGCGCAGCGGCCCGATCGCGAGGCCCTCGGCGTCCAGGGGCAGCGGCACGGTGTCCAGGCCGGCCGAGGCGTACAGGGCGTCGTGCTGCGGGCTGCCCGGGTCCTCCGCGCCGATCGAGCGCATCCCGCGCGCGTGGAGCGCGGCACCGAGCAGCGCGGTGGCCTGGGCGACACCGGAGACCACCACGATCCGCTCCGGGTCGGCGACCACGCCCCGGCGGCGGGCCAGCAGCTCGGCGAGGGTCGTGCGCAGGCGCGGCAGTCCGCGCGGGTCGGGATAGCCGAGCTCGTGGTGCGGCAGCTCGGCCAGGACGGCGCGCTGCGCGGCGGCCCAGGCGGCACGCGGGAACAACGACAGATCCGGCGTCCCGGGGACGAAGTCCGTACACCCGCCCGGGGAGCGCGGCGCCAGGTCGCGCGCGCGGGGCGCGGCGGACCGCACGGCCTCGCCCACCCAGGTCCCGGCGCCCCTGCCGCTGCGCAGATAGCCCTCGGCGGTCAACTGCTCGTACGCCTCCGTCACCAGTCCCCGCGACACCCCTAGGTCGGCCGCGAGGTCCCGGCTCGACGGCAGGCGCGTGCCCGCCGCCAGGCGGCCCGAGCGGATCGCCTCGCGCAGCGCCGCCTGGAGCGAGCGGCCACGCGCGCGTGCCGGCGCAGAGGCGGCCGGGAGCAGCAGCTCCCACGCGGCGGAGCCGACCAGCCCGCCCGGATTGGTCCCCGATGTCGTCATGGCACTGGACCTTAAACCGGACCGCACGGCTTCCTAGCGTCGCCTTCATGAACGCCACCACCACCCGCGGCGCCCTGCTCGCCGCGTTCGCCTGCGTCCTCGTCGGCGGTTCCTTCACCGCCAACAGCGTCCTCGGCGACTACCCCTACGCGGGCGGCCAGTTCCTCCGCTACGCCCTGGCCTGTGTGCTGCTCCTCCCGCTCACCGGCCGGGGCGTACGCGCACCGCTGCGCGGGCTCGCGCCCCGCCAGTGGGTCCGCCTGGGGCTTCTCGCGGCGGTCGGCATGGTCGGGTTCAACCTCGCCGTCATCGCCGCCGAGCGCAGTGCGGAACCAGCGGTCCCGGGGGTCTTCGTGGGCTGTGCGCCCGTGGTGGTGGCGGTGGTCGTGCCGGTCCTCGACGGGCGTCGTCCCCAGCGAGCCGTCCTGCACGGGGCGTTGCTCGTCGCCGTCGGCGCGTTCACCGTCCAGGGGTGGGGGCGCGCCGACGGCGCCGGGATCGCGTTCTCCGCCTGCGCCCTGGCCGGCGAGGTGGGCTTCGCCGTCCTCGCCGTGCCGGTCCTGCGACCGCTCGGGCCGCGGCTGCTGTCCGCCACGGTCTGCGGTGTGGCGGCCGTCGAGGCGGCCGTGGCCGGAGTCGTCCTGGACGGCGGAGGCTGGCTGCGCCGCCCCGACGGCACGGAGGCCGCCGCGCTGCTGTGGCAGGCGGCGGTCGTCACGGTCGTCGGCTTCGTGTGCTGGTACATGGGCATGCAGCGGATCGGCGCGGAGCGGGCCACGCTGTTCTCCGGGCTCATCCCGGTGGCCGCCGCCTGCACCGCGCCGCTCGTCGGAACAGGCTCCTACGGGGCCGCCCAGGCCGCGGGCAGCGCCCTCGTGGGTGCCGGCGTCGCCCTGGGCTCCGGTGCGTCGGCCGGGTTCCGCCGCCGGTCAGCGACTGCCGTCCAGGATGACGCGCGCGACCAGCGCCGGGTCGTCGTTCATCGGGACGTGACCGCAGCGGGGCAGCCGCACCAGCCGCGCCTTGGGGATGATGCCCTTGGCCCGGACACCCTGGCGGGGCACCAGGAGCCGGTCGCTGGAGCCCCAGGCCACGGTGACGGGAAGGCCGGGGAGGTCGTCGGTGAACCGGACCCCGCTGCCGGACCGGAGGGTGTCGTCGAACCCGGTGGCGTTCGCCAGCGCCAGCGTCTCGGCGACCACGGCGTCGGGTGAGCGGCGGGTGGGGCGGGCGTAGATCGTGCTCGTCAGCGCCACCCGGCCGACCGCCGTGCGGGCCGCCCGCTCGACCAAGGGCAACGGGAGCCGCCGGGAGATCTGGCGCATCGCCAGCAGGATGCCGAAGGCGTAGCGCCGCTCGGCCGCGGACCAGAACCCGGCGGGCGACAGGGCCGTGACGGACCGTACGAGCTTCTCGCGGCCGAGTTCCAGGGCTATCAGGCCGCCGAGCGAGTTGCCCGCGACATGCGGACGCTCCAGTTCCAGCGCCTCGCAGAACGCGCGGAACACGGCGGTCGTGGTGGGCAGGTCGTACGCCAGGCCCTCCGGGAGGGCGGGGGACGCGCCGAAGCCGGGCAGGTCGACGGCGATCACCTCGCGCTCGGTGGCGAGAACGTCCACCACCGGGTCCCAGGCCTGCCGGTGGTGGCCGATGCCGTGCAGCAGGAGCAGCGGTTCGCCGCTGCCCACGCGCGCGTAGGAGACGGTGACGGTCCGCGGGCCGTGCGGGGAGGGGACCGGGAAGGAGACGGTGGCGGACATGGTGCTGCTCCTCGTCTGGTACTCGCTGGACGCCGTGGGTAGACAGCCTGTCAGCAATTGCTACCGACGGGTAGCCCCCAGTACCCCCTATCTCTTCCCCGCTCGGAATCCGGCGGTCAACGGGCTCTGCGCAGCTCCACGTTGAAGTCCGGGTGCCCGAGCGTCCGGTACAGGTTGAGCCACAGCGGGAGGTACATCTCCAGGGCCCGTGCCGACCGGATGCCGCCCAGGTCCAGCACCCGCTCCGCCGGCCAGCCGAACTCCCCGAGCAACGACGTCACCTGCTCCTTGGCGCCGTTGTCGTCCCCGCAGACGAACAACTGGTGCTCGCCCGGCACCCGGCCCGGATCGACCATCACCTGGCAGTTGACCGTGTTCAGCGTCTTCACCACGCGCGCGTGCGGAAAGGCCCGCTGGATCTGCTCGCCCACGCTGTCCGACTCGACGGGATCCAGCCGCGGCTGCCCCTCGTCGAAGGCCAGGGGATTCGACACGTCCACGATCACCTTGCCGTCCAGGTTGCCCGCGCCCGCGGCCCGCAGCGCCTCCAGCGCCACCCGCCCGCCCACCGCGTTCACCACCACCTCGGCGGCCCCGGCCGCCTCCGCGAACGTGCCCGCGCGCGCCAGGACGCCCGCGCCCCCGGCCCACTCCAGGCCGGCCGGATTGTCCTTGCCGCGCGATCCGAGAGTCACCTCGTGCCCCAGCGCCACCAGCTTGCCGGCCAGGGTGCGGCCCACCTCGCCCGTCCCGAGAACCGCGTACCGCATCGGCCCACCTCCCGCGTCCGTTCCGCCGACCGTCGGCGGCCCGCCGAGCATTCTGGCCGGGACACGTGACGGACGGGCCGATTCCGTGCGGACGGCAGGCAGCGCTCCCCGGCCGGGCGATCGGCCGAGCGGACGGCCGAGCGGACGGCCGAGGGCTCAGCCGCGTCCGATAACGCCGTGTGAACGCTTCGCGGTGGACACCTCCGCGTTCCCCATGCGCACCAGGATTGGTCTTGACCAAGGGTGAGGGCCGCCTTATGGTCGCAGATAAGTGCAACAACCTTTAATAAACAAGGGCGCTAAAACGCCGCGGGCCACGGCGATTGCGGAGGACAGGGTGGGGACCACGCAGCTGGAATCGGTGCCGGAACCGAAGTACTGGCACCTCAAGACCGTGCTCAGTGAAGCACTGGACTCCGAGTTCGCCGTGGGCGAGATCCTGCCGAACGAGCGCGACCTCGCCGCCCGGTTCGGCGTCGCCCGCGCCACGCTCCGCCAGGCCCTCGAACAGCTCGAACTGGAAGGACGGCTCCAGCGTCGGCGCGGCGTCGGTACGACCGTGGCACCGCCCCGTGTGGGGGTGGCCGTCGGCACCGAGCAGCAGGCCTGGCCGGGCGCCCCCGGTGACGCCTGGCAGCCCGTCGACTGCGCGGAGGCCGAGCCGCCCGCAGCCGTCGCCGCCGCCCTGGAGACCGGCCCCGACGAGGCCGTGCACATCGTGCGCCGCTCCCGCGTGTCGCACGGCCAGCCGGTCGCCGCCGAGCTGCTCTACGTCCCGGCGTCCTCGGTCCCCGACCTGTCCGGGATCGACGCGCCCTCCGGGCCCGCACACGCGCGTGCCGTACTGCGCGAACTCCAGCACCTGGAGCTGGAGAGCCAGGACCGCGCCGTGGAACTCGGCTCGGCCCGCGCGGACGACGCCAGGGAACTCGACCGGCTCCCCGGTGCCCCGGTCCTCGTCGTCACCACCCGCTTCGTCGCCCAGGGCCGCACCACGGCGCTCTCCGTCGCCACCTACCGCGCGGACACCTGCCGGCTGACCTTCGCCGACTCCGGCGGGGTGGAGATACACCACGGACCCGAGCGCCAGGCCTCCTAGCCCCCGGGCGGACACCGAGCCGGCTGCCGAAGCCGCACGGCCGCACAGCCGCACCCGTCGCGCCCCGGAACCCCTCCGGGGCGCGACGCACACCGCCCCGTCAGCCCGTCAGCCCGTCAGCCCGTCAGCGCCGGGCCGTGACCGTGCTCTCCACCGCGAACAACTGCTCCTCCACATGATCGAGAGCGAGCCGCAGCGCACCCGTCGCCACGGCAGCCTCCCCAAGGAGGGACAGCGTCACCCTCGGCGGGCGCAGGCAGTAGCGCGCGAGCTCACGCCGCAGCGGTTCCAGTACGCCGTCCAGCCCGGCCGCCCAGCCGCCGATCACCACCAGCTCGGGATCGAGCGCGAGGACGAGCGCCGCGACGTCGTGCACGAGCCGCTGGATGAACCGGTCGACGGCGGCCCGGGCCCGCTCGTCGCCCTCGCGCGCCAGCGCGAACACCTCGGCGACCGCCTGCTCGTCCAGCGGATGCAGCGGCTCGTGCGTGGTGGACAGCAGCGTCTCCGGCGTCGCCTCCCGGCCCAGCAGATGCAGCGCGCCGATCTCCCCGGCGCCCCCGCCGTAGCCCCGGTGCAGCCGTCCCCCGATCAGCGAACCGGCACCCGGGCTCAGTCCGGCCAGCACGAACACGACGTCGTCCGACTCGGTCGCGGCGCCCTTCCAGTGCTCGGCGACGGCGGCGGCGTTGGCGTCGTTCTCCACCAGGACCGGGCACTTGAAGGAGCGGCTGAGCCGTTCGCCCAGGCGCAGTCCCGTCCACTGGGGCAACGCGGTCCCCAGCCGCACCCTGCCGTCGGCCTCCACGATCCCCGGTGTGCCGACCCCCACGGCGCGCAGCGAGCCGCGCGCGACCCCGGCCCGCCGCAGCAGCTCGGCCACCGTGGTGCGCAGCCGCTCCAGACGCTCGTCCGCGTCGGCCGTCTCCGAGATGTCCTTGGCCTGGGAGCCCAGGATCCGCCCGTCGAGGTCGGCGAGGAGCGCGGCGACGCGGTGCGCCCCGATCTCCAGGCCCAGCAGATGTCCGGCCTCGGCCCGGAACCGGAACCGCCGCGCGGGCCGCCCCTGCCGCCGGGCGGCGCCCTCCTCGGCCGCCGTCTCCACGACCAGACCGGCCTCGATGAGCCCCTCGACGACGCCCTCGACGGTGGGCCGGGACAGCCCCGTCACCCGGGTGACCTCCGTGAGCGTCGCGCAGTCCGTGGCACGCAGCGCGTGCAGCACCACCGCGGAATTGATCCTGCGCAGCAGCGAGGGATCCCCGCCGGTCAGCCGCCCCACCGTCCGTCCTCCCAGCTCGTGCCCCGTGTTGGGCGGATGGTACTCGGCAGGCCCGACCTCGGCGAGAGCCGGGCGCCCGCGTTCCGGGCGGGCCCTCGGATCAGCCCGGAGCGACGAATCCCGACTCGTAGGCGGCGATCACCGCCTGGGTGCGGTCCCGCGCCCCCAGCTTCGCCAGTACGGCGCTGACGTGCGACTTCACCGTCTCCGTCCCCACCACCAGCCGGCCGGCGATCTCCGCGTTCGACAGCCCCCGCGCCATCAGCCGCAGCACCTCCGCCTCCCGCTCGGTCAGCCGGGCCCGCTCCATCACGGCCCGCGCGGCACGGTCGCCGCCGTCGCCGTGATCGCCGTAGCGTGCGGCGAGCTGCCGTACGGAGGCGGGGAACAGCAGCGACTCGCCCTCGGCGACGAGGCGTACCGCGTGCACGATCTCGGCGGGCCGGGCGCGCTTCAGCAGGAAGCCGTCGGCGCCCGCCCGCAGCGCCTCGTACACGTACTCGTCGTTCTCGAAGGTGGTCACCACGAGGATCTTCGGCGGGCTGTCGACGGTGTGCAGCACCGCGCGTGTGGCCTCGATGCCGTCCAGCAGCGGCATCCGTACGTCCATCGCGACCACATCCGGCCGCAGCTGACGGACCAGCGGGATCACCGCCGCGCCGTCGGCCGCCTCGCCGACGACCTCGATGTCGGGCTGAGCCTCCAGCACGGCCCGCAGACCCGCGCGGACCAGGGGTTCGTCGTCGACGAGGAGAACGGTGACCGGCATCCGGCCAGCGTAGATCAGCGCAGCGGCAGCTCTACATGCACCTGCCAGTCGCCCTCGTCCGGGCCGGTGTGCGCGCGACCGCCGAGCAGGGCCGCGCGCTCGCGTATCCCGCGCAGACCACTGCCCCCGTCGGTGTCCGGGACGCCGGCGGTGAGCGGATTGCGGACCTCCAGCCCGAGGTTGCCGCCGGTGACGTCGACACGGACGCGGACCGGGACCGCCCCCGCATGCCGCAGCACGTTCGTCAGCGCCTCCTGGAGGATGCGGTAGCCCTCGCGGGAGACGGGGCCGGGGACCGTCTCCAGGGGGCCGGTGAAGTCCGCGTCGACCTTCGCTCCGGAGGCGCGGGCGGACTCCAGCAGACGATCCGCGTCCGTCAGGGCCGGGCGGCTGCTCACGGGCCGCCGCGACTCCCGCAGGATGCCGAGCACGCGTTCCAGATCCTCCAGCGCCGCCCGGCCGGTCTCCTCTATGGCGTCCAGGGCGCGGTCGGTGAACTCCGGGTCGCGGGCCGCGCGCGCCGCGCCCGCCTGCACCACGGCGACGGTCAGCGCGTGCCCGATCGAGTCGTGCAGCTCGCGCGCGATGCGCGTGCGCTCCAGGAGGAGCTCGGTGCGCTCCTCCAGTGCGGCGATGCGTTCGGCGGGGGAGGGGCCGAGGAGACGGCGCGCGAGGGCGGTGACCAGCTCGCCGAGGCCGACGACGACGGCGTACAGGGCGATCATGGGCAGCGGGGCGAGCAAGGCGTAGGACCAGTGGGGCTCGGAGATCGGCAGCAGGGGGTTGTTCGTGGGCACGCGCCCGAGCGCCGCTCCGGTCAGGTCCACGGCGAGGAGCGGCAGCCAGACGGTGGCGTAGCAGGCGGCGACCGAGAGCGCCATCCGCGTCTCCAGCCACAGCACCGTGCGGAAGCGGTCCCGCCATGTCGCCGACGGGGCCGTGGAGATGCCCGAGTCCTCCTCACCCGGCGTCAGCAGCAGGTGGGCCTGCACGCCCTCGCCCCTGCGCACGCCCGGGATCAGCAGCCCCACCGGAACCAGCATCAGCGCGGGCACCCACGGCGTGGCCGAGTCGATGAAGATCCACACGCTGACGATCAGCATCGGCACCCACAGGTGCAGCAGACGTGTGTACGTCGTCCCCCGGAGCAACGGGCGCAGAAGGCGGGCCATTTGGTCATCGTGCCAGCCGTCACCGACAGCGGACCTCCCCCGCACGGGGGAGACGATCTCCACCGGCGGGGGAGGCCCCGGCCCCCGGCCGGCGGCGAGGCTGCTGCCATGACCAGCATCGACGTCCAAGACCTCACCAAGGAGTACGGCACCCGGCGAGCCGTGGACCACCTGACCTTCCGTGTCCTCCCCGGCCGCGTCACCGGCTTCCTCGGCCCCAACGGCGCCGGAAAGTCCACCACCATGCGGCTCGTGCTCGGCCTCGACCGCCCGACCTCCGGTTCCGCCACGATCGGCGGCCGGCCCTACGCCACCCTCCGCGAACCCCTGCGCCAGGTGGGCGCCCTCCTCGACGCGCAGGCCGCGCACTGTTCCCGTACCGGCCGCGACCACCTGCGGGCCCTGGCGGCGAGCAACCGCATCTCCCCGCGCCGGGTCGACGAGGTGCTGGAGGAGACGGGGCTCGGCTCCGTGGCCCGGCGCCGCGTGCGGACGTACTCCCTGGGCATGCGCCAGCGCCTCGGCATCGCGGCCGCGCTGCTCGGCGACCCCGAGGTGGTCCTGCTCGACGAGCCGTCCAACGGTCTCGACCCCGAAGGCATCGTCTGGATCCGCGAACTGCTGCGCCGCCTGGCGGCCGAAGGGCGCACGGTCCTGGTCTCCAGCCACCTCATGAACGAGACCGCCTCCTTCGCCGATCACCTGGTCGTCCTCGGACGGGGCCGCCTGCTGGCCGACACCCCGGTAAAGGACTTCATCCACGCGCGCGTGCGGCCCCGGGTACGACTCCGCACGACCGACGGCACGGCCCTCGGCGGCCTGCTGGACCGGCACGGGTACGACGCCTCCCACGGCGAGGACGGGGCGTGGACCGTGCGGCACACGCGCGTGGAGGACATCGGGCGTCTGGTGTCCGAGGCGGGCCTGCCCGTCCTCGAACTCACACAGGAAGAGGCCACCTTGGAGCAGGCCTACCTCGATCTGACGTCCACCGAAGCCGAGTTCGCAGCAGCCCGCCGGGAGGCCTGACCATGTCCTTCGCATCCGCCCTGCACGCCGAGTGGCTCAAGATCCGTACGCTGCGTTCCCTGATCGGCAGCCTGGGCGCGGTCCTGGTCGCCACCGCCGCCTTCTCCGCGCTCGCCGCGGCCGACGCGGACGACACCGACCCGCTGTTCTCGGTCTACTTCGGCGTGAGCTTCGGGCAGATCGCGGCGATCGCGTACGGCACGACGGCCGTGGCCGCCGAGTTCCGCGGCGGCGCGCTGCGGCTGACGCTGGCCGCGGTGCCCGACCGGCGGCGCTGGTTCGCGGCGAAGACCACCGCGATCGCGCTGCCCGCCCTCGTGGTCGGCCTGATCACCGGCCTGGTGACCTTCGCGGTGGGCAAGGCCGTGCTCGGAGCGGGCACGACGGCCGGGCCGACCTGGGGCGAGGGAATGCGCGGCGCGGTCGGCTGCGGCGTCTACCTCACGCTGATGGCGCTGTTCGCCGCCGGACTCGCGGCCGTGCTGCGCAGCGGTGTGGCGACGCTGAGCACCCTGATTCCGTTCCTCCTGATCGTGTCCTTCGTGGTCGGCGATGTCTCCGGCGGCGCAGCGGACTTCCTGCCCGACCGGGCCGGGCAGGTGGTCCTGCACAGCGACTGGGACGGCAGCCTCGGACCGTGGACGGGGCTCGCGGTGACCGCGCTGTGGACGGCGGGGGCGTTGCTGGCGGGGGCGTGGAGCGTGGGTCGCCGGGACGCCTGACCCCGCGCCAATTGTCGGTGGGGCCCGGTTTACTGGATCCCATGAACATCGCACGGCACATCGCCCTCATCGACGAGTTGTGCTTCCGCCCGTTCGCGGTGGAGCACGACACGTCGGGCGTGGGAGAGGAGGGGCCTGGCTATCACGTGGTGGTGTTAGAGAGCGGCCACGGCGGCTGCGGGACGCGGGCGGCGATGGTGGAGCAGTACGAGAAGTACCGCGACGCTCTCTATGAGCGGTTCGCGTCCCGTTGGGGAGAGACCGCTCCCTGGAACACGCAGACCACTCTGCTGCGGACCGGGCAGGAGGAGATACCAGAGCCCTGGGCCTCGGTGAGTGCCCGCGCCCGAGTGGCCTACCTCTGGGAAGCGGAGGGGACGGGCCGTTGGGTCGCGGTCTTCGTCGCCGACCGGGACGAGGCCGACGACGTCCAGCTGCTGGCCGTGGTCACGGAGATCGACCCGCCGTGACCCGTCAGGCCTGCGCTGCCACCCGCAACCGCGCGAACTCCTCCGCCATCGTCTGCGCCGTCCAATGCGCGTTCAGCCCGCTCGGGTTGGGCAGCACCCACACGCGCGTGTCCCCGAAGACCCGCTCCTGTGCCCCCACCTGGGCCTTGGGGTCGTCGAACGCGGCCCGGTACGCGGTCACGCCCACCACGGCCAGCCACCGCGGCCGCAGACGTGCCACCTTGGTCGCCAGCAGGCGCCCGCCCTCGCGGTACTCCTCGGCGCTCAGTTCGTCGGCCCGCGCCGTCGCCCGCGCCACGACGTTCGTGATCCCGAGTCCGTACGACAGCAACTCCCGCTGCTCCGACGGCTTGAAGAGCCTCGGCGTGAAGCCGGACAGATGCAGCACCGGCCAGAAACGGTTGCCGGGGCGGGCGAAGTGGTGGCCGGTCGCGGCCGTCATCAGGCCGGGGTTGATGCCGCAGAACAGCACGTGGAGGCCGGCCGCGACGACGTCCGGTACCAGACGGTCGCGGGCGGCCTCCAACTGCTCGGCGGTGAGGCGCGTCAGAGGATCGCTCCCGGGGTGTAGCCCGCGGCCGCCGGGTGCTGCTTCACGATCTCCTCGATGCGGCCGACGATGATGCCGACCTGGTCGGCGGCGGCGCCCGTGAAGGACAGCTTGTCGGCCATCAGCGCGTCCAGCTGGGCGCGGTCGAGCGGGAGGCGCTCGTCGGCGGCGAGCTTGTCCAGCAGGTCGTTGCGCTCGGCACCCTGCTCGCGCATCGCCAGCGCCGTGGCGACCGCGTTCTCCTTGATGGCCTCGTGGGCGACCTCACGGCCGACCCCGGCCCGCACCGCACCCATGAGCACCTTGGTCGTGGCGAGGAACGGCAGGTAGCGGTCCAGCTCACGGGCGATCACCGCCGGGAAGGCGCCGAACTCGTCGAGGACCGTCAGGAACGTCTCCAGCAGGCCGTCCAGGGCGAAGAACGCGTCCGGCAGCGCGACCCGGCGCACCACCGAGCAGGAGACGTCGCCCTCGTTCCACTGGTCGCCCGCCAGCTCGCCGGTCATCGAGGCGTAGCCGCGCAGGATGACCATGAGGCCGTTGACGCGCTCGCAGGAGCGGGTGTTCATCTTGTGCGGCATGGCGGAGGAACCGACCTGGCCGGGCTTGAAGCCCTCGGTCACCAGCTCGTGGCCCGCCATCAGCCGGATGGTCCTGGCCAGCGAGGACGGCGCGGCGGCCAGCTGCACCAGCGCGGTCACGACCTCGTAGTCCAGCGAGCGCGGGTAGACCTGGCCGACCGAGGTGAAGGCCTGCGAGAAGCCCAGGTGACCGGCGATCCGCCGCTCCAGCTCGGCCAGCTTGCCCACGTCACCGCCGAGCAGGTCCAGCATGTCCTGCGCGGTGCCCACCGGGCCCTTGATGCCGCGCAGCGGGTAGCGGGCCAGCAGCTCCTCGACCCTGCCGTACGCCACGAGCAGCTCGTCGGCGGCGGTCGCGAAGCGCTTGCCGAGAGTGGTGGCCTGCGCGGCCACGTTGTGGGAGCGGCCGGCCATGACCAGCTCGCCGTACTCGGCCGCCAGCTTCGCCAGCCGGGCCAGGACGGCCACCGTGCGGTCGCGCACCAGCTCCAGCGAGAGCCGGATCTGGAGCTGCTCGACGTTCTCCGTCAGGTCGCGGGAGGTCATGCCCTTGTGCACCTGCTCGTGCCCGGCGAGGTCGTTGAACTCCTCGATCCGCGCCTTCACGTCGTGCCGCGTGACCTTCTCGCGCTCGGCGATCGAGGCGAGGTCGACGGTGTCGAGGACGCGTTCGTAGTCGGCGAGAGCCGCGTCGGGAACCTCGATCCCGAGGTCCTTCTGGGCCCGCAGCACGGCGAGCCAGAGCTGCCGCTCCAGCTTCACCTTCTGCTCGGGCGACCAGAGCGTGGCGAGCTCGGCGGAGGCGTAGCGTCCGGCGAGGACGTTCGGGATGCGGGGCTTGGCGGGCGCAGAAGTCACGTGTACGGATTCTACTGGCGATTCGTGCAGGCCAGCGCCACGGCCCGGTTCGGCGGAAGCTACGAGACCCGGGTCACATCGGCGGCATCGCCGGTCTCGGCCAGCTCCGCCAGCACATCCGCGTGGCACGGCTCGGGCGCGCACCAGCAGGCCAGTGTCCGTCCGCGCAGCTCGGCCACCTGGTCGAGCAGCTCGGGCCGCTCCAGCAGATACGCCCGGTACATCGCCATCACCTCGGCCCGGGTGCCGTCCCGTTTCCTCTTCGGGGTGTCGTAGGAGAACGGGTTGTACAGCGGGTGCCGGGGCAGGTCCCAGCCGCCCATGGTCCAGCGGCGCCCGACGTAGACGACGTCCGCGGGGGCGTGTTCCAGCCGGGGGCCGAAGTCGTGGATCCGGCCCCTGACGTTGATCACCCGGGTGGCCATGGAACGGACGTTACGCCGCCGGGCCCTCGTACGGCAGCAGCTCGGGGCGCTTCGCGGGGCGGCCGTCGCCGGAGGAGCGGCCGGTCAGGCGCCGCCCTATCCAGGGCAGCAGGTACTGCCGGGCGAACCGGACGTCCGTGACCCGCCGGGTGACCCAGCCGGGGGGCATGGTCGCCGCCATCGGGGTCCGCCACTGAGGGTCCTCGGCCTCGTGGCCGAGCATCTGCCAGACCGCCTCGGCGACCCGGCGGTGTCCCTCCGCCGTCAGGTGCAGCCGGTCCACGTCCCACAGCCGCGGGTCGGCCAGTGAGGGCGCCCCGTACAGGTCGACCACCAGCGCGCCGTGCCGTTCGGCGAGCTCGTCGACACAGGCGAACAGCTCCTCCATGCGCGGCCGGAACCGCTCGAGGACCGGGCCCTGCCGGCCGGGGCTGCGCATCAGCACCAGCTGCCTGCACGAGGGCGCAAGCCGCTCCACGGCCTCCGTGAGCAGACCCCGGACCCGTCCCATGTCGCACTTGGGCCGCAGCGTGTCGTTGAGACCGCCGACCAGTGTGATCACGTCGGCGCCCATCGCGGCCGCCACGGGTACCTGCTCGTCGACGATCTGCCCGATCAGCTTGCCGCGCACCGCGAGGTTGGCGTACCGGAACCCGGGGGTGCGGGCGGCCATCCGTGCGGCGAGGAGGTCGGCCCAGCCCCGGTAGGAACCGTCGGGGAGCAGGTCCGACATGCCCTCGGTGAAGGAGTCGCCGACGGCGACGAGGCTGGTGTGTGCGGGGTGGGGTGCGGAATTCGTCTGCATGGCGACAGCGATGGTATCCCGGCCCCATACCCGCCGGTCGGTCGCCCTCGACCGACCGGCCCGCCGCCCGGCACCGTCACGCGGGCTGTCCGAACAGCTGCCGCAGTACGTCCTCCATCGTCACCAGCCCGGCCAGCCGCCCGTCCGTGCCGAGCACCGCCGCGACATGCGTACGGCTGCCCCGCATCGCGGTGAGGACGTCGTCGAGGGGTGTGACCTCGCGTACCCGGGCGATGGGCCGCATGTCCCGCAGGCGGAACGCCATGTTCTGGGGCGAGGCGTCCAGCGCGTCCTTCACATGCAGGTAGCCGACGATCCGGCGCCCCTCGTCCACGACGGGGAAGCGCGAGAAGCCGGATTCGGCCGACAGGCCTTCCAACTGCTCGGGCGTGACGCCCACGCGCGCGTACACCACCCGCTCCAGCGGGACCACCACGTCCCGCACCGGGCGGCTGCCCAGCTCCAGCGCGTCGTGCAGCCGCTCCTGGGCGCGGTCGTCGATCAGGCCGGCCTCGCCGGCGTCCTTGACGATCTCCGCGAGCTGGGCGTCGGAGAAGGTCGCCGAGACCTCGTCCCTGGTCTCGACCCTGAGCAGCTTCAGCAGCGTGTTCGCGAAGGTGTTCACCGTGAAGATCACAGGGCGCAGGGTCCGGGACAGCGCGACCAGGGGCGGGCCGAGCAGCAGCGCGCTGCGTACGGGTTCGGCGAGCGCGATGTTCTTCGGCACCATCTCGCCGAGCAGCATGTGCAGATACGTGGCGAGGGTCAGCGCGATCACGAAGGAGACGACGTGGCCCGCGCTCGTGGACACGCCCAGCGCGTGGAACACCGGTTCCAGCAGGTGCGCGATGGCCGGTTCCGCGACCACACCGAGGACCAGCGTGCACAGCGTGATGCCGAGCTGCGCCGCCGCCAGCAGCGCGGACACGTGCTCCAGCCCCCACAGGACGCTCCTCGCACGCCGGTCGCCCGCTTCCGCGTGCGGCTCGATCTGGCTGCGCCGCACGGAGATCAGCGCGAACTCGGCGCCCACGAAGAAGGCGTTGACGACCAGTGTCGCCAGTCCGATCAGCAACTGGACGGCGGTCATCGCACGGCCTCCCGGTGTTCGTCGTCGAGCGGCGCGTGCAGCAGCACCCGGGCGGCCCGGTGCCCCGAGTCGTCCACCACGTCGAGCCGCCATCCGGCGACCTCGACGTGGTCCCCGTTCTCGGGTATCCGCCCGAGCGCCGTCGCCACGAGCCCGGCCAGCGTCTCGTAGGGTCCGTCCGGTACCCGCAGGCCCACCCGGGCGAGCTGGTCGGTGCGGGTGGCGCCGTCCGCCGAGAACAGGGCGCGGCCCTGCTCGTCGGCCCCGGCCGGCGCCAGGTCGGGCGTCTCGTGCGGGTCGTGCTCGTCCCGTACCTCGCCGACGACCTCCTCGACGATGTCCTCCAGGGTGACGACGCCCGCGGTTCCGCCGTACTCGTCGATGACGACGGCCATGGTGTTCTTGCCGGAGAGCCGGTCCAGCAGCCGGTCGACGGTGAGCGACTCGGGGACCAGAAGGGGTTCGCGCATCAGCTGTGCGACGGAGCGGTAGGTCCGCTGCTCGGCGGGGACGGCCAGGACGTCCTTGATGTGGGCGCTCCCGACGACCGAGTCGAGGCTGTCGCGGTAGACCGGGAACCGGGACAGCCCGGTCGCCCTGGTCGCGTTCGCCACGTCCTGGCAGGTCGCCTGGACGTCGAGGGCGACGACCTGGACGCGGGGGGTCATCACGTTCTCCGCGGTGAGGTCGGCCAGGTTCAGGGTGCGGACGAACAGCTCGGCGGTGTCCGCCTCCAGGGCGCCCTGCTTGGCGGAGTGCCGGGCCAGCGCCGCCAGCTCCTGCGGTCCGCGCGCGGAGGCCAGCTCCTCGGCGGGCTCCACACCGAGGCGGCGCACGACGCGGTTCGCCGTGTTGTTCAGATGGGTGATGAAGGGGCGGAAGGCGGCGCTGAACCAGCGCTGCGGGTTGCCGACCCGTTTCGCCATGGCCAGCGGTGAGGAGATCGCCCAGTTCTTGGGCACCAGCTCGCCGACGACCATCAGGAACACCGTGG
The DNA here is from genome assembly GCF_040644935.1 of Streptomyces sp. NPDC046915. Classification (NCBI taxonomy): domain Bacteria; kingdom Bacillati; phylum Actinomycetota; class Actinomycetes; order Kitasatosporales; family Streptomycetaceae; genus Streptomyces; species Streptomyces sp. NPDC046915. Next base: position 420,359 of record NZ_JBEYXB010000005.1, on the reverse strand, counting down.
ACAGGGCCGTGCCGAGCACCAGCGCGAGCGAGCTCGCCGCGGACTGCGAGATGCCCAGCGCTCGCAGCGGTCCGGCGAGCAGCTTGGCGATGGACGGCTCGGACAGCATGCCGACCACCAGGTTGGTGACCGTGATGCCGAGTTGCGCCCCGGAGAGCTGGAACGTCAGGCTCCGTACGGCCTTGAGGGCGCCGACGGCACCGCGCTCGCCGCGTTGGGCGGCCCGCTCCAGCTCGCCCCGTTCGACCGTGGTCAGCGAGAACTCGGCCGCGACGAAGGCGCCGCAGGCGAGCGACAGCAGGATCGCCACCAGCAGGAGGAGCACTTCGGTCATCGGGTCACCTCCTTCCCATGGTTGTACAGGGCAGGAAGCGGCGCGCGGTGTCGCCGACCGGGAGGCTCGCCCATGGGCGCGGACTCACAACCTTTCATGCAGGGTCGAGTGATCCTCCAATGGTAAAGGATAGGCAAAAGAATGTGGGGGGTGCGCTCAGCCGGCGGTGAACGGCTTCACCCAGCGCCGCCATTTCTCCTCGGGCGCGTATCCGGCGGCCCGCCAGGCGTGGTGCGCGGTCTCGTTGCGCACCAGCACCATCGCGTCCCCGCGCCGCCCGCCGAGCCGGACGAACCGCTCCTCCGCGGCGGCCAGCAGCGCCGAGCCGATGCCCAGCCGCCGCCGCTGCGGGTGCACCGCCAGCCGGTACAGATGGCAGCGCCAGCCGTCGAAGCCGGCGATCACCGTGCCGACGAGTTCCCCGTCCTTCTCGGCGAGGATCAGCGCCTCGGGGTCACGGAGCACCAGCCGTTCGACACCGCTCCGGTCGTCGCTGATGCTGGTGCCCTCCGCGGCCGTCTTCCAGAAGGCCAGCACCGCGTCGAGGTCGTCCGGTCCGGCGGCCCGTATATGCAGGTCAGTCATGCGATCATCACACCACCGCTGGCGTGGCGGCCCCGTGAATTCCAGCATGCGGACGGCCGCCGCGCGCCTACTCGCCGCGCAACTCCTCGATCACCGGCGCGAAGTCGTCCATGTACGGCTCCAGCACGGTCAGGTACGAGAACCCGTACCGCTCCCGCTGCGCCCGCACCCGCGCGACGATCTCCCGCAGGGTGCCGACCAGCACGATCGGCAGGGCGAGCGCCTCGTCCGCGGTCAACTGCGGCTGGCGGTCGAGGAGTGGCTTGATCACGGCCTCGGGGTCCTCGGTGACCTTCACCATCTGCACGAGCAGGTTCAGTTCGGCCGGCTCCGCGCGGCCCGCCGCGAGCTCCCGGTAGCGGGCCACGCGCCCGTCGAGCTCCTCGGGCGTGAGCGGCGCGATCTTGCCCTCCGTACTCCCGGCGACCACTCGCCCGGCCGTGAACGCGGCGATGTCGGCCCGCTCGGCGGTCAGCCGCAGCACCCGGTCGCCGTTGCCCCCGATCAGCAGCGGTACCCGCGACTGCGCGGGCCTGGGCCGGTGCTCCGCCGAGCCGAGCAGGCGCTCCAGCTCCGCCACGGTGCGGGCGAGGTGGTCCACCCGCTCGCCCGGCGATCCGAACGGCAGGCCGGCCGTGTCGTGCTCCGCCTGCACATAGCCGGTACCGAGCCCCAGTTCGAGACGGCCGCCCGTCAGTGCGTCCGTGGTCGCCACCTCGCGGGCCAGGAGCGCCGGGTTCCAGAAGCCCGCGTTGAGCACGAAGGTGCCCAGCCGCGGCCGCTCGGTCGCCGCGGCGGCCGCGACGAGCGCCGGGAACGGCGCCACCCAGCCGAGGTGATCGGGGACGTGGATCACGTCGTACCCGAGTTCCTCGGCGCGGCGGCACTTGGCGCCCCACTCCTCGGCCGAGGCGGGAGTGAGCAGGTTGACTCCGAAGCGGAACGGACGCGGCATGAACTCTCCTCGGCAGCGGGCGACTTGGGCCTTCGCCGCGATTCCATCACTCGTGCGCGATGGCCGCCAGCACATTCATGCGGGATGCACGCAACGCGGGCAGCAGGGCGGCCACCACGCCCACCACCGCCGAACCGATCACGACGGCGACGATCGTGCCCCACGGAATCGCCAGCGCGGTCATGCCCTGGAGGGCCAGCACCTGCTGTATGCACACGCCCCACACCAGGCCCAGGGTGAGCCCCAGCACCGCGCCGAACACCGCGATCACCACCGACTCCAGCCGGATCATGCGGCGCAGCTGCCGCCGGGCCAGCCCGATGGCGCGCAGCAGGCCGATCTCCCGGGTGCGCTCCACGACCGACAGGGCCAGGGTGTTGACCACGCCGAGCACCGCGATGACGATCGCCAGCCCGAGCAGCGCGTACACGAGATAGAGCAGCACCGCGATCTGGTCGTGGACCAGCTTCTTGTAGTCGGCCTGGTCACGGACCTGCACCTGCGGATACGGCTCGAGCGTCCGCTCCAGGCGCGAGCGCAGCTGGTCCGTGCTGGTGCCGGGGGCCTTGTCGACGTACAGCGCCGCGTCCTGGCCGTCGGGCACGTACTTCTCCGCCGTGGTGATGCCGAAGAACAGCCCGCCCTGCATGCCGAAGCCGGAGCCGCCCTGGTCGGTGAGCGCGCCCACGGTCATGTCGGTGGTCCGGCCGCCCGGGAACTCCACCGGGACGGTGCTCCCCAGGCGGACGTGGTGGTCCTCGGCGAAGTTCACGTCCATGCCGAGGTGCCCGTCGGCCAGCGCCGCCGCGCTGTCGCCGCCCTTGTAGGTGACGTGGGCGACGTCGTCCACCTGCGGGTCGTACCCGGAGGCGGACGTCTTGACCCGCTTGCCGTCCGGCAGCCGTACCGCCACCGGCACGAACCGCTGGCGTACGACGAGACGCACGCCCTCGGTGGCGCGCACCTTGTCGGTGATCTCCTTGGTGAACGGCTGGAAGTTGCCGTTCTGGACGGTGAAGTCGGCGCCCAGCGTCTTGTCGATCTGCTGGTCGAACGACCGGGACATCGAGGCGCTGGCCACCGACATCCCGCCGACCAGGGCCAGACCCACCATGAGCGCGGCGGCGGTGGCGCCGGTGCGGCGGGGGTTGCGCAGGGCGTTGCGCTGGCTCATCCGGCCGACCGAGCCGAACAGCGCCGGGAACGCGCCGCCCAGGACGCGGATCACCGGCCGGACCAGCAGCGGCCCGGCGATGACGGTGGCGACGAGGGTCAGGACGACGCCGAGGCCCAGCAGGGAGGCCGCCGAGGCGGTCTTCGTCGCCGCCGCGCAGCCCACCAGCGCGGCCACACCGGCCGCTCCGACGACGCCACCGACGACGGCGCGCGTCTTCAGCGGCCGTCCCACCCCGGCGATCTCGGCGTCCGCCAGCGCCGCCATCGGCGAGACCCCCGCCGCGCGCCGGGCGGGCAGATACGCCGCGACGAAGGTGACGCCGACGCCGACGACGTACGCCGAGACCGGCGTCGGCCAGCCGATGACCATCTCCGTCGCCTTGAGGTTCATGCCGAACGCGCTCATCAGTTTGATCAGCCCGAACGCCAGCCCGATCCCGGCCGCGAGGCCCAGCGTCGAGCCGACCAGGCCGAGCAGCACCGCCTCGGTCAGCACCGACCGCCGCACCTGCCGCCGGTCGGCGCCCAGCGCCCGCAGCAGGCCCAGTTCGCGGGTGCGCTGGGCGATCAGCATGGAGAAGGTGTTGACGATCAGGAAGATCCCGACCAGGACGGCGATCCCGGCGAAGCCGAGCATCACGTACTTGATCACGTCGAGGAAGCCGCCGAGGGCGGCGGCGGCCGACTTGGCCTGTTCGTCGGCGGTCTTCAGGTCGTACGGGCCGCTGCCGGTCACCCGGCCGACCCGGCTCTTCAGCTCGGCGTCGCTCACGCCTTTCGCCGCGTCCACGGAGATGCTGGTGGCACGGTCGGGGGAGCCGAGCAGTTCCCTGGCGGCGACCGCCGGGTCCAGGAAGACCAGGGCCGCGCCCGGGTTGGTGGTGGTGAACGTGGCGATGCCGACGACCTTCACCCGGAAGGTGCCGGGTGCGGCCTGCACCGTCAGCGTGTCGCCGATGCGCACGTGCTTCTTGTCGGCGGTGTCCGCGTCGAGCAGCGCTTCGTCCGCGCCGTGCGGGGCGTGACCGGAGGTCAGCTTCACCGGGCTGCGGTGGGTGACGTACCAGTCGGTGGCGATGGTCGGGGCGCCGGTGGTCGGCCCCACGGACTTGTTCCGGCTGTCGACCACCACGATGTTCTGCACGGACACGTCGGCATGGGTCGCGGCGACCCCGTCGGCCTTCGCGACCCGGGCCGCGAGCGCGGTGGGCACGGTCTGGACCGCGCCGGTCGGCACGGACGACTTGAGGTCCTCCTTCGGCTCCACCGTCACATCGGCGGAGGTGGAGGCGAAGAGCCGGTCGAAGGTGCGGGTGACCGTGTCGGAGAAGATCAGGCTGCCCGCGACGAACGCCACGGACAGCACGACGGCCAGCGCGGACAGCAGCAGCCGCCCCTTGTGGGCGAGGAAGCTGCGGAGGGTCGCCTTGAGCACCTGGTCAGTCCTCCCCGGCGCCGTCGCGGTCGAACGGGCCGCGCGTGACGTCGAAACGCTTCATCCGTTCGAGCACCGCCTCCGCCGTGGGCTGTTCCATCTCGTCCACGATCCGACCGTCGCCGAGGAAGAGCACCAGGTCGGAGTGGGCGGCGGCGCCCGGGTCGTGGGTCACCATGACCACGGTCTGCCCCAGGTCGTCGACCGCGTCGCGGAGGAACCCGAGGACCTCCAGCCCGGCCCGCGAGTCGAGGTTGCCGGTCGGCTCGTCGGCGAAGATCAGCTCCGGCCGGGAGGCCAGCGCCCGGGCACAGGCCACGCGCTGCTGCTGCCCGCCGGACAGCTGCGCCGGCCTGTGCTTGAGCCGCTCCCGCAGCCCCAGCGTGTCGATGACCTGGTCCAGCCACTTCTCGTCGGGCTTCTTGCCCGCGATGTCCATGGGCAGGGTGATGTTCTCGGCCGCGTTCAGCGTCGGGATGAGGTTGAACGACTGGAACATGAAGCCGATCCGGTCCCGCCGCAGCCGGGTCAGCTCGCGCTCCTTCAGCCCGGTGATCTCGGTGTCGCCGAGCCACACCTGACCGGCCGATACCGTGTCGAGCCCCGCCAGGCAGTGCATCAGGGTGGACTTCCCGGAGCCCGAGGGCCCCATGACCGCGGTGAACCGGCCGCGCTCGATGTCCACGTCCACCGAATCCAGGGCGAGCACGCTGGTCTCGCCCGAACCGTACGCCTTGGTCAGCCCCCGGGCGCGGGCGGCGGTCCCGTCGCCGGGCGCCCGGCCGGGCGCGTGCTCCGTAGCAGGTGTGGACAAGGCCGCCTCCTCGCTCGCCTGGACCTCGTGACTCCTAGTCCCGGCCGAGCGTAGTGTGACGGGGCGCACACCCGGTATCCCCCATGGGGCAGAGCGGGTCTCCGCCTCAGGTCGCACCCCGGCTACCGGTGTAAGGGGCACTCTCCACCCGGGGGAGGAGAGCCGGGGCGGCCCGCCCCAGGGGCCCGAGCCGTCAGCCGGGCGATCACCGCTCCCCGGGCCGCCAGGCGGTACCCAGCACACAGTACGAAGTGGGCAGCCTCGGCCCCTTCTGAGGCATCAGCACCTCGCGGTACGGGCCCAGCTCGAACCCGGCCGCCCGCAGCGCCGCGACCGGCTCGCGGGACAGATGACAGCCGCCGTTCAGCACCGGCCACACGGTCCCGTCCAGGGCGCGCTGGGTGAGCGTCATCGCCCGGCCGCCGCCCCGGCCGTGCTCGAAGAACCGGACCTCCCCGCCGGGCCGCAGCACCCGCCGCACCTCGCCCAGCGCACGCGGCACGTCCCGGACGCTGCACAGCACCAGCGACAGCACGACCGCGTCGAAGGCCTCGCTCTTCACCGGCAGCGCCTCCGCCGCACCCGGCACCACGTCCACCGGCACCTCCGCGCGCAGCGCGGCCCGCACCGCCAGCTGCCTGAGCATGCGCTCGGGTTCGATCGCGACGACCTCCGCGACCGCACCCGGATAGTGCGCGAAGTTCAGACCGTTGCCCGCGCCGATCTCGATCACCCGCCCGGACAACCCGGCGAGCATCCGCTCCCGTACCCCGGCCAGGCCCAGCCTGGTCTCGGCGCACGCGCTGACGCGGGCGTAGTAGCGGGCGAAGAGCGGGTGGTGGACGGCATCCCGTGCCACCTTGCCGGAGCCGATGGAGCGCAGCCGCATGGAGACCTCCCGGAGAGGACGGGCCTACGGGGATTGTCCCCCGTACGGGCCCGTCGCACCCCCGCGTCCTCGCACGGCTCCGGGACACGGCTCGTTCCAGGACACGGCTCTACGAGATGAAGTCGCGCACCTGCTCGTACACGCCGTGGTCGTCGTTCATGTCGGTGTGCGAGATGCAGCCGACGTCCACGTTGGTCGCTCCGCTGAGCAGCGCCGAGGAGTTCGGGACGACCGCCGCGTCGCAGTCCGACCAGTAACTGGCGTACGACACGCTGCCGGGCGTCTCGTCACCGGAGTTGAGCGCGGTCAGGAAGGAACTGCCCGTCTGCATCTCCTTGCAGGACGTGTACAGCCACCCGCACAGGGAGGCGACGGAGGTGCCGTGGTTCACCCCGGCGACCGACACGAAGTCGTCGACGTAGGACGTCCCGCCGAGGTTCTTGAGGTAGTAGCGGCCGCCCAGCGCGCCCATGGAGTGGACGACGATGTCCACCTTCGAGGCGCCGGTCTTCGCCAGCACGGACTTCACCTCGGTGGCCAGCTGTTGGGCGGTGGTGGCGTTCGACTGAGTCCAGTCGTACGACCATGCGAACAGCTGCGAGGAGGAGTAGCCGTCGGCCTCGAAGTCCGCGACCCAGTCGTTCCAGCTGCTCGCCGAACCGCTGAGCCCGTGCACGAACACGACCGGGTTGTGACTCGCCGCGTGGGCCGGGGCCGCGGTGAGGGGGAGGGACAGCAGGAACGATGCGGTCACCGTCGAAACGGCCGTGGCGATACGACGCTTATGGCGTTGCATGAAGCCTCCTGAAACGGTGGGGTCGCCAGGAGTGTCGGGAAGGGTCTACGCGCGCCGCATCGGCGAAGTCGCCAGTCTTTACGAGTCAACTGACCCGCCAGTAACATCGATGGTGTGGTGACGCCGGTGAACCCCCCACCTCTGGACCGCACTTCGCCACCGCCGCTCCCCGACGCGGGGCCCGCCCCGTCCGCGGGCGTCCGCGCGCGGCTGCGGCACGTCGCGTACGGCGATCCCCGCGCCGTCGCCGAACTCCTCCCGCGCCTGACCGAACGGCAGGCGGCAGGCCTCGACCCGCTGCCCACCGGGCCCGCCGCCGTCGCGCCCCGGCTGCTGCGTGCCCACCGCCAGGAGATCCGCTCCCTGCCCGACGACACCCGGCTGCTGCTGCTCCTCGCCGCGGCCGACCAGCATCCGGTCGCCACCCACGCCTTCCTGCGCGCCGTCGCCGCGGCCCGTCTCGACACCCGGCCGCTGGAGGCCGCCGACGTGCCGGGCGTCGCCCACGCCACCCTCGACGGGGTGGAGTTCCGCGACGCCTGGACGAGGATCGCCGCGTACGAGGCCGCGTCCCCGGCGGACCGGCGCGAGGCCCACCGGCTGCTCGCCCGGGTGCTGAGCGGCAAGGGTGAGGCGCCCCGCCGCTCCGGGCACCGGGCCGCGGGCGCCCTCGGCCCCAGCGCGCGCCTCGCCGCGGAACTCCGCACGTCCGCCGACCGGGCCCGGGCCGCCGGCGACACGGCCCTGGCCGGTGCGCTCGCCGAACGCGCCGCCGCCCTCTGCGCCGACCCGGGAACCCGGACCCGGCTGCTGGCCGGCGCCGCCGCCGACGCCTGGCGCACCGGCGACGCGGACCGGGCCCGCACCCTGGCCGCCCGCACCGACGACCCCGCCCTGAACGGAGCCCTCGCCCTGCGCGCGGGCAACGCGGCAGAGGCCTTCGACGCACTGCTGACGGCGGCGATCCGGCACGGACGAGCGGGAGTTCCGGCCCAGTACGGTGCTGCGAGAGCCGGGCGGGGCAGCGCGGGCCGACTGGTCGGGTACGACAGCGCACGGACCCCGCTCCAGGAACGTGGCGCGGGCCGGGTGGGCGAGGTCGTGGAGTTGCTGGCCCTGGTCACCGAGGCCGCCGTCTACACCGGGGACCTGCGGCGGTGCCGGGAGGCGTTCCTCGTCGCCCACTGGCTGGGCGTGCCGCCGCCCGGCGCGCTCGGCGGGCTGGCCGTCGCGGTGGAGGGCCGCTACGAGGACGCCCGGGACCTGCTCAAGCGGACCGCCGGACGGTGCGGGCCGGGCGGCGACCCCACCCTGCTGGTCCACGCCGGCATCGCCGCCCTGATGCTCGGCGACCACACCCGCGCCGCCACCGCCACCCTCCGCGCGGCCACCGCGGCCCGGACCCGGGGCACGCTCGCGACCGTCGCGCAGGCCATGGAGTTCCGTGCCTACGCCGACTTCTGGACCGGCCGCTCCCGCGCCGCCGAGGCCGCCGCCCGGGAGGCGCTGGAGCTGGCGTACGCCACCGGGCAGGACAACGGCGCCTGCCATCTACGGGCCGCCCTGGCCATGTTCGCGGCGGTCACCGGCGACGAGGAGGCCTGTCGCGAGCACGCGCGGGCCGCCCGCTCCGACGCCCTGGCGCGCGGACTGGGCCTGCCCGCCGCCCTCGCCCAGTGGGCGCTCGCCTTCCTCGACCTGACGGGCGGCCGCTTCCCCGCGGCGGCGGCCCGGCTGCGCGCCCTCGCCGGTTTCGGCCCCGGCCACGGACACCGCGCCATCCGGCACCTGGCCACGCCGCACTACGTGGAGGCCGCCGTCCGCACCGGCGACACCCGCGTCGCGCGCGCCGCCCACGCCGACTACCACCGCTGGGCGAGCGCCGTCAGCAGCCCCGACGACCTGGCCCTCAGCGCCCGCTGCCGGGCCCTGCTCGCCCCCGGCGCCGAAGCCGTCGACCACTACCGCACCGCCCTCGACCTGCATGCCCGCGGCACCCGGGACTACGAACGTGCCCGCACGGAGCTGCTGTTCGGCGGCGCGCTGCGCCGGCTGCGCCGCCGGAGCGAGGCCCGGGACCGGCTGCACAGCGCCCTGGAGGCGTTCGAGTCCTTCGGCGCCCCGCACTGCGCGGCCCGCGCCCGCGAGGAACTCCGCGCTCTCGGAACCCCGTTGAGCCCAGCGCCCACCCCGCGGACCGACCCGACCGCGCGACTGACGGCCCAGCAACTGGTGATCGCCCGCATGGCCGCCGAGGGCGCCACCAACCGCGAGATCGCCGACCGCCTCGCCCTCAGTCCCCGCACGATCGACCACCATCTGCGCGGGGTCTTCGCCCGGCTGGACATCCGGTCGCGGATCGAACTCGTACGGCTGCTCGGGGACGACGCCCCCGGCAGCCGTTGAGGCACCCGCTCAGGGAGCGTGGCGCACCCGGAACGCCTCCGCGTCCCATGTCCCGGCCAGCCGCGGCGCCAGCCAGCCCGGCGCCATCGCGACGAACTCCTCGGGCGGCAGCGCCCCGGCCCCGGCGGGCAGCGCGCCCAGCAACGGGACTCCCGCGGCCTCCGGGAGATCGGCGAGATTGCAACGGCAGGCCAGGTCGGGGGAGCCGGGCCAGCTGCCGATCACCACGCCCAGCAACTCGATCTCCCGGGAGCGCAGCTCGCGCGCCGTCAGCTCGGTCGTGTTCAGCGTGCCCAGCCCGGCCGAGGCGACGACCAGCACCGGCGCGTTGAGCAGCCGGGCCGCGTCCGCGAGCGTGCCGCCCGCCGCGTCGAACCGGACGAGCAGCCCGCCCGCTCCCTCGACCAGCACCAGATCGTGCTCCGTGGCCAGCTTGGCGGCGGCCTCGGCCACCTCGTGCGGATGCACCGGCGCCATGCCCGCCCGCCGCGCCGCCGTGCCAGGAGCCAACGGCTCCGGATACCTGGCCAGTTCGGCCGTCGTCACGGCTCCCGCGAGCCGCGCGACCTCGTCGGCGTCCCCGCGCTCGTCGGGCCGTACACCCGTCTGCGCGGCCTTCAGCACGGCGACCGACCGCCCCGCCGCCACCGCGGCCGCCGCCACCGCGGCGGTCGTGACCGTCTTGCCGACCTCCGTGCCCGTGCCCGTGATCACCAGTACCGGCATCTCATCCCTCCCGCGCCGCCGCGCACACGGCACGCGCGATCCGCGCCACGTCCGCGTCGCCGGTGACGTACGGCGGCATCGTGTAGATCAGGTCGCGGAAGGGCCGCAGCCACACGCCCTCGCGCACGGCGGCCCCGGTGGCCGCCGCCATGTCGATCTCGTGGTCCAGCTGTACGACCCCGATCGCGCCCAGGACCCGTACGTCCCTCACACCCGGCAGCCGCGCGGCCGGAGCGAGCCCGTCGCGCAGACCCGCCTCGATCCGCTTGACCTCCGCGAGCCAGTCCTGCCCGAGCAGCAGTCCGATGGAGGCGCAGGCCACGGCCGCCGCCAGCGGATTGCCCATGAACGTCGGCCCGTGGGCCAGCACCGGCACCTCGCCCCGCGAGATGCCGTCGGCCACGCGCGCGGTGCACAACGTCGCCGCCATCGTCATGTAGCCGCCGGTCAGGGCCTTGCCCACGCACATCACGTCCGGGGTCACGGCCGCGTGGTCCGCCGCGAACAGTGCGCCGGTGCGCCCGAAGCCGGTCGCGATCTCGTCGAACACCAGGAGCACGTCGTGCGCGTCGCACGCCTCGCGCAACGTGCGCAGATACGCGGGGGAGTGGAACCGCATCCCGCCCGCGCCCTGCACCACCGGCTCCACGATCACGGCGGCCAGCTCACCGGCGTGCCGCTCGATCAGATCGTGCAGCTGGCCGGCGTAGGCGTCCTCGTACTCCGCCGGCGGCGCGTCCGCGAACACCTGGCGCGGGAGCACCCCGCCCCACAGCTCGTGCATCCCGCCCTCGGGATCGCACACCGACATCGGCTGCCAGGTGTCGCCGTGGTAGCCGCCCCGCCAGGTCAGCAGCCGACGCTTCTCCGGGCGGCCGAGCGAACGCCAGTACTGGAGGCACATCTTGACCGCGACCTCGACCGACACCGAACCGGAGTCGGCCAGGAAGACATGCTCGAGCCCCTCCGGCGACATGTCGACAAGGAGCTTCGCGAGCCGTACGGCGGGCTCGTGGGTGAGCCCGCCGAACATCACATGGCTCATCCGCCGCAGCTGCGAGCGGGCCGCCTCGTTCAGGACCGGGTGGTTGTAGCCGTGGATCGCCGACCACCACGAGGACATGCCGTCGACCAGTTCACCCGAGCCGTCGGCGAGCCGGAGCCGGACCCCGCTCGCCGACTCCACGACGAGCGGCTCGACACGCCCGGGCATCGGACCGTACGGATGCCACACGTGCCGCCGGTCCAGCTCCAGCAGCTCCGGCACGCTCGGGCCGGACAGGTCAGGCATTGGGCGCGAGGTCCGTTCCGGCACCCCGGCGGCGGACGGCGACGAGGTCGGTGCGGGCCTCGCCCGTCACCGTGGCGGACGCGGCCGTACCGCAGACGCCGCCGCCCTCATGGGAGCCGCAGCCCGCGTCCGCGTGCGACCCGCAGCCGGCCTCCGCGTGCGACCCGCACCCCGCCTCCGCGTGCGAACCGCAGCCGCCCCCGGCCGTCGCGCGGTGCTCGGGCAGCGTCACCTCACCGGCGCCCTCCACCTCGAACCCGGCGTCCGCGATCATCTCCAGGTCGGCCTTGCCCGCCTGGCCCTCACTGGTCAGGTAGTCGCCGAGGAAGATGGAGTTGGCCAGGTTCAGGGCCAGCGGCTGCATGGTGCGCAGGTGCACCTCACGGCCGCCCGCGATGCGCACCTCGACGTCCGGGCAGACGAACCGGACCATCGCCAGGATGCGCAGACAGCGCTGCGGGGTGAGGTGCCACTCCGTGGCGAGCGGCGTGCCCTCCATCGGGATCAGGAAGTTCACCGGCACGGAGTCCGGGTCCAGCTCGCGCAGCGAGAAGACGACGTCGACCAGGTCCTCGTCGCTCTCGCCCATGCCCGCGATGAGACCCGAACAGGCGGACAGGCCGGCCGCGTGCGCCTTCTGCACCGTGTCCACCCGGTCGGCGTACGTGTGCGTGGTCGTGATGTCCGCGTACGTCCCCTCGGAGGTGTTGAGGTTGTGGTTGTACGCGTCCGCGCCCGCCTCGCGCAGCCGCTCGGCCTGGCCGTCGGAGAGCAGGCCGAGGCAGGCGCACACCTCGACCTCCTCGTTCTGCTCCTTGATCGTCCGGATCGTCTCGGACACCCGGTCCACGTCCCGGTCCGTCGGGCCGCGCCCGCTGGCCACCAGACACACCCGCTTGGCACCCCCGGCCAGGCCCGCGGCCGCCGCCTTGGAGGCGTCGCCGGGCTTGAGCCAGGTGTACTTGAGGATGTCGGCCTTGGAGCCGAGCCGCTGGGAGCAGTAGGAGCAGTCCTCGGGGCACAAGCCGGACTTGAGGTTGACCAGGTAGTTAAGTTTCACGCGCCGGCCGAACCAGTGCCGGCGCACCTTGCCGGCCGCGGCCACCACATCGAGTACGTCGTCGTCGGAGGTGGCCAGTACGGCGAGTGCTTCCTCGCGGGTCGGCAGCTCGCGCCGAAGCCCCTTGTCCACCAGCGTGTTCAGCAGGTCCATGAGGTCCGATCCTGTCCTACGTGACCGCTCCGGGCCAAGGAGAGTTTGCACAACGGAGACTGGTTGCTCGTGTGGGTATTGCCACATCCTGGGCGGCTGGGCGTCCGGCTAGTGTCTGTCCACTGCCTACAAAATCCCCGGAGGAGCCATGGCGTTCGGCTGGATCGACGACCAGGCGGAGCTGCGCCGCCGCGCCGGACTGGTACGCACCCTCAGGCCCCGGGTCGCCGACTCACCGCTCCTCGACCTCGCGAGCAACGACTACCTGGGTCTGGCCCGTCATCCCGAGGTCACCGAGGGGGCCGCGACGGCGGCCCGGACCTGGGGCGGCGGCTCCACCGGTTCCCGGCTGGTGACCGGCACCACGGAACTGCACACCGAGCTCGAGCGCGAGCTGGCCGAGTTCTGCGGCTTCGAGGCGGCCCTGGTGCTCTCCTCCGGCTACGCCGCCAACCTCGCGGCCGTCACCACGCTCGGGCCGCACGGCTCCCTGATCGTGTCCGACGCGGGCAACCACGCCTCCCTCATCGACGGATGCCGGCTGGCCCGCGGCACGACCCAGGTCGTCGGGCACGCCGACCCGGACGCGGTCCGCAAGGCCCTGGACACGCACGAGGGGCCGGCGATCGCCGTCTCCGACACGGTGTTCTCCGTCGACGGGGACGCGGCCCCGCTGGCCGCGCTCGCCGAGGCGTGCCGGGCGCACGGTGCCGGGCTGGTCGTGGACGACGCCCATGGCCTGGGCGTCCTGGGTGACGGCGGCCGGGGAGCCCCGTACGAGGCCGGGCTCGCCGGCGCAGAGGACGTGGTCGTCACGGTCACCCTGTCCAAGTCGCTGGGCAGCCAGGGCGGTGCCGTCCTCGGGCCGGCCCGGGTGATCGACCACCTGGTCAACGCGGCACGGACGTTCATCTTCGACACGGGCCTCGCGCCCGCCGCGGCGGGCGCGGCCCTGGCGGCCCTCAGGCTGCTGCGCCGCGAGCCGGAACGGGCGACGAGGGCGCGTGAGGTGGCCGCCGAACTGCACGCACGCCTGACGGCCGCGGGGCTGGAGGCGGTGCGTCCGGACGCCGCTGTCGTCTCCGTGCGTGCCCCGTCCCCGGAGGGGGCCGTGCGCTGGGCGGCCGACTGCCGGGCGGCAGGCCTGGCCGTGGGCTGCTTCCGTCCTCCTTCCGTGCCCGACGGCATCTCACGGCTCAGGCTGACCGCCCGAGGGGACCTCTCCGGGGCCGAGATCGAACGCGCTGTACGAGTGATCGGCGAGACGCGACCATGAGTCGGCGTGACACGGCCGTGCGCCGCCTGGACGGAATCTGATCGGAACCGATCAGAAGGTCATCGGAGCGTGGCGAGGAACCCCGCCCAGCTCCCGGGGGAGAAGAGCAGCGCGGGGCCGGCCGGATCCTTGGAGTCGCGCACGGCGAGCAGTCCGGTCCAGGGACCGGAGTGCGGCCTCGCCGTCTCCACGCAGTTGTTCGCTCCGGTGCTGTAGCTGCTGCGCAGCCACCGCACGTCGTGCAGCTCGGTGCTGGAAGGTACGTTCCGAGGCAGTGCAGACATGGTGCCTCCTTACGCGCCGTCACTTATCCCGGCGATGTAATCCAACGAGTCCTCGGGTGAAAGGGCGTGGATCTGAAGGGAGTTGAAGGCCTCCGAGTAGGCCCGGAGGTCTTCTTTCCGTTCGAGGTAGAGGCTACTCGTCAAGTGGTCGAGAACAACCACATCCAGATCAGAAGTGCGCGGAAATGAGAAGATAACGAAAGGGCCGGTGATACCGATATGCGCCCCGGCGGAGAACGGCAACACCTGGAGGCGCACTTGCGGCAGACGTGCCGCCTCGGTGAGCCGCTGAAGCTGCCGCGTCATCACGTCCGGCCCGCCGACCTCCCGCCGCAGCACTCCCTCGTCCAGGACGGCGCTGAGCTCCAGCGGTGGATCCGACCGCAGCACGTCCTGCCTGGCCAGCCGCACCTCCACCAGCGCGTCCAGCCGCTCCTCCATGTCGTCGGCACCCTCGCCCACGGCCGCCCGGGTGACGGCACGGGCGTACTCCGGCGTCTGCAACAGCCCCGGGACCACCGATGTCTCCAGGGTGCGCATCCCGCTCGCCTGCGACTCCAGGCTGATGAAGTCACGGTAGGTGGGCGGCAGGACCCCCCGGTAGGCGTGCCACCAGTGGTGCCGGCCGCCGCCTTCGTCCGATCCCGCCAGCACCATCAGCAACTCACGAAGCTGGCCGTCCGTCACTCCGTAGGCATCCAGGAGTAACCGCACATCGGCCGATTTCACCCCGCTGGCGCCCGTCTCGATCCGGCTCACCTTCGACTGGTGCCAGCCCACCAGACGCGCGGCCTCACCGCTGGTGAGGCCGGCACCGGTGCGCAGCGTGCGCAGTTCGTCGCCCAGTTTCCGGCGGCGCACCGCGGGACCGTTCTGCATGGGCCACTCCTTACTCGCCATTACTCCTTACGTGCCACTCGAATACGGTCTGCCGTCGCAGAGTTCACCGCTTCGAGCGACAGATATATGCATATCTTGGTGGATCCCACCCGCTGGCCGGCGCGCTGATGGCAGTCTGGCGATGAAGCACCAGTCCGGGACCGTACTCGAACCATCCGCTCCGTGTCGGACTCCGGTCCCGTGGGAAAGGGACGACGTCGTCATGGCAGACCATCTGGAAGCATCCGTCACTCTGCCGAGCGATCCCGCTTCGGTGTCCGCGGCCCGCACCTATGTCGTGGGCACCCTCGCGGAGTGGGGCCTTCCATCGGACACCGACGTGGCCGACACCATCCGGCTCATCGTCTCCGAACTCGCCACCAACGCCGTACAGCACACCTTCGGGCAGTCACCCACCTTCACGGTGGACCTCGTGCTCGACTGCGACGAACACCTGCGCATCGGTGTCACCGACAGCCATCCCCGTCTCCCGAGGAGACTCCCCGCGGCCGTGCAGCAGGACAACGGACGCGGCATGGTCATCATCCGCTGGCTGACCGTCGAGTGCGGCGGCAGGCTCAGGGTGCGGCGGACCCGCGAGGGTGGCAAGACCGTCCTCATCGAGCTGCCGTGGGCGGTGCCGGCCCGGCCGGTCACGGCAGCGGGGCAGCAGGAGCCCTAGGGCCGGTGCGGGGCGCTCCGGCCCCGCACCGGCCCCGACACGGCGCCGTACGGCCACGCACGGCCCCGGGGGTGGCCCTGCACCCGGAGCCGTGCGAGGCGTGACGGCCGGTCAGCTGACGCGGCCGTACCAGACGCTCCTCGTCCAGATCTTCTGCAGCTTCACCACGTCGCCCGTCTTGGGGGCGTGCCAGATCTTCCCCTTCCCGGCGTAGATGCCGACGTGGTAGACGTACGACCCCGAATGGAAGAAGACCAGGTCTCCGGCCTTGCGGTTCTTGGCCGAGATGTGGTGGGTCTTGTTGTACTGCTGGGCGGCCGTCCGGGGCAGGCTCTTGCCCGCCTTCTTGAACGAGTACAGCGTGAGCCCGGAGCAGTCGAACCTGCGCGGCCCGGTGGCGCCCCACTTGTACGGGGAGCCCTTCTTCGAGGCCGCGATCTGGAGCGCCTTCGTCGCCGGGGTGGCGGCAGCGGCGTCGGGGGCGACACCGGGTACCGCTATCGAGCCGCCGACGGCGGCGATGGCGAAGGCCGAGGCCGTACCGGCCCGGACCATGAGCGACGGGACACGATTGAGCGCAGTCATGCGCAACCCTTCGTCAGCCGCCTGTGAAGGATGACCTGTCGGATTCGGGCTGGCGAAGTTGCCCGGCCGCGTTGCCGCGGCTTCACCCCAAGGGCTGCTCGGAGGCGAACAGATGTCCGCTCCGGCGACCCGTCTTGCTTGGGTCCTCCACTCCTGCCGATCCACTCCTGTCGACCGGTCATCCGGGCGGCGGCAGGACTCGGCGTCCGCTCGGATCGCCCCGCCGTTGTGGCGGGGGCTTGTCGTCAGACAGGGATCTTCGCCCACAACTGTCTGAAAATCCCAACGGAACCAGGGATTTGTGGTGTTACTCACCACTCGCCCGTTCGGGTGGACAGGTGTGCGTTCGAGCCGCTGACGGGACAGCCGCGCACCCTCCGACCAGGGCGGAAGCCTCTCCCGACGCTCATCGGCCGGGCGGTTCGCGCAACTTCGGAGACCCTGGAAAAGGATGCGCAGCTACTCCGAACGTGGGTACGTCTTTTGGGCCGTTTCGACTCAGACCCGAGCCCGCAAGCGTCAACCGGCGCCGTCCGGGGGCACGGTGACGCGTGCGGTACGGCGCTCGCCGTCCAGCACCCTGAGCGCCCGGGCCAGGGTGGCCGCGTGCAACTCCGTCTCTCCCCGCTGGTGCATCAGCGTCAGCGCGTCGCGCAGTTCCACCGCCTTGCGCACCAGCGCCTGGGCGGCCCGCAGTCCACGGTAGGTGTCACCGTGCTGCGCCGGGTTGATGCGTCCCAGCAGGTCGACCACGTCCAGGTAACGGTTGATCAACTCGCCCTCGGCGCGGGTCAGGGCCGGCAGCGGCGGCAGTTCCGGTGGCAGCATCGGCGGCTCACCCCGCGTCCGGAGCGGCGGTGCGCGAGGCCCTGCTGCTGGGAATGATCCCGTCCACCAGCCCGTGCTCCAGCGCGCCCCGGGCGTCGAGCATCAGATCCCGTTCGAGGTCGGCGTGGACCTGCTCCGGGGCACGGCCGGTGTGGTGGACGAGCAGTTCCTCCAGCAGGCCGCGCATCCGGGTCAACTCCTCCGCCTGGATGAAGAGGTCACTCGGCTGACCCTGCGTCGGCTCGGGCAGCGCCGGCTGCTGGAGCACCACCCGCGCGCCCGGCAGGGCGAACCGCTTGCCCGGCGTACCGGCCGCGAGCAGCACCGCCGCGGACGAGGCAGCCTGCCCCAGGCAGATCGTCTCCACGTCGCAGCTGATGTACCGCATCGTGTCGTAGATCGCCGTCATCGCGCTGAACGAGCCGCCGGGGGAGTTGATGTACAGCGAGATGTCCCGGTCGGGCGCGTCGTGCTCCAGGTGCATGAACTGCGCCATGACGTCGTTGGCCGAGGCGTCGTCGACCGGTGTCCCGAGGAAGACGATCCGCCCCTCCAGCAGCTTCGAGTACGGATCGAGCGTGCGGTGACCGGTGCTGGTGCGCTCGGTGAACTCGGGCAGGACGTAGCGGGCGAGCGGTCGGGTCATGGCATACCCCTCCTCACGGCAGAGCCGTCTCCGGTGGACCGGCATCTGTAAGAAATGTACAGGACGTACGTGACGTTATGATGGGGGTATGGCCTACGAGATTCCGGTGACGCAAGCCAGGGCTGAACTCGCCGACCTGATCAACCGCGTGGTGTACGGGGGTGAACGCGTCGTCGTGACACGGCACGGCAAGCCCCTCGTCGCCCTCGTCTCCGCCGCCGACCTGGAGCGACTGGACGCCCTCGACCAGCCGGAGGACGAGCAGATGATCAGCTCCGTCTCCCGCGTCCAGGAAACCGCGTCCGCTCCCGGCGAACGCCGACGCTTCGGCATCGCGGCGGAACATCGGGGGCACGACCGCGCCTAGGGGCTGCGAAAGTCCCGTTGTCCGCCCGATGGGCGAGCCCGGCGCCCGCCGCGATGGGGGTGCCCCTGCACGCGAGTGTGATCGAGTGTGGGGGAGGCCTGGTGCCGCAGGCTGTGCGTGCTCTGGGGCCCCCGCCGACGGCTGGGGGAGGGACTCGCGCAGCCGGCCCTGGCGGGGCGTGGCCGGCGCGTCGTCAGCCGACGGGGGTGAGCGTCCTGTCGACGTGGGGCTCGCTGCTCGCGGCCCGTGTCCTCAGCGCCCCGCCGACCAGTACCGCGCCCAGGCCGAGCGCCGCCCACCAGGTCAGGGTGAGGGTCGGCACGGTCGCCGCCGCGCCGTCGAAGAAGGACACCGAGCGCAGCAGCGTGGCCCCGGCGCCCGGCGGCAGCCACTGGCCGATCGTCCCGGCCGGCTCGGGCAGCATCTCGGGAGCCGAGGAGGCTCCGGAGAACGGGTTGCCGAACAGCATGACCACGCCCGCGGCGACACCTGTCCCCGCCCGGCCGACCAGGGCCGCCAGTCCGGCGACGGCGGCGCTCACCGCCAGCGTCGACAGCGCCAGCGCCGCGGCCTCCGTCCACCAGTCGCCCGTGAGCACCCCCAGCCAGCTGTCCGCGATCCCGGCCGCCGCGACGCCCACCAGGGCGGCGGCCGCGACCAGTGCGCCCGCCGCGCGCGCCCCGCGCAGACCCAGCAGGGTCACCGCCGAGCCGGCCGCGATCCCCGCCATGGCGAGCGGCAGCACACTCGCCGTCAGGGCCGCGCCGCGCGGGTCCTGTGCGGGAGCGGCGACGACGTCGACGGTCCGGATCGCCGTGCCGTCCGCGGCGGCCCGCTCCGCCACCGCCTGCCGGAGGAACTGGGCGACGACCGGGCTCGCGGCCGACGCGGTCAGGAGTTCCGGGCCCTTGGGGGTGACGACCACCGCGCCGTACACGGACCGGTTCTCGATGGCGTCCCGGGCGGCGGCCTCGTCCGCGTAGTGGTGGACCTCGAAGGCGCCGTCCCGCTGCCGCAGTTGCCGCTCCACCGGAGCCGTCGCGGCGGCCGGGCCGGCCACCCCGACCGGCAGGTCGCGAGGTGCGGTACGGGCGGCCGGCCAGGCGAAGGCCCACAGGGCGAGGGTCGCCAGGACGGGGGCGAGGACGACGGCGGCGATCAGACGGCGGGCGGGCGCCCTGGTCGGGGCGTCGGAGGCGGTCGGCATGGGTTCTCCCGTTAAAAAGAAGGATCGTTCGTTTTAGGGCGGCCACCACCGTGCGCGCCCCGGTGAGGGCTTGTCAAGAAGGAACGTTCGTTTTACGTTGTGGACCATGGCTCGCGTATCCCAGGCCCACCTCGACGCCCGCCGCCGCCAGATCCTCGACGGCGCCGCACTCTGCTTCGCCCGCAACGGCTTCCACGCCACGTCCATGCAGGACGTACTGAAGGAGGCCGACCTCTCCGCCGGCGCCGTCTACCGCTACTTCAGCGGCAAGGACGAGTTGATCCGGGCGATCGTCGGCGAGGTGCTCGAGGTGCTGCGGGAGACCTACGAGGGGGCGGCCGTGGAGACCCCGCCGCCCCTGCCCGACGTACTGATCCCCCGCGCCCTGCGGCAGCTCAGAGAGGTCAGACCGGGGCTGCTGGAGGGCGGGGAGTGGGTCTTCCCCCGGCTGATGGTCCAGGTGTGGACCGAGATCCTGCGCAATCGCGAACTGGCGGACCTGGTGCACGTGGGGTACGACCGTGTCCGGGTCGCCTGGACGAGGCTGGTGGAGAGCTACAAGTCCGCCGACCTGATCGCCGCCGATGCCGACGCGGACGCCATGGCCCGGGTGCTGATCGCGCTCGCGCAGGGATACGCCGCACAGCTCGCCGTCATCGGCAACCTGCCACCGGGGACCCTGGAGGAGGGGCTCCGGGCGCTGATGAGCATGCGGGACCCGCGCCCGGCCGTCTGACGATCAAGCCTGTCCGACGATCAGAGCCTGTTTAACGTGCCGGAAACCCGGTCCAACTAGCCTGCCGCTCCACGCCACCAGGGACTTCGGCCCGTGGCCGCGGCAACCGGACCCCGCACGGTCCGGAGCGAGGACTGTGAGGTGGGACGTGCAACTGACCCCGCACGAGCAAGAGAAGCTGCTGATCCACGTGGCGGCCGACGTGGCCGAGAAGCGCCGGGCCCGAGGGCTCAGGCTCAACCACCCGGAAGCCGTCGCCCTCATCACCTCGCACCTCCTCGAAGGCGCGCGTGACGGCCGTACCGTCGCCGAACTCATGTCCTCCGGGCGCAAGCTGCTCACCCGGGACGACGTCATGGAAGGCGTCCCCGAGATGATCCACGACGTCCAGGTCGAGGCCACCTTCCCGGACGGCACCAAGCTCGTCACCGTCCACGACCCGATCGTCTGAGGGGCCGTCGATGACTCCCGGAGAGATCCTGTTCGCCGACGGCCCGGTCGTATGCAACGAGGGCCGCGAGGTCACCCGGATCACCGTCCTCAACGCCGCCGACCGGCCGGTCCAGATCGGCTCCCACTACCACTTCGCCGAGGCCAACCCGGGCCTGGAGTTCGACCGTGCCGCGGCGCGCGGCAAGCGCCTGAACGTCGCCGCCGGCACCGCCGTGCGCTTCGAGCCCGGTATCCCCGTCGACGTCGAACTCGTCCCGCTCGGCGGCGCCCGGATCGTGCCCGGCCTGCGCGGGGAGACCGGAGGTGCCCTGGATGCCTGAGATCTCCCGCGCCGCCTACGCGGACCTGTTCGGCCCGACCACCGGTGACCGGATCCGGCTCGCCGACACCGACCTGCTGATCGAGATCGAGGAGGACCGTTCAGGCGGTCCCGGACTCGCCGGTGACGAGGCGGTCTTCGGCGGCGGCAAGGTCATCCGCGAGTCCATGGGCCAGTCGCGCGCCACCCGCGCGGAAGGCACCCCCGACACCGTCATCACCGGTGCCGTCATCGTCGACCACTGGGGGATCGTCAAGGCCGACGTCGGCATCCGCGACGGCCGGATCACCGGGATCGGCAAGGCCGGCAACCCCGACACGATGGACGGCGTCCACCCCGACCTGGTCATCGGCCCCGAGACGGAGGTCGTCGCGGGCAACGGGCGGATCCTCACCGCCGGCGCCATCGACGCCCACGTCCACTTCATCTGCCCGCAGATCGCCGACGAGGCCCTCTCCGCCGGCATCACCACGCTGGTCGGCGGCGGCACCGGCCCGGCCGAGGGCTCCAAGGCGACCACCGTCACCCCCGGCCCCTGGCACCTGGCCCGGATGCTGGAGGCGATGGAGGCCTACCCGCTCAACATCGGCTTCCTCGGCAAGGGCAACACCGTCTCGCACGAGGCGATGCTGTCGCAGATCCGCGGCGGCGCGCTGGGCCTGAAGCTGCACGAGGACTGGGGCTCCACGCCGGCCGTCATCGACGCCTCGCTGACCGTCGCCGACCGCACCGGCATCCAGGTCGCCATCCACACCGACACCCTCAACGAGGCCGGTTTCGTCGGCGACACGCTCGCCGCGATCGCCGGGCGCGGCATCCACGCGTACCACACCGAGGGCGCCGGCGGCGGGCACGCGCCGGACATCATGACCGTGGTCTCCGAGCCGCACGTGCTGCCCAGCTCCACCAACCCGACACGGCCGTTCACCGTCAACACCGCCGAGGAACACCTCGACATGCTGATGGTGTGCCACCACCTCAACCCCGCCGTCCCCGAGGACCTGGCCTTCGCCGAGTCCCGGATCCGGCCGTCGACGATCGGCGCCGAGGACATACTGCACGACCTGGGCGCGATCTCCATCATCTCCTCCGACTCCCAGGCCATGGGGCGGGTCGGTGAGGTCGTCCTGCGGACCTGGCAGACCGCGCATGTGATGAAGCGCCGGCGGGGCGCGCTGCCCGAGGACGGGCGGGCCGACAACCGGCGCGTGCGGCGGTACGTCGCCAAGTACACGATCAACCCGGCGCTCGCGCAGGGGCTGGCTCGGGAGATCGGCTCCGTGGAGAGCGGGAAGCTCGCCGACCTGGTGCTGTGGGAGCCCGCCTTCTTCGGGGTCAAGCCGCACCTCGTCCTCAAGGGCGGCCAGATCGCGTACGCGCAGATGGGCGACGCGAACGCGTCCATCCCGACGCCGCAGCCGGTACTCCCGCGGCCGATGTACGGGGCGATCGGGCGGGCGCCCGCCGCCAACTCGTTCAACTTCGTGGCGCCGCTCGCCGTCGAGGACGGGCTGCCGGAGCGGCTGCAACTGGGGAAGCGCTTCGTCGCCATCGAGTCGACGCGGGGGGTGACCAAGGCGGACATGAAGGAGAACGACGCGCGGCCTCGTGTCGAGGTCGACCCGGACAGCTTCGCCGTGCGCATCGACGGGGAGCTGGTCGAGGCGACACCGGCCGCTGAACTGCCCATGGCCCAGCGTTACTTCCTCTTCTGATGTCCAGGGCAGCGCTTCTCGTCCTGGCCGACGGCCGGTTTCCCGCCGGGGGGCACGCGCACTCCGGCGGGGCCGAGGCGGCCGTCAAGGCCGGGCGGCTCTGCGGGGCCGCGAGCCTGGAGGACTTCTGCCGGGGGCGGCTGCACACCGTCGGGCTGGTGGCGGGTGCGCTCGCCGCGGCTGCCGTGCTCGGGGTGGATCCCGGGGAGTTGGACGCGGCGGCGGACGCGCGGACTCCGTCGCCCGCCTTGCGGGGGGCTGCTCGGCGGCTGGGGCGGCAGATGATGCGGGCCGCGCGGGTGGCCTGGCCGGCCGGGGAACTGGACGCGCTGGCGCGGGAGTTTCCCAAGGGTGTCCATCAGCCTGTGGTGCTGGGGGTCGTCGCGCGGGCGGCGGGGCTGGGGGCCTTGGACGCGGCGTACTGTGCGGCGTACGAGAGTGTGAGCGGGCCCGCTACGGCGACGGTGCGATTGCTGAGTCTCGATCCGTTCGATGCGACGGGGGTGCTGGCACGGCTGGCGCCGGAGGTGGACCGTGTCGCGGACCGGGCGGTGGAGGCGGCTCGGCGAGCGGCCGAGGAGGGGGTTGACGTGTTGCCCGCGTCGTCGGCGCCCTTGTCGGAGGTCGGGGCGGAGTGGCATGCGGCCTGGCCTGTGCGGTTGTTCGCGTCCTAGGTGTCTCGCCCCCGCCGCCCCTGCCCTTTCCCGTCCCCAGGGGCTCGCCCCTTCGACCCCACTGGGGGCTGCCGCCCCCAGACCCCCGCTTCGGCCTGAACGGCCTCGTCCTCAAACGCCGGACGGGCTGAGAGTGGCTGGACCGGGCTGAAAAGCACACCGGTGCGAACGTCTGGAGCCGTTTCCATGCATCTTGACCACTCCCACCCTCACGCGACCCCCGCCCTCAGCGCCGACGCCCACCGCCCCGACGGTGCCCGTCGTGCGCTGCGGATCGGGCTCGGGGGGCCCGTCGGGTCCGGGAAGACCGCCACTGTCGCCGCGCTGTGCCGGGTGCTGCGCGATGAGTTGTCGTTGGCTGTCGTCACGAACGACATCTACACGCGGGAGGACGCCGAGTTTCTGCTCAGGGAGGCTGTGTTGCCGCCGGAGCGGATCGCGGCTGTGGAGACGGGTGCCTGTCCGCACACCGCGATCCGGGACGACATCTCCGCCAACCTCGAAGCCGTCGAGGACCTGGAGGAGGAGGTGGGGCCGCTGGATCTGATCCTGGTGGAGTCCGGTGGGGACAATCTGACCGCGACCTTCTCCAAGGGGCTCGTGGACGCGCAGATCTTCGTCATCGATGTCGCCGGGGGCGACGACATCCCGCGCAAGGGCGGTCCGGGGGTCACCACGGCCGATCTGCTCGTGGTGAACAAGACCGACCTCGCGCCGTACGTGGGCTCCGACCTGGCGCGGATGGCCGCCGACGCGAAGGCGCAGCGGGCCGAGTTGCCGGTGGTGTTCCAGTCGCTGAGGAGCGCGGCGGGCGTGATGGATGTGGCCGAGTGGGTGCGCGGGCGGCTTGCCGCGTGGGCCGCGTGACCGCGACCGGGGTGCGGGCCACCGCGCGGATCGTCGCCCGGGACGACGGGCGGGGCGGTACCGCGCTGCCCGTGCTGGAGGGGGAGGGGCCGCTGGCGCTGCGCCGGACCCGGGGGAGCGGGGCCGGGGCGCGGGTCATGCTCGTGGGCGCGATGAGCGGACCGCTCGGCGGGGACCGGTTCGCCGTTCAGGCCGAGGTGGGGGAGGGCGCCCGGCTGCACGTGGGGTCGGCCGCGGCGACCATCGCGCTGCCGGGGCAGGGGAAGGGGGAGGCCCGGTACGACGTCCGGCTCCGGGTGGCCGAGGGGGGCGAACTGCGCTGGCTGCCGGAGCAGTTGATCTCCGCGCGGGGCAGTGAACTGTACGTCACCACCCGCGTCGATCTCGCGGCCGGGGCCCGGCTCGTGCTGCGCGAGGAGCAGGTGCTGGGGCGGGTCGGGGAAGAACCCGGGCGGCTCACCAGCCGTCTCACGGTGCGGATCGCCGGACGGACCGTGCTCGACCAGGAACTGGCCTGCGGGCCCGGGGCCCCGGGCGGCTGGGACGGGCCCGCCGTGCTGGGGGGACGCCGCGCCGTCGGACAACTCGTCGTGGCACGACCGGAGTTCGTGCGGGAGCCGGTGGCGGCGCGGATGCTGGGGGAGGGGGCCGCCGTGGCGCCGCTCGCCGGGCCCGCCGTACTGGTCACCGCCGTCGCGGCCGACGCTCTGCGGCTGCGGCGGGTACTGGACGAGGCGGACGAGGCGTGTTCCGCCAACGGGACGTGATCATCCGGTTATCGGATTGGTAAAGAAGGTCAACGACCTCTGTTCTCAGGTGGCTCACAGCCGCGAGGATCCCCGTGACCATTCGCAGCAACGTACGGGGAGGGGCCCACTTGAGGGACATCAGACCGAAGAAGCGTGTGCTGGCGCTCGGTTCGGCCGGAGCGCTCGTCACGGCGACCCTGCTCGCCGGCGCCGTCTCGGCGCCCACGGCCGGTGCGGCCGAGCGGCACGGTCAGGACCGCGAGGCCCGCGGTGCCGCGATCGCCGCGGACCGGGCCGCCAAGGCCGGGATCGACTGGCAGGACTGCCCCG
Source organism: Streptomyces sp. NPDC046915 (assembly GCF_040644935.1). Taxonomy (NCBI): domain Bacteria; kingdom Bacillati; phylum Actinomycetota; class Actinomycetes; order Kitasatosporales; family Streptomycetaceae; genus Streptomyces; species Streptomyces sp. NPDC046915. The sequence goes on along the minus strand of NZ_JBEYXB010000005.1, from coordinate 395,142 downwards.
CCGACTGGGGGTTCGAGAAGCCGATCCAGTGCGGCTGGGTCTCCGTACCGGTGAACTACGCCGAGCCGAACGGCAAGCAGATCAAGCTCGCAGTCGACCGCATCGGCAACACGGGGACGAAGGAGGAGCGCCAGGGCGCGCTCGTCTACAACCCCGGCGGCCCGGGCGGCTCCGGCATGCGCTTCCCGCGCCGGGTCACCACCAAGAGCCCCCTGTGGGCCAACACCGCGAAGGCGTACGACTTCGTGGGCTTCGACCCGCGCGGCGTCGGCCACTCGGCACCCATCTCCTGCATCGACCCGCAGGAGTTCGTCAAGGCGCCCAAGATGGACCCGGTGCCGGACACCGAGGCCGACAAGACCGCGCAGCGCAAGCTGGCCCGTGAGTACGCCGACGGCTGCTACGACCGCAGCGGCGGCATGCTGCCGTACATGACCACGCCGAACACCGCCCGCGACCTGGACGTCATCCGTGCCGCGCTCGGTGAGAAGAAGCTGAACTACCTCGGCGTCTCCTACGGCACCTACCTCGGCGCCGTCTACGGCACGCTCTTCCCGGGCCACGTCCGCCGGATGATCGTCGACAGCGTGGTCAACCCGTCCCGCCAGAACATCTGGTACCAGGCCAACCTGGAGCAGGACATCGCCTTCGAGGGCCGCTGGAAGGACTGGGAGGACTGGGTCGCCGCCAACGACGCCAGCTTCCATCTCGGCACCACCCGCGCCGCCGTCCAGGCCAAGTGGCTCCAGCTGCGCGCCACCGCCAAGAAGAACCCCATCGGCGGGGTCGTCGGCCCGGCCGAGCTGATCTCCTTCTTCCAGAACGCCCCCTACTACGACTCCTCGTGGGTGCCGACGGCGACGGTCTTCGGCAAGTACTTCGCGGGTGACACCCAGGCACTGGTCGACGCCGCCGCCCCGGACCTGTCCGACACCGCGGGCAACATCACCTCGGAGAACAGCAACGCCGTCTACACGGCCGTCGAGTGCACCGACGCCCAGTGGCCCACCAGCTGGCGGAAGTGGGACCGCGACAACACGCGGCTCAACAAGGACTACCCGTTCATGACCTGGGCCAACGCATGGATGAACCTGCCGTGCGCCACCTGGCCGGTCAAGCAGCAGACCCCGGTGCACGTCAAGACCCACAAGGGCCTGCCGCCCGTCCTCATCGTGCAGTCCACGCGTGACGCCGCCACCCCGTACCAGGGTGCCGTCGAACTGCACAAGAGCTTCAAGGGCTCCCGCCTGATCACCGAGAAGGACGCGGGCTCCCACGGCGTGACCGGCCTGGTCAACCCGTGCATCAACAACCGGGTGGACACCTACCTGCTCACCGGCAAGCTGGACACCGCGGACGTCACCTGCGCTCCGCACGCCACGCCCAAGCCGTAACCGCATCCGCCACGGCGACGAGGGGCGGCCGGATCTCCGGCCGCCCCTCGGTCGTGCGGTGTCAGCTCAGCGGCAGCCGCGGGAAGCGGCGTTCCTTCTCCGCCCGGGCCGCGGCCTGTTCCGCCTTGACGACGGCCGCGTACTGGTCGACGTACTCCTGCTCGGACAGCGTCAGGATGGCGTACATGATCTCGTCGGTGACCGCCCGCAGGATGGCCTTCTCGTTCTCCATGCCCGCGTAGCGCGAGAAGTCGAGGGGCTTGCCGAAGCGGATGACGATGGGGTGGACGTGCGGGACGACCCGGCCCGGCGGCTGTGCCTCGAAGGTGCCGATCATCGCGCAGGGAATGACCGGTACCCCGGCCTTCATCGCCATCACCGCGACTCCGACCTTGCCCTTGTAGAGGCGGCCGTCGTGCGAGCGGGTGCCCTCGGGATAGATGCCGAGCAGTTCCGCCTTGCGGAGCACGCCGAGGCCCTCGCGGATCGCGGCCTGGCCCGCGTCCTTGCCCGAGCGGTCGACCGGGATCTGGCCCGCGCTGCGGAAGAAGAACGCCGTCAGACGGCCCTTGACGCCCGGTCCGGTGAAGTACTCGGCCTTGGCGAGGAAGGTGATGCGCCGTTTGAGGATGGCCGGCATCAGGAAGTGGTCCGCGAAGGACAGATGGTTGCCGGCGACGATGGCCGCTCCGGAGGACGGCACGTGCTCGAGGCCTTCGATGCGGGGCCGGAACACCAGTCTCAGCAACGGCCCCAGCAGCACGTACTTGAGCAGGCGGTAGAACAAGGGGTCGCTCCTCACTCTGACGGATCCGCTCAACCGCCGCGTTCCAGCAGGTCAACCGGCGCGTTGTGGGGTGTCAGTGTAAGTGGCGACGCAGGTGTGCGGAACGGGGCCCGGCCGCATCGACGCCGAACCCGTTCCGGCATCCTGACGGATGGTCAGGCCGGTCAGTAGGAGGAGCTGCCCGAGGAGCCACCCCCTCCGCCGGAGGTACCGCCACCGACCGTGATGTCCGCCTTCATCCCGAGTCCCTTGTGCCCGTCCACCGGACAGTACAGCTCGTAGGAGCCCTTTTTCAGCATGACCCTGAGCTGCGCCGACTGGCCCGGCTCGAGATCATGGGACAGCCGTGTTTCGCCGCCCGGCCCCTCGATCTCCAGCGAGTGCACGGTGTGCCCGCCGTTCTCGGCGACAAAGGTGTGGTCACCCGCCTTGAACGTCTTCGACGACAGGGTCAGCTTGTACTCGGTCAACCGCACGGTCACCGTCGTACCCGCCGCCTTGCCGGCCTGCGGCGGGGTGGCCGCGGACCCGGTTCCCGCGCCACCCGACCCCGAGTTCCCACACGCCGTGAGCACAGCGGCCAGCGCCAACGCGCACGCCCCCGCCGCCGCTCCGCCCCGGCCGGGTGTCACAGCCATGGCCGGTCCTCCTCGGTCAGCGTCGTGAAAAGTCGGCCCCGGCCGAGACCGGTTCGCGGTGCGACCTGTACGGCAGTCCCGGTCGGGCACCATGGGCGATCCGGACGCCCAGCCAGGCGAGGAACGCCAGGACGAAGAGTCCCTCCACGAGCAGGGACAGCGGGCCGTACGGAGACTCCCAGCCGGGCTCGTAATAGCCCGCCGGGAGGCCGACGGTGCGCGACAGCGCAAAACCGAGGATCATGCCGAGGCTGACCAGGGTCCCGGTCAGCCAGGCGGCCAGCGGGCGCTTCATGACGACGAGCCCCGCCGCCACCGCGAGCATGACGGCGCTGCCCACCGCGAACAGGACGCCGATGTAGAACATCTCCTCCAGGTGGTCGGGGACGAGAAGCGTGTGCAGCACCGTATTGCCGACGGCGCAGCACACGCCCAACCCCGTGAAAGTGGCTTCGGCTGCATGGGTATGCATCGCGCCCCCAGGTGTTCCGTACATCAGTTTGTCGGGAGGGGACGTTTTGTCCCCTGTCAACTGATACGGACAGCAGCCCTCGACGGATTGCGGTTTCCGTGAACCGCGGAACCGGGAACCTCAGTTCTGCCGTACGAGCACCCGCTCCAACGCGCCCAGCGCGGATCGCAGTTCCTCGGCCGTGATGGTCAGCGGCGGAGCCAGCCGGATCGTGGAGCCGTGGGTGTCCTTGACCAGGATCCCCTCCCGCATGAGGCGCTCGCTGACCTCGCGGCCGGTGCCGATGGCGGGGTCGACGTCGACGCCCGCCCACAGCCCGCGCGAGCGGAAGCCGGCCACGCCCCGGCCGACCAGATCGGCCAGTCCGTCGCGCAGCACGACGCCCAGCTCCGTCGCCCGGCGCTGGAACTCGCCGGTCTCCAGGAGCTCGACCACGGCCGTGCCGACGGCCGCCGCGAGCGGGTTGCCGCCGAACGTGGAGCCGTGCTCGCCCGGCCGCAGCACACCGAGCACCTCGCGCCGGCCCACCACGGCCGACACCGGCACGATCCCGCCGCCCAGCGCCTTGCCGAGCAGCAGCACGTCCGGGACGACGTCCTCGTGCTCGACCGCGAGGGTGCGGCCGGTACGGCCCAGGCCCGACTGGATCTCGTCCGCGATGAACAGGCAGCCCTTGCGGCGGGTCAGCTCACGGACACCGGTCAGATAGCCCTCGGCCGGGATGACGACCCCGGCCTCGCCCTGGATCGGCTCGATCAGCACCGCCGCCGTCGTCTCGTCGACGGCCTCCTCCAGCGCGGCCAGGTCGCCGTACGGGACGATCCGGAAGCCCGGCGCGAAGGGGCCGAAGCCCGCCCGGGCCGTCTCGTCGGTGGAGAAGCCCACGATCGTCGTCGTACGGCCGTGGAAGTTCTCCGCCGCGACCACGATCGTCGCCCGGTCGGCGGGGACGCCCTTCACCTCGTACGCCCACTTCCGGGCCACCTTGATGCCGCTCTCCACCGCCTCGGCGCCGGTGTTCATCGGCAGCACCATGTCCTGGCCGGTCAGCTCCGCGAGCCGCTCCGCGAATCCGGCGAGCCGGTCGTTGTGGAAGGCGCGGGAAGTGAGCGTCAGCAGGTCCAGCTGGCGGTGGGCGGCCTCGATCAGCGCGGGGTGGCGGTGCCCGAAGTTCAGCGCCGAGTATCCGGCGAGCATGTCGAGGTAGCGGTTGCCCTCGACGTCCTCCACCCAGGTGCCCTCGGCCCGTGCCACCACCACGGGCAGGGGGTGGTAGTTGTGCGCGAGGACGGGCTCCTCCGCACGGATCAGGTCGGCGGACGTGCGCGTGCGCGCGGGTGCGGTCATCAGCGGATCTCCTGGGTGCAGCACTTGATGCCCCCGCCGGCCTTGTGGAACTCCGACAGGTCGACGGGGACGGGGACATAGCCGTGGGCGGCGAGGCGCTCGGCGAGGGCTTCGGCGCGGGGCGCGATGAAGACGTTCCGGCCGTCGGACACGGAGTTCAGGCCGAACGCCATCGCGTCCTCCCTGGTGGCGAGCACCGCGTCCGGGTACAGCCGGCGCAGCACCTCCCGGCTGCCCGCCGAGAACGCCTCCGGGTAGTAGCAGATGTTGTCGTCGTCCAGCACGAACAGCGCCGTGTCCAGGTGGTAGAAGTACGGGTCCACCAGGGTCAGGGCGATCACCGGGTGGCCGAGGAACTCCTGCGCCTCGCGGTGCGCCTCGCGGGTGGTGCGGAACCCGGTGCCGGCGAGCACGTAGCGGCCCGTCCACACCAGGTCGCCCTCGCCCTCGGACACGGACTCGGGGCGGTACACGTCGTAGCCCGCCGCCTTGAACCAGGTGTCGTAGTGGGTCGACTCGGGGCGCCGCTCGGGAGCGTGGAAGAGGGAGCCGAAGACCCGGCCGCCGACCACGAGCGCCGCGTTCGCGGAGAAGACCATGTCCGGCAGGCCCGCGACCGGCTCGACCGAATCGACGCTGTGACCGTGGGCGCGGTAGGCACGGATCAGCGCCTGCCACTGCTCCCGGGCGAGATCCACGTCGACCGGCCGGTCGGGATGCATCCAGGGGTTGATCGCGTACTGCACCGCGAAATGTCTGGGTTCACAGACGAGAAAGCGCCGAAGGCGCGGCACACGGCTCTCGCGCACAGAGGGTTTCCTCCGGTTTCCTGCGTGTCACTGAGGGGTGACTCAACGGTAGGAAGGGAGGAAGACGGACGACAAGGAAGAAAGACTGCGTGTCTGAGCAGCATCGTTGCGTTCTTCTGGGGCGATACGCAGGAGTGGTGCGCATGCACGGGGTCATTCCGGTGCCGCGTGGGTGGCTCCCGCTTCCGGGCTTTCCGGGAGGAGATGGGACAGCACCATCACGCTGATCGTCTTCCGGATGAACGGTTCCGTGCGGATCCGCTCCAGCACCTCCTCGAAGTGCCCCACGTCCCGCGCCCGCACGTGCAGCAGCGCGTCCGCGCCGCCCGTCACGGTCATGGCGGCCGTGATCTCCGGATGGTTGCGGACCACCTCCGCCAGGCGCCTCGGCGGCGCCGCCCCCTCGCAGTACACCTCCACGTACGCCTCCGTGCGCCAGCCCAGCGCCGACGGCTTCACGGTGGCCGTGAACCCCGTGATCACCCCCGTGTCCCGCAGCCGGTCCACGCGCCGCTTCACCGCCGTGGCCGACAGCCCGATCGCCGAACCGATCTCGGCGAAGCTGGTCCTGGCGTTCGCCATCAGCGCGGTGACGATCTTCCGGTCGAGCTCGTCGAACGGGGCGGTCCTGCTGTTCATGTCGGCACTGTATCCAGCGGGAACGTCCACGCCCGGCACATGTCCAGGCATGCGGATTGCTCCTAGACTCCACGTTCATGCTGCGCGCCCTCGCCGTCGACGACGAACGCCCCACGCTCGAGGAACTCCTCTACCTGCTCAACGCCGACCCGCGCATCAGCAGTGCCGAAGGAGCGGGGGACGCCACCGGGGCGCTGCGCCGCATCACCCGCGCCCTGGAGTCCGGGCCGGCCGGGCCCGACGCCATCGACGTGGTCTTCCTCGACATCCAGATGCCCGGCCTCGACGGCCTGGAGATGGCCCGGTTGCTGACCGGGTTCGCCCGGCCGCCGCTGGTCGTCTTCGTCACCGCCCACGAGGACTTCGCCGTACACGCGTTCGATCTCAAGGCGGTCGACTACGTACTCAAACCCGTCCGCAAGGAACGCCTGGCCGAGGCCGTCCGCCGGGCCGCCGAACTGCGTGGCACCGCCCCGCCGATCCCCGTGCACGAACCCGACCCCGACCAGATACCCGTCGAACGCGGCGGCGTGACCCGCTTCCTCGCCGTCGACGACATCACCCACGTCGAGGCGCACGGCGACTACGCCCGGCTGCACACCGACCGCGGCAGCCACCTCGTCCGCATCCCGCTGTCCACCCTGGAGGAACGCTGGCGCGCCCGCGGCTTCGTCCGCATCCACCGCCGCCACCTCGTCGCCCTGCGCCACATCGGCGAGCTACGCCTGGACGCCGGCACCGTGTGCGTCCTGGTCGGCGGCGAGGAACTCCAGGTGAGCCGACGGCACGCCCGCGAGCTGCGGGACCTTTTGATGCGCCGGACCGCGGGGTAGGGAGGCGCAGTGGAGCCCACCGAACGCCGTGTCACCGTCACCGGACCGCCCCGCCGCATGCGCAGGGCCTCCGGCTACTACCGGCCGCGCACCGAGATCGACGAGCTCACCACCCTCGGCCACACCTACGTCCGCTCCCTGATGCGCACCCAACTGCGCGCCGCCCTCACCGGATTCGCGGTCCTCGTCCTGCTCGTCGGCCCGCTCCCGCTGGTCTTCGCGGCCGCCCCCGACGCCCGCCGCCTCGCCTGGGCGGTGCTCGGCTTCTGCCTGTACGCGCCGCTGATCCTGCTCGCCCGCTGGTACGTGCGCCGCGCCGAACGCAACGAGCGCGACTTCGTACGCCTGGTCGAAGACCGATGACCGGCGCAGACCGATGAACTCCGGTTACGCCGTCCCCGCCGTCGCCCTCGTCGTCGTCGCGACCGTCCTCGTCGGCGCCTTCGGCCTGCGCATCTCCCGCACCACCTCCGACTTCTACGTCGCCTCCCGCGCCGTCGGACCCCGCCTCAACGCCGCCGCCATCAGCGGCGAGTACCTCTCCGCCGCCTCCTTCCTCGGCATCGCGGGGCTGGTCCTCGTCCAGGGCCCGGACATGCTCTGGTACCCGGTCGGCTACACGGCCGGCTACCTCGTCCTGCTCCTCTTCGTCGCCGCCCCGCTGCGCCGCTCCGGCGCCTACACCCTGCCGGACTTCGCCGAGGCCCGGCTCGCCTCGCAGGGTGTGCGACGGCTGGCCGGGGCCTTCGTGGTCGGCGTCGGCTGGCTGTACCTGTTACCCCAGCTCCAGGGCGCCGGGCTGACACTGGCGGTGCTCACCGGGGCTCCCGACCCGCTCGGCGGGGTCATCGTGGCCGTGGTCGTGGTGGCGACCGTCGCCGCGGGAGGCATGCGCAGCATCACCTTCGTGCAGGCCTTCCAGTACTGGCTCAAGCTCACCGCCCTCCTCGTCCCCGCCCTCTTCCTCGTCCTCGCCTGGCAGGCCGACGGCGGCCCGCGACCCGCCTTCGCGGAACCCGCCACCTTCCGCGAGCAGCGCACCGTCCTCGTCGACGACACCGTCGACCTCCGGCTCGACAGGCCGCTCACCATCACCGTCCGCGGCACGGTCGACGGCCGCCCCCACGACGACACCCGGCTCCGCCTGCCCGCGGGCACCCACCGCATCGAGGGCGGCACCCGGCTCACCTTCGCCCGGGGCACGTCCGTCCCCGCCGCCGACCGGGGCGGCAACGGCGGCATGTCCACCTCCCTCGCGACGAGCCGCGAGGAACGCCCGCTGTACGCCACGTACGGGCTGATCCTGGCCACCTTCCTCGGCACCATGGGCCTGCCGCACGTCGTCGTCCGCTTCTACACCAGCCCGCACGGCGGCGCCGCCCGCCGCACCACGGTCGCCGTCCTCGCCCTGATCGGCGGCTTCTACCTGCTGCCGCCGGTCTACGGCGCCCTCGGCCGCCTGTACGCCCCCGAGCTCACCCTCGGCGGCGACGCCGACGCCGCGGTCCTGCTGCTGCCCGGCCGCATGATCGGCGGTGTCGGCGGCGACCTGCTGGGCGCGCTGGTCGCGGGCGGTGCCTTCGCCGCGTTCCTGTCCACGGCCTCGGGGCTGACCATGGCGGTCGCCGGGGTGCTCACCCAGGACGTGCTGCCCTCGCGGGGGGTACGGCACTTCCGGCTGGGCACGGTGCTCGCCATGGCCGTGCCGCTGGCGGCGAGCATGCTGGTGGGCGGGCTGCCGGTGGCGGACGCCGTGGGGCTGGCGTTCGCGGTGTCGGCGTCCTCCTTCTGCCCGCTGCTCGTCCTCGGCATCTGGTGGCGGCGGCTGACCCCGCCCGGCGCTGCCGCGGGCATGCTGGTGGGTGGCGGCTCGGCGTTCCTCGCCGTCGCCGCGACCATGGCGGACTTCCCCGGCACCGGACCGCTGCACGCCCTGCTCGCCTGGCCCGCCCTGTGGTCCGTGCCGCTGGGGTTCCTCACCATGGTGCTGGTGTCCCTGGCCACCCCGGCCCGGGTACCGCCCGGCACGGCGGCGATCCTCGCGCGCTTCCACCTGCCCGAGGAACTGCGCGCCGAGGTGACGGCGTGAGCGGTTTCCTGGCGGGGCTCTGTGTCGCCGTGCTGCCGCTGCTGGCGGCCGGCTTCTGGCTCGGACGGCGCACCGCCCGCCCCGGGACCCTCGGCGATCTCGGCACCCCCGTCGAGCACGCCACCTTCCAGACCCTGCACACCGCCACGCTCGCCGCGCCCCCGCTGCGGGCCGGGCTCACCGAGGAGACCGCCCGCAAGTCGGTGCGCGGCCTGCGCACCCTGCTCGGCACGGACGCGCTGTGCCTCACCGACCTGGAGGAGGTACTGGTCTGGGACGGAGTGGGCGGTCACCACCGCGCGGAGGTCATGGAGCGACTGGCGGGGCCGCTGGAGACCGGCCGGGGCGAGGCCTTCCGGCTCAGCTGCGCCACCCCCGACTGCCCCGTCCGCTGGGCCGTCGTGGCGCCCCTCACCGTCGACGACCGGGTGCACGGCGCGCTCGTCGCCTGCGCCCCGCGAGAGTCGGCGGTCCTGGTCCGGGCGGCCGGCGAGGTGGCCCGCTGGGTGAGCGTCCAGCTGGAGCTCGCGGACCTCGACCGGTCCCGGACCCGGCTCATCGAGGCCGAGATCAAGGCCCTGCGCGCCCAGATATCCCCGCACTTCATCTTCAACTCGCTCGCGGTGATCGCCTCGTTCGTGCGCACCGACCCCGAACGGGCCCGCGAACTACTGCTGGAATTCGCCGACTTCACCCGCTACTCGTTCCGCAGGCACGGCGACTTCACCACCCTCGCCGACGAACTGCACGCCATCGACCACTACCTGGCGCTGGTCCGGGCCCGCTTCGGCGACCGCCTCTCCGTCACCCTCCAGATCGCCCCCGAGGTGCTGCCGGTCACCCTGCCCTTCCTGTGCCTTCAACCCCTCGTGGAGAACGCCGTCAAGCACGGCCTGGAGGGCAAGGCCGACGCCTGCCACATCCAGATCACCGCGCAGGACGCGGGCGCCGAGGCGCTGGTCGTCATCGAGGACGACGGCGTCGGCATGGACCCCGGCCTGCTGCGCCGCATCCTGGCCGGGGAGGTCGGCCCCTCGGGCGGCATCGGCCTGTCCAACGTCGACGACCGGCTCCGCCAGGTCTACGGCGACGACCACGGCCTCGTCATCGAGACCGCGGTCGGCGCGGGCATGAAGATCACCGCGCGGCTGCCGAAGTACCAGCCCGGCGTGCACTGAGGACCGCCGGGCGTGCACCGAGGATCACCGGACTCGGACTCAGGGGCTCTGGGTCACGATCATCGCCAGCGTGAGCAGCCCCAGCACGACCCAGCCGAACCACAGCCAGCCGTTGCTGCCGAGCGCCACCGTGTAGGCCGTCACCACGACGAGCCCGCCGACGGTGAGCACCCCCATGGCCTTCGTGGAACCGTTCGTGGAACCGGGCATCGCACCAGCCTCCTCAGGGTCCATGCCCCCATGGTGCCCCGAACGGCCCGGCTACGGCATACCGATGACTCAGCTCTCGCGCGCGTTCAGTGAGGCCAGATAGGCGTTGTACGCCTCCAGTTCCTGGTCCCCGTTGCGGTCGGCGGCCCGGTCCTTGCGCTTGGCCTGCCGCTGCTCGGAGCCGTACCACTGGAACAGCAGCGCGATCAGCACCAGCACGGACGGGATCTCGCTGAACGCCCAGGCGATCCCGCCGGCCGCGTTCTGGTCGGACAGCGCGTCGATGCCGAGCGAGGCGGGCGGGTTCCGGAACGTCTCCACCATCGGCGTCGAGGCCATCATCAGCGCGATCCCGAAGAACGCGTGGAACGGCATGCCCGCGAACAGCTCCAGCATCCGCAGCAGGTACCCGGGCCGGTGCGGCCCCGGGTCCACACCGATGATCGGCCAGAAGAACACCACACCCACCGCGAGGAAGTGCACCATCATCGCGACGTGCCCCGTCTTCGAGCCCATCAGGAAGTCGAAGATCGGCGTGAAGTACAGCGCGTACAGGCTCGCGATGAACAGCGGGATCGTGAACACGGGATGTGTGATCACCTGCATGTACCGGCTGTGCAGCAGTACCAGCAGCAGCTCGCGCGGACCCTTGCGGCCCTTGCCCGCGACCGGCAGCGCGCGCAGCGCCAGGGTGACCGGGGCGCCCAGCAGGACCAGGATCGGCGACAGCATGCTGATCACCATGTGCTGGACCATGTGCACGCTGAACATGACCATGCCGTAGTCGTTCAGCCTGGTGCACATCATCAGCCCGATGGTCAGCACACCCACGGCGTACGACACGGTCCGGCCGACCGGCCAGGCGTCACCGCGCCGCCGCAGCCGTACGACGCCCCACCCGTACAGCCCGAGCCCCACCAGGCAGGCAACGAGGAAGAACGGGTCCGCCGACCACTGAAGACCCCGCCCCAGCGTGAACGGCGGCAGATCCATGACCATGCCGTGCCCGCTGTGATCCATCCGCCGGCTCCTGATTCGTGGGGGTTGTACGCGTCTGTCCGCCCCCAAGAGTAGAACCGCCCCCGGTCACGTCCGCGACCGGGGGCAGAGAGGTCCACTCGGACCGGAACGTCACAGAACGCACTCCGCCTCGTCGTACCGCTCCGAGGGCACGGTCTTCAGCGTCTTCACGGCCTCGGCCAGCGACACCATCACGATGTCCGTACCGCGCAGCGCGGTCATCTTGCCGAACTCCCCGCGGTGCACCGCCTCCACCGCGTGCCAGCCGAAGCGCGTGGCCAGCACCCTGTCGTACGCGGTCGGCGTGCCACCGCGCTGCACATGTCCGAGGATGACCGGCCGCGCCTCCTTGCCGAGCCGCTCCTCCAGCTCGACGGAGAGCTGCCGGGCGATCCCGGCGAAGCGCTCGTGGCCGTAGATGTCCTTGCCGCCCTCGTCGAACTCCATGGCACCGGGCTTCGGCTTGGCGCCCTCGGCCGCCACCACGATCGCGAACCGCTTGCCCGCCTCGAACCGCTCGCCGACCTTCCGGGTCAGCTCGTCGATGTCGAAGGGCCGCTCCGGTACGACGATGGCGTGCGCGCCGGCCGCCATGCCGGAGTGCAGCGCGATCCAGCCGGTGTGGCGGCCCATGACCTCCACGATCAGCACACGCTGGTGGGACTCGGCGGTGGTCTTCAGCCGGTCCAGGGCCTCGGTGGCGACGCCGACGGCCGTGTCGAAGCCGAAGGTGACGTCCGTGACAGCGATGTCGTTGTCGATGGTCTTCGGCACGCCCACGATGGGCAGGCCGCTGTCCGACAGCAGGCGGGCCGCCTTCAGCGTGCCCTCACCGCCGATCGGGATGATCGCGTCGAGACCGAGCTCCTCGACGTGCCCCTTGGCCCGCGCCACACCGTCCCTCAGGTGCTCCGGACGGACCCGGGAGGAGCCGAGGATGGTACCGCCGCGCGCCAGGATGCCGCCTACGGCGTCGAGGTCGAGCTTGAGGTAGTCGCACTCCAGGAGGCCCTTCCAGCCGTCCCGGAATCCGATGACCTCGTCGCCGTGGTCGGCGACGGCACGGTGCACGACGGACCGGATGACGGCGTTCAGGCCGGGGCAGTCGCCGCCGGACGTGAGGACACCAATGCGCATAGCCCGAATACCTTCTAGACGTGGGCCGGGGACCGGACCACGCTGTCCGGCTGGAACCCGGCCACCCTACCGGCGTGTGGGGGTGGCTCCGTAGCAGGCGTCCGCCTGCTGGACGTGCCCGCACATGTGAGCGGACAGGCTGTCAGGCGGGCCTGCGGACAACCTTGACGGAGGGCGCTTGAAGGCGACTTCAGTACCTCTAGACCGGGCCTCGGGACTACCGGAGCGGGAACCGCCTAGGCGGGCTGCTGCGCGGCCGCGATGCGCTCGTTGCGGAGCGCCTCGTACCACCGGTCGTCGATCGGCGGCAGCGCGTTGACGTCCAGCGCCAGCTTCAGCAGCAGGTCTGCGATCAGCGGGTTGCGGGCGAGGGCGGGCCCGTGCATGTACGTACCGAAGACGGTGTCGTTGTACGCGCCCTCGGTGCCGTCGCCGGTGCCGTTGCCCTTGCCCAGGCGGACCTGGGCGAAGGGGCGGGCGGTGGGGCCGAGGTGGGTGATGCCCTGGTGGTTCTCGAACCCGGTCAGCTGGGGCAGGCCCAGGCGCGGGTCGATGTCCGCGAGGACGTCGCCCACGCACCGCTCGCCCTCGTTGCGCACCGTGGTGACGTCGAGCAGGCCGAGGCCGGGCTCCCGCTGGCCGAGGTCGTTGACGAACTCGTGGCCGAGGATCTGGTAGCCGGCGCACACCGCGAAGACGATCGCGCCGTTCTGCACCGCCTGGTACAGGTGCCCGTCGCGGCGCAGCCGCTCCGCGGCGAGCCGCTGGGGCCGGTCCTCGCCCCCGCCGATCAGGTAGATGTCGCCGGAGGTCGGGATCGGCTGGTCGCTGCGCACGTCGAGCCGCGCCACGTCCAGACCGCGCTGCCGCGCCCGCCGCTCGATGACCAGCGCGTTGCCCTGGTCGCCGTAGGTGCTCAGCAGATCCGGGTAGATCCACACCAGCCGCAGTTGGTTGTCGCTCATCAAGTGATCGTCCTTCGTGGTCAGTTGCCGACGCGGCGGCGCAGGTCCTGGAACGCGGTGTAGTTCGCGATGACCTCGACCCGGCCCGGCGGGCACATCTGCACGGCCTGGTCCAGGTTTTCGCAGACCTGGAAGTGCTGGTTCGCGACCTCCAGACGGACCGCGAGGTCGAGCTTCCGGTCGCCGATGACGAAGATCGGGTGGCCGGTCAGCCGCGTGTAGTCGACGTCCCACAGCCAGGAGGTGTCCGTGCCGTCGGCGCCGCGGGCGTTCACGGAGAGGATCACCGGGGCGGGCGGCGGGTCGATGAGCGAGAACGTCTCCAGCCAGCCGGCCGGGTTCTTCGCCAGCAGCAGACGCAGGTCACGGCCCTCGAACTGCACGACGTCGTAGCGTCCGGCGACCGCCTGCACCTGGTACATCCGCTCCAGGGCGACCTGCGGCGGCACCCCGAACACGGCGGCGACGGCCGCGGAGGAGGTGGCGTTGGCCTTGTTGGCGCGGCCCGGCAGCTGGAGGTGGATCGGCCAGGCGGAGCCGTGCGGGTCGAGGACGTGGTCCCCGGACAGCGCCCAGCTCGGCGTCGGACGGCGGAAGCCGCACTCGCCGCAGAACCAGTCGTCGCCCGGCCGCTGCATCACACCGCCGCAGGACGGGCAGGACCAGGCGTCGTCCTTCCACATCTGCCCGGCCGCGACCCAGATCACATTGGGGGAGGAGGACGCGGCCCACACCACCAGCGGGTCGTCGCAGTTGGCGACGATCACGGCCTTGGTGCCGGCCAGGCCCTCGCGCCAGTTCTCGGCGAGCATCCGGGTCTCGGCGGCGCGGTCGAGCTGGTCGCGGGAGAGGTTGAGCAGCGCGATGCACTTCGGGTCGGTGTCCCGGGCCACACCGGCCAGGTACTTCTCGTCGACCTCGATGACGGCGAACTTGGCTTCCGAGCCGCCCGCCAGCGCCGAGGTGATGCCGGCCGGCATGTTGGCGCCGAGCGCGTTGGACACGACCGGGCCGGCCGCCCGCAGGGCCTCGGCGATGAGCCGGGTGGTCGTGGTCTTGCCGTTGGTCGCCGAGACCAGGACGACGTCCAGGTGCTGGGCGAGCCGGGCGAGGAGGTCGGGGTCGAGCTTGAGTGCCACCCGGCCGCCGATCACCGATCCGCTGCCGCGCCCCGCGGCGCGGGACGCCGCCGCGACCGCCTTGCCCGCGGTCACCGCCAGCTTGGCCCGCGGCGTGAGCGGGTCCGAGTTGCCTGCCATCAGTTCTCGATCCTCCTTGCGTACGCGCCGCGCCTGAAGCCAACCGGCAACGTGGTGAGGCCTCAGCCTATCGAGATCCACTCACGTGCCCGAACCGCGGCCCACGTCTGCGCGGCGGGTATGGGCCGAAGGAACCGTACCCTTGCCGCCATGCGACAAGGTTTCATCCCGGGCGCCCGAGGGCGGGTCCGGCCTCTCACCCTGCTCGGCGACCCGGTACTGCGCGAGCCGTGCGGGGACGTCACGGACTTCGGCCCCGAGCTGTCGGCCCTCGTGGAGGACCTTTTCGCCACGATGTACGCGGCGCAGGGTGTGGGCCTGGCCGCGAATCAGATCGGGGTGCCGTTGCGGGTGTTCGTCTACGACTGTCCGGATGACGACGATGTGCGCCATCTGGGACATGTGGTGAACCCACGGCTGGTGGAGGCGGACGGTGTGGTGATCCGGGGCCCGGAGGGCTGCCTGTCCCTGCCGGGGCTGGAGGCGGGGACGGAGCGGTACGACCACGCGGTCGTCGAGGGCGGCACGGTGACCGGGGAGCCGGTCACCGTGCACGGCACGGGGTTCTTCGCCCGGTGCCTGCAACACGAGTACGACCACCTGGAGGGCAGGCTGTACGCGGACCATCTGACGGGCCGGCGCCACCGCAGGCTGATGCGACAGGTGGCGCGGGCGTCGTGGGGGAGATGACCGGACCGGGACGGACCGGTGCGGGGGTCTCAGAACCCCGGACCGCCGATCTTGTCCCCCGCCGCCGCCAGGCGGCCCCACAGCAGGTCGGCCAGGCTGCGCACCAACTCCGCGCGGGAGCACGGGCGTTCACCCAGCCACCAGTCGCCCGCCGCATGCATCATCCCGACGATCCCGTGCCCCCACACCCGGGCCAGCTGCTGACCTCCCGGGCCCAGGTCCAGCCGGTCCTCGATGACCTGGGCCAGCTCCTCGCCCATCCGCCGCAGCAGCGGAGCCGAGTGCTTGCCGACGTCGAAGCCCTGGTCGCCGCCCTGACCGCCCTCCGAGGGGTGCATGAGGAAGCGGTACACCTGGGGCCGGGCCTCGATGGCGGCGAGGTAGGTGTCCAGCGTGGCCTCGACCCGCTCCCGCCGTTCCGCGGGGGCGTCCAGCGCGGCCCGCAGCGAATCGAGCAGGGCGTCCGTGTGCCGCTTGGCCAAGGCGGCGTAAAGGCCGCCCTTGTCGCCGAAGTGGCGGTACAGGATCGGCTTGGTGATGCCCGCCTCCGCGGCGATGGCGTTCATCGAGGCCTGCGGGCCGTCGCGGAGCACCACCCGGTCGGCGGCCTCCAGCAGCTCGCGCCGTCGGCGGTCGGCTGATCGCTGCTGATCGGTCCGCTGTGTGGTGTCCATGTGCTCTCCCCACCCGTGCTGATTCGGTGACGCCAGCGCAAACTAACACTGAAGATGCCCCTGACATCGAACGGGATGCCGAGGAGCTGTCTGGAGTTGACTTTTCCTACCGACGGGTAACAGACTCCTGTTACCGCTAGTAACACGCACGTGCCGCCGCTGGAGGGGACATGGCCGAGTTCACCATGGAGCTCAACGACGAACAGAAGGAGGTCCGGGACTGGCTGCACGGCTTCGCCGCCGACGTCATACGGCCCGCGGCCGCCGAATGGGACGAGCGTGAGGAGACTCCCTGGCCGGTCATCCAGGAGGCCGCGAAGGTCGGCATCTACTCCCTCGACTTCTACGCGCAGCAGTACTTCGACCCCACCGGGCTCGGTATCCCGATGGCCATGGAGGAGCTGTTCTGGGGTGACGCGGGCATCGCCCTGTCCATTGTGGGCACCGGCCTGGCCGCCGTGGGCGTTCTCGCCAACGGGACCGAGGAACAGATCGGCACCTGGATCCCCCAGATGTACGGCGACGCCAATGACGTGAAGGTGGCCGCCTTCTGCTCCTCCGAGCCCGACGCCGGCTCCGACGTGGCCTCCATGCGTACGCGCGCGGTGTACGACGAGGCCAAGGACGAGTGGGTGATCAACGGCACGAAGACCTGGGCGACCAACGGCGGCATCGCCAACGTCCACGTCGTCGTCGCCGTGGTCGACCCGGAGCTCGGGTCCAAGGGCCACGCCTCCTTCATCGTCCC
Organism: Streptomyces sp. NPDC046915; assembly: GCF_040644935.1. Classification (NCBI taxonomy): domain Bacteria; kingdom Bacillati; phylum Actinomycetota; class Actinomycetes; order Kitasatosporales; family Streptomycetaceae; genus Streptomyces; species Streptomyces sp. NPDC046915. Next base: position 378,253 of record NZ_JBEYXB010000005.1, on the reverse strand, counting down.
GGCGGGCACGCCCGGTCTCTCCCAGGGCCAGAAGTTCAAGAAGCACGGCATCCGCGCCTCGCACACCGCCGAGGTCGTCCTGGAGAACGTCCGTGTCCCCGGCTCCTGCCTGCTCGGCGGCAAGGAGAAGCTGGACGAGCGCTTCGCCCGGGCCCGGGAGCGGGCCAGGCAGGGTGGCGAGCGAGTGAAGAACGCGGCGATGGCCACGTTCGAAGCCTCGCGGCCGGCGGTGGGCGCGATGGCGGTGGGCACCGCCCGGGCCGCGTACGAGGTCGCCCTCGACTACGCCATGACGCGGGAGCAGTTCGGCCGCCCGATCATCGACAACCAGGGTGTCGCCTTCCAGCTCGCGGACATGCGGACGCAGATCGACGCCGCCCGGCTCCTCGTGTGGCGGGCGTCCTGGATGGCGGTCAACGGCAAGCCGTTCACCGCGGCCGAGGGCTCGATGTCGAAGCTGTTCGCCAGCGAGACCGCGAAGACGGTCACCGGCCAGGCGATACAGATCCTCGGCGGCAACGGCTACACCAGGGAGTACCCGGTGGAGCGCATGCACCGCGACGCCGCGATCTACACCATCTTCGAGGGCACGAGTGAGATCCAGCGCCTGGTGATCGCCCGGACGCTCGCCGGGATGCCGATCCGGTAGCGCCGTGGTTCACCGGTGCCGCAGGGGCGTGAGCTGCTCGATGTCGTAGCGCTTGCGCAGCGCCTCGATCGCCTCGTGGTCCGGCGGCCCCCCGTCCCCCAGGATCTCGAGCAGCTCCTCGAAGTAGCGCTCGTGGTCCGGGGGAGGGGAGGCCTGGAAGAACATCCGCGCCGGCGCCTCCGTCGGGTTCGCGAACGCGTGCGGGCACCCCGGCGGTACGACGATGACCGTGCCCGGGGTCGCCCGGACCACCCGGTTGCCCGAACCCGACTCCCACTTCTGCCAGTTGTCGGGGGTGCGGACGCGTGGCTCGAAGGCGAGGACGTCCAGCTCGCCCTCCAGCACGTAGAACAACTCCTCGCTGCGGGAGTGCACATGGGCGCCCACGTCGAAGCCCGGCGGGACCTCCACCTCGAAGGTGGAGGCCGTCCGTGAGTGCGTGCCGGTCACCTTGAAGGTCACGCGCTGGGCCGGGGTCTGCACCACCCGGCCGTGGCCCGGTGGCACCAGCAGCCCCTCGGTCGCCGTCATCGCAGCCTCGCCTCGTCCTCGGTCATGCCGCGCCTTCGTCCTCGAAGCTCCAGCGGCCCAGCGTCATCTCCGCGGTGATGCCGGGGCCGAATCCGGCCAGCAGCCCGCGCGCCCGGTGCTCGGCGCCGCCCTCGTCGAACAGCCTGCGCAGGGCGTCCAGTACGACGGCGCTGGCGATGTTGCCGTACTCGGTGAGCGTGGCCCGGCTGAAGCGGAACGCGTGCGGTTCGACCTCCAGGAACGTGCTGAGGTCGTCGAGTATTCGGGGACCGCCCGCGTGGATGATGTAGAAGTCCAGGTCGGACGCGTCCCAGCCGTGCGTGCCGGCCAGGGCCTGAAGGGCCGGGGCGAGTGGCTCCATGGTCGCCGGCACCCGCTTGTCCAGCAGGAAGTGGAAGCCGGTGGCCCGGACGTCGTACATGATCCAGTCCTCGGTCTTCGGGATCAGGTACGAGCCGTTGCGCTCGAGCTCCACGCCGGTGCCGCCCCGGCCGCGGACCACGGCGGCGGCGATGCCGTCACCGAACAGGCCGTTGGAGAGCAGCGATCCGACGCCGAGGTCGGTGGGCTGGTAGCAGAGCGAGCAGAACTCGCATGCCACGATCAGCGCGTTGGCCTGGGGGTAGGCCGTGCAGAAGTCGTGGGCCCGGTTGATCGCGGCGCCACCGGCGGCACAGCCCAGCTGGGCTATGGGCATCTGCCGGGTGGTGCTGTCGAAGTCCATCTCGTTGATCAGCCATGCCGTGAGCGAGGGCATCATGAAGCCGGTGCACGAGACGAAGACGATCACGTCGATGTCGCTGGTGAGCAGCTCCGCGTCGTCCAGCGCGCGCTGGATCACCGCGGGGACCCGGGCCTTGGCCTCGGCCTCGTAGAGCTTGTTGCGCTCCTCGAAGCCCGGGTGCTTCAGGGTTTCCTCGATCGGCTGCACGATGTGCCGGGTCTTCACGCCCGTGTTCTCGATCAGCCGGAGAGCGAGCGGCAGCTGTGGGTGGTCCGCGTGACGGGAGCGCGCCAGCTCCAGCGTCTCCTCCATCGTGATCACGTACTCCGGAACCGACACCGAGGGTTTGCACAGAGTCGCCATGAACCGTGCCTGCTTTCGCCGTCCGGCGGGCTTTCACCCACCGGTCAGAAGGTGGTTCACCTCAGGGGGTGGTCCATCCACGATCACCCGAGTGAGCGACGATCTCGCGTCGGACTACTCCAGACCGGTGACCCCCTGCCCTACGGCGCACCCCCGCTGCTGTGGGCGATACACGCGACATCGATCCGATCGGCCAGCTTCGCCAGCTCGATGGTCAGCGCGGCAACCGTGTCCTCGTCGAGGCCGTCCTCCCCGGCCTCCACGAGACGCAGCCACCGCCCACCGACCGTCCGCAGCAACTTGCTCACTTCGGAGGCAGCCACCTGCAAGGTCCCGCGGTCGTCGACGATCAGAGGCAGAGTCACTTCGCGGTTCACAGACGGGATGGTAGTCGTGCAACCGTCATGCACCCTGCCAAACGGTCGTGATGTTGCAGAACTCCCGGATTCCGTGCCCGGACAGCTCACGTCCGTACCCCGACCTCTTCACACCACCGAACGGAAACGCCGGGTGCGACGCGGTCATGCCGTTGACGTACACACCGCCGGCCTCCAGGTCCCGGGCGAACCGGTCGACCTCGGCCTCGTCGCGCGTCCACACGTTCGAACTCAGTCCGAACGGCGAGTCGTTGGCGATGAGCACCGCCTCGTCCAGGTCACTGGCCCGGTACAGGGTCGCCACCGGCCCGAACGCCTCCTCGCGGTGGATCCGCAGCTCGCGGGTGATGCCGGCGAGGACGGTCGGCGCGTAGTACCAGCCGGGCCCCTCCGGCCGCAGGCCGCCGCACAGCACCTCGGCCCCGCCGCGCCGGGCGTCGTCGACCAGTTCCTCCAGATCGGACCGCCCCTGCTCGCTGGCGAGCGGCCCCACCTCCGTTTCCTCCTCCAGCGGGTCGCCGACCTTGAGGGCCTTCATGCCCGCGACGAACCGCTCGGTGAAGCGGTCGTAGACGTCGGTGTGCACGATGAACCGCTTCGCCGCGATGCAGGACTGCCCGTTGTTCTGCACCCGCGCGGTCACCGCGACCTCGGCGGCGCGGTCGATGTCGGCGGACGGCATCACGACGAACGGGTCGCTGCCGCCCAGCTCCATCACCGTCTTCTTGATCATCTCTCCGGAGGTGGAGGCGACCGCCCGGCCCGCGGGCTCGCTGCCGGTGAGCGTGGCCGCCTTCACGCGCTCGTCGCGCAGGATGTCGTCGACCGCGCCCGAGCCGATCAGCAGGGTCTGGAAACAGCCCTCCGTGAAGCCCGCCCGGTGGAACAGGTCCTCCAGGTAGAGGGCGGTCTGCGGGACGTTGGAGGCGTGCTTGAGCAGGCCCACGTTGCCCGCCATCAGGGCCGGGGCCGCGAAGCGGATCACCTGCCACAGGGGGAAGTTCCACGGCATCACGGCGAGCACCGGGCCGAGCGGCCGGTAGCGCACCCGGACGCGGGAGGCCCCGGAGTCCTTCACGTCGGACTCCGCGGGCTCCTCGTCCGCCAGCAGTTCCTCGGCGTGCTCGGCGTACCAGCGCATCGCCCTGGCACACTTCGCGGCCTCCGCGCGGGCCTGCTTGACCGGCTTGCCCATCTCTGTGGTCATGACACGGCCGATCTCCGGCTGGTCCTCGTCGAGGACGTCGGCGGCCCTGGTCAGCAGACGGGCGCGTGCCGCGAAGGGCGTCGTCCGGTAGGTGCGGAACGTGGCCTCGGCGAGCTGGAGCCGGCGCTCCAGTTCTTCCTCGCCCATGGCCTCGTACGTCTTGAGCGTCTCACCGTTCGCCGGGTTCACCGTCGCGATGGGCATGGCTGACCTCCCTCGGAGCAGGGCTTGATACGACCTTCCCGCGCGGCGGTCGGCGCCGCAACGCGGAGCGGACGTGTCCGTCCGGGCGGGCCGCGGGGCGGCTCACCTGGGGTCCGAGTGCTCCGCCAGCCGGTCCAGAAACGCGGCCTGTGCCGTGACGATCAGCGCGCGGGCCCGGTCCAGGCCGAACCACCGCACGCGGTCCAGCTCGGGGAACTCCTGGCGGCGGCCCGACCTCGGCGGCCACTCCATGGTGAAGGTGCCGGGCTCGATGGTCTCCGGGTCGAGGTCGGCCTCGACCGCCCAGGCCGTGACGATCTTGCCGCCCGTCTGCCGGACCTCGCCCAGCGCCACGGCCTCCCCGTCGGGCGGCGGCAGGCCCAACTCCTCCCGGAACTCCCGGCGGGCGGCGTCCCAGGCGGGTTCTTCGGGCCCGTACTCGCCCTTCGGGACGGTCCAGGCGCCCGCGTCCTTCTTGCTGTAGTAGGGGCCGCCCATATGCCCGAGCAACACCTCCAGGCCGCCGTCGATGTGCCGGAACAACAGCAGTCCGGCGCTGCGCCGGGGCGCGGTCGGGCTCACGGCCTCACCTCCGGGTGCGCGGCCAGCAGCGTCTCGACGGTGTCCGCCTCCTCGGGGCGCTTGTCGTCACGGTAGCGGACGACACGGGCGAAACGGAGGGTGACGCCGGCCGGGTAGCGGGAGGAGCGCTGGAGGCCGTCGTAGGCGATCTCCACGACGAGTTCGGGGCGTACGGTCACCCCCCAGCCGTGCTCCCGGACCGCCAGCCCGGCGAGCCGCTCGGTCTGCCAGGTGAGCATCGCGTCGGTCATGCCCTTGAAGGTCTTGCCGAGCATGGCGAAGCCGCCGTCCGGGGTACGGGCGCCGAGATGCAGGTTGGACAGCTTGCCGGTGCGCCGGCCGTGGCCCCACTCGGCGGCCAGGACGACTAGGTCGAGCGTGTGCACGGGCTTGACCTTCAGCCAGGACGCGCCGCGCCGGCCCGCGCTGTAGGAGGCGTCGAGAGCCTTGAGGACCACGCCCTCATGGCCGCGGGCGAGGGTGTCGGCGAGGAACCGTTCGGCCTCGGTGACGTCCTGCGGCCCGGACACCAGCGTCCGGCGCACCCGCATCGGCTCGGGCACCAGCCGGGCCAGCTCCGCGTGCCGCTCGGCGAACGGCAGGTCGAGCAGGTCGCGGTCGCCGACCGCGAGCGCGTCGAAGAAGACGGGGGAGACGGGCACCTCCTCGGCGGCCTTCGCCACGTCCACCCGTGAGCCGACCCGGCCCGCCGTCTCCTGGAAGGAACGGGGCCGCCCGGCCGCGTCGAAGGAGATCACCTCGCCGTCCAGGATGAACCGCTCACCCGCCAGTTCCAGCGCGGCCGAGGTCACTTCGGGCAGCCGGTCGGTGATGTCGTCGAGGGTGCGGGTGACCACCCGGATCGTGGCCCCGTCCCGGTGGACCTGCACGCGGATGCCGTCCAGCTTCTCCTCCACCGCGCAGGCGCCGAGCTTCCCGACCGCCTCGGCGACCGACGAGGCGCTGTGCGCGAGCATCGGCAGCACCGGCCGGCCGACGGTCAGCCGGAAGCGGTCCAGCGCCCCGGGCCCCTCGGCGAGCAGCGCCTCGGCGACCGTCTGGAGCGAACCGGCGAGCATCACCGCCCGCCGTACGTCCGCCGCGTCCGCGCCGGTCGCCCCGGCCAGCCCCTCCACGGCGACCGCGTCCAGGGCGCCCTGCCGTACCTCGCCGGTGATCAGCCCGAGCAGGAAGCGCTGCTCGTCCTCGGTGGCCGCGCCCATCAGCTCACCGACGAGCCGCGTCCGTTCCGCCTGCGAGCCGGGCCCGGAGACCTTGCCGAGTTCGGTGAGCCGGGCGTCGGCCTCGGCCACGGTGAGGGACGGCTCGGCGGCGGGCGGGACGCGGCGGGAGAGCACCTTCCAGCCGACCCCGAGCCGTCCCTGCGGCAGCCGTCCCGCGAGATACGGGATGACGATCGGCACGTCGTCCGCCTCCGCCTCCCGGAACAGCTCGGCGAGCAGGGCGGTCTTCCGGGACCGCGCCGAGGTGGCGGCGACCTCGCGGGACACGTGGGCGAGCCGGGACAGCAGCATGCAGCCATGGTGCTACGGGGCCGCCGGGGCTACACCCCCACGGCCGCGTCCAGATCGGCGAACAGCAGCTCGCCGTTGATCGCCGCGCCCGCCCGGTAGCCCCGGCCGGCCGCGTTGATCACCTGCTCCGCGAACCCGCTCGCGTTGCCCGCCGCCCACAGTCCGGGCACGGTCGTCAGGCCGCGTTCGTCGATCACCGGGTAGCTGCCGAAGGGCGTCTCGGTCAGCTCCGCGCCCAGCGCGGCCAGCAGACCGGTCTGCGGCACGGCCCGGGGCGCGACGAAGAGCACCTCGCGGTCGTGCACCGACCCGTCCGCGAGCCGGACGCCGGTCAGCCGGTCGTCGTCGGTGAGCACCTCGGTCACCTCGCCGCGCACCGTCCGGACCCCGGCCGCCGCCAGTCTGCGCAGGTCGTCGTCGGTGAGGAGCTCCTCGGCGACCTCGTGCAGGAACAAGGTGACGTCCTTGGACCACTGGCTCACCATCAGCGCCTGGTGGACGCTCATCGGCGTGCCGGCGAGGACGCCGAACGCCCGGTCGCGCACCTCCCAGCCGTGGCAGTAGGGGCAGTGCAGCACGTCCCGGCCGAAGCGCTCGGCGAGGCCCGCGACCGGCGGCAGCTCGTCCTTCAGGCCGGTGGCGACGACCAGCTGCCGGGCGTGGACGGTCCGCCCGCTCTCCAGCCGCACGGTGAAGCCCGTCCCCCTGGTGGCTTCCACCGCCCGGTCCCGGACCAGTTCCACGCCGTACCGCGCGGTCTCCTCGCGGCCGACGGCCAGGAACTCGGCGGGCGGCATGCCGTCGCGCGACAGATAGCCGTGCATGTGCGCGGCGGGGGCGTTGCGGGGCTCGCCCGCGTCCACGACCAGGGTGCGGCGCCGGGCCCGGCCGAGGACCAGGGCGGCGGACAGGCCGGCCGCGCCGCCTCCGACGACGACGACTTCGTAGGTGTTGTCCTCGTGGGTGTTGTCGCTGTTCTCGGTCATGGGGGGACGGTCACACCCGACCTGCCACGTTGACAAACCTTGTTGCCGGTTCTGCAATAACGGCCATGACGACCGATGACGTACTGGCCGAGGTGGGCCCGAGGCTCCGGCGTATCCGCAAGGAAAAGGAGGTGACCCTGGCCGCGCTCTCCGAGTCGACCGGGATCTCCGTCAGCACCCTCTCCCGGCTGGAGTCCGGTCTGCGCAAGCCCAGCCTCGAACTGCTGCTGCCGATCGCGCAGGCCCATCAGGTGCCGCTGGACGAACTGGTCGGCGCGCCGCCGGTGGGGGATCCGCGGGTGCGGTCCGAGCCGATCGTGCGGTACGGGCGCACCCACTGGCCGCTGACCAGGCAGCCCGGCGGGTTGCAGGCGTACAAGGTGCTGGAACCGCAGCGGGAGCCGGCCCCGGACCCGCGCACCCACGAGGGCTACGAGTGGGTGTACGTGCTGTCCGGACGGCTGCGCCTGGTGCTGGGCGAGCACGACGTGGTGCTCACCGCCGGGGAGGCCGCCGAGTTCGACACCCGGGTGCCGCACTGGTTCGGGTCGACGGGGGAGGGCCCGGTGGAGTTCCTCAGCCTGTTCGGTCCGCAGGGGGAGCGGATGCACATACGGGCGCGGCCCCGGAAGGCGTGACGCACGTGACTGTTCCCCGATCGGCAAGCGACCGCTTAGTATGCAGTCGACCCCGTCGGACGAAGCAGTCGTGTGGAGGCACCCGCATGCAGGCATGGCAAGTGCACGAGAACGGCGAGCCGAGCGAGGTGATGCGGCTGGCCGAGGTGGAGCGGCCCACGCCCGGCGACGGCCAGGTCCTGCTGAAGGTGCGTGCCGCCAATATCAACTTCCCGGACGTGCTCATGGCCCGGGGCCACTACCAGGTACGCCCGCCGCTCCCCTTCACGCCGGGCGTGGAGATCTGCGGCGAGACCGAGGACGGACGGCGGGTGATCGCCAACCCCGCGCTGCCGTACGGCGGGTTCGCCGAGTACGCCGTCGCGGACGCCGCCGCCCTGCTGCCCGCGCCGGACTCGCTGGACGACGCCGAGGCCGCCGCCCTGCACATCGGCTACCAGACGGGGTGGTTCGGCCTGCACCGCCGGGCCGGGCTCGAAGCCGGTGAGACGCTGCTGGTCCACGCTGCCGCAGGAGGGGTCGGCAGCGCGGCCGTGCAGCTCGGCAAGGCGGCCGGCGCCACCGTCATCGGCGTGGTCGGCGGCGCCGACAAGGCCGCCGTCGCCCGCGAGCTGGGCTGCGACGTCGTGATCGACCGGCGTGCCGAGGACGTCGTCGCGGCGGTCAAGCAGGCCACCGGCGGCCGGGGCGCCGACGTGATCTACGACCCGGTCGGCGGTGAGGCGTACGCGCAGTCCGCCAAGGCCGTCGCCTTCGAGGGCCGCATCGTGGTGGTGGGCTTCGCCAGCGGCAGCATCCCCAGCCCGGGCCTCAACCACGCCCTGGTGAAGAACTACTCGATCCTCGGCCTGCACTGGGGCCTGTACAACACCAAGAACCCCAAGCTCGTCCAGCACTGCCACGAGCAGCTCACCGAGCTGGCGGCCCGGGGCGCGATCAAGCCCCTGGTCAGCGAGCGGGTGCCGCTGGCCGGCGCGGCGGCGGCCGTGCAGCGGGTCGGTGACGGGGTCACCATCGGCCGGGTCGCCGTCGTGCCGTCCCTGGAGAACGGAGCCGCAGCATGACCGACGCAGCCGAACTCAAGCGCCGCACCGAGGAGTTGCTGGCCGCGCACCCGCCCGCCGGCACCGACCGGCTGGACTTCCTGCGGGCCCGGTTCGACGCGGGGCTCGCCTGGGTGCACTACCCGGAGGGTCTCGGCGGGCTGGGCGCGCCGCGATCCCTTCAGGGCGTGGTGGACGCCGAGCTGGAGGCCGCCGGCGCCCCCGACAACGACTCGCGCCGCAACGGGATCGGGCTCGGCATGGCCGCGCCGACGATCCTCAAGTACGGCACTCAGGAGCAGAAGCAGCGGTTCCTGCGGCCGCTGTGGACGGGCGAGGAGGTCTGGTGCCAGCTGTTCAGCGAGCCGGGCGCCGGGTCCGACCTGGCCGCACTGGGCACGCGGGCGGTGCGTGAGAGCGACGAATGGGTCGTCAACGGGCAGAAGGTGTGGACGTCCGGCGCGCACAACTCCCGCTGGGCCATCCTCATCGCCCGCACCGACCCGGACGTGCCCAAGCACGCCGGCATCACCTACTTCCTCTGCGACATGACCGACCCCGGCGTCGAGGTCCGCCCGCTGCGGCAGATCACCGGCGAGGCCGAGTTCAACGAGGTCTTCCTCACCGACGTCCGCATCCCCGATGCCCATCGCCTCGGCGAGGTCGGCGACGGCTGGCGGGTCGCGCAGACCACGCTGAACAACGAACGCGTCGCCATCGGCGGCATGCGGCTGCCCCGTGAGGGCGGCATGATCGGCCCGGTGTCCAAGACCTGGCGCGAACGCCCCGAGCTGCGCACCCACGACCTGCACCAGCGGCTGCTGAAGCTCTGGGTCGAGGCCGAGGTCTCCCGCGTCACCGCCGAACGCCTGCGCCAGCAGCTCGTCGCCGGCCAGCCCGGCCCCGAGGGCGCCGGCATGAAGCTCGCCTTCGCCCGCCTCAACCAGGAGATCAGTGGCCTGGAGGTGGAACTCCGCGGCGAGGAAGGCCTGTTGTACGACGACTGGACCATGCGCCGCCCCGAGCTGGTCGACTTCACCGGCCGCGACGCCGGCTACCGCTATCTGCGCTCCAAGGGCAACAGCATCGAGGGCGGGACCACCGAGGTCCTGCTGAACATCGTCGCCGAGCGCGTCCTGGGCCTGCCCGCCGAGCCGCGCACCGACAAGGACGTCGCGTGGAAGGACCTGTCCCGATGACAACACAGCCCGATCTGCTGTACTCGGAGGAGGAAGAGGCGCTGCGGGCCGCCGTACGGGACCTGCTCGCCGACCACTGCGACGCGCCCGGTGTCATCGCGCGTACCGAGTCCGACACCCCGCACGACCTCAAGGCGTGGAAGGCCCTCGCCGAGGGCATGGGCCTCGCGGGCCTGCTGGTGCCCGAGGTGCTGGGCGGTCAGGGCGCCACGCACCGTGAGGCCGCCGTGGTCCTGGAGGAGCTGGGGCGCGCCGTCGCCCCCGTGCCGTTCCTCACCAGTGCCGTCGTCGCCACCGAGGCACTGCTCGCCTGCGACGTCGCCGACGACCTGCTCGCCGAACTGGCGTCGGGGCGCAGGACCGCAGCCCTCGCCGTCGCGCTGCACGTCGCTCCGGGCGGCGCCTTCAAGGCCGTACGCCACGAGGACGGCCCCCTGTACGGGGAGCTGACCGGCATCGCGGACGCGGCGGACGCCGACGTGCTGCTGGTGCCGGCCGACGACGGCGGGCTGTACGCCTTCGACGTCCGCGCCGACGGCGTGACCGTCACCCCGCAGATCTCCTTCGACCTCACCCGGCCGCTCGCGACCGTCACCCTCGACGGGGCGGTCGCCCGCCGGATCGGTGACGCCGAACCCGCCGTACGCCGCGCCCTGCGCGCCGGGGCCGGGCTCCTCGCCTCCGAGCAACTGGGGCTCGCCGACTGGACGCTGACGGAAACGGTGCGCTACCTCAAGGAGCGCAAGCAGTTCAACCGGCCCGTCGGCGGGTTCCAGGCGCTCAAGCACCGGCTCGCCCAGCTGTGGCTGGAGGTCGTCAACCTCCGTGCCGCCGCCCGCAACGCGGCCGACGCGCTGGCGACCGGCGAGTCCGCAGAGGAGGCGGCCGTGGCGGTCGCCGTGGCCCAGGCGTACGCGGCGCCGGTCGCCGTCCACGCCGCCGAGGAGGCGCTCCAGCTCCACGCCGGTATCGGCATGACCTGGGAACACCCCGTCCACCTGTACCTGAAGCGGGCCAAGGCCGACTCGATCGCCTACGGCACGGCGGGCGCCCACCGTGCCGCGGTGGCCGAACTGGTCGACCTGCGCGCTCCCTGACGTACACGAGGGAAAGCCCGCCCCACCTGGGGCGGGCTCTTTCGTGTGCCCCGCGGGGAGGCGGTGAACGCCCAGCGGCAGTCAGGCCAACTCCTGTCAGGCACAGTCTCTTCGGTGGCCGGTGGACCTCATACTCACTGAGGTCCACACGGCCCTCACAGGGAGGCATGACATGGCCCTCACCACCCGTCGCAGAGCCCTCACCACCCTCGGCGCCGCCCTCGCGGGTTCGCTCGCCCTGCCCGGCGCGCAGGCACTGGCGGCGCAGCGGAAGCACGGCCCGCGTCCGCTGTGGCGTGCCCACGCGCACAACGACTACGAGCACCCCCGCCCCCTCTTCGACGCCCTCGACCACCGCTTCGGCAGCGTCGAGGCCGACATCTTCCTCGTCGGCGACCAGCTGCTCATCGCCCACGACGCCACCGAGCTCGACCCGTCCCGCACCCTCGAGTCCCTCTACCTCGACCCGCTCGCCGCCCGGGTGAAGGCCAACCACGGTTCCGTGTACCGCGGTTGGCGCCGACCGGTGCAGCTCCTCATCGACATCAAGACCGAGGGCTCCTCGACGTACCTCGAACTCGACCGCCACCTCCTGCGCTACAAGCACCTGTTCACCACCTACGCCCACGGACGTGTCCACCCCGGGCCCGTCACCGCCGTGATCTCCGGCGACCGCGCCGCCCGCACGCCCATGGAGGCACAGAGCGTCCGCCGGGCCTTCTACGACGGCCGGCTCACCGACCTCGGCAGCGCGGCGCCCGCCTCCTTCATCCCGCTGATCAGCGACAACTGGACGCTCAACTTCAGCTGGCTGGGCGACGGCCCGTTCCCGGACGCCGAGCGGCAGAAGCTGCGGAGCATCATCACGGAGGCACACGCCCACGGGCAGCAGGTCCGGTTCTGGGCCACCCCCGACACGGCCGGTCCGGCGCGGGACGCGCTGTGGACGGAACTGCTCGCCGCCGGCGCCGACTACTTCAACACCGACGACCTCGCGGGACTGGAGGCGTTCCTGGACGCCCACCCGAACTCGTAAACATCACACGAACGGGGGACATGTCGGCTCGCGGGGCGAACCCTCCGCTACGCCACACTTGCGGGCGAAAGCCGCGATGTGGATGTGGCGGAGGAGGTTCGCGATGGCCGTTTCGATCTCTGTGGTGCTGCTGTTCCTGATCATGGCGGTGATCTTCATTCGCAATGGCGCACTGAAGATCTCCCATGCCCTGGTCTGTGCCCTGCTCGGCTTCTACCTGGCCAGCACGAGCATGGCCCCCACCATCCACAGCGGGCTGGCCGCGACCGCCGAGCTGGTCGGCAGCCTGCGGCCATGAGCCGTCCGCGCGTCACGGCGCCGAGAAGACCCCGATGCCGTTGGGCACGGGGCGCTCGGCGCCACCGCTCGGGTGATTGCGCACCGACACCGTGTCGGCCCCCGGCTCGCGCGCGACCAGCTCGGTCGAGCCGCCACCGTCCAGGCTGAACGCGTCGACCGAGCCCAACGCCCGCATCTCGTCGGCCACTTCGGCGATCGTCAGACCACTGCGGTAGGCCGGCGCGCCGTCGAGCGCCAACAGCAGCAGCCGGCGCCCGCCGCCCGCGATGCCCACGGCCGTGCGTACGGCCGAGGTGACGCGGTCCAGCCCGGGCAGCGGCTGCCCGCCCCGCAGCACCGGATAGCCGCCCAGCGCGAAGCGGTACCGGACCCCGGATCCGGACGCCACCAGCCGGTACCGCACGGTCACCCGCTCGCCCGTGGACAGCTTCCGCAGCCGCTGCGCGCCCGCCTCCCGGCCGACCAGCACCGTGGTGCCCGCGGCGATGGGACCGCTGCCGGGCTTGTCGGAGGCGGACAGCACGCGATTGTGACGGACCGTCACCTCGTAGGTGTCCGTGCTGCACGGGGCCGCCCGGTCGGTGTCCGTGCCGCAGGTGGCGCGGACCCGGGAGGCGCTGCCCCACCGCGCGGTGAACGCGCCGACGGAGTCCACCGGCAGCGCGTACTGGTTGAGCCCGCCGAGCGGCAGCCGGCCCCCGGGCGTGCCCACGGAGCCTTCGAGGCGGAGCCGGTCCAGGCGGGCCCGCCGGTCGGTGCCCACGCCGAGGACGTCCTCGGTGGTCGTGCCGGGCGGCAGCGCGGGGCCGAACCGCTGTCCGGCCGGGACCGCCGCCTTGAGCACCCGGCCGTGCGCGATCGCCGGTCCCACCGTGGCGCCGGTCGCCTCGACGCCCGGGTGCTGGGTCTCGGTGATGTTGAAGAAGTCGCCGTTGACGCCCGCGACCGCGCCCGCCGTGTCGGCCAGCTGGGAGACGGGGGCGCGGGCGGCCACCGCGCCCGGGTGGAGCAGGTCCAGGTGTACGTGCTTGTCGCGCAGGTCCACGGTCAGCAGGTGGGCGTGGGTCATGCCCTTGGCCGCGGGAAGGTCGAACTGCTCGTAGGTGACACCCGGCGCGATCTCGGTGCCGGTGCCCCGTACGGCGGCGGCCGGTGCCGCCCCCGTCAGGGCGGCACCGGCCAGCACACCGAACGCCGTGAGAACCGTGCCGACCGCTCTGCCCGCCGCGTACCGTTTCCGACGACGCGTCACTGTCCCCCCTGATGTCTCGTCAAATGTCCCAGGACTCAGGGGAAGTGCACCAGACCGCGGTGTCCGGCGCGGTCGCTACGCGTCGACTACGCGAGAACGGGTGAGAAAACGCACCCCCTCGGGTGCCTCCAGGGAGAAGCCGCTGCCCCGTCCGGGCACCACGTCCACGATCAGCCGGGTGTGGCTCCACACCTCGTGCTGGCTCCTCGACATCCAGAAGGTCACCGGCTCGTCGACGCCCTCGACCGTCAGTTCGGCCAGCAGCACGTCGGAGTCGCCGGTGCGGAACTCGCCGTCCGGGTAGCACATGGGCGCGCTGCCGTCGCAGCAGCCGCCGGACTGGTGGAACATCAGCGGCCCGTGCTCCGCGCGCAGCCGGCGCAGCAGATCGGCGGCCTGCGGGGTGAGTTCGACGCGCGGCGCTGTCTTTTCCTGGTCCATGGTCACCGTCCCGGAGCCTGGGAGTGCTGGCTGACGCCCCAGTCTCACGGCTCGTCGGGCAGGCGTCCAGGGGCGGTCCGCGCGTGCTCGGCCACCGCGATCGTTCCCTGGGCCGCGGCGCACAGGGTCTCCCGGCCCTCCGCGTCGGCCGTGAACACGTCGCACCGGCAGACCGCGAGGGTGCGACCGGCCCGGACCACTTCGGCGCGGGCCCGCAGGAGCGTTCCCCGGGCCGGGCGGAGGTAGTCGATGGTGTAGCCGGCGGTGATCAGCCGGGGGCCGAGCACGGAGCCCGCGGCGAAGGTCAGGGTGTTGTCCGCCGCGTATCCGAGGACTCCGCCGTGCACGAAGCCGTACTGCTGGAGCAGTTCGGCCCGGATGTCCAGTTCGAGCTCGGCCGAGCCGTCGCCGAACGCCGTCAGCCGGGTGCCGAGCAGCACGCTGAAGGGCTGCCCGGCCAGGGCCTTCCGGGCGTGTTCCAGGTCCAGGGTCTCCACGGTCTCCCTCGCGGTCCGGTTTTTCACTTCACTAGTGAAGTCAGGCTGGCGCGGGCACGGTCCGTCTGTCAAGATCGGCCCATGTCCGAGCCGCCCGACCAGCGACTGTTCTTCCTGTTGCAGCGCGCCGCGCACCAGTTGCGCACCGCCGCCGACCGGCGCTGCCTGGCCGCCGCGGGGGTCACCACGGCCCAGCTCGGCGCGCTGTACGCCGTGCGCGACACACCGGGGGCGACCCAGGGGGAACTCGCCCGCACGCTCGGCCTCGGGGAGCCCGCCGTCACGGCGCTGGCCCGGCGGCTCACCACGGCCGGGCTGGTGGCCAGGAACCCGCACCCGCGCGAACACCGGGCCGTCGCCCTGGAGCTGACCGACGCCGGAGAGGCCGCCCTGACCGCCGCGCAGCCCGAGGTCGACCGGTTCAACGCCGAACTCCGCGGCCTGCTGGGGGACGACGGGTTCGGCCGGACCGCCGCCGCACTGCACCGCCTCGCGGACTGGGACGCCTGAGCGCCCGTACCGAGTCAACCCCCGGGCGGCGGAACCGGCTTCGTCCAGTCCGGATCGGCCCACCGGGCCCCGTCCGCGGGGCCGGGCAGGTCCGGGCGGTACCCGGGCTCCCGTTCCCGGCGGAGCCGGACGCTCGCGTGGAGCACCGCGTCCGCGGGCACGGGACGGGAGCGCCGGCCCGCAATGGTCCATAGCGGGCCGTTGGTGTGGACGGCGGCGGTGGCGAAGTCCTCGGTCAGGGCGCAGGTCCTGGTGTAGGCGCCGGGGCGGAACAGCAGATCACGTGTGACGCCGTCGGTGATCCACTTCAGGGCGATCGTGGAGAGCAGCGGCTCGCCCTCCTCGTGCACGAACGTGCCGCCGACGTCGGAGTGCACCCCGGCGAACCAGACCTCCTCGACCGTGCCCGGCCGGGGCGTCACCAGGTACTCCCGGAAGGGCCGGCGCCTCTCGTCGAGGGACACGGCGTGCCGGACACGGGCGGCGTTGGGCAGCAGGCGCGTGTACGGCCAGCGCAGGTCGCCCAGGCGCAGCAGACCGGCCGCCTTCACGGTGTCCCAGACGCCGAGGCAGGCGACCGGAAGGGCGTGGTGCGAGACCTGCCGTGGATCGTTCCGCTTGACCTCCGCCCACAGCGGCTCCAGTTCGGTCCGCCGGCAGAACGCGTGCGAGAACCGCGCGACCTCCCGCTCGCTCTCGCCGATGTCCTGGTTGAAGGCGTACTTCGCCACGGCGTAGGGCACCAGGTTCTCCGCGCCGGGGCGCATCAGTCCGGGCTTGTTCAGCATGCCCACCAGGGCCCGGGCGGTGTAGGCGCCGCGGCTGAAGCCGAAGACGTACACCAGGTCGCCCGGCTGCCAGTGCCGCATCAGATACGTGTACGCCTCGGCGAGGTTGGCCCGCAGTCCGGTGCCGAACGCCAGACCGCAACCGCGGGACAGCGCCCGCCCGGCCGGCCCGTGCGCGGTGGCCGAGGACATGGTCCCGACCCCGGGGTCGTAGTAGAGCAACTGCCGCGCGGGATCGTCGGCCTCGAACATCTCCAGCAGCCGGACCACGTTGGTGGGATGGCTCGCGCCCACCTGGTTTCCGGTGCCGTCGAGGCAGACGACGATCCTGCGCGGCATCGCGGGACCCCGGTCAGCCGGCGCGCCGGCCGGATGCGGAGTGCTGCCCGGGAGCGATCTGCCGCGCGAAGGCCTCCAGCGCGACCGGGCTCTCCGGTGGCAGGACGGCCATCTTGCCCTGTTCCTCCGCCTCGGCCAGGGCGTGCGCCGCCTCGCTGCCCTCGGGCACGAAGGCCAGCCGTACATGCCCGTCACCGGAGCCGCGCCGGTCCACCGGGGCCACGGCACCGTGGGTTCCGTCGGGCAGGGTGACCCACAGCTGGAAGTCGTCGAACCGGATGTAGTCCGCGCCCTTCACCGGCCACGGGTAATGGTGCTCACCGGGCGGCACGGTGGGCAGGATCGCCTGGTGGTTGGCGTGGCTCAGCGGCACGCACGAGTTGAACAGGGAGTCGGTCCACGCCTCGACGCCCTTGGCGTCCTTCACCGGGGTGCGCAGCAGTTCCTCGGCGCCGTCGTACCCGAGTTCCGCCAGCGCGGGCAGGGTCAGCGGGAAGGCGTCGACGAGTTCGGCGGCCTCCTGCCGGAGCCGGTCCACCTTCGCGGGGTCGGCGCAGAACTGCATGCTCCACTCGATCCCGACCCGGGCGCGGTACATCCGCCAGCCCCGCGCTCCCTTCACCCACAGGCTGCCCCCGTGGTGCATCTCCCAGTGGTCGGCACCCACCGGACGCGGCCCGTACGGCAGTTCCTCGTCCGTCGCCTGGGCGAGGATCTTGTGCGCCGTCCGCTTCGCGGCCTTGAAGAAATCGGAGTCGAAACGCGGTGGGTGGTCGACGAGACGAATCTTCCACGGATGGTTCTCGGACTCGACGCCGCCCGGCCGTACGTCGGCCATGACTGACCTCCTCGGCAGAGTCCCCCTGCCTCCATCGTGCGCCGCTCACCGGCCCGCCGCGACTCGGCCGGAAGGGTCATGTGCCGGTGCCGAGCGGCCGGCGCTGCGCGGCACAGTGCGCCACGTACAGCCGTACCGCGTCGTGCAACCGGTAGCGGACCCCGCCGTCCCGTCCGGCCTCGGCGACATGGATCATCTGGCGGTGGAGCAGGTCCTCGAGGAGGTCGACGGCGAGGTCCGGGGACGGCGTCACCCGGGCCAGCATGTCGTCCACGCCGAAGTCGCCCCGCACGGGCTGGAGTCGGCGCAGCGACTCCTTGAGCGGGGGCGGCAGCAACCGGTGGTAGGCGGTCACGCTCGCCCGCAGGGACAGGTCCCCGACCCGCAGGAACGGGACGCGGGCCCGCTCGTCCGCGAGACGGTCCGCGAGGTCGCGCAGGGAGCGGTGCGGCCGGGCCGTGAGCCACAGACCGGCGATGTGCAGGGCCAGCGGCAGCCCGGCGCAGGAGCGCAGGATGCTCAGGGCGGCGGACCGTTCCGCCCGGGTGCGCGCGATCCCGACCAGGTCCTCCAGGACGCGGTGGGCGTCCGGTTGCGCCAGGGCACCGACCTGGTGACGTAACTGCCCGGGAAGCGCGGGCAGTTCGCGCCGCGCGGCCACCAGGACGGCGCTGCGCGCCTCGTCCACGAGCAACGGGCGGACCTGCGCCTCGCTGTCGACGTTGTCGAGGACGACAAGGACGCGGCGCCTGCTCAGCGCGTCCCGCAGCCGGGCGGCGGCCTCCTCCGCGCTGTCCGCGGTCGACGCCGCGCCGAGGGAGCGCAGCACGCGGCGGACGAGGGTGTCCGAGGTGAAGGGGAGGGAGGAGGCGGGACTCAGGTCCACGAAGACCTGCCCGTCGGGGAAACGGGAGCGCACACCGTGGGCGGCCCGCAGGATCAGCGAGGTCTTGCCCGCGCCGGGCGGTCCGACGACGACGGCGGGCCCGCTGGTCCCGCGGCCGTCCTCCCCGCAGAGCCGGCCCTTCAGGGAGGTGATGAGCCCTTCCCTGCCGGCCAGCCGGTGACGGGGCGCCGCGGGGAGTTCCGCGGGCACCGGGCCGGCCGGACCGCAGGGGCGCGGCGACCTCAGCAGCCGTGCGGGCGGCAGGCCGAGGGCCCGGGCGAGAAGGAGCAGGGACTGTGTGCGGGGGCGGGCGGTGTGGGCGGTCTCGAGGTTGCGGATCGCCCGCACACTCAGTCCCGAGCGCTCCGCCAGTCCCTCCTGCGTGAGGCCCAGCGCCTCACGCGCGTCGACCAGAGCTGCCGCGAGCGTCTCCGGGTTCGGCGTTTCGGTCACGACAAGCCCATCTTGTTGTGCGGTCCCGGTCGGGGGTGCGTCAACCGTGACCTGTTGCTGTGCGGTCCCGGTCGGTTGCTGTGCGGTCCCGGTCGGGAAATGGGTCAACCATGTCCTGCTGTTGTGAGGTTCCGGTCAGGGCCGGCGTCAGTCGTGTCCTCGGTCCGCGGGACGCATCAGCGCGGCCACGAACTTGTACCGGGAGCCGCGGTACACCGAGCGGACCCACTCCACCGGGGTGCCCTCGGCGTCCCGCGAGTGCCGGGAGAGCAGCAGCATCGGCAGTCCCACGTCGGTGACCAGGAGCCCGGCCTCGCGCGGTGTCGCCAGCGAGGTCTCGATGGTCTCCTCGGCCTCGGCGAGACGCACTCCGTACACCTCGGCGAGGGCCGTGTACAGCGAGCCGCAGGTGGTCAGCGACTGTCTCAGGCCCGGGAAGCGGCGCGCGGACAGGTGCGTCGTCTCGATCGCCATGGGCTCGCCACTCGCCAGCCGCAGCCGTTCGATGCGCAGCACCTTGTCGCCGACGCCGATCCCGAGCAGTTCCGCGAGTTTCGCGTCCGCGGCGACATGGCCGATGTCCAGCATCTGCGAGGCGGGGTCGAGGCCCTGGGCCCGCATGTCCTCGGTGTGCGAGGTGAGTCTGAGCGTGCGGTACAGCTTCGGCCGGGCGACGAACGTGCCCTTGCCCTGGATGCGGTCCAGCCGTCCCTCGCCCACGAGTTCCTGCAACGCCTGCCGGACGGTGGTGCGTGAGGTGTCGAACCGTACCGCGAGCAGCCGTTCGGCCGGCATGGCCGAGCCGGGTCTCAGGGCCTCGGTGATCTCGAGGATCTGCTGCTTGATGCGGTAGTACTTCGGCACGCGCGCGCTGCGACCGGGCGCCCCGCGGTGCTGGACGCTGCTGGCGTCGATGGTCATGACCTGCCTTCCCGGCTCACTCGGCGGTCTCCCGTTATAGCCCCCAACTGCCCTATGGTCTAGTCCAACCAGAGGGGCGCCGCGCATGCCGCGCACGCGGTCCGCCGGCCGTCCGGTGACTTTCTCGTAACGGACCGCACGGCTTCCCGAACCACCCTTGACACCCCTAAAGGTCTAGGCCAAGCTCCACCGTACTGGTCTACACCATTAGTGGCCAGGTCCCGAGTCCCACGTGCGGCAGCGGCATACGCAGGTCACGGCAGGGGGCGTGGGGGGTCAGTGGCATCCCTGAGGAGGGTGGCGTGAAGCGCAAGCTGATAGCCGCGATCGGTATCGCAGGCATGATGATCTCCGTCGCGGCGTGCGGCGGCGACGACGGCGACAGCGGCAAGAACGCGGGACCGGACAGCTTCAAGGGCCAGACGCTGCGGGTCTGGACGATGGACGGATCCGCGCCGGCCCAGTGGACCAAGGACGTGCAGGCCGCCTTCGAGAAGAAGACCGGCGCCAAGCTGAAGTTCGAGATCCAGAAGTGGGACGGGATCCAGGAGAAGATCACCACGGCCCTCTCCGAGGACAACCCGCCGGACGTGCTCGAGGTCGGCAACACCCAGACCCCGGCCTACGCGGCCACCGGCGGCCTCGCCGAACTCGCCGACCTCAAGCAGCAGATCGGCACGGACTGGACCCCGTCCGTCTCCCAGTCCTCCGTCTACGACGGCAAGCAGTACGCCGCGCCCTGGTACTTCGCCAACCGCGTCGTCATCTACAACAAGAAGATCTGGGCCAAGGCCGGCATCAAGTCCACGCCGAAGACCCGCGACGAGTTCTACAAGGACCTCGAGGCCATCGGCAAGAAGACCGACGCCGACCCGATCTACCTGCCGGGCCAGAACTGGTACTTCTTCGACGGCCTGACCATCGGCCAGGGCGCCGATCTCGTGAAGAAGGACGGCGACAAGTACGTCTCCAACCTGGCCGACCCCAAGGTCACCCAGGCCATGGAGATCTACAAGAAGTACGCCTCCTACTCCACGGCCCCCAAGGACAAGGACGAGGCCACCCCGCAGCAGGCCGAGGTGTTCGCCAAGGGCAAGACCGGCGCCTTCATCGGCATGGGCTGGGAGGCCGGCACCGCCGTCACCGCCAACAAGTCCATCGAGAAGGACCTCGGTTACTTCACCATCCCCGGTGAGACGGCCGACAAGCCCGAGGGCGTCT
This sequence comes from Streptomyces sp. NPDC046915, assembly GCF_040644935.1. Lineage (NCBI taxonomy): Bacteria > Bacillati > Actinomycetota > Actinomycetes > Kitasatosporales > Streptomycetaceae > Streptomyces > Streptomyces sp. NPDC046915. The sequence goes on along the minus strand of NZ_JBEYXB010000005.1, from coordinate 357,636 downwards.
TCCTCGGCGGCTCCAACCTGGCGGTAGCGCAGGGCAGCAAGAAGCAGGCGCTGGCCAAGGAGTTCCTGAAGATCGCCCTGAACGACAAGTACGAGGGCGAGCTGGCCAAGCTCAACGGCGTCATCCCCAACAAGGCGTCGCTCCAGACCAACCTCAAGGGCAACGCCGTGGCGGAGGCGGCGGCCCCGGCGGCCGCGGCCGGCGGCACCACCCCGCTGATCCCCGAGTGGGCCTCCGTGGAGAACACCCCGAACCCGATCAAGTCCTACATGACCGCAGTGCTGAACGGTAAGTCCCCCGCGGACGCCGCCAAGCAGGTGGAGGGCGACATCAACAAGCGTCTGGCCCAGCAGAACTGATGACCCGCGCCGGGGGCGCCGCATGTCGCCCCCGGCTCATTCGTGTCGTTCGTACGGCCGGTACCACTCATACGGCCGGTACGGCCATGGAAGAGATGGCAATTCATGTCAGTGCAGACCGAAGGCACGGACACGGCCGGGGAGCCCGCTGTCCGCAAGGCCGGGGCGCCGGTGCCCCCGAGGGGTGAGGCACGCGGGGCCGGCCGCCCGGCCCGGCGCGGTGCCGCCGCTCCCTACCTGCTCCTGCTGCCCGCGCTGCTGGCCACACTGATCCTGCTCGGCTGGCCGCTGGTGAAGAACGGCATGCTGTCGTTCCAGAACCTCAACCCCCGGCAGCTCATCCAGCACCTCACCGAGTGGAACGGCGTCGAGAACTACAAGTCCGTGCTCAGCGGCTCGGACTTCTGGCACGTCGTCGAGCGCTCCGTGGCGTTCACGGCGGTCAACGTCGTGCTGATCATGCTGTTCGGCACCCTGATCGGCCTGCTGCTGGCCCGCCTGGGCAAGAAGATGCGGCTGACGCTGTTGCTGGGGCTCGTCCTCGCCTGGGCCATGCCCGTCATCGCGGCCACGACCGTCTACCAGTGGCTGTTCGCCCAGCAGTTCGGCGTCGTGAACTGGGTGCTGGACAAGCTCGGCTGGCACTCCATGGCCGACTACAACTGGCTCGGCGGCCAGTACTCCACCTTCTCCGTGGTCATCCTGCTGATCGTCTGGCAGTCGATCCCGTTCGTGGCGATCAACCTCTACGCCGCCACGACCACGATCCCCAAGGAGCTGTACGAGGCCGCCGCGCTGGACGGCGCCGGCGCCTGGAAGAGCTTCACCTCGGTGACCTTCCCCTTCCTCAGGCCGTTCCTGTACGCCACGACCTTCCTCGAGGTCATCTGGGTCTTCAAGTCCTTCGCCCAGATCTTCGCCATCAACTCCGGCGGCCCCGACCGGCTCACCGAGACCCTGCCCATCTACGCCTTCGTCGAAGGCGTCGGCAACCAGCACTTCGGGGTGGGCGCGGCGATCTCGTTCCTCACCATCCTGGTGCTGCTCGTCATCACCTCGTACTACCTGCGCATGGTGCTCAAGCAAGAGGAGGACGAGCTGTGAAGCGCTCACTCTTCGGCCGTATCTGGCCCAACGCGACCGCCCTCGTCCTCTTCGTCGGGTTCGCGTTCCCCGTCTACTGGATGTTCGCGACGGCGTTCAAGCCGGCCGGCGACATCATCGCCGACAACCCGGTGTGGTTCCCGACGGACATCACGTTCGCCCACTTCACCAAGGCCGTGCACGCCGACCACTTCTGGACCCTGGTCGCCAACTCCGTCATCGTCACGGTGTGCTCGGTGGTCTTCTCGCTCGTGATCTCGCTCTTCGCGGCCTTCGCCCTGGCCCGGATGCGGTTCAAGGGGCGGCGCGGCCTCATCGTGACCTTCATGCTGGCGCAGATGGCCCCTTGGGAGGTCATGATCATCGCCATCTACATGCTGGTCCGTGACAACGACATGCTCGACAGTCTCGTCCCGCTCACCGCCTTCTACACGATGATGGTGCTGCCCCTCACGATCCTGACCCTGCGCGGCTACGTGGCCGCGGTGCCGAAGGAACTGGAGGAGTCGGCGATGGTCGACGGCTGCAACCGCGTCCAGGCCTTCGTGCGGATCATCTTCCCCCTGCTGGCGCCCGGCCTGATGGCCACCTCGCTGTTCGGCTTCATCACCGCGTGGAACGAGTTCCCGCTCGTCCTGATCCTCAACAAGAGCATCGAGAAGCAGACCCTGCCGATCTGGCTGTCCCAGTTCCGCACCGCCTTCGGCGACGACTGGGGGGCCACGATGGCGGCGTCGACGCTGTTCGCGCTGCCCATCCTGATCCTTTTCATCGTTCTCCAGCGCAAGGCCGTCAGCGGCCTGACCGACGGCGCCGTGAAGGGATGACACCCCCGATGACCACACTCGCCACCGGCAAGGACACGCTGACCCGCGACGCGCTCGCCGTGTTGCAGCCGGGCTTCGCCGGCACCATCGCGCCGGACTGGGTGCGCCGCCGACTCGGTGAAGGGCTGGCCTCCGTCGCCCTGTTCGGCCGTAACGTCGCCAGCCAGGAACAGGTCACCGGCCTCACCGCCCAGTTGCGGGCCGAGCGGGACGACCTGCTGGTCGCCATCGACGAGGAGAGCGGCGACGTCACCCGCCTCGAGGTCCGTACCGGCTCCTCCTTCCCCGGCAACCACGCCCTAGGCGCCGTCGACGACCCGGACCTCACCCGAGGTGTCGCCCGCGAGCTGGGCCGCCGCCTGGCCGCGTGCGGCGTCAACTTCAACTGGGCGCCGTCCGCCGACGTCAACGCCAACCCCGACAACCCGGTCATCGGCGTACGCTCCTTCGGCGCCGCCACCGACCTGGTCGCCCGGCACACCGCCGCCTACGTCCAGGGCCTTCAGTCCACCGGCGTCGCCGCCTGCACCAAGCACTTCCCCGGCCACGGCGACACCAACGTCGACTCCCACCACGCCGTGCCGCGCATCGACGTCGACGCGGACACCCTGTACGAACGGGAACTGGTGCCGTTCCGCGCGGCCATCGAGGCCGGCACCCGCGCCGTCATGAGCGCGCACATCCTCGTCCCCGCCCTGGACGCCCAGCACCCCGGGACCCTCTCGCGCCGCATCCTCACCGAGCTGCTGCGCGGCGAGCTCGGCTACGAGGGGCTGATCGTCACCGACGGCATGGAGATGCGGGCCATCTCGGGGACGTACGGCCTGGAGCACGGCGTCGTCCTGGCGATCGCGGCGGGCGCCGACGCGATCTGCGTCGGCGGCGGACTGTGCGACGAGGGCACGGTGCTCAAGCTGCGGGACTCGCTCGTCGCCGCCGTCCGCTCCGGCGAACTGCCCGAGGAGCGCCTGGCCGACGCCGCCGCCCGGGTACGGCGGCTGGCGCGCTGGACCGCCGAGGCGCGGCGCGATCCTCAGGCCGCGGCCGAACCCGCCCCGGAGATCGGCCTGGTCGCGGCACGCCGCGCGCTGACCGTGACCCGCCCGGGCCCCGCCGCACCGCTCACCGAGCCGGTGTACGTCGCCACCTTCAACCCGGCCGCCAACATCGCCGTGGGGGACGAGACGCCCTGGGGCATCGGCGCCGAGCTGGAGCGCTCGCTGCCGGGCACCACGACCGGCTCCTTCACCGGCGCCGACGCGGGCAGCGCCGCCCTCGAGGCGTCGGGCGGCCGCCGGATCGTCGCCGTGGTCCGCGACGAGCACCGGCACGACTGGATGCGCGCGGCCCTGGACGTCCTCCTCGCCGCCCGCCCGGACACCGTCGTGGTCGAGATGGGCGTCCCCCAGGCACCGCCGCGCGGCGCCCTGCACATCGCCACGCACGGCGCCGCCCGTGTCTGCGCCGTGGCGGCGGCGGAGCGGGTGGTCGCGGGCTGACGACGCGGTACCGAAGAGCGCCGGCGGGGCTTCGTGCCCGCCGGCGCTCACTCATGTCCAACGGCCGACGCTTCCTCAGTGGTGCGGTTGCGGGCGGGCGCCGCCCTGGAGGCGTCGGGCGACCGTGGGGTCGTCGCGGTGGTCGAGCGCGTCGTCGCGGGCTGACGACGCGGTGCCGAGAGTGCCGGCCGGGCTTCGTGCCCGCCGGCGCTCACTCATGTCCAACGGCCGACAGGCTCCTGCACCGTTGCGGTTGCGGGCAGCGCCGCCCTGGGCAAAGCCACGCACGGCGTCGGCCGTGTCTGCGCTCACCTTTGTTCAACGACCGGCACTTGACAGGCAGTTGGCGGCAATTCGGCCATGATTCGTTGAATCGGGAAGTGGTCTAGTCCAAGGTGAGGGCACGTCAGTTCGATCAACCCGGAGTCGCCGTATGCCGACGCCTGACCGTCACCGCCACCTCTTCCGAGCGGCATCGGACCGCCCCTACTTCAGCGCGGACGGCGAGACGTACCTCGCACAGACGCCCCTGAGAGACATCGAGAAGCCACGGCCGCTGCGCGTGCTGTCCGAGGCGGACCTCGCCTTCTGGCAGACGTACGGCTACGTCGTCGTCCGGGACGCCATCTCCCCGGGCGCCGCCAAGAGCCTGCTGGAATTCGCCTGGGAGTTCCAGGGACTCGACCCCGACCGCCCCGAAACCTGGTACGAGGAGCGGGAGTTCCGCTCGGACCTCGACCGCGACCTGCACGTCTACGGCTTCGTCGAGGCCTACCACCACCAACTCCTGTGGGACAGCCGCCAGACCGAGCGGGTCCACGGCGCCTTCGCCGACGTGTGGGACTGCGAAGAGCTGTGGGTCACGCTGGACCGGCTCAACCTCAACCCGCCCAACCGGGGCACCCGTTCGCGCTCCCTGATCGAACCCACCGCCGAGGGCTTCGACATCGAGCTGCACTGGGACGTCGACACCACCCTCGGCGTACTCCCGCAGCGCGTCCAGGGCATCATCGCCCTCACCGACACCCGCCCCGAACTCGGCGGCTTCCAGTGCGCGCCCGAACTGTTCCGGCAGTTCGACGAATGGCGGGTGGCCCAGCCCGCCGGCCGCGACCCGATCCGCCCCGCGATCGACCGCTCGGAGTTCCCCGTCGTACGGCCCGACCTCCAGGCCGGCGACCTGCTGATCTTCAACGGACTGCTGGCGCACGGCGTGGCACCGAACCTCTCCGACAACGCTGTCAGAGCCGTCCAGTACCTGTCGATGATGCCCGCCCTGGAGGAGCACACGGACCTGCGCGCCTCCCGCGTCGAGTCCTGGCGCACCCTCAGCACCCCCGACTGGAACGCGACCCTGCTCGGCGACGCCCGCGAGCCCGAGGCCCTCCGCTACGGCCCCGCCGTCCTCGACGGCCTGGGCCGCAAGCTCCTCGGGCTGGACTCCTGGCACGGACAGGGGGACGAGCGGTGAGCCCGGGGACCGGCACGCACCGGATCTGCCTCGCCCTTCCCACCAACCGCGCCTGCGCCCCGACCCTGGCCGCCGTCGCCGAGGAGGCGGCCCACGCGGCCCGCCACTTCGACGCCGAGGTGCATCTGCTGGTCCTCGACTCCTGCGACGAGCCGACCCGGGCCGAGCACGCCCGCGTCCTGGCCGCACTGCCCCCGGTGGCGGGACGGACCATCCACCACCTCGACGAGGCCCGGCAGCGGGACTTCCTGCGGGAGGTGATCCACCGGACCGCTCCCGCCGACCCGGACCGGATGCTCGACCTCATGCTCCCGTCCGGCGTCTCCTACGGAGCCTGCACCAACCGGGCCTTCCTGATCGCGAGCGCGCTCGGCTGCCGGTCGGTGCACCGCCGGGACTCCGACAGCGCCTACCAGGCGGCGGACGGCGAGCCGGTGTTCCCCGTGCACCACGAACTGCCGTCGCTGGGCATGCGCGCCGCCGAGGCCGCGCCGGGCGTGTCGGAAACGGACCTCGACCCCGCGCATGCCGACCGCCCGGTGTCACTGGCCGGCGCCTCCTTCATCGGCGAACTCTCCGTGGACATCGGCGAGATACAGCGCCTCGACGATGACCTCTACCACGAGGTGGTCGGCCTCTGGGCGCCCGGTGACTGGTCCGAGGAGCGCAAGCGGGACCTGGTCGCGGAGTCCTTCAAAGGCGCCGGCACCGACCCGTTCACCGAGGACCACTCGACACTGACCCTGGTCGACCCCATGCGGGTCGACATGTGCAACATCGCCCTCCACCACGAGGTGTACGAGCGGGTGCCGTTGCCACCGGCCACCGACACCATCGGCAGCGACTACTTCCTCCTCCACCTCGTCCACGACGCCACGCTGCCCGGGGTCCTGCACAACCGCCACATCGAGAACTTCCACACCCCGGAACGGCGCACCGACTCCGGCTTCCTCGCCTACCAGACGCGGTTCGTGAAGTTCCTGCTGTCGATGCTCTACTTCCACCACGTCTACGACCGGATGGCGGAAGCGGGCGCCGCCCTCCTCGACGACCGGCACCGCGTCCGGGCCGACGCCGTCGTGGGCTTCCTGCGGGAGAGCACCCGCCTGGACCGGTCCGAGAACGTGTGGCGGCTGGACCGTGTCGACAACGCGTACCGCAAACTCGGCGGCAGATACGCGGCCTTCGCCGACCTGCTGGCGACGCGCCGCGAACGACTGCTGGACGAGGCCGGCCGGGACATCGAGGACTTCGCCCTGCTGATCGAGGCCTGGCCCTCGCTGGTCGACGCGGCGCGGGCGACCGGGCTCGGGGACGCGAGCGGGGAGACCGGACCCGGGGGCGCGGACCGGTGAGCGGGGACATGTCCGCGCCGCTGTCCGCCGCGCTGTCCGCCGCCTCCGAGGACACCGTCGTCTTCGACCAGCTCGGGATCGAGGCCCAGTACGACGCCCTCGTACGGGAGTTGCCCGGTGCGGCCATCCGCTTCGCCGTCAAGGCGTGCCCCGTCGACGAGGTGCTGACCTGCCTCGCCGACCGGGGTGCCGGCTTCGACGCGGCGAGCCCGGCCGAGATCACGCAGGCGCTGCGGACGGGCGTAACCGCGGACCGTGTCCACTACGGCAACACCGTCAAGTCCGACACGGCGATCGCCGAGGCGCACCGGCTCGGCGTCCGGACCTTCGCCACCGACAGCGTGCAGGACGTGGCCGCGATCGCCGCCCACGCGCCGGGCGCCCGGGTGTTCTGCCGCCTCGCCACCAGCGGTGAGGGAGCCCTGTGGGGCCTGAGCCGGAAGTTCGGCTGCTCACCGGACGACGCGGTACGGGTGCTGACGGCGGCTCGGGACGCCGGCCTCGTACCGGCGGGCCTGTCCGTGCACGTCGGCTCCCAGCAGATGACGGCCGAGGCCTGGCAGGACGCCTTCGACACCCTCGCCGAGGTGCTCGTGGCACTGCGCGGGCGGGAGATCGTGCCGGACCACGTCAACCTCGGCGGCGGCCTGCCCGCGCTCGGCTACCTCGACCGCTGGGGCCGCAGGCTCGAACCCCCGCTGGACAAGATGTTCACCGTCATCCGCGAAGGCATGGAACGACTGCGGGAGACCGCCTCCGCCCCGCTCGACTTCGTCATGGAGCCCGGCCGTCACCTGGTGGCGGACCACGGCGCCGTCCGGGCCCACGTGTACCGGATGACCGCACGCCTGCGACCGGACGGAGCCGCCGACCACTGGCTGTACCTCAGCGTGGGGAAGTTCAACGGGCTCTACGAGATGGACCAGTTGGGCTACGTGCTGGCCTTCCCCGGCCACGCGGGGCGGAACGAGACGGAGTACGTCGACGCCGTCGTCGCCGGCCCCACCTGCGACAGCGACGACACCTACGGAGCCGGACACCACCGGGTGCGCGTGCCGGGCGACCTGGCCTCCGGCGACCCGGTCTGGATCCTGTCCGCCGGCGCCTACGCCACCAGTTACATGGCCCAGCACTTCAACGGCTTCCGCCCGCTTCCGTACGACGTCGCACGCATCCGCCCCGTCGCCGGCGCCGACTGGCCGGCCGTGGCCGCCCTGGAAGCCGCCGCGTACGCGGACTGCTCGCTCTCGGAGGGCCAGGACGCGCTGGAGTCCAGGGGCCGCAGCTCACCGGACACCTGCTTCGTCCTGGAGCTCGGCGGCCGGATCGCGGGCTACGTACTCGCCCTGCCCTACCCGAGGTTCCGCTACCCGGACCTCACCAGCCCCGAGGACACGGTCTTCCGCTCCAGCAACCTCCACCTGCACGACCTCGTCGTCGCCGAGGACCTGCGGGGCCGCGGACTGGGCACCCGGCTGCTGCGCCGGCTGACGGCCACCGCGGGCGCGAGCGGCTTCGAGCACATCTCGCTGATCGCGGTCGGCGGCATGGAGACCTACTGGCAGGCCCACGGCTACCGGCCCCACCGCGAGGCCGGCCCCCCGCCGGGCTACGGCAGCGACGCGGTGTACATGTCCACCGGGCTGCGTACCAGCGGCCCGCACGACGGCGAGGAGCCGGGCTGATGCAGATCACGCAGATGCTGAAGCACAAGCCACCCGCCCACGACGGATTCCGCCGCGAGAAATGGGCGATCGCGGCCCTTTTCTGCTTCCTCGGCTTCCAGTACGCCACCTGGGCCTCCCGGCTCCCGGCACTGAAGACCAGGCTGGACCTGACCGAGCAGGAACTGGGCCTGCTGCTCATGGCCTGCGGCGCGGGCGCCGCCGCCTCCTTCCCGCTCGTCGCGTTCCTGACCCGGCGACTGGGCTCACGGCGCCTGGCGCTCGGCTCCGCCCTGTGCCTGGCCGCGCTGCTCCTGGCCCTGTCCGTGGCGCCGAACTACCCGACGGCGCTGCTGGTCGTCTGCTGCGACGGCGTCGCCGTCGGCTGCCTGAACGTCGCCATGAACGCGCAGGGCGCCGCGCTGGAGACCAAGTACGGCCGCACCGCCATGTCCCAGCTCCACGCGACCTTCAGCGCCGGACTGCTGGGCGCGGCGCTCCTGGCCTCCGGCGTCAACACGGTGACACCGTCCGTCACGGCCCACTTCGCGGCGGCCTCCGTCCTGCTGCTGGCGCTGCTCGGCTGGGCACGGTCGCGGCTGCTGACCGACGGGCCGCCGGAGCAACGGCCACAAGAGCCGAGGGCACGCCGCTCCGGACTGACGCCGCCGTCCCGCATGACGTTGTGGATGGGCTGCGCCATGGCGTTCGGCACCATCACCGAAGGCGCCATGAACGACTGGTCGGCCCTCTACCTGAAGGACGTCGTCAAGGCCTCACCGACCGTCGCGCCGCTGGGCATCGCCGTCGTCTCGGTCATGATGCTGCTGGCACGCGTGTGGGCCGACCGCTGGCGCAGCCGCTGGGGCGACGGCCGGGTCGTCCGCGTCGGCGGCGCCGTCGCCGGCCTCGGCCTGGCCCTCGCCCTCGCGGCCGGCGGGGTAGTGCCCACGCTGGCCGGTTTCGCCTGCGTCGGTCTGGGGGCGGCCGCGATCACCCCCTGCGTGTACGTCGCCGCGGCGGCGCACGGCCCGGACGCGCTGGCCCTGGTCGCCGCGATGGGCACCACCGGCCTGCTGGCCGGCCCCGCCCTGATCGGCTTCATCGCCGGCGCCGGCGACCTCACCCTCGGCATGTCCGCGGTCGCCGCCTCGGCCCTGATCGTGTCGCTGTGCGCGCTGCGGATCCGGTGGGGGGCCGTTTCACCGGACGCAGCTCGTGGCGCCGGGGCCCGGCCCGAGCCGCTGCACGGGAGTTGACGCCGGGCGCCCGGCGGTGGGCCGCCGACGTCGCCAGCGGCCGTCCGGGTCGTCTTCCGCGGGAGCGGCCCGCGACCGGAACTCCTCGTCGTGGCTGGACGAGCGCAGCCGCACGATCCCGGGTGGCAGATGCTCGTAGAAGCAGAGCGCCGTGCCGGGCCGCAGCCTGCGCAGGACCGGTCTCCCGACGCCGTCCAGGCCGGCGCCGTCCAGGCCGGCGTCCGGGGCGGCCGCGAGGGGATCCTCGCGCAGCAGTTCGTTGACGAGCGCGGAGGTCTCGGGATCACGGTTGCCCGACAGAACCAGCAACGCCGAGTGGTTGTTGGCGATCGTCCTGGCCTCGTACACGTTGAATTTGGCGATCATCTGAGAGATGTCGTGGAACACCGTGACGAGCTGGACCCCCGTGCCGGCCGCGGTGGTCGCCAAGGTGTCCAGGTTCCTCAGCGGCGCGATGTTGCCCGCCTCGTCCAACAGGATGAGCAGCCGGTGGGAGGCGCCCGCGGCGTGCCGCTCGTACGCCTCGTGCAGCACCCGGCGGATCAGCCCCACGAACAACGGTGCCAGAACCTCCTGGTCGTCGGGCGGCGCGCACAGGTACAGGGTGTGGGACCGCCCGTCGAAGAACTGGTCGACGTCGAACAGGGAGCTGCGGGCCGAGCGGACGGCACTCGACTCGTAGACGGACAGGGAGGTCATCAGCGTGCCGTAGATGCTGCTGAGCGTGCGCTCCTCGAGGGCCTGCATCCCGGACCAGGCGAGCCGGCCGGCCGGGTCGCCGGCATCCAGGTAGTTCTCCACGGCGAAGACGTCCCGGCTCTTGACCCACTCGTAGACGTCACCCATCGTGCCGCCGGACACAGCCGCCGCGTGCAGATGCGGTGCCAGCAACTGCGCGGCCAGGTTGTACCAGAAGTCCGACTCGCGCAGCCCGCCGGGCTTGGAGCCCACCTCCGTCAGCCAGTGTGCGGACTGGACTGCCCCGCTCCAGTCCCGCGAGTCGGGCAGCGGGTTCCACTGACAGGTCGCCGGCCCTTCGTAGAGCTTGCCGGTGGGCTCGAATATCTGCGCTCGGCCCAGACCGGCGCGGTGAACCATGGTGCTCGCGATCACATCGGTGCGGACGGAGGTCACCAGGGCCGGACCGTCCCAGTCCAGAAGGGTGGGAATGACGACACCCGTGGTCTTGCGACTGCGCTGGGGCCCGAGGACCAGGACCGGACGGAACGGGTAGGCGGCGACGGCAGTGCCGCCGTAACCACCGATGACGACGCTGTTCGGCCGTCCGGCGTGCTCGGCCAGGGTGCTGAGGTCCTCCGGCGGCGCGGGGGCGGGGGGCTGCTTCGGTCCCTCGGGCTGTGCGGCGCACTCCGGCGCGGACGGGCCGGGCCCGGGGGTCGGCAGGGTCCGGTCCCTGGCCTGCCCCAGCCGCAGGGCGACCGCCTCCGCGAACAGCGCCTCGTGGTCCCTGACACCCACCTTGCGCAGCGTTCTGGACAGACTCTCCAATGCCTCCGCCAGATCCTCCCGGTAGGCCGGGTCGTCCAGGGCCAGAGTGCGCAGGAAGTCGACGACGAGCGTGTCCGCCACCACTTCCTCGGCCTCGTGGCCCAGGGCCGCGTGGGCGGCGGAAGCGGCCTGCATCAGTCCCAGGACCAGCCGGGCTCCGTCCGGCCAGGTCACCATGACCCGGCGGCCGATCCGCTGCCCCTCCTCGGCGAGTTCCGTCACCTGCTCGAACGCCTCGTGAGCCAGACGCAGCAGGACGATGCCGCACATGAGGGTCAGCGCGAGCGGCGCCCCGAACGAGGAGAACTCCGGGTCGGCCGAACGGCACACGTCGATCGCCTCGGTCAGCAGGGCGTCGGCGTGCTGCCAGTCGACGTCCTCCAGGACTCCGGCGGCGGTGAAGAGTGTCTGGGCGAAGTAGTGGGAGTTGCCGTCCGGATTGTCGGCGACGAGGTCACGGGCGAACTCCACCGCGTCGCGCGCCAGCTCGGCCGCCTCCTGCGCGTTCTCCTCCTTCCCCACGGCCGCCAGCATCAGCATGGCGTTGATCTGGATGGGCAGGTAGGCGCTCGCGTTGTCCTGCGTCAGCTCCCACGCCCACTCCGCCGCGGTGATCAGCTGGTCGACCGCCTCAGCCGCCCGGCCGTCCTCGAGGAGGATCGGTCCGGCCAGCAGGTACACCGACAGCAGCGGCGTGGTGAACATCGACTCGTACCGCGTCGAGAGGCCCTCGTAGATCTCGGTCGCCGTGCGCACCGCGTCGACCGCGGTCGTGAGGTCCTTGCGGGCCCAGGCCACGGTGGCCACGGCCGTTTCCACCATGGCCCGGAGGTGCTCCAGCTCTCCGGAACTGTGCGTCATGTAGTCGGCCGCCCGGCCCCGCGCCGCCAGAGCCGCTTGCCACCCGCCTTCCAGGTCGCCGTGCGAAGTCCGCATCGTGGCCAGCATGCACTCGGCTCCGACGAGTTCGGAGAGCCCGTCGATGCCTCCGGAGCGGTCGGTACGGGCCCGCAGCAGTTCGACCGCACGCTCGATGCCGGCCAGTGGTTCCGGACGGCCGGCGATGCCGAGCAGCACGGCCTGGGACATCAGGGCCGAGGCGACAGCCAGGTCACCGTCGGGCGCTTCGTCTTCCCACAGCTCCTCCAGGATGCGCACCGACTCGTCCATCGAATCCAGGGCCTTCGGCAGATCCCGTACGTTCACCAGGGTGAGCGCCAGTACGCCCAAGGCCTTGGCCAACTCCTCGCGGACCTCCGGTCCGTCGTCCGCGTGGGCGCGCAACAGGTCCACGGCCTCCTGCGCCAGCGTGCGGGCCTCCGCGACCCTGCCGACCCGCAGCACCGCGCGTGCCTGTGCCGAAGCGCCGCTCAGCAGCGGTACGGGAGGCTGACCGTCGGCCACGAGACGGGTGGCGCCCAGGGAAGCGCCTTGTTCGACCGCGTGCACTTCGTGCGGGTTGCGTACTCCGCGGTGTTCCAGGAGGGCCCGGATCACGCGTGCCTTCCGGATCGTCTCGCCGACCGAGTCCAGGTGTTCTTTGGCCTGTTCGTGCAGCGTGATGGCCAGGTCGGTCAGTTCGGGCCACCCGACCGGGAAGACGGGGTCGGACCGGCGCAGCAGTTCCGCGGCCGCCTCGGGCACCGGAGCGGCCGCGAGGGCCTCGGCAAGAGTGCGGGCCAGCGAACCATGAGGGCCCGACGCGGTCGCGGCCCGGTCGCCGTCGGTGCGCCGGGTGGCCAGGGCGACCGCCTCGTCCACCAGGGTCGACAGGTGGAGTTCGAGCAGCCGGCGCAGTGCCTCGTGGCTTCGGCCGGAGGAGGACAGGACAGGACTCGTCGTCATCCGGCGCAGCACCTGGATGCTGCGAACCCGCTGATGCGGTGTTGAGCAGTGCCGGAACACGTGCGACAGGCGCTCGGGCGCGAGCAGGTACCGGCCGATGAGGAACTCCCCCAGGAGGTCCGGCTGCACCGGTGAGAGGTACTCCTCGTCGACGCCCGCGTACAGCTTGTGCAGCACCTGTGCCGCCCGTTCGCATGTGTCCTCGGAGGCTTCGGCCAGTGCTTCGCTGCCGCTCAGCAGCATCGCCGCCTCGTGCCGGTCGGAGGCGCCCGCCAGGGACGCCAACGCCACCAGTTCACCGGCGTCTTCCTCCTCGAGGCCCGGCTCGATGGTCCGGAACCGGTGCTGCCAGTAGCGTTCCCACTCCCGGTCCAGGAGACCCTGGAGCAGCCGTTCGGCGAAGGTGGGTGGTGCGGCGGGCGGAGCTCCGGGCGGGCACGTGGCCGGCGGGGGGTGCGGTTCCTCGGCGGTGGACCGCAGGTCGAGGAGCGCCCGGATGTGAACCAGCAGCGGAAGCCCGAACTCCTCGTCCTCCAGGTCCGGCTCGGATTCCGGCAGGGGCACGCCGAGCCGGACGGCGAACGTACCGGCCGCGGCCTCGTAGTGGCGCCTGCGCGTCTCCGCGTCCAGCGGGCGATGGGCCAGGTCGACAGTGAGGTCCGGGAGGCTGCGGCCCAGCTGCACATGACTGCGGAGCCTGTTCATCCAGGGCCCCTCGGCACTGCGGGCCAGGAGCAGGATCCGTACCCGGTCGAGGGGCTCCGGACGGAGGCGGGTCAGTGAGGTCAGCAGCCTTTTGATCTGCGGTACCCGGGCTTCGGCGTAGTCGAAGATCAGCAGCAGGGGACGGGTGATCTGCAGCCGCCGGGCGTGCGCTGCCTGGGACACGGTGACCAGTCCCGCTCTCCAGCCGTCCGCTCTGGCCACGAGGTGCAGTTCGTCGGCGAGCCTGCTCTTGCCGCACCCGGCCGGTCCGTGGACGAGGGCGACCCGCAGTCGGTCCGGGGCGTCGAGGAAGTCGGTGCGCAGCTGGGCGAGTTCCGCACGGTCGATGAAGGGCACCAGCGCGTGCCGGGCACTGGTGAGTTCGGCCAGAGAGTGGGGGAGCCGCTCCTCGACCAGGGGGCTCAGCGGGGAGGTCGGCGAGCTGATCTGGATGGCGAGCCGGTCGTCGACGCGGTACCGGGCCAGTTCGGCCAGACCGGTGGCGGGCGTGTGCCTCCACGCGGCGGGCAGGCAGGCGGCGAAGTCGGGATCCGTCTCGAGCGCCGAGTGGAGGGCTACCGCCTGGAGCCTCCCGTCGAAGTTGGCGTTGTCCTGGGTCACCACCCCGACCAGGTAGGTGCCGTCCGCGAGCACCGGGGACCCGGACATTCCCGCCCAGGGACTGTGCTGTTCGAGCCGCCGGGGCAGGGCGGAGCGCACGTTGATCGACAGGAGGGAGGGATCGGCGATGGGGGGCAGCAGTTCGCCGGGCACCCATTCGGGCAGCCTGGTGCTGTCCGGCTGCCGCTGGGCGCGGGGAAAGCCGGCCAGTTCGACCGATGTGATGCCTGCCGTTCCGTCCCCGTCCGGTATGCCGAGCAAGGGTGTGACCACCCCGTCGAAGCCGGCGCCACGGCTTGGGGAGTCGTCCTCCTCGTCCGAGCCGGCGTCGTCGGACAGGCGCAGTACGGCCAGGTCGAGGTGTCGGTGCCGTCCCGCCACCGTCACCGGCGTCCAGGGGGTGTCCTGTCCCGGGCGGCGTATTTCGAGAACGGCGTCCGTCCGGCCGGGGGTGGCATCGTCGGCGGTGGCGGGGGCGGCGTCAGCGACGCAGTGAGCGGCCGTCAGTACGGTCCGACCGTCCACCAGGTATCCGGTACCGGCCCGCACCAGGGGCTGCTCACCTTCCTGGGGCCGGACCTCCGTCCTTCTGATCAGCACGAGTTGACGGGTGAGGAGAGTCATACGAGTTCCTGCGCATCTCGGTCCGGCCGGAGCAGCCATCTGCGGGAGTAGTAGTCGGTGAAGGTGACGGCGAAGTCGATACGGTCGTCGGCCGCGCAGTCGCCCGGCAGGCGGTAGCGCAGGTCACGTGACTTCCGCGCGGGTACGTACGCCACGTGACACGTGCCGCCGGCCTCGTCATTGACGAGGAGTTCCACCTGGCAGTCGGTGATCGGATCCTCGCTGAAGTTCGTGATCGTCGCGAAGACGAATCCGCCGAGCCCGCTCCTGCCCGCGCCGGGGAAGAACCGTTCGACGTTCGTACGCACCCGGAGGTACTGGCGTTTGCGGTCCTCGAAGCGCTCCATCGACTCCGTGAGCGTCTCGAGCCGCTCGAGCGCGTCGTCCAGTACGGTGCGGAGCTGCTCCAGATCCCCGGTGATTTGTTTGAGAGTCTTTTCCTCTTCCTTTTCGTACCGCTGCACGGTACGGACCAACGTCGCGATCAGGTCCTTTCTTGCGGCGAGCGCTTTTTGAAAGAGCACGGTCACGGAAAGGAAGATCACGAAGGTCCACTGCATTTCTGCGGATATCACGGGCGCCCCCCTGCGCACCGACCGGAAGTCTGTGTGTCCGGCCTTCGGAACGATCCGCTACATCTCGTCGTCCACCGCGGTGGGTCCGGTCGGACCGCTGGAATTCAGCTTCAGGGTGATCTCGTGCGTGGCCTTGCGGCCGCTCTCCCGTTTGCCGTCGGAGTTGACGAGGCCGAACCGCAGACCCCCGTTCAGCCCCCGGGTCCGCGACAGTTCCACGCCGAACACGAGTGTGATTTCCCCGACCGTGAATCGCACGCCCTTGTCTCCGGTGGTCGCCAACCGGAGTTGCGCTTCCGCGATTTGATCACGGAGAAGAGTGATGGCGTCGGCAAGATCCAGAGCGTCTTGCAGCGCGTTATCCGTGTTGTTCATGTCCCCCCTTGCCAGTCCTGCTCGCGTACCCTACCCAGGGAGGTACTCGTTCACCCTGAAGGCGGTGAATTCCTGACATGGCGAACCGCGCCACATGTTGGGGGAGTGACGACTACTGCTGATGAATCGCGGAAAGCGTTCCCTCGGGTGTTCCACGTCGAGCACCCGGTGGTGGCCGGTGTTCCGTGCCGGCGATCTCGCGCGGCCACGTGGGCGGGCAGGCCGTCACCGACTCCTCCTGCGCCGGCCGGTGAGGGTCAGGTGGTCAGCCCACCCGCGGCGAGACGATCACTCATATCGCTCACCAATCCCTTACCGGAACGCTCGGCCTTGACGACGAGCGCTTCGAAGGCCCTGAGGCGACGGAACGTCTCGGCGTACGCCGTCTGCCTCTCCAAGGGAAGCTGCAACACCTGGAGACGCCGGATGTCGACCCGGGACGAACTGGAGGCGTGGGTGCCTGCCTGGCGCCCGTTGGCCGGTGCGCGCAGACAGCCGGCGAGGAAGTGGGCGTCCAGCTTCTCCGGGTCCACCCGCAGGGCGTGGAGCTGAGGGCCCAGGGCCACCGGTGGTCCTTCGTGGACCCACGCCTTGAAGGCCCGGATCACTCCGGCGACCACGACGTCACCTTCCTCGGCGACGGCGTGCGCCGAGTCGGCGGGCAGTACTCCGCCGGGAGCGCCGTCGTGCAGCAGGTCCGCGACGGTGAGGAGCGGCACGGTGGCCCCGCGAGCCGGTGTCACCGACTCCAGCGGTTGTTGTCCGGCTCGCAGTGTCAGGGCGCCGGCTTTGACCAGGTCTCCCACAGTCGCGGTGGTCTGCGGGGCACCGGCCTCGAAGCCGAGCACGGAGAGGTGCCGCGCGTGATCGGCCAGATCGGTCAGCAGCGATCCGAACTCGTCCCAGTTCGCGAGGAGTTCCTTGCTGGTAGGTTCCGCCGTCGATGCGGTGTAGCGCCCCGGGGTGACGTCCACTTCGTCGTCCAGCAGATCCAGCAACGGGACTCGGACCGCTCCCTCCGGCGGGTCCTGGCCCGGGTGGTCGAGGGTCGCCATCGCGGTGAGGACGAATGAGCCGAGAGAGCCCCAGTCGGGGCTCGGCTCGCGTGAACCGGGTCTTGCGAAGCGTGTGGCATCCACCAGGAGAGCGTCCTGGCTCGGGGGAGCGGCAGAGCCGTCCGCCGCTGCCTGGAGGATCCACAACTGCAAGGACACACTGTGCGGTTGGGCGCTGCCCGGAGGCAGGGACACAACCGCCCGGAGCGCTCCGGTGCGCAGCAGCGAACCACGGATACGGCGGCCCGCCTTGCGCGACGCGACCGCCGGAGGAAGAACGACCACGGCGGACCCACCGGGCTTGAGGTGGGAGAACAGGTGCTGCACCCAGGCCAGTTCGGGTTCGGTCCGCGGGGGCAGCCCATGGGTCCAGCGCTGGTCGGTGGCGAGCTCCTCGTAGCCCCAGTCGCGTTCGTTGAACGGAGGGTTGCAGAGTGCGATGTCGGCCTTTATACCTCCGAAAGGATCCTCCCGCAGCGCGTCGGCCGTGGCGACACGGGTACGGATGTCACGGTCCTCCGTGACGAACTCGAGCCGGGCGGACGCCAGCGCGGCCAGCGCGGCGTCCAGTTCGCAGGCGAGCAGCTCCAGGCCCGGACGGCCGTACTCCTGCGCGGTCGCGGCGGCCAGGTGTCCCGTACCGCACGCCGGATCGAGGACGGTGAGTCCGTCCTTCTCCGGGCCGATCCGGACGGCGAGGGCGATCCGGACCATCAGTGCGGCCAGTTGCGGCGGCGTGGTGCTGAGCTGCCGGACATGGGTTTCCAGCCACCGTTGCAGCAGGAACTCGAAGGTCTCGCGCGGCCCCTCCGCCCGCCCCAGTTTCGCCGCCTCGGCCACCAAGTCCCGGGTCTGCGCGGAGAGTTCGGGATGGGCGATCCGTGCCTTGGAGGAACGCATCCGGCGAGCCGCCTCGGCGACGGCCAGCCCCGACTCGTTCCTGCTGCCCAGCGCCTCGAAACGCGGCCAGAGGAGCTCCCGACCGCCGATGTCCCTCAGCTTCCCGTTGTCCCGCAGCCACTGTTCGACCTCGCCCAGCGAGAACTGCGGGCTGACGTCGGTGCCCCCGATCCGCATGGGGAAGGAGTCGTGGCGGCGGCGCCAGTTGCTCACCGCGGCTCGCCCGACACCTGCGATCCGGGCGATCTCGGCCAGGCTGACGGGTACGGCGTCGGGGGTACTCATCGATCGGTCTCCGAGTCACTTGCGGCTGGGCTGGTCGGCGTCCCCAGTCGCCGTACTGCTGGGAAGGCTACTACCCTCATTGACTTTGTTCACAGAGGTCGCGTTCCACTGTGATGTGTGGGAAATGTGGAGGCCAAGAAAGATGCCGGGTCTCGCGCCGGGATTGGTGCTCAGTGACCGCTATCGCCTGGAGTCGGGACTGGGGCAGGGCGTGATGGGGCAGGTGCGGCAGGGAGACACGGGCGGCCGCGCGCCTGGATCATCCGAACGTGGCGACGGTCCGTCGCCGCTCAGCTGTGCTCGGGACTGTCCGCCGTCCATGCGGCCGACCTCGTCCACCGTGACCTGAAGACGCAGAACATCATGATCCGGCGGGACGGCATCGTGAAGATCCTGGACTTCGGACTGGTCAAGCTGCGTGACTTCCGCGTCGCCCACCGGATTTCGCAGGGCCTCCCCACCAATCAGGTAACGACAACTCCGCCAGCGGAACTCGCGTCAGCAACTTCTGCCGACTGAGCCGCGCCTCCGTGTGCTGGTCGATCGTCTCCTCGCTCAGCGGCGGGCAGTGCTGCGCGAACAGTGCCCGCGCCCGACCCTCCGTCTGCAACAACCCCGGCACGACTCGACCGGGGCGACTTGCTCCAGGGAGTAACCGATGGCCTCCCCGAGCTGCTGCTGGTTCAACCCGCCCGCTTCCGCGGATGCTGGAGGAGCACGCCGTACGCCGACCACACGCCAGGCAGATCCGGCGCCTCCTCCTTGGCCTTCAACGCCCGCCCGCTCCGCCCGTCCCGTACCGCCTTCACGCGCCCACGCCCGTCCGTCCCGAAGTGCATCCCGCTCCACGCCCCCACCGGGTCATGTTCAACGCGGCCCGGATCAACGGGGACACGATCAGAACCCGTACAACGCCCGTACAACCAAGAAGACGGCCAGCCACCCACCCCGTACGACGACACCGACGTACGGCCGTCGTACCTGGTCAGCGGACCATGCATCCGCCCGTCCTGACCCGGTGACACGGCATCAGCCCACCGACGAGGCCCCGCCGCCCCGTACCCCCACCCACCACCTGGCCCTGCGCTTCAGCAACACCAGACGCGGCGCCCGCCTGGCCCGCCAACTCGCCGTTCAGCAGTTCACCGAGTGGACCAGCCTCCCGCACGACTCGGACCCCGCCCGAACCGTCGCCCTCGTCACGGCCGAACTCGCGGCCAACGCGTTCCGCCACGGCAGCCTCCCCGGCCGCGACTTCCGCCCGGTGCTGCTCCTCCTGCCCAGCGCCCTCCGCATCGAAGTGACCGACACCCGCCCTGAGTGCCTGCCACCGCGTACGACACCACAGCCCGCCGACGAGACGTCGGGCCGAGGACTGCTTCTCGTACAGGCGTACGCGGACCGCTGGGGTTCGTAGCGGCTGCCCCCTCGCCGGGCACAGTTCCGGCCGGAGCCTCCGCGACGCCGACGAAGGACACCGTCAGCGATTGGCGTAGTGCTCCGCCAGCTTCTCGATCTCCCGGGTCCACAACACCACGTCGTCGCCCGCCCGCTTGTACGGCGCACGCCCGGCCAGCTTGAAGAAGCCACCGGACGGCCAGCCGCTGTCCTTCAGCACCACGAGGGCCGACAGCAGGGGCAGCGATCCGTCCGGGCTCTCCCGGACCGAGGCATCCTCCAAGAGGTAGGGCATGGGGCCGTCGTGGGCGGGGACGTGATGACCGAGCCGCGCCAGTTCGCTGCTGAGGTCGCCGTACGGAATCGGCGCCGCGCCCTGGCGTGCCCGTGAACGAAGGATCTCGATCACGGCCTCCAGAGCCTGTTCGTACTCCGGTGTGCCCTTCTGCATGCGCCCTCCCGGCCTCGGACACCGACGAATGCTGAACCTATGCCACCGGCCGCTCGACCGCGGCCCGAATGCGGGAAAATGACGCTCGCCCCTTGTGAACTCAGTGCATGGATCACCATACTGACGTCGATTAAACGTCGCCCGCCCTCTCGGCAGGCAGGCGCGCGTGGCCCGGGGGAGATTCGTGAACGGCTCAGACAGCAGACTCGTGCAGACCGCGGTGATCGGGAGCCGGAACTCCGGACGCGCGATCATCCTGCCGACGGACGCGGACGAACTGACTCGCTGGCGCCGAAGCCACCCCGCCTACACCTACTGGTGCGGCACCCAGCTCGGTGGTTGCGGAAACGAGCTGTCGGACCGTCTGTACCGCGACAAGGTCTGCCACTTCGCTCACCGGCCCCACACCTCCTGCCACCGTACGGCGACCGGTGCGGCCAGCGCGGACCACCTCTTCATCAAGGACGACCTCGCCAGATGGACCGGACGCAACAGGCTGAAGGGGCGGGCCACGGCACGCGACCTCGGTTCCGGCCCCGGAGACGCCGTCGACTTCCGGGTCGGCGCGGCCGGACAGCAGCATGTGCGTTTCCAGTTCAGCAGGCTCGCGCACGCCGAGTGGCAGCGGGCCCGCCGGCGGCTCTCCAGTGAATCGGCCACCCTCGACTGGGTCTTCGGTCCGGGCACGGCCCAACCGGAGACCATGGAGGAGCTGTACGACGAGTACGGATACCTGCTCCGCTTCCGCTTCGAGACGCATGGTGCGGTACGGCGGATCCGACTCAGGGCGGAGGACCCCCGGCGCAGCACCGACTGGGTGCCCCTGGACGACTGTGCGATGACCCCTGCGGGACTCCGGATCCCGGGAGTGGAGCCGCGCCGCCGCTCGGGTACCGCCCCGGCCGCCGAGGCGCGAGCCGGGCGCGGGGCGGCGCCGGTGCAGCGGTCCCGAGAGGAGCAGGTGCTCGCGCTGAAGGACGCACTGGTGAGCGCCGCGAGGTTCCGGACCCGGCCCACCTGGGAGGCGCTGACCCGAACCGCCGGAAGCGACCTGCTCGGGCTGTCCGTCCCGGACCGCGTCGGTCTGCTGGTCGCAGTGGAGCGGACCGGCGGCGGTGAGGGCAGTCCGCTGCTGTCGGCGCTGATCAGGACCGGGGAGAGCGACCCGCCGGCCTACGTGGGGGACGTGGTCGCCGCTGTCGGGTGCGAGGTTCCCGCGACGGCGGCGGTACTCAAACGGTGGTGCCAGCGTGAGGCGGACCGGGCGTTCGCCGTGTACGGGGTACCGTCCCGTACGGCCCCGCCGCGGCTGCCGCTCACCGCGGACGGTCAGCTCGGCGCACAGCACAGTGCGGAGCCCGCTCAGCGCCAGACCATCGTGCACGTCCAGGGCGGCCTGGTTCGACAGCCCGCGGCCCGGCCTAAGCCGGAGCGCCTCGCCGGTGCTCCCCTGCTCCGTGACACGGAGATTCGGCACGCCCTGCGCAGCGCACGGCAGAGACGCGGCCCCAGGCCCAGGTACGCCGCGGCTCTCATGACGCGGGCGGAAGAGGCACTGACGAGACTGCCGGAACCGCAACGCACCGAGCTGGTCGCCGAGATGGCTACGACCCGCCGCTGGCTGGACAGCCGACCGGACACACCGGCACGGAAGCCGAGGCGGAGCCGACGCTCCAAGGAGACGGGGGACGCGAAGAGGATCGCGGCGGCGAAGAAGTCGGAGCGAGCGAAGAAGACGCAGCGGGGGAAGAAGGCGAAGAACCCTTTGCAGGGTGCACGTCCCCTGCCCGGAGTCGGCGACGCTCCACCGAAGAAGAGGGCGAAGTGAGCGCCGTTTCCACCGCGAACCACCGCCCCCGGGGCCTCCGGAGCCGTGCGGGCCCGGCGAATCCGGCTGAGATCACGGCGGGAAGCTGCAAGGAGTTCCTCGTCCAGCGGCGCACACTCATGGCCGCGATCATGCGGGACTGCTTTCAAACACTCTGATACCGGGGGCGATGACATGACTCTCTCTGCTTACGAACAACAGGAGTGGGACAAACTCCAGAAGCGAAAGGCGGCTTCCCTCGGCAAGGAGGCGAGGAGGATTCTTCCGCAGTCGGCCCGGGACCGACTCGCCTCGCTCGGCCAGAAGGTGAAGAGCGCCCCGGGCGCCGACAAGGTGGCCGCCGCCTACAGCGGAGCGGCAAGAGGTCTCGGCAAGGCTGTGGGAGACACCGCAAGCCGGACCGTGAGCAAGAAGCGTGTCGTCGAACAGTATCGACGTGCCGGACACGACGTCGCCGGGTTGGACGAGATCAGTGAGCTCGACCTGCGGGTCGTCGACGAGGTCACCAGGCACAACCTGCTTCGGTACGGCCACGCGCTCTCGGCAGCGGCAACCGGCCTCGGCTCCGCCGCAGCCGTGACAGGCGGCGAGTTGCTCGTCGGCGCCGGAACAATCGCCGGCGCGGGTGCGGGTGCCGCACCCGGATTCGGAACCGTGGCCGGGGCGATGGCCGCCGACACTGCGATGATGCTCGCCCTCTCCGCTCGAACGGTCGCCGCCACAGCTCTCTACTACGGCTACGACCCAAGCGATCCCGAAGAGGAAATCTTCGTGATGTCCGTGATCGCTCTGGGAATGTCCACGGGCACATCGGCGAAGACGGCCGCTTACGCCGAACTGTCTCAACTCACCCAGTTGCTGGTGAGGAACGCTCCTTGGGCCAAGTTGAACGAGAAGGTTCTCACCAAGATCGCCCAGTCCTTCGCGGCGAAGTTCACGCAGCAGCTACCGAAGAAGAAGCTCGGGCAGTTCGTGCCCATCGCCGGCATGGCTGTCGGCGCGGGGCTGAGCTACATGCTCATCGATCGGATCGCCGTTTCGGCGCGCGACGCGTACCGCGAACGTTTCCTGATCGAGAAATCGGGCGGTGACCTGACCGGTGACTTTGACTTCAGCGACGCCGACCTCGCTCAGGACGATGACGCGATCGGCGTGATCGAACTGCTCCGGGAGGAGGATGCGCTGCCGACGTCCACCTCGTCCGACTCCATGGACCAGCCGGACAACTGAGCTCGGTGGACCGCGAGCCGGGCACAGGGCTGGCCGTTGCGGAGGTGGGCGGGTGTGAGCAGGGCCTGCCGCGGACGGCCGGTCTCGGTCAGGGGTGCGTCACGGTGAGGCATGAGGGCCTTTCGGTTGGCCTCCGTCACCAACCTCCGTGGACAGAAGACCTAATCCTCCAGACGAATCGGCATCAGGATCGAGAAGGCCGGCTCTTCTTCGGGCCGGCGGATCGCGAGCGGAGCCGTGGGGGCGCCGAGGTCCAGGATCAGCTCGTCCCGATCGCCGGCGGCGAGCGCGTCCAGCAGGAACTCCCGGTTGACGCCGATGTTGTCCCGGTCGTCGTCACCGTCCTCGCACACCGTCACCGTGCCGTCGTCCGCCATCCTGAGCACGCTGACGTCCCAGCGCTCGCCGTCCTGCTCGCGCAGCTGCCTCGCGCGGACCGGACCGGTCTCCAGCGCCTCGCGGAACGCGGCCACATCGACGAGGGCCCGGCGGCCGGCCGGCAGTTGGACCAGGCGACGGTAGTCGGGGAAGTCGTGGTCGAGGCACTGGCCGACCGTCTGACGGTCGCCGGACTCCAGCGACACGCGGTCACCGTCCACGGCGAGCCGCACCGGTTCCTCGCCCTGCAACAGCGCCCGCATCGCATCGGCGAGGGGCAGCGGCACGACGGCCTGCACGCGGGGGCCGTCGTACCCGGTGGTGGCGGCCCGGGCGACGGCCATCCGGTAGCGGTCGGTGGCAACGAGGTTCAGTCCCTCGCCCTCGATGTCGAACAGGACACCGGCGAGCATCGGCAGCTCCGGGTCCGAACCAGCCGCGAAACGGACGGCGTCCAGTGCGGCGGCCAGTTCCGGCGCGGGGACGGACAGCTGGACGGTGGCGGTGCGGATCGCAGTCATGGGGTTCTCCCTGTGCTCGAGTAGTGCTCGGAGCGTGGAGAACTCGCTGCGCGCATCGGACAGGCCCAGTTCCAGGCGACGCAGGTGCGCCTGGAGGAGCCCCCGCACCAGTTCCGTGTCCGTGCTGGACCAGCCGGCCAGTACCAGCCGGATGTCCGCCAACGGCATACCGGCCCGGCGCAGACGGGCCAGCACTCGGGCCTCCTCCAGCTGCCCGGGGTCGTACCACCGGTAGCCACTGACCGGGTCCACCCAGGCGGGGACCAGCACACCGGCGCGGTCGTAGAACCGCAGCGCACTCACGCCCAGTCCACTGTCCCGCGCCATCTCCCCGATGCTGCGCATCTCGCTCTCCACACCCGGAACTCTGCTCCCTCGACAAGGTCGAGGGTCAACCTCGGCCACGACCGGGGATGTGCCACTCAGGCCGGACAGCCGGCCTGCGTGGTGGCCGTGCCCCAACGGACCATCATGTAGTGGGAGCCGCCGATCTCCGCCACGGCGTAGCGGGAGTACGGCCAGGCGCTTCCCGCGCTCTCCCGCTCACTCACGAGAGCCCGGCACGCCTCTCCGGCGGCCATGTCCGCCCAGGACTCGACCTGCTGCTCGTTCCACTGCACGTAGTCCGACCAGACGTACATCGCCGAGTTGGCGGGGTCGAAGCCCACCTTGATCTGCCCGTTGCCGAGCACACGATCCGTTCCCAGCGTCTGACGCATCCCGTTCGTGCCCGCGATGATCTTCCTGGCGGCGCCGTCCGCGACCCTGATCTCCGCCTGGTCGGTGCTGGGGATCATCGCCTGCCCCAGGCCGTCGTCGTCCGGCTGCCAGTCCTGCGAACCGTCCGTGTCCTGCCCGCTGCCGTTGTCGGCGGCCGACTGGCAGCCGGTGTCGGCGACGAAGTCGTCCTGCCAGGTCACCTGGGGATCCTGACCCTGTTCCTGCTTCACCATGACGTACGTGCGGTACGGCAGGTCGGGGTGCAGGCGGAGCACGACGTCCCGCAGTGTCATGCACATCAGCCTGGCGATATCCGTCTCCGCGTAGAGCGACCCCTGTTCGTCGGAGGCCAGCCGGTACGAGAGGTAGACCTCGCGGCGCGACTCGTGGAACCGCACGGTCTCCGGTGTGAAGTCGGCGCCGTCGCCGAGGTACTGGGCCTCCACGCCCTCGTCGTGCAGAACCGCGCGCGCCACGTCGTGCTCGCCCGCGCCCTGGGCGGCTCGCGCCTCCTGCCAGCTCGCCGCGTTCGCCTCGCCGCTGCCGGAGACCTGTTGCTTCGCCGCCGGGTCTGCCTTCGCGGTGCTCGCGGAGGCCTGCGCGGACCTGGTCGAGGCGGGCGGCGACGCCGCGGACGTGGAGGGGC
Source organism: Streptomyces sp. NPDC046915 (assembly GCF_040644935.1). Taxonomy (NCBI): domain Bacteria; kingdom Bacillati; phylum Actinomycetota; class Actinomycetes; order Kitasatosporales; family Streptomycetaceae; genus Streptomyces; species Streptomyces sp. NPDC046915. Next base: position 332,432 of record NZ_JBEYXB010000005.1, on the reverse strand, counting down.
GGTGGCCGTTTCCGGTGTCGCCGGGCAGCAGCGCCGCCACTCCTCCGGCCAGTCCGCCGACGACGCCTGCCGCCAGGACGAGGGCGCCGGCCAGTCGCTTCTTCGTACGGCCCCGCTCCCTGGGAACCTGCCACGTGGGGTCCTCAGCGGGTGGTACCTCCCAGACTGCCGTGATCATGTCCACGGCCGTCGCCGGCACTGCGTCGTCACCAGTCACCTGGGTAACCTGAGAGGCCAGCAGCGCCGTGCACTCCTGGGCCGCTTCGGCGGCTGACGGGCGGTCACCCGGTTCCTTGGCCAGCGCCTTCTCCACGATCCGGCGCAGTGCCGCGGAGACACCGTCGAGGTCGGCGTCGCCCGACATCACGCGGAAGGCCACCACGTCAGGTGCGCCGGCCCCGAAGGGCAGCCGTCCGGTGGCCGCATAAGCCACGAGCGCTCCCCACGCGAACACGTCACCCGCCGACCCCGCGCTGCCCTGGCGGTACTGCTCGGGACTGATCCAGCCGGGGGTTCCGGTCATGACCCCGGTCCGAGTCACACTCGTGCCGTCGGCTGCGTGCGCGATGCCGAAGTCCAGCACCCGGGGGCCGGCAGCCGTGAGGAGGACGTTCTGCGGTTTCACGTCACGGTGCACCACTCCCACGGCGTGAATCGAGGCCAGCGCCTGTGCCGTGGCGGCCGCGAAGGCGTACAGGCTCCCGCCCGTGAGCGGGCCGTGAGCGAGTATGTGCTTGTTCAGCGTCGGCCCCGGAACGTAGGTGGTGGCCAGCCACGGTGTCGGCGCGTCAGGATCGGCGGCGAGCAGCGGGACCAGGTGCGGTCCGGTGACGCGGGAGGACAGTTCCACCTCGCGCCGGAAACGAGCCCTGAACTCCGGCTCCTGGGCTTGCTCCGGATGAATCACCTTCACCGCCACGCGCGTTCCGTCGGACGCGACTCCGGCGTGGACGGTGCCCATGCCTCCGGCGCCGAGGCGGCCGACGATGCGGTAGGGGCCTATGTGGGAGGGGTCGCCGGGTCGCGCCGGCTGGACTCTTCCGGTGGGGCCGTTCTCACTCACGAACTCTTCCTTGAACTGTGGGTGGCCCGAGGTCCGGGACGGTACGGCCGGAGTCTTCACTGTCAGCGGTCCCCTCCCCGGCCATCGGCCGAGAATTCTTGTGAACTCAGTGCATGAACAGCATACTGGCGGCGTTCATGTCACCTGATCCGCTTCGCCATGGGAACGAGCCCGGACGCGGCGTGCAGGGGGGGAGAGTGGAGACCGTGCGCGTTGATGAGGGTGGAGCCGCCAGGGCGAGGTTCCTCCAGTTGGGATGCAGTCCCGATGACGCCGACGTTCTGGTGCGTGCGGGAATCGATCCTGACATCGTCGGCACTCATGCCCGTGACGCCGTGAGTTTCGCTTCCGCCGCCGTCCACCACGGTCTGGCCGACCCCAACCGCTATCTGGAGGCCGTGGGCGGTGACGCCGACGAGGCCTGGGAGGCGTGGGCGAAGGACTCTGTGGAGGGCCCCTGGTACGAAGGGGACGACGAAGACGATGACGACGACGCCGTCCATGGCTGGCTGAGTGCCCACATCGGCGGCGTCGCCCCGGGGGAGTACACCATCGAGCTGTACGACGATCTGGGAATGCCGGGTAACGCCACTTACGTGGGCGCCCTGAGGTTCTCCCTGCCCGTCACGGTCGCCGCCGAGTCACCGAGCGACCGGGATGCCCGTGTCATCAAGGCGGCCACCGAAGAGATCGCCGACTACGGATACATCCCGGGTTCCGACTTCTACGGCAGCGGTGACAGCTTCAGCGTGCAGGTCCGTGCGAGTGATCGCGCCCTGGAGTGGGTCGAGGAGCAACGGCCGCCGGCGGAAAAGCTCGAGCTGCTGCTTGCCGGGCTCCAGGGCCTGCTGGACGAGCCGGCGACCGTTCGCACAGGCCGCGGCCGGCCGCGCATCGAAACCACCCCGAAACCGCGACCGGGCCTGCCGGACCGGGCCCTGGAAGCAGACGCAGGGACCTCGATCCTCGACTGGGACGACCGGGAGGCGTTCCTGGAGGCGCTCGCCGCACAACAGCCGGACCGCGTTGTGGTCGAGCGGTACCAAGGCGGCTGGGCCGGGCGCCTTGACGGAGCGGAAGACCTGGAGCATCCCGGTCTGCGCGGCCTTGAGGAGGCGCAGGCCGAGGCGGCGCGGCGCGAGGGCGAACTGAGCGGCTTCTCAGCCGTGTTCCGCTCCGGCGCCGAAGCGCACCGCTACCGGATCCAGGCCGACTGGGCCGAGGAACTGGATCGGCGCCTGGAGGTGTGGGAGCAGGACGTGAGGGCCGTGCGGGAGGAGCAGGCCCGGTTTCCCCACCTTGAGCAGTGGGGAACGCGTCTGTGCGAGGCCCTTCTGGACGACGAGCAGTTCCTGGCCGCCCAGACGACCCCGGCCCAGGACCGTCGGGGCGCGGACCTCGCGCGCAGCATGTTCGGCTCCGACTGCCCCGTGAACTCCGTCTACATCCGGCGCGCCCTCGCCCAGGCACGGGCCGGGCGGGCCGACCTCCTCGTCGAGCGGCGGCGGACACGGTGGCGGGCTGATGTTCCGGCCTGGGCGGCACGACTGGCCGCCTCGGCGGACTTCCAACGGGGCACGACCGCGGAACGTGCCATGCTCGCCAGTAATCTCCTGTACGCGCACCATCCCGAGGCCGACACCCCCGAACTCGTCCGCCTGCTTCGCACGGCGGCTGCCGACCTCCTGGCCTGACACGGCACGACGGCCCTCGGGTCACCAGCCGGGGTAGCGGTCCCACCAGTGCGGGTCCCAACCGGCGCTGTACTCGCTGCCGCTGGGGGAATCGGTGAGCTGGGCGACGAGGTCGCGGGCCAGCGTGTCCAGTACCCAGGCCAGCTCGTGGCGGCTGACCAGTTCGACGGGCAGCGCCTCAGCGCCATGCGCGGCTCCGAGCAGCGCCCCCGCCACGCATGCCACCGAGTCGCCGTCCGGAGCCTGGGCGGCGAAGCGCAGGGCGGCGTCCACCTGGGCTCGGTCGGGGAAGGAAGCGGCGACGTACAGGCCGCCGAGCAGGGCCGAGGGCGCGGTGGGGTCCGGGGCCAGGTTCGCGAGCCGTGCCGGGTCCGCGGGGTGGTCGTCGGCCTGCTGGAGCGCCGCGTGAAGCCGTTCGCGCTCATCGGGTGTCTGGTCGGTGCCAGCAAGAGCATGGAGGCCCTCCAGCAAGGCCTGCTGCACCTGTGACTGTGGGCCGAAGAGGCTCGCCTGCATGTGCGGATCACTGGTCAGGCAGTGGCTTGTCAGCACAGCCGCATGAGCTGCCGCGGTCTGTGCGGCTGGGTCTCCGTGGGTGAGGGCGGCGAACTGGCGGGCCTGCTCTGTCCAGTACCCCCGGTCATGGCCGGCGATCGCCACGGCGACGGGCAGGGCACGGGTGAGCGCGTGACAGCCGCGGCTGCTCGTGGTGGGCCTCTCCACCGTGCCTTGCTCGATCCCGGACAGGGCGGTCACGGTCGCCGGTGCCGAACCGCGGCGCTGTGCCAGCACCGGCACCTCGGCGAGCCAGCCGTCCGGCCACGCCGTGCCGCCGCCGGCTGGGGCCCAGCGGCGCCGTATCCGCTCGGCCTCGATGCCCTGGAGAGCCGCCCACCGGCCATAGGCGTGCCACACCACCGACGGGGGATGGCAGAGGCCCTTGTGAGCGCCGCGTACGAGAGCGCGGATCGTGCCCTCCGCGGTGAAGCAGGCCAGCTGGGTGCTCACCCCGGCGCGCAACGGGCCGTCGGCCGGCAGCCTGCCCCGGGCGGCGCCGAGCGTGTCGCCCAGCGCCATACCGAGCAGCATTCCGCGCACCCGGGACAGTGCCCTCTTGTCTGCCAGGAACCCTGCCTTGCGTCCCTCGTGGGTGTCGCGCGCTGCCGGTTCCTCCCGAGCGGCTGCCGCCGCCGTCAACTCGTATACGGCATCCTGTAGTTGAGGATGCTCCGACAGCTGCCAGCCGCCCACCAGCACCTCGCGCAGTTCCTTCAGCGCGGTCTCGGCGTCTGCGCCGGTGGCCAGGTGGCTGTACACGGCGGCGACGGCCGGGGTGCGGCTCTGGCCGGCCGCGCAGTGGAGCAGGACCCGCTTGCTGTCGCGGCGCAGCCGCAGCACCTCACGAGCGGCCTGGTCCACGACATAGTGGAGGCTGGCGTTGTCCCCGTCGCGGTCCACCAGCCAGACGCGCACATGCTCCACGTCGGCCCGGCGCAGAACGGGCTCCGTGCCCATGCGGCACAGGGACACCACCGCGTGGACGTCGACCGGCTCCGCGCCCTGGAGCAGGGCCAGGTTGCCCAGCAGTACGCCGGAGTCGCGCGGGTGGGGGACGGCGAGGCCGCGGGGCGAGCCGGGCGGAAGGGGCATACGCGCCACGGATGGCCAGCCGTCGCCGTCGTCGTGTCCGCCCTGGGCGGTGAGTACCGCGAGCCGGACCAAGTCCGGAGCGGTGAGACCGGGCCAGCCATGGACGGCCCGCTGCCATTCCAGCGGGATGCCGGAGCAGCCCCAGCGCGCGCCGAGCAGGGCGCCGGCGATCGCCGCGACGGTGTCCGTGTCCGTACCGGCCCGGACCGCTGCCTCAAGTGCGAGTCGAAGGTGCTGGGCCGGGAAGACGCCCTCGGCGGGGTTCGACTCGGGGACCGGGATGCGGCTGATCGCCGACCAGGCGGCCTGGAGCGCGTGGACGACCCAGCCGTTGCGAGAGAAGTGGTGCGGCGGATGGGCCTCCGCCTCGTCCAGCCGCCGCGCCCACAGTCCTCGGCGTTCCGCGGGCAGCAGGTCGAGGCCGGCACGCACCCCGTCGAAGGTTCCGTGCAGGACGGCGGTGCGGATGCCGGAGCACCACAGCACGCAGGCGTCGGCACAGTCCGGGTCCGGGTGGGTGAGCGCGCTGACGGCGACGGCGGCCTCGGCCATCACGGCAGCGTCCCCGAGGTGGGCCAGGGCGACGATTCCGGTGCGCATCAACGAGCCGTTGCCCGCGCTGCGGTCGTTCTCGGCGGTGAATCCGCGGGCCGTTTCCAGCAACGCCTCGCCCGGCGCTCCGGGTGCCCGGGCGGCGGTGTTCAGGACGGCGTCGGTCTGGGAGCCGACGTCACTGGCGCCCTCGCTCAGCCAGTGCTGGAAGTTACCGGCCACCCCGTCGAGAGCCTGGGCGCTGCGCAAGTCGGCTCCCGTCGCTGCCACCTCGGCGATGCAGACCTGCATCTGGGTGTCGTCCGAGTACTCGCCGGGCTCGTACGGTCCAAGGCCGCCGCCGATCATCTGCGGCTGCTGGTCGTTCCTCAGTGTCGCCTGGAACTCGTACGGCACGCCCAGCGCGTCGCCGACGGCCGCGCCCAGCAGCACGCCTGCGGCACGGTCGGTGCCCCGCGCGTCCAGGCGGGGATTGGGTACGTGCTTGCTGGCCATGAGGGCTCCAGACGGTCGGCGGGCGCGCGGCAGAAAGGCCGGACGGCTGATGGGCGAGGGGGACGGTCCCGTTCGGGGCCACCGGTCAAGGGCACAGCCTCCGGCCGAAGCTGACGACATGTCTTCGGTGACTGACTGTGCGCCAGCGTGGCACACCGGTTCCATTATCGTCAATTAGACGATAGATGGTTGCAGGCGAGCGCCGGCGTGGAACGATTTCTCCTATGACGGCCGATCAGGTTCCGGAGAAGCCGGGGGCCCAGCTGAGTCGCAGGCCGGCGCTTTCCGCCAGTGCGGCCCAACGGGCCGTAGACGGGGGTTTCTCCAGTACCAGCATCGGATGTATGACGGTACGGGGGTACACGGTCACGCAGCGCGGCCGCCCTGGCGTTGGTGAACGTGGTGAGCAGGATCCGGTCACCCTCGCGGCCGGTGCGCAGCAGATGCCGTACCCGGTGCAGCGCGACGACGGTCTTGCCGGTGCCGGGACCACCCGTCACCTGGGCCGGTCCGTTGAAGCCGGGGTGGTAGGCGAACCGGCGCTGGGCGGGGTGGAGGAAGACGCGCCAGCGGGTGAAGTCCTCGGTGAGGATCCGCTCCAGCTCCCCGGGGCCGGTGACCTCCACGATGCGGTCGGGCGTGTTGAGAATCGTCTCGCTGAGGGTGACGGCCGGCCGGTCCTGAGCCGTGCGTACCGTCTGCCCGCGCGGAGCGATCAGCTGCTCCCAGACGTCCTCGGCCGAGTAGTCGGCAGCCAGGTACTCCAGTACCTCGTACTGGTCGGCGGGCATCATGGGCGGCGCCAAGACTGTCAGGTCGTCGGCCGTGACGCACACGCGCGCCAGTCGCAGGACCTGCTCGTCGATGCCCAGGTCGCGCAGCACGGTGTCGGAGTGCTCGGCGAACAGACGCGCCGGGGTCTCGACCGCCTTCGTCTCGAAGTAGGTCTCCATCTGTTCGAGGGCCTCGACATTGCGCACCTCCAGGCCGCCGGTGGCGCCGTTGACCGAGTAGGCGCGCTTGCAGGTCCAGTTGATCGCCTCGTCGTGCGGTGCGACCCGAAGCAGCGTGTACAGCTCGCTGCCGTCGTCCGGGGCGAGGAGGACCCCCGGCAGAACCTGGTGACGCGGATCGTGCGGATCCGGCGGTCGCGCGCCCCTTCGAGCTTCTCCAGATGCATCCCTTTGCCGGCATGGAGCTGAGGCACGGTCAGGCTCCGGAACATCTGGATCGCGTCGTTGACCTCCTTCTGGACCGGTCTCTGCAAGGAGATCAGATCCGCGACGAAGTCGTCGGAGAGGGCGAGACGGGGCATGGGCATCCTCGGGTCGCGGGCGGGCGGGGGCGAACACCACAGCCTGGAGACTGATCGGGACGGCCGGTCACGGGCACCTTGCGGCACGCGTGACCAGTCAGGAGCCCCACCGGCCCACCGGCCACGGCGTAGGGATGAAATCCATTTCACCGACGGGTAGGGTGGATATCCACACGGTGAAAGGACACGGATACCCCGTGGTGACGATCCAGGACGTGGCGCGAGCTGCCGGAGTATCCCCGGCGACCGTCTCGCGCGTCTTCAACGGCGGCAAGGTCACAGCGGCACGCGCCCTGTCCGTGCGCCAGGCCGCGGAGGCGCTCGGCTTCTCGCCCAACCGGTTGGCGCGGTCGCTGCGCACACAGCAGTCCAGCGTGATCGCCCTGATCATCCCGGACATCGAGAACCCGTTCTTCACCTCGCTGGCCCGCGGTGTCGAGGACGCCGCGCAGCGCACCAGTCTCTCCGTCGTCCTGTGCAACTCCGACGAGGACACCGGCAAGGAGCGCCGCTACCTGGAGGTGGCGCTCGGTGAGCAGATGGCGGGCGTGATCGTGGCGGCGGCCTCCCAGGACGAGACGGACCTGGGGCCGTTGATCGCCCGTGGCGTGCCCGTGGTCGCCGTAGACCGCCGGCCGCGCGACGCCGAGGTGGACGCGGTCAGGGTCGACAACCAGCACGGCGGCGAGGTGGCCACCCGCCACCTGCTGAAGGCCGGCTACCGCAGGATCGCCTGCGTCACCGGACCCGAGGGGGCCTCCACCTCCGAGGAGCGCCTGGCCGGCTACCGCGAGGCGTTGCACGCCGCACGGGGCGAGGCCGTGGCCGACAGCGCCTACGTACGGCACGCCGACTTCCGGGTCGAGGGCGGCCGGGCGGCGATGCGCGAGCTGCTGGCGCTGCCCGAGCCGCCCGACGCCGTGTTCGTCGCCAACAACCTCATGACGATCGGTGTCCTCGACGCCCTCGACGAGGCCGGCCTCACCCCGCCCGGCATCGGTGTGCTCTCCTTCGGCGACGTTCCCTGGGCGTCGCTGGTACGGCCCTCGCTGACCGCCGTCGAACTGCCCTCGTACGATCTGGGGCGCACCGCGGCCGATCTGCTGCTCCAGCGCATCGACGGCAGCACTTCGCCGCTCCAGACCGCGGTGCTGCGCACGAAGCTCCAGGTCCGGGAGAGCACGGCCGGTCCCGCCGGGGACTGACAGCCTGTCCCGCGGCGGACGGCGAACGCGGGGTCGCACCGGTCACTCGGCCGGTGCGGCCCCGCGTTCGCGTGCCGGGGCTACTTGATGCCGGACGTCTTGACCGACTCCACGATCTGCCGCTGGAAGACGAAGAACAGGATCAGCATGGGCAGCGCGGCCACGGTCGCCGCGGCGAGGATGTAGTTCCAGTTGGAGCCGTACTGCGTCTGGAACGAGGCGATGCCGAGCTGGACCACCGTCAGGGCCTGGTCGTTCGTGGCGACCAGCGGCCAGACGAAGGCGTTCCAGTTGGCGAGGAAGAAGAAGATCGCCAGGGCCGAGAGGACCGGTCGGGAGACCGGCAGCACGATGTTCCAGTAGACCCGCCAGTGGCCGCAGCCGTCGATGACTGCCGCCTCCTCCAGTTCCTTCGGCAGCCCCAGGTAGAACTGGCGCAGCAGGAAGATGCCGAAGGCGTTGAAGATCGCCGGGATGATCAGGCCGGCATAGCTGTCGAGCAGGCCCAGCTGACGGGCGACCAGGAACAGCGGGATCAGCACCACCGGCGCGGAGACCAGCAGGGTCGCGAAGATCGCGCCGAAGAGCTTCTCACGGCCCGGGAAGCGCAGCCGCGCCAGCGCGTAGGCGGCCATCGAGTGGAAGAACAGCGCCGCCACGGCGATCACCGCGGAGATGAAGAAGCTGTTCCACAGATAGCGGCCGAACGGTACCTCGGTGAAGACGTAGACGAAGTTGTCGAAGGTGAAGTCCCGTGGGATCAGGTTTCCGTCGGTGACGGTGGCACGCGTCTTGAAGGACGACGTGACCATCCACAGCACGGGAAAGATGCTGATCAGCGACAGGACGACGGCCAGGACCGTCAGTCCGGCGCGTGCAGCCGGCGGCCGGCGCCGGCCGGCCTGCGGCTGTCGAGTGCGGAACCGAAGTCGTCGACGGCCTCCTTCTCCATGTACGGGGTGAGGTCCGCGAGGACGCCGCCGTTGTAGTACCGCAGGAAGTCGCCGGGGGAGAGCAGGAAGATGTCCGGGCCCTGGCCGGTGGCGAAGGCGGACGGCAGCTTGAATCCGTTGAGGTAGGTCGGTGTCGGCAGGTGGACGAGGTCGATCCGCGCCTTGTGGGTGGCGTTCCACTTCGCGACCATGTCGACGAACCACTTGGACTGCGCGTTGAGTGCCGGGTCGGGCGAGCGCTGGGGTCCGTAGAAGTTCCAGAACTGGAGGTTGCCCCCCTTCGCCTGGGCCGTTCCGCAACCGGTGAGCAGGGCCGGGGATGCCACGGCCGCCCCGGTGCCCGCCATGGCGGTGAGGAAGCGGCGGCGTGAGGTGCCGAGGGAAATTGCCTGGCGCCCGGTTTCGTTGCCGTGCTGGAGCATGCGTGCGCTCCCGTCGGAGTGGGATGGGGCTGGGCAGAGCGGATCCTGGGGGGCGGGTCTGGACGGGGCGGCCCCTCGCGGCGAGGGGCCGCTTCGCCCGGGGAACGGATCCGGGAAACCGGCGCGCTCCGCGGCGGCCGGTCCCTCGAAGCGACGCGCCGAGCGGCGGTCAGTCGACTTCGAGCGTGAGCAGGTCCGGCGCGGCCGGACGGGACGCGGAGACCGGAGCGTCCAGGTAGAACAGCGAGGTGCTGGCGATGTCGTCGCTGGTGTGCCGGTAGCGGTGCGGCAGACCGTTGCCCTGGCCAGGACCGATGCCGAGGCTCTGCACGGTGACGCGGAGGTCCTGCGAGAAGCGGATGGGGTCCAGGACGTGCCAGCGGTACATCCCGAACCGCTGCTGGCTGCTGTACAGCCCGTCCGGGCGCAGGATCTGGTTCAGGCCCAGGTACGGGGTGGTGTAGGCGGTGTAGCCCTGGCCGGGGACGTCGAAGTTCCAGGCGCCGCCGAAGTAGTCCTCGGTGCCGGTGCCGCAGATCGTCGGGAACTCGTCGTCGCCGTCGAGGTGGAACTTCAGCTCGCCCTCGCCCCACCAGCCAGGACTGTTGACGCCCCAGGCGATGTAGGTCCCCACATAGCTGCCGGCACCGGTGACACCGTCGAGCAGGGTGTGCACCTCGCCGAACGGGACCGGGTGGCTGCGGCGCCACTGGGCGTGGAACCAGGAGGCGTCCTCATCGACCTCGTCCAGCTCGTAGTCCACCTGGTAGTAGAGCGTGACCTTCTCGGCGGTCAGGTTCGAGCGGGACCTCGACGGCCGGCTCCTCCTCGTCCTCCCAGTACATCCGCAGCAAAGTGCCACGCCAGGCCTTGTGCGGGTCGGTGGTGCACCACAGGTGGCGAATGGTGCCCGGCCCCTCGATGTCGGCGAGCACCGCCGTGGTGCCGGGGGCGATGTCGATGCTGGGGGAGATCTTCCAATCCGGCCCCAGCCTGCTCGCCGCCACCGTCCCGGTGCCCTCGGTGGCACGGCCGCCGCCGGACTTCGCGCCGGTGAAGTTCTCGGCGCTGATGGAACGGCTCACGGCACGCGTCCGGCGGGACAGGCCGTCGAGTCCAAAAGCCGTCATAGTGCCTTGCCCTCGCGTCTGAAATCCTTTTCACCGGAAGGTAGGGCCGGCCTCGGAAGGTGTCAAGAGGTCGGGCGTACGGGTGCTTTCAAGGGCGGGAGGGAGGTGGCGCAATGCCTGTTATTTGCGGTATTTACGCCCAAAGCGACCACTTGCGTGCGCACTCTTGACGTTGAAATCGATTTCTGTCAGCGTGCTCACCATGCTTCGCAACGCAGTCATCGGTGTGGACATCGGCACCTCGAGCAGCAAGGGCGTCCTCGTCGGTCTCGACGGCGCACTGATCCGCTCGGCCGTACGGGAGCACACCCCCGCAAGGCCGGGCCCCGGCCGCTTCGAGATGGACGCTTCCGTGTGGTGGCGCGAGTTCGCCGAACTCGCCCGGCAGCTGACCGCCCCCGGCGACACCACCGTGATCGCCGTCGGGGTCAGCGGCATGGGCCCCTGCGTCCTGCTGACCGACGAGTACGACACCCCGCTGCGCCCCGCCGTCCTGTACGGCGTGGACACCCGCTCGGTCCACCAGATCGAACGCATCGAGGCACGGCTCGGGGCCGACGAGATCATCCGCCGCGGCGGCTCCGCCCTGACCACCCAGGCCGCCGGGCCGAAGATCGCCTGGATCGCCGAGGAGGAGCCGGAGCTCTACGCGCGAGCCCGCCGCCTCTACATGCCGAGCTCCTGGCTGGTCAGGAAGCTCACCGGGGCCTATGTGCTGGACCACCACTCGGCCAGCCAGTGCACCCCGCTGTACGACACCCTCGCGGGCGAGTGGTACGCCCCCTGGGCCGCCGAGGTGGCCCCGGGCATCGATCTGCCGCGGCTGCAATGGTCGGGCGAACAGGCCGGCACCCTCACCGTAGAGGCCGCCCGCGCGACCGGCCTTCCCGTCGGCATCCCCGTCACCACCGGCACCATCGACGCCTGGGCCGAGGCCCTGAGCGTGGGTGCGCAGCACACCGGTGATCTGATGCTTATGTATGGCACCACCATGTTCCTCATCCACACGGTGCCCAAGCCGCTCACCAGCCCGTCCCTGTGGGGCACGGTCGGCGCGCTGCCCGGCACCCGCAACCTGGCCGGCGGCATGGCCACCTCCGGCGCGGTCACCAACTGGCTGCGCGACCTGTTCGCCGGCGGCGACCACACCGAACTCACCCGCCTGGCCGCCGAGTCGGGCCCCGGCGCCAACGGCCTGCTGATGCTCCCGTACTTCTCCGGCGAGCGCACCCCGGTCATGGATCCCGACGCCCGCGGTGTCATCGCGGGGCTGACCCTGTCCCACACCCGCGGTGACCTCTACCGGGCCGCACTCGAGGCCACCGGTTTCGGCGTCCGGCACAACATCGAGGTCATCGAGGCGGCCGGCGGCGACATCCGCCGGGTGGTCGCCGTCGGCGGCGGCACCCAGGGCGCCCTGTGGACACAGATCGTCTCCGACATCACCGGCCGTCCGCAGGAGCTGCGCACCACCACCATCGGCGCCAGTTACGGCGGCGCGCTGCTGGCGGCACAGATCGTCGGGGACGCCTCCATCGACGACTGGAACCCGGTGCGCGAGACGGTGACGCCCCGCACCGAGCACACCGCTCGCTACGACGAGTTGTACGCCCTCTACCGGCGGCTGTACCCGCAGACCTCGGAGACCGTCCACGCCCTGGCGGCACTGCAGGAGCGCTGACCCCTGCCTGCGGTCACGCAGGCCATCACCAGGTGCGGGTGTGCCCGCCCCCGTCTGCCGCGGGCACACCCGCACGCCGGTGCACACCACCGGCGCCCCACACCCACCCACGCCACCGCGACCGCCGGACCCGGCCGACGGCGCTGCCGCCGCGCACCCCACCGCACCAGACGGAACGACCTGCCGACGGGGATGGCCCCCCAGCCTGCCGACCCACCGGTCCCCACCCCCGGGACCGCACGCACACCCAACGGAGCCCCCATGACCGCCTACGCCCTGCCCGAGCCCCACCAGCCACCCGCCGCCCTGCCGCACACCGTCTACACCGTGACCAGCGGCGACCTGCGTCCCTCCGCCAACATCACCTGCTGGCCCACTCAGGAGAAGCTGGAGAGCGACCTCGCCGCGGCCCTCACGGACCTCGGCTGGGAGGTCCGACGCGGCCACGCCGTCGACGAGAGCAAGGGACACGGCTTCATCGACAGCCAGCGCGCCGGCATCGAGGTCTTCAAGGACCTGCCCGTGGACGCCCCGCTGATCGTCGTCGAGGCCGTCTGGCAGTACAGCCACCACGTCCTCGCCGGCCTGCGCAGCCACCGGGGCCCGATCCTGGTCGTCGCCAACTGGAGCGGTGAGTTCCCCGGACTGGTCGGCCTGCTGAACCTCGCCGGCAGCCTCACCAAGGCGGGGCGCGACTACTCCGTCCTGTGGAGCCCCGACTTCACCGACGACTGGGCCCGCGACGGCCTGCGCACCTGGCTCGAGACGGGCAATCTCGACCACGACACCACCCACGTCCGGGCCCTGCCGGCCCTGCCCCAGGACCCCGAGACCGAACTCGGTGTGGCCCTCGCCCGGCAGCTGCGCGAGGAGAAGGCGATCATCGGCGTCTTCGACGAGGGCTGCATGGGCATGTACAACGCCATCATCGACGACGAGTTCCTCAACCCCCTCGGCATCTACAAGGAGCGCCTGTCGCAGAGCGCCCTGGTCGCCGAGATGCAGAAGGTCTCCGACGACGAGGCCCAGGCGGTCCGCGCCTGGCTCGACCACGCAGGCATGAGATTCCACACCGGTACCGACGAGGCCACCGAACTCACCGACGCGCAGCTGATCAGCCAGTTCAAGATGTACATAGCCGCGCTGCGCATCTCCGACGACTTCGGACTCGACGCGGTCGGCATCCAGTACCAGCAGGGCCTCAAGGACACCGTCCCCGCGAGCGACCTCGCCGAGGGCCTGCTCAACAACGTCCAGCGCCCGCCGGTGCTGAGCCGTGACGGCGCCCGCGAGCTCTACGCCGGCGCGCCGCTGCCGCACTTCAACGAGGTGGACGAGGGTGTCGCCGTCGACTCCCTCGTGACCAACCGCATCTGGACGGCGATGGGTCTCGACCCGGCCACCACGCTGCACGACATCCGTTGGGGCGAGGACTACGAGGGCCGGTTCGTCTGGGTCTTCGAGATCTCCGGCTCGGTGCCCGCGTCCCACAACGGCGGCTACCACAAGTCGTACAGCATGCGGCAGCCCCCGATGTTCTTCCCGCTCGGCGGCGGCACGTTGAGCGGTGTCTCCAAGCCCGGCGAGATCGTCTGGTCACGCGTGTTCCTGATGGACGGCCGCCTGCACGTCGACCTCGGCCGCGCCACCTCGATCGAGCTGCCCGAGGAGGAGACCCAGCGGCGGCTCGACGCCACCACTCCCCAGTGGCCGATCATGCACGCGGTCCTGCACGGCGTCTCCCGCGACCAGTTCATGGCCCGCCACCGCGCCAACCACCTCAACGTGGCCTACGCCCCCGACGCGGCGACCGCCGACAAGGCACTGCGTGCGAAGGCCGCTCTCTTCGCCGAGCTGGGCGTCGAGGTGCACCTGTGCGGAGACGTGGCGCTGTAGCAGGCACCGCGGGCGCGGGCGCCATGCCCGACGCGTGCGCCCGCGCCGAGACTTCGCGGTGCTCCGCCCCCCTTGCTCCCCGCACGGGCGGAGCACCGCGAACCAGCACGTGAACGACTGAGCAGAGCCTCGACCCGGGCGCCACCGCCGGCGCTTCCCGGTCACGAAGCGGGGCGCAGTGACCCTCCGCCCTGCAAGGCGTACGTGCGGCCGCCCAGGTCGTCGTTCGCGCCGAGAGTGGGGTCGTACGTGACGGTGTGACCGTTTCCGGCGATGTTGGCGATGGTGTCGCCGGAGATTCCGCCGGGGTCGGAGAAGGCGGTGATCGCGGAGTCGGCGGTGACGTTCCAGCTGCTGCCGGCGTCAAGAGTCAGCGCGGTACCGATCGCTCTGCCGGACAGGGCCGTTCCTCCCGTGAGAGCGACCGAGGCATTGCCGCCACCCGTGGCGACCACGTCTCCGGTCAGTTCCCCGCCGAGCGCGGTGAGAGTGGCTGTGCCGCCGTTCAGCACGGTGAGGAGGCGGCCGTCGGCGGTGATCGCCGCGCCGTCCTGGACGGTGAGGGCCGCGTTGGTGCCGTCGACGCGGAAGGCGTCGCCGCCGCCCGCGTCCAGCGAGCCGCCCCGGACCGTCACCGTGGCGGAACCGCGCAGCGTGCCGCCCGCGCTGTTGAAGGCCCGGATGCCGCCCGCCGCGCCGGTGGCGGTCACGTGGTCGAGGGTGAGGGCGTTGGCGCCGTCCACGGTGGCCGCGTAGTCCTCCGCCGAGTCGATCGTGGTGCCGGAGGCGATGAGCGTTCCGGTGGAGGCGAGGGCGGGCGATGAGGGGCCGGTGGCGGTGGCGGTGCCGCCGGTGAGGGTGAGCCGGGCGTCGGCCAGCGTGGCCGCCGCGGCGGCGGACTGCTCCCCGGTCGTGCTGACGTCGACGTCCCGCAGGCTCATCGTGGCGCCGAGATTGGCGTCGGCACCGTTGGAGTAGCTCCCGGAGGTGGTGACACGGCCGCCCGTCACGGACAGGGCCGAGCCGTCGTTGGTGACGAAGACCCCGCCGGCGCCCGTCCCGTCCGTGACGACCTCGCTGTCGGAGAGATCGATCACGGCGCCGTACTCGGCGAGCACCGCGGCGTTCTGGCCGTAGACGCGGCTGTTGCCGAGATCGGTGGTGTCGCCGGACTTGGTGACCGTGGAGCCGCCCAGATCGAGGGTGCCGCCCGAGACCAGTACGGCGTTGATGTCGGCGGCGGTGGTGCCGTACTGCCGGCCGGTGAGGGAGACGGTGCCGCGGCTCTGGTTGTACGTGCCCGGTGCCGCGTCCCGGGCCACGGCCGGTACGGCGCCCGGGAGCACACTCAGGGCGCCGACGAGCAGACCCATGGCGGGGACGGTGGTGCGTAAGGGCCTGGGGAGCAGGTGAGCCACGGCATGTGCCTTTCTTGTCCCCGCGCGGGGACGGAGAGCCGAAGGAAGCGGGCGTGCGCGTCGGTCACGCCCACCCCGGTCACGTGATCGAACACGGTGATTCTTCCAGCCGAGGCCGGCCCCACCCACGGCCCGGCGGCAACAACAGACCGCTCAGCTATCGACGTTCGGCATGGCAGCCATCCGGCATGGGCATAGCTCCTCTCCGGACAGGGGCTGAGTCGGCAGCACCCGGAATCTGCGCGGGACGGCGTCCTCCCACGATGGCGGTGCCGCCCGAGGACGGCGGCACCGCCGGCGCGCCGTTGGTGTCTGGAAGAAGCCGAGCGTCTTCGGCGAGTACGGCACCAGGAGGTTCTTCGTCTGCTGGTGGTACACAGCTCGCGGCGTCAGGCCACCGCGGCGCTGGTGCCCTGAGGCAGGCCGTAGAGGCCGGGGATCGGGACCGATGCGATCGACACCCGGTGGCCGTCGCCGGCTCGCATCGACTCCAGTACGGCGTCCGACACGGCCGCGGTCAGGTACCCGTCCCACGCCGTAGCCAGCCCGAACTCCGAGGGATCGCGCCCGGTTTCGAGCGACGACACCCAGGCCCGAAGCTCACCGCGATATGCCTCGGCGTACTTCAGCGTCGCGTCGGGCGGCAACCGGGTGCCGAGTGCCCGGTCGTGGCGGACCGTCGTCGGCGCGGCCGTGTGCAGTTCTCGGGTGCCTTCCTCGCAGACGAGCTCGCAGCGGACCTCGTAGCCGTACTTGGCGCTGACGAAGAGCTCAAGCGTCGTGAGGACCCCGTCCTCCGTTTCGAGCAGGACGAACTGCGGATCCTGACGGGCCGTCCTTGTCGAGCTCCTTCCGCCGTGCCAGGGGACCGACTTGATCCCGCTGCCCAGCAGCCAAGGGACGAAGTCGAACTCGTGCACGGCCGAGGCGTTGATCGTGTGCTCGGATCCACCGGGGTAGGCGTCCACGTTCCGGTGGACGCAGTGCAGCATGAGGGCCGGCCCGAACTCGTCGGAGGTGACCGTCTGCCGCAGCTCCACGCACCCCGGGTCGAACCGCCTCATGAACCCGAGCGTCACACGGGCCCGGTTGGCCGTCCCGGAGAGGGAGGCTTCGAGGTCCAGCACTTCCAGACATTCGGCCGCGGTCGGCGCGAGCGGCTTCTCGCACAGCACCGGCTTGCCCGTCCGCAGGGCCGCGAGAGTCAGCGGGACGTGGAATCGGTCCGGTGCCGCGATGATCACGGCGTCGACGGCGGCGTCGGCTATCGCGGCTTCCGGGTCCTTCACGTACCTGGCGGTCGCCGAACCGGTGACGCCGACGCACTGCGCCGCCCGATCGGCGTCGATGTCGGAGACGACAGCGAGATGCGCGCCCTTGATCTCCTGCTCGATCCGCCGGGCGCGGTCTTCACCCATAGGTCCGGCGCCGATCACGGCCACTCCAAAACTCACAGCGCTTTCCTTTCGAGCATTGCTTCACAGGACACGAGCAAGCTCGTGTTCCAGGGCGTCCAGTTCGGCTCCGCCGGCCATCAGCCGGGTGAGCTCGTCCACGGCGATGTCCGGCTTCTCGTACAGGCTGAGGCTTGTTCCTCGCTTCAGCAGGAGGAACCTGTCGCCGACCGGATAGGCGTGGTGGGGGTTGTGGGTGATGAACACCACCGCCAGTCCGCGGTCTCGCGACCCTGGCCACCGGCCTCGGGCCGGAGGCATTCATCCCGCCGACCTGGCGGCACGATCTCTCCCACGACAGCGGTGCTACCCGCCCCTTGGGGCACACACGCTGCTGCCGGCGCAGCCTTCACCACCGCGCTCGCCGACGCGCATGAAAGGCTCGATTCAGTGAGAGGAAGGCCTCACTCCAACCTTTCAACCTCAGCGGCACCCCCAATAACTGCCTTGTCGGAGCAGGGGAGTTGGTGTGTAGTGACCTCGCACATCATCGTCCAAACGGGAGAAGAGAGTGATCAGAATCAGACGCCTGCTGGCGTCGATGACCGCCGCCGGAGTCGCGTGCATGCTGAGCGCGGCCCCCGGGGCCGCCGCAGGGCAGCACCACGCGACGGCGCCGGGCGCCGCGTCGGCGATGGGCGCCGCGTCGGCGATGGGCGTTTCGGCACTGTCGTTCAGCTCCAAGTCGGTCGACGCCACCTCAGGGTCGGCCACCATCGAACTGAACTGGACTATGACCTCGTCCAATCCGAACGCCTCCGGCTTCGGTGGCGACATCCACATGCGTCGGATGAACCCGAAGACCGGCGCCTACATCGGCACCGAACTCGCCGTCGGTTTCGACTCCCAGGGTTCACCGTCCGGCGACGTCACCATCAAGGCCGGTTCCACCCCCGCCTCGACTACGTACACATGGACCATCCCCGTCCCGCAGTACGGAGCCACGACGAAGACGACCTGGGCGGTCGAGGAGATCCAGGGTGGTGACGGCGCCGGCGACTCGATCGACTGGACCGCGCCCCAACTGTCCGCGTTCCCACGCACCTTCATCGCCGGGACCATGGTGGACCAGGGCTCTCCGAGCCTCGACCAGATCGCCCTGGCACAAGGTATGCAGGCCACCGTCTACGAAGCCCCCGGCCAAGGTGCCACGCTGCGGTACCAGCTCGACAGCCAGGAGAACAAGTCCGGCGTGTATGGCGGAACGGTTGTGGTCACCGGCCCGGGCGGCCGTACAGCCCGCGGATCGTTCGCCATCGGCTGGGACTGGAGCGAGGGCTACCAGGGCTGCGGCTACATCGACTGGAAGCAGCGGCAGGTGCTCGACTGCGCCGTGCCCCTGTCGTTGCCGGCAGGCTTGCCAGAGGGCGACTGGAAGGTCACGGAGGTGGACCTGACCAGCAACGCCGGAGTCACCCACGCCTACACCGGGCTGTCCGAAGCCGCGGTGCACGTGACCTCCGACAGTGTTCTGTCGGCGACTGGCTTCGCCTTCACCCCGAGCCAGATCGACAGCTGGCACTCGCCCATCGCGACCGCACAGCTCTCGCTGCGGCCCTCAGGCGCCCTGGGCGGGGTCAGCTCCGTCCAGCTGACGAACTGGGGAAACAACGCCCATCAGTGCACCCAGCTGTCCACCACCCCGACTGTGCAGGCGGACGGCACGGTCACCGTGCCGGTGCGCGGGCTGCGAGGCCAGTTCAGCTGCCGGCTCACCGGCCTGATCATCACCGACGGTCACGGCGACCAGGCCGTGTACGGTTCATCGCTGGGCGCCCCGGACATCGATGCCACACTGACCAACACCCCTGACACCGTGTTGCCCACAGTGGACACGGTCACCATCACCCCGGATACGGTCGCGGCCAACGACACCCGGACATGGATCAAGCTGACGATCGACGTGTCCGCCTCCACGGCCGGGGTGAACGGCCTCGACCTGTACCTGGTCGACGCCTCCGGGCACGCCGACCCGATTCTGAGCGGTGGTGTGTCCACCACCTTCTCAGGTCCGATCGATGAGTACTTCACGCTGCCGCAGGGCACCGTACCCGGCCTGTACACCATCGGCTTCAGGCTCCAGGACCAGGGCAACAAGATCGTGAGCTACGGCCTGCCCGGCAGCAGCAGCCAGCCGATGCCCGGTGGACCGGTCACCCTTAGAGTCACCGACCCGGCAACCGCCGGCTGACCATTCGGGACAGGCTCCAGGGTTTCACCTGTTCTGTCACGTCAGTGCGAGGGGCAGGAGAGTGGACCGAGAGCAGGCACGCAATAGGGCCCACAGCGCGCTGGAACGCTTGCTGCCTTCTTCCCCACCGAACTGCCTGACGAGATCACCACTTCAAGGCCTTCGGCACTCCGGCAACACGCTGGTCTCGATGGCTGAGGCCAGCACGCTGGAGTCGACGATGTGCGGGAGTCGCAGCGGCTCGCAAACTGCGCAGACCAGTCAGTACATGATGGGCGACCGTGGCCACGTGAGCGTTCGTCGGCCGGGGCCGCGATCCGCGAGGGTGGCGGATAGGCCCAGGACAAGGGGGCGCTGAGCCTGCGCGGACCCTGACCACACATGTCGAACCAAGCCCACACACGCCTGAGGTCCGGTTCAGCTAGAGGCCCATCCTGAACCGGCCCTTCCCTCTGTGCCCCCGGCGGGATTCGAAGTCAGGCCGTGGGGTTTTCGGCGGGGAGCGGCGGGCGTACAAACGGGGTGCATCGCTCGTTACAGGCTCCCATGGCATGGAAGTTGCGACGTGCCTCAGTGAGACTCAGCAGGCCGTTTGGACCACCTCGAACCCGGTCTGCGTCGTGGTCGTCCTGCCCGTCGTCCTCCCAGAAGCACACAGGACAGATCTCAGATTCGCCCCGCTCGTCGAGCGTCAGGAAGCCGCAGCAGGGGCAGCGGTACGGGCCATCCTCGGGCTTCCCGCTGAAGTGTCGGGCTGTGTGCAGGGGCGTTCACCAGCGTTCTTGAGCGGCTGGCGCGCGGACGGTATCGGGCTCCAGGCCTCGTCTGAATAGCTGCAATGGGGCTGAATAAGACAGAAACTGAGACAGACTGGCGAGCAACTATGCCGCGGACTCGCCTTCGACTTCATAGGCCGTGCCGATCACATGGTCCATAACGACCCGTGTGTACTCCCACAGGGCTGCCAAAAAGTCCGTTACACCGAAGGCGCGGCCATCGGGCGTGACGACGTGGACTTGAACCGTGATGTTGTACCGCCCCTGAATGGACTTGATACGGCCGCTAGTGCCGCGGCAGGCAACGTTTGCCCGTCAAGGAGCGGCGTCCGGTGCGTGCTCTCGGCGTGCCGGGTGCGAGCCCTCGTACTGGATGTACTTGGGCTTGTGCCCGGTGCGGCGAGAGTGCGTGCCGGGCGTCGCGACGGGGCGAACGTTGCCTGTCGCGGCACTAGTCCCCGCCCCCTGCGGATCACGCTCTACGGCTGGACTTCCAGGTCACGCTGGTACCAGGTGCCCGACTTACCGCCGAGGTCGGCCGGGTCGGCCGGTCCAACCGGGACGAACCCGGCCTTGGTCAGTACCTTCTGGGACGCGACATTGCCGCGGGAAGTGGCCGCCCGCAGTGTCCGCAGCCCGTGCCGAGCCGCCGCCAGCCGACACAGCTCCCGGACGGTCGCGGTAGCCACGCCGCGGCCGGCGACGTGCTGCGCGACCCGGTAGCCGAGTGCGGCAGTGCCGTCTTCGAAGTCGTACAGGTTGAACCGGCCCAGAACCGAGCCATCCTCCGCGACGAGCACGTAGAAGGCGCAAACGCCGGCCTCTTGCTCAGCCAGCAAGGCGCTGTGCCGGTCGGTGAACCGGCCGAAGAACTCGTCGCCGCGGTCGGAGACCGAGGCAGCGAAGTAGGCACGGTTCGCCAGCTCGAACGCCAAGACCGCCGGGGCATGGCCGGCATGCAACCGTTTCAACTCGGGCACCGTCCGACTCTACCCAGGTGGTTCGTTGTTCCGGTCATGGTGGGGATGGATTGGGAGTAAGGACGTTTTTCGACTCGCTGCTCAGAAGTGCGCCCAGAAGGGCGCCTGCCGGGCATCCGCCCTGGTCAGGCGCCCTTTTTCTGCGTCTAGAAGAAGCCCAGCTTCTTCGGCGAGTACGAGACCAGAAGATTCTTCGTCTGCTGGTAGTGCTCCAGCATCATCTTGTGCGTCTCGCGGCCGATTCCGGACTGCTTGTAGCCGCCGAACGCCGCGTGCGCCGGGTACGCGTGGTAGCAGTTCGTCCAGACGCGGCCCGCCTGGATCGCGCGGCCCGCGCGGTACGCCGTGGTGGCGTCGCGGGTCCACACGCCGGCGCCGAGGCCGTACAGGGTGTCGTTGGCGGTCTTGATGGCGTCGTCGAAGTCGTCGAAGGAGGTCACGGAGACGACCGGGCCGAAGATCTCCTCCTGGAAGATCCGCATGCGGTTGTCGCCCTCGAAGATGGTCGGCTGGACGTAGTAACCGCCTTTCAACTCCCCGTCGTACTCGATGCGTTCACCGCCGGTGAGGACTTTGGCCCCCTCCTGCCGGCCGATGTCCAGGTAGGAGAGGATCTTCTCCAACTGGTCGTTGGAGGCCTGGGCACCGATCATCGTGTCGGTGTCGAGGGGGTGGCCGGGCTTGATCTGCCGGGTGCGGGCGACAGCGGCGTCGAGGAACTCGGCGTAGTTGCCGCGCTGGACGAGGGCGCGGGACGGGCAGGTGCACACCTCGCCCTGGTTGAGCGCGAACATGGTGAAGCCCTCGAGGGCCTTGTCGCGGAAGTCGTCGTCGTGGGCCCAGACGTCGTCGAAGAAGATGTTCGGTGACTTGCCGCCGAGTTCCAGTGTGACCGGTTTGATGTTCTCGGAGGCGTACTGCATGATCAGCCGTCCCGTCGTGGTCTCCCCGGTGAACGCGACCTTCGCCACGCGCGGGCTGGACGCGAGAGGCTTGCCCGCCTCCACGCCGAAGCCGTTGACGATGTTGACCACGCCCGGTGGCAGCAGGTCCGCGATCAGGCTCATCCAGTAGTGGATGGAGGCCGGGGTCTGCTCGGCGGGCTTGATGACGACCGCGTTGCCCGCCGCGAGCGCCGGGGCGAGCTTCCAGACCGCCATCAGGATCGGGAAGTTCCAGGGGATGATCTGCGCGACGACCCCGAGCGGCTCGTGGAAGTGGTACGCCACCGTGTCGTCGTCGATCTCGCCCAGCGAACCCTCCTGCGCGCGGATCGCCCCCGCGAAGTAGCGGAAGTGATCGATGGCCAGCGGGATGTCGGCGGCCAGCGTCTCACGCACCGGCTTGCCGTTCTCCCAGCTCTCGGCGACCGCCAGCGGTTCGAGGTGGGCCTCCATGCGGTCGGCGATCTTCAGCAGGATGTCGGAGCGCTCCGTCACCGACGTGCGTCCCCAGCCGGGAGCGGCCGCGTGCGCCGCGTCGAGCGCCCGCTCCACGTCCTCCGCGGTGCCGCGGGCGATCTCGGTGAACGGCTGCCCGTTGACCGGCGAGGGGTTCTCGAAGTACTGCCCCCGGGCGGGCGGCACGTACTCGCCGCCGATGAAGTGGTCGTAGCGCGCCTGGTAGGAGACGATCGCGCCCTCGGTGCCGGGCGCCGCGTAACGGGTCATGCTGGTCTGCCTCCCGATGAAGCGCTGCCCGCCGTTGGGCAGCTTCCCGCGCGAGGCTAGGAACCGGAACGTTGCGAGGACGTTGCGCGGCCCGTCAGCGCGCTGCCCGACGGGCCGGAGACGCCGGTTCCGCCGTCAGCTCCGACTCCAGCGCCGTGAGCCGCGCCCGTACCGCCGCCGTCGGTCGTACCGCCACGAGCGCCCGCCACACCTCGAGGTCCTCCTCGCCCCAGGGAGCGTGCGCCCAGTCGGCCAGCAGATCAGGGTCGCGGCGGGCGATCAGCGCGGCCCGCAGCCCGTCGGCCAGGCGCCGCCTCAGCCGTACCACCGCAGGCGCCTGCGAGGCGGGCAGCAGCGGGCCCGCGTACGCGGCCGCGGCCGCCGTCACCGAGCCCGCCCGCAGCCGCCGTTCGGCGACGGTGACATCCGACTCGACCGGCGCCGTCAGCCGGTACGGCCGGGACGCGAGCAGCCCCGGGCCGAGCAGCCTGCGCAGCCGGGCCAGTTCGGCGCGCAGTGTCACCGGCGGCACCGACTCGTCCTCGTACAGTGCGCACAGCAGTTCGTCGCCGGTCAGCCCCTCGGGATGGCGGGCCAGCAGCACCAGCAGTTCGCTGTGCCGGCGGCTGAGGACGATCCGGCGGCCGTCCAGCCGGAGCGTGGCCTCGTCCCGGCCGAGCGCGGTCAGCGCCGGCGCCTCGTCGGCGGGCCCCGGCGGCGCGAGCAGGGCGAGCTGCGACTCGGCGGCGCGCGCCACCGCCTGTACGAAGCCCAGGCTGTGCGGGTGTGCCAGCCCGTCCCCACCGGTGATGTCGACCGCGCCGAGCACCCGGCCGGTGTACGGATCGTGGACCGGCGCGGCCGCGCAGGTCCACGGCTGGACCCGCCGGATGAAGTGCTCCGCCGCGAACACCTGCACCGGCCGGTCCACGGCGACCGCCGTGCCCGGCGCGTTCGTCCCGACCGCGGTCTCCGCCCAGCGCGCGCCCGGGACGAAGTTCATCCGGTCCGCCCGGCGCCGGGTCGCCGGATGACCCTCGACCCACAGCAGCCGGCCGTGCGCGTCGCACACCGCGAGCAGATGCTCGCCGTCCGCGGCGAACGGCCCCATCAGCTCGCGGACCAGCGGCATCACCCGGGCCAACGGATGCTCCGCCCGGTAGGCGCCCAGGTCACCGTCGGTCAGTTCGACGCTGGCGGTGCCGTCCGGACCGACGCCGGCCCGTGCGCTGCGCCGCCACGAGTCCGCCACCACCGACCGCACCGGCCGCGGCACGGTGCCCGCCGTGGTGAACGTCTCGTGCGCCCGGCGCAGCGCCCGGACACGCTCGGCGGGGTCGGCCCCCGGCTCGAGGGCCATCCAAGGATCGGTCAACGCGGCCTCCCGGACGACGATGCGGCTGGGGACATCGTCACTCGGGGTGGTGACCCGGACAACCGGTCAGGCGAAGTTGACCAGTCTGATGTAGCGCACCCAGTCCCAGTTCGGCCCCGGATCGGTGTGGTCTGTCCCCGGTACCTGGTAGTGGCCGATGATGTGGGCCCGGTCCTTCGGGATGGCGTACGTGTCGCAGACCGCCGCCGTCAGCTTCGCCGACTGCTCGTACAGGGCGTCGGTGAAGTAGGCGGGCTGGTCCACCCAGCCCTCGTGCTCGATGCCGATGCTGCGGGTGTTGTAGTCCCAGTTCCCGGCATGCCAGGCGACGTTCGCCTCGCGCACGCACTGCGCGATGTGCCCGTCGGCGGAGCGCACCAGATAGTGCGCGGACACCGCCTTCTGCGGGTTCTGGAAGATGGCCAGGGTGTCGGTATAGGTCTCCTGGGTGACGTGGATGATCACGCGGTCGATCGTGTAGGTGCCGGGTCGGCCGGACACCGTGTAGTTGGAGCTGGTCGCCGGCTGCCACTCGGCGCTCGGGTAGTCGACGGTTTCGGCCTCGGCACCGGCCCGCGTGGCGGGAAGCAGCGCGTAGGGGACGGCCGCGAGGGCCGCGCCCTTGAGCAGGTGTCGTCTGGTGGGCAGTGATCTGTGCCGGTCCATGCTGGGGTTGCCTTCCGGAGTGGGGGGTGGGGGAGCGGGCTGCGGAGTCGGGTCACGGTCGGTCGCGGAGGACCGCGGCCGTTTCGCGCAGCCGTGCGTGCGGCCATTCCTCGCGGATCTTGGCCACGCACGTGTAATCGGTGTCGCACACGTTGGCCAACGGCGATTCGACCGCCCGGGTTGCGAACTGATACGCGTCCAGCCCAGCGAACCCGTAGCCACCTCGCGCAACACGACCGCGTCGCGCCGCCGCCCGTCAGACGTCTCCCCCGACATGTGTTTCCCCCGTCCGGATGTGTCCCCTCGTCCGCCTCTCCACGCCGTCACCTCGAGCCGCTGGCGGCTGCGCCTCGCGTGAATCACGGTACGGCGCTTGCCGGTTGGGCAGAAGGACGCCGGACTTTTCCGTGGATGACGCAGGAGTTGGGGACAACTCCGCCACTCGATCGAGTGAACTTGTCCCGGGACTCGGCCGGTTCCGGCCCTGTGACGGTCCTGTGACCGGAGGAGTGGCTTCCACCACAGCCCGCCGAGGTGGCGTACTGATCCACTCGGCGGATGCGTACCGCCCCCGCCATCGTGTCGGCTGCCGTCGCCGGCGTCCTGCTGCTGCTCACCTCGTGCTCCCGGGCCACCGGTCTCGCGGTCCCGTCTGACGGTCCCTCGTGCGGTGCGCGACTCTCCTCGGGACCGGCCGCGACCGCCGAGCCCTCCGCCGGCGCGACCGGCGATGTCCGCATCGACGACCCGGGCGGCGACGGCACGCACGACTGCGTCCGGTTCCAGGTCACCAACCACGCGACGAAACCGTTCACGTACACCATCGGCTTCGCCTTCGTCTCCGACGCCGGGGCACCGTCGGCCGACACGTACCGGATCGTGCCGAACGTCCGGCCCGGCCGGACGGTGACCGGCACCGTCGGTACGAGCGACCTGCCGCCGGGTGCGCGGGGCTGGTCGGGGGTGCGCATCACGAAGGTGCGCGGCGTGCCCGTCGACGAGGCACCCGCTCCGGGCGGTCCCTGCCCGTCCTCGGGGCTGCGCCTGTATGCCGACGAGGGCGATGCCGCCATGGGCCTCCGCGTGGTGGGCCTGCACCTGGTGAACTGCGGGCCCCGGCCCCAACGGCTCACCGGCTACCCCCGGCTGAGCCTCCTGGACGAGGACCACCGTCCGGTCGACGGGGTGCGGATCCTGCGGGGCGGCTCGGCCATCGCGTCCGGCACCGGCGCGGACGGCCCGGCCCGGCCGCTCTCCCTGAAGCCGGGCCAGAGCGCGCACGCAGGTCTGGTGTGGCGCAACACCGTCCTGTCCGGCACCGCGGTGAACGTCCCCTACGTCAGGGTCTGGGCGAAGCCGGGCGCCTCGCCGGTCATGGTGACACCGGAGCTGGACCTGGGCACCACGGGGAAGGTCGCCGTCGGTCCCTGGAAGCGGGACGCCTAGGGACTTTCGCAACAGGCCTTAGATGAGGGGCTCACCCTCCCGCAGGCAGACGACGGTGCCGGACAGGGTCGCCCTGCGCAGCGCGATGAGGGTGGGGAGACGCGCGGTGAGCGGTGTCTCGGCCAACTCGTCGACGGCGAACAGCCCGTAGCCGTCGTGCTCGAGGCTGAGCCGGACGCGTGCTTCGTCGTCGAGGGTGCCGCCGTGGAAGTAGCAGTCGAGAACCGGTCCGGTCCCCAGGACGTCCACCCGGTGGTCGACACCGATGAGAGTGGGGATCGCCCCCAGTTCGATGCCGGTCTCCTCCAGCATCTCCCGTCGCGCCGCCGCCCACGGATCCTCGCCGTGGTCGACCATTCCGCCCGGCAGCCACCATGTCCCTGCTGTCGGCTGGCCGGGCCCGTACCGCAGGAGCAGCATGCGGTCGCGGGCGTCCATCATCACGATGCAGGAGGCCAGAAGTGCCTGCGGCTGGGTCTTGACCCATTCCTCACGAGGTATCCATGCCGCCACGTGTGCCCCCTCGCTCCTCCGCTCCGCTTCGCTCCTCAGCTTCGTTCCGCCACCGCCGCCGGATCGTCCAGGACGGCGCGTATCACCGAGTGCGCGGCGCCCAGCAGCGGTCCTTCGGGGCCCAGGCGGGACACAGACACCGGGCAGGCGGGTCCCGCGGTGCGGCTCGCCAGTTCGGTCTCCAGGGAGGGCAGGAGCCAGGGCGACAGCCCTGCCAGCGCGCCGCCCAGGACGACGGAATCGGGGTCGAGCAGGTTGACCGCCCCGGTCAGGGCTATACCGAGGGCCGTGCCGGCGTCGCGGAGCGCCCGCCGTACGTCCGCGTCCCCCTCCTCGGCCCGCCGGGCGAGCAGCCCGACGAGGTCCTCACCCGGTTCGAGCCCCGCCGCGCGCAGAACCGCTTCCTCACCGGCGTACTGCTCCAGGCAGCCCCGCCCGCCGCACGGGCACCGGGGTCCGTCCGGGCGGACCGGCACATGCCCCAGTTCGCCCGCGAATCCCCGTGTCCCGCGCAGCAGTCCGCCGTCCACGACGACCGCGGCGCCGATGCCGATCTCCGCCGACACGTGCAGGAAGTCGCCGGGTGTGTCCGCCCCGAGCCAGAGCTCCGCCAGCGCACCGAAGTTGGCCTCGTTGTCCACGGTCAGCGGTATGCCCGTGGGCAGCAGGGCTCCGAGGTCGGCGTCGTGCCAGTCGAGGTTCGGGGCGCGTACGACCGTGCGGGCGTCCCGCGCCACCAGGCCGGGCACGGCGACCGCCAGTCCGGCGGGCCACAGGCCTTCCCGCTCCGCCTCCGCGACGACCCGGCGGACGAGCGCGTCGAGCTCCTCGAGCACCGGTCCGGGCGCTCGGCCACGGTTCGCGCGGTGCCGGACGGCCCGGACCCGTACCTCGCCGCGCAGGTCGACCGCGCACACCGCGAGGTGGTCGACGCCGACCTCCGCCCCGATCCCGGCCGGCCCCCGCCCGCTGACCGCGAGCGCCGACCCCGGCCGGCCCACCCGGCCGGGGCGCTCCGGACCCAGCTCGTGCAGCAGTCCCCACCGGACCAGCTCGTCCACCAGTGTCGACACCGCCGCCCGCGTCAGGCCGATGCGCGAGGCGACCGCGGCGCGCGAGAGCGGCCCCTCGGCGTTGACGGCGTGCATCACCCGGGCGAGGTTGCGGCGGCGCATGCCCTGCTGTGTGTCCGGCAGAGCCCGGCCAGGGCCGGCCGGGCGGGCCTCGTGCAGCGGTGCGCTCATGCCTCCCCCAGTCCTCGGTCCGTCTTTCCGTTCAGTGTGTCGTTCCGTCGGTGCGCCGGCCCGTTTCCGAGCCGCCGTGGTCCGGACGACGGACGGTCAGCGGCCGTCCGTCCCCCGCTCCAGCAACGGCGCCGCGTCGGAGAGTACCCCGGCGATCCGGGCCAGCGTCTCCTCGTCCCGCTCCACGGCGTCCAGCACCGGTCCGGCCGTGGTGTTCCAGCGGCGGGCGACCGCGGCCGGGTCCTCACCCGTCAGCAGTCCGGCCGCCTGCGCCGCGGCGCCGAGCGCGACCAGCTCCCGGGCCTCGGGCACCTGCACCGGCCGCCCCGACAGACGCCGGACCGTCTGCTGCCAGGCCGCGCCCCGGGCCCCGCCGCCGATCAGCAGCAGCGGCTCGGTGCGGTCCGCGTCCTCGTCGAGCACCAGGTCGAGCGCGCCCAGCAGGGAGTGCACGGCACCGTCGTACGCCGCCTGTAGGAGCTGCCCGCCGGTCGTGTCCTGGCGCAGGCCGTGCAGCAGGCCGGAGGCGTTCGGCAGGTTCGGGGTGCGCTCGCCGTCGAGGTAGGGCAGGAGCGTCACGGAGGTGCCGGGCTCGACGGCCTCACGGTCCAGGCCCAGCAGGGCCGCCACGCGGTCGACCGCGAGGGTGCAGTTCAGGGTGCAGGCCAGCGGCAGCCAGTCGCCGTGGGCGTCGGCGAATCCGGCGACGGTGCCGCTCGGGTCGGCCGGACGGTGCCTGGAGACGGCGTACACGGTGCCCGACGTGCCCAGACTGAGCACCGGCGTGCCCGGGCGCAGCCCCAGGCCAAGGGCTGCCGCCGCGTTGTCGCCGGTGCCGGGAGCGACCAGGGTTCCCTTGGAGAACGGCAGGTCGTGGCTGTCGCGGACCGTTCCGGCCACCTCGCCCGGCCGCACCACTCGCGGCAGCAGTGCCGGGTCGAGGCCCACGTGCGCGAGGATCTCCTCGTCGTACGCCTCGGTCCCGGACGCCCACCAGCCCGTCCCCGAGGCGTCGCCGCGGTCGGTGGTGCCCTGCCCGGTCAGGTGGCCGGTGAGGTAGTCGTGGGGCAGCCGTACGGCCGCGGTGGCGCGGACCGCGTCCGGCTCGTGCTCGGCGAGCCAGGCCCACTTCGTGACCGTGAAGGACGCACCGGGCACGCTGCCGGTCCGCTCCGCCCAGGCCTTCGGGCCGCCCAGCTCCTCTACGAGCCGGCGGGCCTGCGGCGCCGAGCGCACGTCGTTCCACAGCAGCGCCGGGCGCACCGGCTCACCCCGGGCGTCCAGGGTGACCAGTCCGTGCTGCTGGCCGCCGATCGACACCGCGGCCGCCTCGTGGGCCGCGTCCCCGCACTGGTGCAGCGCCGTGCACAGGGCTTCCCACCACTGGCGGGGGTCGCTCTCCCGGCCGGCGCCGGAGGAGACCGTGTGCGGCGCCTGGCCGCTCGCCACGATCCGCCCGGTGGCCGCGTCGACGACCAGGACCTTGGTGGACTGGGTGGACGAGTCCACCCCGACGACGAGCGGACCCTCGGCTGCTGACATCGGGCTCTCCCTCTTTCCGCGGCTCGCGGGATCTGGTCTCGAGATCCGACCTCGAGAACATCTTGTCCCTTCCCAGGGACGCGAGCGCATACTAATTTGTAAATCGCCATGACGAAATAGTCGCAAGCGAGCCAAGCGAGCAAGGAGCCGCGGCATGAGCTACCAGCCCACCCCCGAGCACAGGTTCACCTTCGGCCTGTGGACCGTCGGCTGGCAGGGACGGGACCCGTTCGGCGACGCCACGCGCCGCGCCCTCGACCCGGTCGAGACGGTGCAGCGCCTGGCCGAACTGGGCGCCTACGGTGTGACGTTCCACGACGACGACCTGATCCCCTTCGGGTCCTCGGACACCGAGCGCGAGTCGCACATCAAGCGCTTCCGCCAGGCCCTGGACACGACCGGCATGACCGTGCCGATGGCCACCACCAACCTCTTCACGCACCCGGTCTTCAAGGACGGCGCGTTCACCGCCAACGACCGCGACGTGCGCCGTTACGCGCTGCGCAAGACCATCCGCAACATCGACCTGGCGGTCGAGCTGGGCGCGAAGACGTACGTGGCCTGGGGCGGCCGGGAGGGCGCCGAGTCCGGCGCCGCCAAGGACGTGCGCGTCGCCCTCGACCGTATGAAGGAGGCCTTCGACCTCCTCGGTGAGTACGTCACCTCCCAGGGCTACGACCTGCGCTTCGCCATCGAGCCCAAACCGAACGAGCCGCGCGGCGACATCCTGCTGCCCACCGTCGGCCACGCGCTGGCGTTCATCGAGCGCCTCGAGCGGCCGGAGCTGTACGGAGTCAACCCCGAGGTCGGCCACGAGCAGATGGCCGGGCTGAACTTCCCGCACGGCATCGCGCAGGCCCTGTGGGCGGGCAAGCTCTTCCACATCGACCTCAACGGCCAGTCCGGCATCAAGTACGACCAGGACCTCCGCTTCGGCGCCGGTGACCTGCGGGCCGCGTTCTGGCTGGTCGACCTCCTGGAGAGCGCCGGTTACGACGGTCCCCGCCACTTCGACTTCAAGCCGCCGCGGACCGAGGACCTCGACGGCGTGTGGGCGTCGGCGGCCGGCTGCATGCGCAACTACCTCATCCTGAAGGAGCGTGCGGCCGCCTTCCGTGCCGACCCGGAGGTCCAGGAGGCGCTGCGCGCCTCGCGTCTGGACCAGCTGGCCCAGCCGACCGCCGCGGACGGCCTCCAGGCGCTGCTCGCCGACCGCACGGCCTTCGAGGACTTCGACGTGGAGGCGGCCGCCGCGCTGGGGATGGCCTTCGAGCGCCTCGACCAGCTGGCCATGGACCACCTGCTAGGGGCGCGCGGCTGAGCGCACACACGCGCGCGTAACCGGTGACGCGTACGCGAGCGTGGCGCTGACCTTCCCGCGCGCGGAATGCTCCGGAACAGTGCGGTCCATGGTGTGAGCCGGTGTCAACTTCCGTGCGCCGGTCGCCCGATTAACCGCATGAGGCGATGGTGGACGGTATGACCACACCATCCGTACCGCCTCCGCCGCCCGGACCGCCGGGCGGCGGTTTCGGACCGCCTGCCGACAGGCCGGGCCCCGGCCCGCGGAGGCGCCGGGGTCCGCTCTTCGCCGTCCTGGCCGTACTCGCGGCGGCCGTGGCAGTCCTCGCCGTCGTCCTGATGGCCTCCGGGGGTGACGGCTCCCCGGACGACCAGCGGCCGGAGAGCACGGCCACTTCCAGCGGCTCCGCGTGGCCCTCGTCGGGTCTGCCGACTGAACTGCCCAGCAGGCTGCCGTCGGGCCTGCCCTCCGGGCTGCCGAGCGGTCTGCCGTCGGGGTTCCCCAGCGTGCTGCCGAGCGAGGTGCCGAGCGATGTGGAGTCGCTCATCACCTCGCTCCCGGACCTGCCCTGAGACCGGCTGCCCGTCAGATGCCGTCGGGCAGCCGGACGTACGTCACCGTCGTCTCGACACCGCTGTCCACCAGCCGGCCCTGCGCGTCGAAGGCGCCCGCGCCGTCCGTCATCCCGAAGTCGTTGTCGTTGATGAGCGCCAGCGTGTCGTCGTCCACGCGCGCGATGCCCTCGATCTTCCCGGGCACTCCGGCGACCTTGCCCAGGTCGACGACGAGGCGCTTGGTGAGCACTGGGACGCCCGCGGTCGCCGGGTCGTCGAGCTGCTCCAGGGACGGAGACGTCGTGTCGTCGTCCCAGGGACCACCGAGGATGTCCGACTTTCGCTGGAGCTTCACCAGCTGGAGCCGGGCCGCCTTGTCGGTGCGCTCCTCCACCAGGAGCCGGTCACGGCCCACGGCCACCACGGAGGAGATCTTGAGCTCCGACGTGTCGTCCTCGCTCGGGTCGACCACGTTCACCGGGTCGAACCGGTAGGCGTACTCGGCGGTGGCCGCCTTCTTCCTCGGCGAGAACCGCAGCAGCCGGGTCGTCCGCGACGCGTCCCCGGCGTCCGCGTCCGGCAGCGAGAGCGGGCTCTGCAGCGCTATCACGAGATCACCGCCGGGCAGCTGGGCCAGCCCTTCGAAGCCGCGATTGATCTTCCGGTGCAGCAGCACCGACGGCAGGGCCTCCACGACCGGGTAGTCCGTGCCGGTGAGACCGAGCCCTCGGGGCACGTAGCGCGTGAGCACCTTCCCGCGCGCGGAGACGTGGATCAGGGACGGGCCGTACTCGTCGACGAGCCAGAAGGTGCCGTCCTCGGCCCGCACGATCCCCTCGGTGTCCAGGCCGTTCGGGTTGTACGACAGCTGCGTGGCGGCGTCGTAGGTGTACGGCGCCTCGTCGCGGCCCTGCTGGTTCGGCAGCCCGGTGACGGGCTTTCCGGAGGATGTGGTGATCGGGACGGCGTCGATCACCTTGACGGTGTCGCCGGACACCCAGACCTTCACGATCGCCGGGTCGAAGCCCGGTAGCGGGAAGGTGCGGCGCTTCTTGCCGGCGACCTTGATCTGGCCGTTGGGGCCCCGGTCGGAAACCGTCCAGTACTCGCCCTTGCGGCCCGCCGGATAGATGTCGCTGCCGATGCCGCCGAGGTCGATGCCCCGGTCGTCGTCCACGCTGCCGGGCAGCAGCCCGTTGCTGAACGCGCCGAGGGGGATGTCGCCGAGCGTGGCCGTGCGGGTGACGTACGCGTCCCCCGAGGGTGCCGCCGCGGCCGTACCGGCCGCCACGAGAGCGGCCGCCAGGGCCAGCGGCAGACCGGTCGCGACGGTGCGGTGGACGCGGCTCCGGCTGGTGGTGTGCGGGGACATCCTGCCTCCTGGTGGGCAATTTCGCTGACGCGGCCAGATTTGGGCCCACGGCGAAACCGTGCACGGCCGGCAGGTGAACACGGGGCGTCGCCCACTCGTCGGCTTGCGCGGGAAGGCGGTGGTTATCGGCTTTCGGGGGAGACGGTCCTCAGGGGTGCGTAAGGGCCGGGCCTCAGGGACGTCTCAGGGTTACGGTCTGGAACCGTGGGAAGCGCGGGCCCGTTCTCACATCAGAGAGCGGCAGTGGCCGCAGAGGAGGCGACGCTCATGTCGAACAACGCGAAGATCGCCGCAGGAGGTGTGGCGGTCGGGCTCATCCTGCTGATATGGCTGCCCTGGTGGGTCTCGTTCCTGATCGTCCTGGGAGTGCCGGCGGCCGCGTACCTCGCGCTGGATCCCTCGCAGCGACGCAGGCTGCGCCGCGTCACGCGCAAGGAGATCGGCCGCTGAGGCGAGTCGACCACAGTGCCGTCCCCGGGCCGGCCGACGGTCCGGTCCGCGGACGGCGATGAGCCGAAGGCCGCAAATTCACTTGCGCCGTTGATCACCGGAGGACCACGATGACGGCCATGACGTATGGAAAGGAGGCCCAGCGACTCCACGGTGAGCGCTGATGGCCGGACACGAGGCGTCGCAGACGCCGTCCCGACAGCCCCTCCCTCCGCAGGCGCCGCTGACGCCTGCCTGGCTGAGGGCCCACTTCGATCCCCTGCCGTTCCCGGAACGCATGAGTGCCCTGGCGCGCTACGCCCGCACTCTCACCCCGGACGCCTACGAAACCCTGCACCACGCCCTGGACACCGGCGACCGCGACGAACGGCACACCGCGCTGTTCCTGGCCGTCGTACGGCGTGATCTGGAACGAGTGGCCGATGCCCTTGCGGATCCCCTGCTCGGGCGCCGGGCCCGCGCGGCCGCCATCCGGCTGCCGGTCCCCGAACACGCCCTGGAACGACTGGCCCTGAGCGAGATCAGGGCCATCCGTCACGACACTTTCCGGCTGCTCAGGCTCAGCCGTCGGCACGCGCTCGCCGCCCGGCTGCTGCCTCGCGTGCACGAGCGGCACGGGGTGCGTGACGCGGCCGCGTTGCTGCCCGCGTGCCCCGCCGAGACCGCGGCGGCCTGGCTGAGCCGCTTCGATCCCGCCCAGGGTGTTCTCAACTCCCTCGCCCGCACCGCACCGAGAGCCGTGGCCGGGTATCTCGCCGCACGGTTCGAAGGGTGTCCGCGGCAGGCGAGGCACCGCTTCATGACCCGGTACCGCGCCGTCGCCTCGATCGCCGCCCATCGCGATCCCGGCACGGCACTCCTGCTCATGGAACGGGCGCCGGCCCTGCTCACCTCCCCGGGGGTCCTCTCGGCGCTCCGACGACCCGCCGAAGCGGCGGCCATCCTGCGCGCGGCGGAACCCGACGAGGACGGCCGGCTGCCCCAGCACTCCGTACCCGCCGGGCCACTACCGCCCTCCGTACGGCGGGCACTGCGCGAACTGCCCGCCGAGGACCTAGCGTTCCTGGCCGAGCGCTGTCCGGCCACCGGCAGCCGCATGCGCGGCCCGGAACGTCGTGAGGTCACCCCCGACGGGCTGCTGGCGCTCCTGCCGGCGGCGGACCGGCGAAGTGTCGCCGAGCGCCGGTTCCCCGGCGGCAGACGGCTGTGGAGCGCCCCGCTCAGCCTGTTCGCCGCCCTCACCCCCGCCGACCGCGCGGAACTGCTCCGGCCCCGGCTGGACCGCCACAGCAACCGCCCCTGGATCCAGGCCCGGCTGGCCGCGGCCCTGCCGCTGGCCGACGCCGAACCGGTGCTACGGGAACTGACGTCGAACCACCGGTCCCACCACCGGGCCCCGGCCTGGCCGGCGCTGCTGGCCTGCGCGGAACTCGAGGGGGACCCCGATGAGTTCGCCCGGATCGCGGCCGACTGCGAACGCGCCTGGCACGACCAGGCGGACGTACGCCGCTGGACCCTGGAGCAACTCGCGGGTGCCGCGCCGCGGCTACTGGCCGCCCTGCCCGAACGCGTGCTGCGCGACGCCGTGCTCACCACCGTCCAGTCGCGGGACACGACACCGGCCTGCCTGGCCGCCGCCGAGCGGCTGCTGCGCCGCGTCGTCGAACAGGCCGCACGGGCCGGCCTGCGCGACCGCGCCACTCATGTGGCCGGACTGCTGGGCCAGGTCGTGCTCGCGGCGCCGCACGCCCGCGCGGTGACCGCCCTGAGCGTCGACGAGGAGGCGGCCCGGGCCATCTGGGAGGCCACCTCCGGACCGGCGCGGAACCGGCCCGACGTCACCACGGCGCTCGCCGAACTCCTCGCGCACCGGCTCGCCGCCCTGCCCGCCCTGGACTCCGCGGCCCGACAGGTCGCGCTCACCTGTGACGACCCGGAACTCGCCGCCCGTGCCGCGGCGGTCTGGGTCCGGCCGAAGCACCTGCGGGAGAGGCGCTGCGCCGAACTCGTCGCCCTGGACGCCACCTTCGCGACCCTGCCGATCGTCCTGCGGACCCTCGCCGTCCGGCGCACGGACCTCCTGGACACCGTCCTCGCGGCCGCGCGAGAACGGTTCACCGGGCGGGTACGGCCCCGCCCGGCGCCCTGGGCGCCCAAGGTGCACCCTGGGGCCATGGGCCGGTGGCTGCCCGGCCAGCGGGACGCGTGGGCCGAGCACCTCGCCCGCGTGGCCGCCGACGAAACCGCGCCCCTGCGCACCCGTGCCGACGCCGCCGCCCTGCTGAGGGATCCCTGGCGGCTGACGGCACTGGCACGGGAGGCTCCGCAGCCGGTGGCCGCGGCGGCACTCACCGCCCTCGGGGACGCCGACCAGGCCACCGACCGCACGCCGGAGGCCGCCCGCGCCGAACTGCGGGACCTCCTGCTGCGGCACGCCGCGACCGGAGGAGTGCGCGGACGGGCCGCACTGGCCGCGCTGCGGCGGCTCCTGGAGCAAGTCCCCGACCGCGACGCCGTGGCCCTGCTGGCGCCCGTCGCGGCGGCCACCGACGCGCCCGTGGGCACGCGCAAGGAGGCCGTCCGCGCCCTCGGCGCCCTGGACGGCGCGTTCGAGGCTCTCCTGGCCGCCTGGGACGCTCCCGGACAGCACCCGGACGTCCGGGCCGTACTGGCCCGCGTGCTGCTGCCCGACATCGACCGCTCCGGCGTTTCGGACCGGCTGCGCGCGGCGGCCGACGAACCCGCCGTACAGGACGCCGTCGTGCACGCGCGCGTGCAGGCGGTCCCCGGCACCAAGGGCGAGCCGTACAGGGCGTTCCTCGTGCGGCTCGTCGAGGAGGGTGGCGAGGACGCCGTGGTGGCCGCCTGCCGGGCGCTCGCGGGCTGGCTCACCCCCGAGGCCACCGACGCCCTGCGCGCGCTGTCCGAGGTGATGGCGGACCCGGACCGGCCGCACCGGGTCTGGCAGGCGGCGGCAGAGCAGTTGATGTTCTTCCCGCCGGGACCGGCCGCGGAAGCCGCCGCCCGCAGCGCATTCGACGCCATGGCCGAGCGGGTCCGCGCCGACGATCCTGAAGCACGCGTCGAGGCGTTGCGGCGCCTGCACCAGTGGTGCGAGGCCATACGGCAGGGCCTCGGACGCGGCAAGGCCCTGCATCTCCTGGACGGTCTGGCCGGCACGCTGGAGTCCGTCGGGCTGCAGACCGACGCCGCACGCCTCAGCTGGGAGGCCGCGGTGGAGGCCGTGCGCCACGGACTCCATGAGGAGCACCGGTGGAACCGTTTGGCGCGGTTGTGCGAAACGAGCCCGGGACGCATCCCTGGCATCACCGACTACGTACCCGTGGACCTGGACCGGCCGCCCACGCGCGCGGCCCTGCTCGCCGCCGCTCGCGGTCTGCGCACGCGTGCGACGGCCGCGTCCGGGGCGCTCGCCCTGGCGCTGGTCCGGGTCGGCGGTCGCAGAACGGACTGGGCGGAGCCGTGGCGGGCCGAACTGGCAGCGCTCAGGGCCCACGAGGACCCGGACATCGCGATGGAGGCCCTCCTGATCGACCCGGACAGGAGCGGGTGACCCGCACCGCCGTCGGCACCTGGCACGGCGCCGACGGCGTCAGTTCGGCCGTACCGCCAGCTTGTCGAGTGCCTCCAGCAGACCGGGCAGCTCCGGGCCCCGGCCCACCGGCAGCACCTCGCCCGGTTCGTCGTCGAGCAGCACGAAGGCCATGTCATCGGTGCGGGCCACCATCGACCAGCCCGGGCCGTCCGCGCGCAGCGTGCGGGCGTCCCCCGGCGCGAACGACGAGCGGACCCTGCCGAGCGGCGGTGGCGTGTCCACGTACGCGCGAGCTTCGGCCAGGGCACGCCGGATGCCGCGGTGGCCTTGGGGCGGTGTGTCCGCCCCGCCGCCGTCCTGCGTGTCCGCTCCGTCGTCACGCGCGTCCCCTGGGCCGTCCTGTGCCGGTCCGGAGCCGTCCGGTGTCGGGAAGTCGGCATCGTCGATCTGCCCCCGCCACATGGCCCACTGGGAGGCGATCTCATCGGCGCCCAGACGCCGCTGGGCCGGGCCCCAGGAGGTGGTGTCCGGCGGGGTCAGCACCGGCCGGTCCACGGCGTCGGGGCCGGGGTCGTGTGGCGCGGGCACGTTCGGAGCGGCGACGGCGACCGCCAGGGGCCAGCCGGGCAGAGCGGCGACGACCGTGCGCTCGTCGGGCGACAGCTCGTACTCCATGCCGCAGTCCCAGGAGGCGATCGCGACGGCGACCAGCGAGACGTCGTCGATGACGACCGTCCAGCGAGCGCCGTCGCCGTCCTGGCCGAGCACCAGGCCGTAGCCGTCCGCGTACGGCGCCAGGCCGAGCGCGGCGCACGCCTCCGGATAGTCGTCGCCCAGCACGCTCGGAAACTGCGCCGGCGTCAGCAGCACAGCCGTGAGCACGTAGAGCGCATCGTCCGCGGCGGCGACGGCCTCCTCTTCCGTCCCAGGCATCCCAGCCTCCCCAGTGGTTCGTCCAACGGCGCGCACCCTAGTGCGAGGGGAACGCCGTTGTCACGACTGCCACCACGCGGAGCTGCAGGTATCCACCTGGACGGGGCGAAATGCCGCTCGCCGGGCTCGGATCAGGCCACAGGCAGCCCCAGCAGGTCACGGGCCACCTTCCGCGGTGACTCGTCGCGTTCCCGGGCCAGCGCCATGACGGCCCGGCACGCCAGCTCGCTCACCCCGAACGACAGTGCCTCCGGCGACACCCAGGACGCGGCCTCGTCGATCCGGTCCTGGTCGTCCTCCGCGCGGGCCGACACATAGGCGGCCGCGGCATCGAACAAGTTGTGTGTGCGTTTTTCACCGTCCCCACCCGTCTCCGCGCGCCCCGAGACGGCCGGCCGGGCGATCTTCTCGCGGATCCTGCCCCACATGCGGACCACCTTCCCCTGAGTGGCGTCTCTTGCTGATCGTCCATCCGTCGTTGCTCAACGTAGAGATGGAGCCGCGGTGGCAAAAGAGGGACAACGCGGTGAAGCGGCCTTCCCTCCTCGCGCGTACCCCGCTACGCGCGGCGGCTGCCGAGCCTGTCGAGTGAGGCAAGGGTCTCGCGCAGCCAGGCGAGTTCCGCCCGGCTCGTGGCCCGGGCGACGGTGAGGATGCCGCGCCGGAACGGATCGTCCAGCTCCTCCGCGCGCAGCGGCCGGTCGCCGTCGTAGAAGAAGCTGGCCGGCTCCTCCAGGAAGGCCAGTCGGCGCCGCAGCACCTCGGCCTGCGCGGCCGGGTCCTCGAGGTGCCGGAGAAACGCGAGCACCGTGAACCAGCGGTTCTCGTCGGTGATGTCGCGCGGGGCCGGTTCGGCGAGCCTGTGCCGCAATTCGCGCCTGCCCTCCTCGGTCAGCGTCAGCACGTGGCGCGGCGCGGCCACGGAGCCCGGCTCGGTGGCACGCGCCAGCAGGCCGGCCTTCTCCAGACGCTTGATCGCGGGGTACAGCGTGCTCTCGGCGATGGGCCGTACATGGCCCGTCAGCGCAGCGATGTGCTTGCGCAGGACGTAGCCGTGCA
The DNA here is from genome assembly GCF_040644935.1 of Streptomyces sp. NPDC046915. Lineage (NCBI taxonomy): Bacteria > Bacillati > Actinomycetota > Actinomycetes > Kitasatosporales > Streptomycetaceae > Streptomyces > Streptomyces sp. NPDC046915. The sequence goes on along the minus strand of NZ_JBEYXB010000005.1, from coordinate 293,874 downwards.
GCGGGGCGTCGTACAGGAATCCGAGGATGGCGAGCTCCAGCATGCCCGCATTCTCTCCCAGGTCCGCTGTATGTCGTAGCGCTCGTATATCCGGTGGCGGGTATATCTGTTCCGTAATACATCGTGACCGAGGTATTGTCGGATGCGCCGACCGCCGCCGCGGCTGTGACCAAGGAGGACCTGATGAAGCACGCCGAGTTCGATGACAGGGGAAACCGCGTCCGCTGGACCGAGACCCCGGGTGCCGAACCCGCGCGCGTGTACCTGCACGGGCTGGGGGCGGCCTCGGCCGTGTACCACGCGCACATCGCGGCCCGGCCCGAACTCGCCGGCCGGCGCAGCCTGTTCGTCGACCTGCCCGGGCACGGCGTGAGCGACCGACCGGAGGCCTTCGGCTACACCCTGGAGGAGCACGCCGACGCCGTGGCGGCCGCGCTGGACGCATCGGGCGTGACGGGAGCCGAGCTGATCGGGCACAGCATGGGCGGCGCCGTCGCACTCGTGCTCGCCCACCGGCGGCCCGACCTGGTCTCCCGGCTCGTCCTCACCGAGGCCAATCTCGACGCCTTTCCGCCGGCCGCCGCGGGCAGCAGCGGAATCGCCTCGTACGAGGAGGAGGACTTCGTGGCGGGCGGGTACGCGCGCGTGCTGGAGAGGGTCGGCCCGCTGTGGGCGTCGACCATGCGGCTGGCCGACCCGCGCGGACTGCACCGCAGTGCCGTCGGCCTGAGGCGGGGCTCGGACCCCGTGATGCGCACCATCCTGGAGGGGCTGGGGATCGAGCGCGTGTATCTCCAGGGCGAGCTGAGTGGTGAACTGCCCGGCAGGGAGCGGCTGGAGGCGGCGGGGGTGCGCGTGCGGACGGTGCCGGCCGCCGGCCACAACATCATGTTCGACAACCCCGACGCGTTCGTGGCGGCGGTCGCGGGGACGGATTTGCCCCGTGCCACAGCCTGAGGCCGGGCGACAGGAGCTATCCCTCGCGGACCGCCAGCGCCAGGAAACGGGCGTCCTCGTCGACGTACGACCTCATGCGCCATCCGGAACCGGCCAGCAGTGGCCTCAGATTGCCCTCGGCGCGCAGGTCGTCCTGGGTGATGCGACGGCCCTGGCGGTCTGCCAGCGCGGCCCGCCCGATCGGGTGGAACAGAGCCAGGGTGCCGCCGGGCCGCACCACGCGCGCCAGTTCCCGGAGGTTCTCCGACGGATGCGGCAGGTGCGCGATCAGGCCCGCGCCGAACACGGCGTCGAACGACCGGGACCGCAGGGGCAGCGCGGCGACGTCGGCCAGCAGCAGTCGCGCGTGACGATCCCGCCCCGCCCGTACGGCGGCCCGCAGCATCGCCGGTGTCAGGTCGACCCCGATGACGACGCCGGACGGCCCCACGGCCGTGCGCAGCGGCGGCAGAGCGCGTCCCGTGCCGCAGCCGGCGTCGAGCACGTGGTCGCCGCGGCGCAGCCCGAGATCGGCCACGGCGGCCGCGTAGGCCGGGCCGTCGTCCGGGAACCTGCTGTCCCAGTCGTCCGCTCGGGCGGTGAAGAACTCCTGGACGTGTGTGTGATCGTCGCTCATGGTGCGCATGATCCCTCACTTGTATGGAGGGGCGCCCTGCGCGCATGTTCGAACGTGACGCGATCGTTCCGGCGCACGTCTGTGCCAGATTCCGGCACCTTTCGAAATGCGCCCCCTTTGTACGCCCCTGCCGGGGCTAGCGTTCCGGGGCCATGGGACACCTGGACCACGCCTCCCTCGGCTGGCTGACCCCCGCGCTGTCGTACGTGATGGCCTGCATCGGCGCCGCCCTGGGACTGCGCTGCACCGTCCGCGCGCTCGGCACCACCGGCCGGGCGCGCCGCAACTGGCTCGTCACCGCGGCCTCCGCGATCGGCACCGGCATCTGGACCATGCACTTCGTGGCCATGCTCGGCTTCAGCGTCAGCGGCACCGACATCCGCTACGACGTGCCGCTGACCATCCTCAGCCTCCTGGTCGCCATGATCGTCGTCTGCGCCGGCGTCTTCGCCGTCGGCTACAGCCGCGACCGCACCCGCGCCCTGCTGCTCGGCGGCCTCACCACCGGGCTGGGCGTGGCGAGCATGCACTACCTCGGTATGGCCGCGGTGCGGCTGCACGGCGACGTGACCTACGACCCGGTACTCGTCGGGGTCTCCGTCCTGATCGCCGTGGTCGCCGCGACGGCGGCCCTGTGGGCCGGGCTCAACATCAAGTCGCCCATCGCGGTCACCGTCGCCTCGCTCGTCATGGGAGCGGCCGTCAGCAGCATGCACTACACCGGCATGTTCGCGGTCCGTGTGCACGTCACTCCCTCCGGCGAGGTCCTGCCCGGGGCCACGGCGATGCAGTTCATCTTCCCCCTCGCCGTCGGCCTCGGGTCCTACCTCTTCATCACCTCGGCCTTCGTCGCCCTCTCACCGACCGCCGGGGAACGCGAGGCATCCGCCTCCGCCCAGCGTCCGGTGCACAACCCGGCCGGCTGACCGGCCTCCCGCCGCAGAGCGGGCCCACGACCCACTTCCGAGCGAGAAGGCCATGCGTACACCCCGTAGGACCACCCCAGGCGCCCAGACGCCGTCCCCGCCGCCCGCGCGCGGCCGTCGCGCCCATGCCGGACGACCCGCCGACGAGGACCCCGACGACACCCTCGGCCAGGCCCCGGACGGCGCTCCCACGCGCGCGGCACGCAGGCGGCTCCGGCCCCGGACCGTACGGGCCAAGGTCGTCTGCCTCCTGATGGTGCCCGTCGTGTCCCTGCTCGCCCTGTGGGCGTACGCCACCGTCAGCACCGCCCAGGACGTGTCACGACTGCGCCGGTCGCAGCGCGTGGACGCGGAACTGCGCACCCCGCTCGCAGACGCCGTCACCGCCCTCCAGGCCGAGCGCGCGGCCGCCGTGCGGTACGCGACCGATCCGGCCACCGGACAGGGCGGCGAACTGCGGACCCTCGCCGGCCGCACCGACCGGTCCGTGGCCCGGCTGCGGCTCGGTGACGACAACACCGTCGCGGACAGTGAGGAACTGCCCTCCGGTGTCGCACAGCGCCTGGACGCCTTCGTCACCGGGGCCGAGCACCTGGGCCCACTGCGCACGGCGGTGCTCGACCGGCGCGCCGGCTGGGAGGAGACGTACGGGCAGTACACGCGGACCATCAGCAGCGCCTTCGGAGTGGACGGCGCCCTCACCGGCATCCAGCAGGCCGACCTCGGCTCCGACGCGCGCGTGCTCCTCGAGTTCTCCCGCGCGCAGGAGGCACTGGCACAGGAGGACGTCGTACTCGCAGGCGCCCGCCTCGCGGGCGGTCTCACGGGCGAACGACTGCGGCTGTTCACCGGCGCCGTCGACACGCGCCGCACACTCACCGACACCGCCGTCGCCGACCTGCCCGATGCCCAGCGCGGCGCCTGGCAGAAGCTCGCCGCGAGCGGCGCCTACACCAGCGTCGGCACCCTCGAGGACAAGATTCTGGCCGCCGGCCGGGGCGTCCGCGCGGTCGACGCGGCTCCGGCAGCCGACTGGGAGACCGCCCACGCGCGCGTGCGGGACGGAATGCGGGCCATCGGAACCGACGCCGCGAGCACCGTCGCGGGCCGGGCCGATCCGTACAGCCGCGGCCTGCTCACCCCGGCCGGCGCCGCCGTCCTCTTCGGCCTCGCCGCAGTCGCCGCCTCGCTCGTCATCTCCGTACGGATCGGACGCGCCCTCGTGGTCGAGCTGGTGGGCTTGCGCAACGGCGCACTGGAGATCGCCCGCCGCAAACTTCCCGAGGCGATGCGGAGACTGCGCGCCGGAGAGGACATCGACATCCGGACCGAGGCCCCTCCGGAGCCGCCCGCCGAGGACGAGACCGGCCAGGTCGCCGAGGCCCTCAGAACGGTGCACCGCGCCGCCCTGCGCGCCGCCGTGGAGCGAGCCGAACTCGCCAGCGGCATCTCCGGGGTCTTCGTCAACCTCGCCCGCCGCAGCCAGGTCCTGGTGCACCGCCAACTGAGCCTGCTGGACAGCATGGAACGCCGCTCGGACGACCCTAACGAGCTCGGCGACCTCTTCCGGCTCGACCACCTCACCACCCGCATGCGACGCCACGCGGAAAGCCTGATCATCCTCTCCGGGGCGGCGCCCGGACGGGCCTGGCGCATGCCCGTCGCCCTCACCAACGTCGTACGCGCGGCCGTCTCCGAAGTCGAGGACTACGCGCGCGTGGAGGTGAGGCAGCTCCCCGAGGCATCCGTCGTCGGCGCCGCCGTCGCCGACCTCACCCATCTGCTGGCCGAACTCGTGGAGAACGCCGCCCAGTTCTCACCACCCCACACGCGCGTACGTGTCACGGGCGAACCCGTCGGCAACGGCTACGCCCTGGAGATCGAGGACCGCGGCCTGGGCATGGGCCCCGAGACGCTCGCCGAGGCCAACCGGCGCATCGAGCAGTCCGAGGCGCTCGACCTGTTCGACAGCGACCGCCTGGGCCTCTTCGTGGTCAGCAGGCTCGCCGCGCGGCACAGCGTCAAGGTGCACCTGAGCACCTCGCCCTACGGCGGCACCACCGCCGTGGTCCTGGTGCCCACCGCCCTGCTGCACAGCGGCGCCGCGGAAGCCGCCGACCGTTCGGCGGCCGGCCCGGAACCGGCCGAGCACCCGGCGTACGCGCGCGTGTCCGGCGTCCGCTCACCCCAGGAGGCCGCGGCCGTGTCCGCCGACCGGCCCGTCCTCGCGGCCACCGGCCGGCCCCCGGCAGAACCCGCGTCCGAAACCCCACCCCCGGGAGTCACCACCTTGCGGCTGCACCGCCCCCCGAACGACTCCGAGGGCTCCGACGACCTCCCGCGCCGGACACGGCAGGCGAGTCTGGCACCCCAACTGCGCGAACACCGCCCCGAGAAGCCGTCCCCGGCCCCGGACGCGCACAGCGAAGACCGGCGCACCCCCGAACTGGTGCGGGACCGCATGGCGGCCTACCGCGACGGCTGGACGCGCGGCGGCGGCAGGCGACCCGGCCGCGGAGCCGCCCCCGGTCCCGAAGCGGGCAGCGACAGCAGCGAAGGAGACCTCGCATGATCCAGGACCCGAGCATGAGGGCCGCCATGGGGATCCCCCCGCTCGAGCGAAGCCGAGAGCGGGGGAGGTCCGGCGAACTCGACTGGTTGCTGGACGACCTGGTGACCCGCGTGGGCGACGTACGGCACGCCGTGGTGCTGTCCAACGACGGCCTGGCCGTGGGCGCCTCCACCGGCCTCGCGCGCGCGGACGCCGAGCACCTCGCCGCCGTCGCCTCCGGCTTCCACAGCCTCGCCAAGGGCACCGGGCGGCACTTCGGAGTCGGCGGCGTCCGCCAGACCATGGTGGAGATGGACGACGCCTTCCTCTTCGTGGCCGCCGCCGGAGACGGCTCCTGCCTCGCCGTCCTCACCGCGGTCACGGCCGACATCGGACTCGTCGCGTACGAGATGGCACGGCTGGTCAGGCGCGTCGGCGAACACCTGTACACGGCCCCCCGGGTCGCCGCGCGGCCGCCTGCCGCCGGATGAACGGAGAGGGCGGTCGGCACAGATGACCGAGGACACCGCGGACGCCTCGCGGGAGCAGGGCAGCCAGTGGTACGACGGCGAGGCCGGACCTCTCGTCCGTCCCTACGCCATGACCGGCGGCCGCACCAGACCCGGCCCCACCGGAGTGCGCTTCGACCTGATCGCACTCGTCACACTCGACCCCGGCGGCCTTCCCGCCGACGGTGATCCCGCGCTCGGCCCCGAGCACCACACGCTCGTCGACCTGTGCCGCACGGAAACCCAGTCGGTCGCCGAACTCGCCGCGGGCGCGGACCTTGCCGTGGGCGTGATCAGGGTGCTGCTGGGCGACCTGCTGGACCTGGGTTGCGTCACGATCAGCCGCCCGGTACCCCCTGCGCAATTGCCCGACGAACGCATTCTGCGCGAGGTCATCGCGGGATTGCGGGCGCTGTAGATGACAGTTCACCACCCACCGCACCCATGCCGCGCCGTCGGCCGCGACTCCCACCCCCGAGAGAAGTGATCATGGTCTCCGAGCACCCCGACGCCACGGACGGCGGGACGTCCGCCCTGGCGCTGAAGATTCTGGTCGCCGGCGGATTCGGCGTGGGCAAGACCACCCTGGTCGGCGCGGTCAGTGAGATCCGCCCGCTGCGCACCGAGGAACTGCTCAGCGAGGCCGGGCAGTTGGTCGACGACACCGACGGTGTGGACCAGAAGGTCACCACCACCGTGGCCATGGACTTCGGCCGCATCACCATCCGCTCAGACCTGTCGCTCTACCTCTTCGGCACACCGGGCCAGGACCGCTTCTGGTTCCTGTGGGACGAGCTGTCACAGGGTGCCCTCGGAGCGGTGGTCCTGGCGGACACCCGGCGGCTGGAGGACTGCTTCCCGGCCGTGGACTACTTCGAGCACCGGCACATCCCGTTCGTCGTGGCCGTCAACTGCTTCGCCGGCGCCCGCGCCTACGGTGCCCACGACGTCTGCCGCGCCCTCGACCTCGACCAGGGCACGCCCGTGGTCCTCTGCGACGCCCGCGACCGCGACTCGGGAAAGGAGGTGCTGATCCGGCTCGTCGAGTACGCCGGGCGGATGCACACCGCCCGGCTGCTCGACTCGGTGGGCTGACCCGCCGACGGCGGCCTCAGCCCGTCATGTCCTTCACCGCCACCACGTGGTCCACGGTGACGCGGACCAGGAGCTCGCCCGGAACGCCGTTGCGCGCACCGAACTCCTCGGCGCGTTCCTCACCCATGTACCGAGCGGCGATCCGGGTCGCCCAGTCCCGGACCTCACCGAGGTCCTCGGACAGCCGGGCGCGGCCGCTCAGCGTCACGAAGTGGAAGGGCGGCCGGTCGTCGTCCACGCAGAGCGCGACACGCCCGTCACGGGCCAGACTCCGCCCCTTCACGGTCTCCTTGCCCGTGTTGAAGACCACTTCGTCGCCGTCCAGCAGGAACCAGATCGGCGCCACGTGCGGACTGCCGTCGGCGCGCACAGTGGACAGTTTGCCGGTGCGGGTGCCCTCGGAGACGAACGCCCGCCATTGCTCATCGGTCATCTTCTGTGCCATGCCCCCATCCTCCTTGCCCGGACGGCGGTCGTGGGGAAGGCTGGCGGGGAAGTTCCTCCAGCCAGGGGGGAGACGTCACACGGGGAGAGACGGAAGATGGCGCAGAACCAGGGACTCGGGTGGCTCCTGGACGACCTGACCGGGCGCGTGGAACAGGTACGGCACGCGCTGGTCCTGTCGAACGACGGTCTGGTGACGGGCGCGAGCACCGGCCTCCGCCGCGAGGACGCGGAGCACCTCGCCGCCGTCGCGTCCGGACTGCACAGTCTGGCCAAGGGTTCGGGACGCCACTTCGGCGCGGGCAGAGTCCGCCAGACGATGATCGAGTACGACGACGCCGTACTGTTCGTCACCGCGGCCGGCACCGGCAGCTGCCTGTGCGTGCTCAGCGGCGCCGAGGCCGACATCGGTCAGATCGCCTACGAGATGACGCTGCTCGTCAACCGCGTCGGCGAGCACCTCGGCGTGGACGCCCGACAACCCGGACGTGAACCCAAAGAAGACCTCTGACCTGCGAGTTCACTCGCCCGTACGGAGTTATCCACAGGCTTGCCCCGAGATTCGCCGGACCGGCTACGGTTTTTTCACGGCGAGCGCGGACGGCGCGAGCCACCGACTCCACGGGGGAGACGACCATGTCGGGCAACACCATCGAGGCCCCGCGTCACCTGACCTGCACGCCCAGCCGTGCCGCTCGCGAACTCGGCCTCAAACGCGGTGAATTCGACCTAGCGGTACACCTCGGCCGGATCCGTACCGTGCCCGACGAGGGAGGAGGCGGGGGCCGCCGCGTCGACCGGGCCGAGATCGAGCGCCTGCGCGGGCAGGACGGATTCCCGGAGTCGTTCCAGGAGAGCGTCAGGGCTGTGGGCACCACGGAGGGCGCGGCGCTGATGGAGGTGTCGGCTGCCAGGTTCACCCGGCTCGCCCGCCTCGGCCTGGTGGTACCGGTCAAGTTCTATCTGAACCGCTACCGTGCCGTGGTCTGGCTCTATCTGGCGGAGGAACTGCGGAAGTTCGCGGCGGACGAACGGAACGCCCGCCTGCTGACCGGCCGTACGCCTCAGGATCTGCGCGATCGGCTGGAGGACGGGCTGGACCTGCGGGCCCGCACCTGGCGCGGACGTCACCTCGGATTCCTGCTGCGCCAGGCCGGCGATCCGTGGGAGCGCGCCGGCGCCGTGGCCGCCTTCCTCGACCCCGTGCACATCTCGGACGTGATCAAGGACCCCTACGAACGGGCTCATGTGAACCGGTTCCGGCCGGGGCCGCCCGCCCACGGCGCCCCGGGCTCGCCCTCGGCGGATCTCGCCGAGCGGATCATGACGGCGGACGACCCGGACGAGGTCGGCTGGCTCCGCAGCGATCTGGCGCAGACGGTCGACGAGGCTCGTGCCCACCGGTCCGCCCCGCGGCCGACGCCACGCCAGGCCGTGCCCGCACGACCCCCGGCCCCGCCCGCATCACATCCGGCCCCGCCCGCACCGCACTCGCCCCCACCCCCGCCCGCACCGGACGCGGCGTGCTCGCCGAAGCCGTCACGCGGACTCCGGGGCTGGCTGCGCCGCAGAAGCCCCCGGCCCACGGAGCACTGAGCAGCGGCCACCTCGGCTACAGCGACCGCAAGGACCTGAACAGCCCTTCCTGGACGACCGACACGAGGAGGCGCCCCTGTAGGTCGTAGATCCGGCCGCGGGCCAGACCGCGGCCCCCTACCGCGATCGGGGACTCCTGGTCGTACAGGAACCACTCGTCCGCGCGGAACGGCCGGTGGAACCACATCGCGTGGTCCAGCGAGGCCATGTCGAAGTTCCGCGAGCCCCACAGCGGCTCGACCGGGATGCGGACCGCGTCCAGGAGAGTCATGTCGCTGGCGTAGGTGAGCGCGCAGGTGTGCACCAGCGGGTCGTCGCCCAGCGGGCCGACCGCACGCATCCACACCGCGCTGCGCGGCTCGGCGCCCTCGATCTCCTCGGCGTGCCAGCGCAGCCCGTCGGCGTAACGGATGTCGAAGGGCTGGCGGCGCGCCATCCGCTCCAGCTGCTCGGGCAGTGCGCCCAGGTGCTTGCGGATCTCCTCCGTGACCGTCGGCAGGGATTCCGGGTGCGGCACCTCGCGGGCCGGCGGCAGCTGGTGCTCGAAAGGTCCTTCCTCAGGCTTGTGAAAGGAGGCGGTCAGATTGAAGATCGTGCGGCCCTGCTGCACCGCGGTGACCCGGCGCGTCGTGAACGACCGGCCGTCCCGGACCCGTTCCACCTGGTACACGATCGGCACGCCCGGGCGGCCCGGACGCAGGAAGTACGCGTGCAGCGAGTGCACAGGACGGTCGCCGTCCGTGGTGCGCCCGGCGGCGACCAGCGCCTGGCCTGCCACCTGCCCGCCGAAGACCCGCTGGAGGGACTCCTGCGGGCTCAGTCCACGGAAGATGTTGACCTCGATCTGCTCCAGGTCGAGCAGGTCGACGAGTCTCTCGGCCGGATTCGTCATGGGTGGGAGTCTCCTGTGGTCACAGCTGGCCGACATCGGTGACGCGGACGACCGCACGGCCCTCCGCGTCGGAGGCCGCGAGATCGACCTCCGCGCCGATGCCCCAGTCGTGGTCGCCATTGGGGTCGTCGAAGATCTGGCGGACGCGCCAGAGTTTGTTCTGCGGGTCCTCCTGGATCACCAGCAGCTTCGGACCGCGGGCGTCGGGACCGGTGCCGAGGTCGTCGTACTCGTCCCAGTACTTGTCCATCGCCTCGCCCCAGGCCTCGGCGTCCCAGCCCGAGTCGGCGTCCAGCTCACCCAGTTCGTCGACCTTGTCGAGGGCGGCGAGCTCCACGCGGCGGAACATCGTGTTGCGGACGAGCACCCGGAAGGCACGCGCGTTGGTGGTGACCGGCTTGACCTCGTCGGCCTTCTCCTGAGCCTCCTCGGCGGTCATCTCCTCCGGGTTGGCCAGCTGCTCCCACTCGTCCAGCAGGCTGGAGTCGACCTGGCGCACCATCTCGCCGAGCCATTCGATCAGGTCCTGAAGGTCCTCCGACTTGAGGTCGTCCGGAATGGTGTGGTCCAGGGTCTTGTAGGCGCTCGCCAGGTAGCGCAGCACGATGCCCTCGGTGCGAGCCAGCTCGTAGAAGGACACCAACTCCGTGAAGGACATCGCCCGTTCGTACATGTCGCGGATCACGGACTTCGGCGACAGCGGATGGTCGCCGACCCAGGGGTGGCTCTTGCGGTACGTGTTGTACGCGTGGAAGAGGAGCTCCTCCAGGGGCTTGGGGTAGGTGACGTCCTGGAGGCGCTCCATGCGCTCCTCGTACTCGACGCCGTCCGCCTTCATCGCGGCCACGGCCTCGCCGCGCGCCTTGTTCTGCTGCGCGACGAGGATCTGACGCGGGTCGTCCAGGGTGGACTCCACGACCGACACCATGTCGAGGGCGTAGGACGGCGACTCGGGGTCCAGCAGCTCGAACGCGGCGAGCGCGAACGTGGACAGCGGCTGGTTGAGGGCGAAGTCCTGCTGGAGGTCGACCGTGAGGCGGACGATGCGGCCCGTGGGGTCCGGCTCGTCCAGCTTCTCGACGATGCCGCCGTCCAGCAGCGAGCGGTAGATCGCGATCGCCCGCCGGATGTGCCTGAGCTGCTGTTTGCGCGGCTCGTGGTTGTCCTCCAGGAGACGACGCATCGCCTCGAAGGCGTTGCCGGGCCGGGCGATCACCGACAGCAGCATCGTGTGCGTGACCCGGAAACGGGACGTCAGCGGCTCCGGCTCGGAGGCGATCAGCTTCTCGAAGGTGTTCTCCGTCCAGGCGACGAAGCCCTCCGGCGCCTTCTTGCGCACCACCTTGCGGCGCTTCTTCGGGTCGTCGCCCGCCTTGGCGAGTGCCTTCTCGTTCTCGATGACGTGCTCGGGCGCCTGCGCGACCACGAGCCCCGCCGTGTCGAAGCCGGCCCGGCCGGCCCGGCCCGCGATCTGGTGGAACTCACGGGCGCGCAGGGTGCGCACACGGCTGCCGTCGTACTTGGTCAGAGCCGTGAACAGCACCGTGCGGATGGGCACGTTCACGCCGACACCGAGCGTGTCCGTGCCGCAGATGACCTTCAGCAGACCGGCCTGTGCCAGCTTCTCCACCAGGCGCCGGTACTTGGGGAGCATGCCGGCGTGGTGGACGCCGATGCCGTGGCGGACGTACCGGGAGAGGTTGCGGCCGAACTTCGTGGTGAAGCGGAAGTTGCCGATCAGCTCGGCGATCTGGTCCTTCTCCTCGCGCGAACACATGTTGATGCTCATCAGCGCCTGCGCCCGCTCCACGGCCTGCGCCTGGGTGAAGTGCACGATGTACACCGGCGCCTGCCTGCTCTCCAGCAGGTCGGTGAGCGTCTCCGTGAGCGGGGTGAACTTGTACTCGTAGGAGAGGGGGACCGGGCGGGTCACCGAGCGGACCACCGACGTGGGGCGGCCGGTGCGGCGGGTGAGGTCCTGCTCGAAGAAGGAGACGTCGCCGAGCGTGGCCGACATCAGGACGAACTGCGCCTGCGGCAGTTCGAGCAGCGGGATCTGCCAGGCCCAGCCGCGGTCGCCCTCCGCGTAGAAGTGGAACTCGTCCATGACGACCTGGCCGACGTCCGCGTCCTTGCCGTCACGCAGGGCGATGGAGGCGAGCACCTCGGCGGTGCAGCAGATGACGGGCGCGTCGGCGTTCACGGAGGCGTCGCCGGTGAGCATGCCGACGTTCTCGGTGCCGAAGAGCTTGCACAGCTCGAAGAACTTCTCCGACACCAGCGCCTTGATCGGGGCCGTGTAGAAGGTGACCTCGTCCCGGGCCAGCGCGGCGAAGTGGGCGCCCGCGGCGATCATGGACTTGCCGGAGCCGGTGGGCGTCGACACGATCACGTTCGCACCCGAGACCGCCTCGATCAGCGCCTCCTCCTGGTGGGGGTAGAGCGTGAGACCGCGCTCCTGGGCCCACGACTCGAAGGCTTCGTACAGGGCGTCGGGGTCGGCGGTCGGCGGCAGCTGATCGATGAGGGTCACGCACCCATCTTGCCTGGCCTTCCGGCCTATGAGGGAATCGGCTGCGAGCAGGAAGATCACGGCAGCTACGCTGTGTCGCCGACGGAGCGTCATCGCACCCGGTCAACTGGACAGCGGCACACGAGGAATGGGGCGGGCAACGGCCATGATGGGACCAGCACACTCACTGTCGGGGGCCGCCGCCTGGCTCGGCGTCGGAGCGGCAGCCGCCGCGGCGGGCCACCCGATGCCCTGGCCGGTGCTCCTGGTCGGCGCGCTGATCTGCGCCGGTGCCGCGCTGGCTCCCGACCTCGACCACAAGGCGGCGACCATCTCGCGTGCCTTCGGGCCGCTCTCCCGCTGGATCTGCGAGATCGTGGACAAGCTGTCGTACGCCGTCTACAAGGCGACCAGAAAGCAGGGCGACCCGCGTCGCTCCGGCGGGCACCGGACGCTGACGCACACCTGGCTGTGGGCGGTCCTGATCGGCGGGGGCTGCTCGGCGGCGGCGATCACCGGGGGCCGGTGGGCGGTGCTGGCGATCCTGTTCGCGCACATGGTGCTGGCCATCGAGGGTCTGCTGTGGCGGGCGGCCCGTGGTTCGAGCAGCGATGTCCTGGTCTGGCTGCTGGCCGCGACCAGCGCGTGGATCCTGGCCGGCATCCTGGACAAGCCGGGCAACGGTTCCGACTGGCTGTTCACCGCGCCCGGGCAGGAGTACCTGTGGCTGGGGCTGCCCGTCGTGCTGGGGGCGCTGGTGCACGACATCGGGGACGCGCTGACCGTCTCCGGCTGCCCGATCCTGTGGCCGATCCCCGTGGGCCGCAAGCGCTGGTACCCGCTGGGACCGCCGAAGGCGATGCGGTTCCGGGCGGGCAGCTGGGTCGAGCTCAAGGTGCTGATGCCGGTGTTCATGCTGCTCGGCGGAGTGGGCTGCGCGGCGGCGCTCAACGTCATCTGACGGGCTCAGGTCATCCGACGGGCCCAGGTCATCCGACGGGCTCAGGCCGGCTCGCCGCCCCCGCTCGGAGTGGATCCGCCGCTGGACCCGGCGTCCGCCCCGCCGTACCGGCGCTCGAAACGCGCGACGCGTCCCTCGGTGTCGACCGTGCGGGCCTGGCCGGTGTAGAAGGGATGACTCTCCGAGGAGATCTCCACGTCGACGACCGGGTACGTCTCCCCGTCGTCCCATTCGATGGTCCGGTCGCTGGTCGCGGTGGACCGGGTCAGGAAGGCGTACCCGGCGGCGCGGTCGCGGAAGACGACCGGGTGGTAGTCGGGGTGCTTGTCCTGCTGCATGGCGGCTCCTCGCACGGGGCGGTCGGCAGGCGTGCTGCGTCGGGCTCAGCCGTAGGTGTCCTCGTCCACGATGTGCATCGCGGCCTCCTCGGCGGAGGCGGCGGCGCCGTCGATGCCGACGTCGGTCGCGACGAGGGCGGCCTCCTCGTCCTCGTGCGCCCCTTCGTCGGGGGCCACGAGACGGCCGGAGCGGAGGTCGCCGACCTCGTTGTCCAGGGGTTCGCCGTCGGTGTCCTCGACGTCGCCGATACCGTCGCCGTCGGGGGCGGTGAGGTCGGGCATCTCCTCGGCCAGGCGCTCGTCCAGGGTCTCGCCCTGCCGGCGCTCGCCCGCCGTCACGCCCGCGTGCTCCACCGCCCACGGCCGCTCGGGAGGGGACCAGCCGCGGTCCAGAGGGTCGTCGACACCGTCGTCGACGAGTGTGTCCTCCGCGTCGAGCAGTCCCGCGTCGTCCTGGATCTCGGACGCATCGGGCTGGTATACGTCATCTCCCCATCCGTCGGTGCTGTCCACGGGTACCTCCAGCTGCTGGGCACGGCTCGTTCTCACCGCGTCCGGCGACGGCCCGCCGGGATGCGGGGCACAGGACTCACCCGGCGTGAACCGGACGGTGACCCGACGGTTCCCGGGCGCTCCCCAAGCCGGTGCCAATCTCCAGCCTTCCACCCCGGTTCGGCACCGCGCAACGGCACAGGTCGCGGCCCGAGAGTGCACACCCCGGCCCCGGCCCCGTGCCGTCCGCCGACAGCGCGCACGGCCCCGCCGACCGTGCCCCCGGCCGCCCTGCCTCCCGCGCGATCACCCGTGCCAGGAACGCCACAGCGCCGCGTACGCGCCGTCCGCCCCGACCAGCTGATCGTGGCTGCCCAGCTCGCTGATGCGGCCGTTCTCCACGACGGCGATCACGTCGGCGTCGTGCGCGGTGTGCAGACGGTGGGCGATGGCGACCACCGTGCGGCCGTCGAGGACGCGGGCCAGGGAGCGCTCGAGATGCCGTGCCGCGCGCGGGTCCAGGAGCGAGGTCGCCTCGTCCAGGACCAGCGTGTGCGGGTCGGCCAGCACCAGCCGGGCCAGCGCGATCTGCTGGGCCTGCGCCGGGGTGAGCGCCAGCCCGCCCGAGCCGACCTCGGTGTCCAGGCCGTCGTCCAGCGCCCGCGCCCAGCCGTCGGCGTCGACCGCGCCCAGGGCGGCCCACAGCTCGGCGTCGGTGGCGTCGGTGCTGGCCAGCAGGAGGTTGTCGCGCAGGGAGCCGACGAACACGTGGTGCTCCTGGTTGACGAGGGCGACGTGCGAGCGAACCTGCTCGGCGGCCATCCGGGAGAGTTCGGCACCGCCCAGGGTGATCCGGCCTTCCCGGGGAGCGTAGATGCCCGCGAGCAGCCTGCCGAGCGTGGACTTGCCGGCCCCCGAGGGCCCCACGAGAGCCAGCCGGGTGCCGGGCGCGACCTCCAGCGACACCTTGCGCAGCACGTCGACGCCCTCGCGGTAGCCGAAGTGCACCCCGTCAGCCCGCACGTCGCGTCCGTCCGGGTCCGGCGCGGCGTCCCCGGCGGCCGGCTCGATGTCGCGCACGCCGACGAGGCGGGCCAGCGACACCTGGGCGACCTGCACCTCGTCGTACCAGCGCAGGATCAGGTTGACCGGGTCGACGAGCATCTGCGCGATGAGAGCACCCGTGGTGAGCTGCCCCACC
Source organism: Streptomyces sp. NPDC046915 (assembly GCF_040644935.1). Taxonomy (NCBI): domain Bacteria; kingdom Bacillati; phylum Actinomycetota; class Actinomycetes; order Kitasatosporales; family Streptomycetaceae; genus Streptomyces; species Streptomyces sp. NPDC046915. The sequence continues at coordinate 278,784 of NZ_JBEYXB010000005.1, read as the reverse complement.
CCGATCCAGCCGTGCAGCACGAAGAACCCGCCGACCATGAGGACCGAGCCGAGGACCGTGACATGGGTGGCGTTGATGACCGGGAAGAGCACGGACCGCAGCCAGAGGGTGTAGCGCTCCCAGGCCGTCCATTCCTTGATCCGGCGCTCCGACAGGTCGATGCGGCGCTCGCCGAGGCGGTGGGCCTCGACGGTGCGGCCGGCGTCCACGGTCTCGGCGAGCGCGGCGGCCACGGCGGCGTACCCGGCGGCCTCCGAGCGGTAGCCGGAGGGGGCCCGCTTGAAGTACCAGCGGCACCCCGCCACCAGCAGTGGCACGGCCAGCAGCACGGCGGCGGCCAGCGGCGGCGCGGTGACCACGAGCCCGCCGAGCAGCAGTACGGCCCACACGACCCCGATGGCCAGCTGCGGTACCGCCTCGCGCATCGCGTTGGCGAGCCGGTCGATGTCCGTGGTGATACGGGAGAGCAGGTCGCCGGTGCCGGCCCGCTCCAGTACTCCCGGCGGCAGCCCGACCGACCGGACGAGGAAGTCCTCGCGCAGGTCGGCCAGCATCCGCTCGCCGAGCATCGCCCCGCGCAGCCGTACTTCGCGGACGAACACCGCCTGGACCGTCAGCGCGAGCACGAACAGGCCGATGGTCAGGCCCAGGTGCAGTTCGCGTGCCCCGTCGGAGACCCGCTCCACCAGTCCGCCCACCAGGTAGGGACCTGCCATGGAGGCCACCACGGCGACGGTGTTGACCGCGATCAGGATCCCGAAGGCGCGGCGGTGCCGGCGGAACAGTTCGGCCACGTAGGCGCGTACGGTCGCCGCGGCGCCGACGGGCAGGGTGGTGGCCGTCGTCGGGGCCGCCGGGTCGTAAGCCGGTGGCGCGACGCCGATCATGCGCTCTCCTCGATCTCTTCCAGTGCGCCCCGCAGGGCGGCAGTCTCGTCGTCGGTCTCGCGGGTCACGACGGCCCGGTACCGGGGCTCGGTGTGCACCAGCTCGCGGTGCACACCGACCGCCACGACCTCGCCGTCGTGCACGAGGACGACCCGGTCCGCGTGGTCCAGCAGCAGTGGCGAGGAGGTGAGAACCACCGTCGTGCGGCCGGTCCGCAGCCCGCGCACCCCCTCCGCGATCCGTGCCTCCGTGTGGGAGTCGACGGCGGAGGTCGGCTCGTCCAGGACCAGCACCTCGGGGTCGGTGATCAGCGACCGGGCCAGCGCGAGCCGCTGGCGCTGCCCGCCCGAGAGCGAGCGACCGCGTTCGGTGATGCGGGCGTCCATCGGGTCGGTGGCGTCCAGGGATCCCTGGACGAGGGCCTCCAGGACATCTCCGCACTGCGCGGCGGCCAGCGCCGCCTCCGCCGCGACGGCACCGGACGCCGGCACGTCGAGCAGCTCGCGCAGCGAACCGGACAGCAGTACCGGGTCCTTGTCCTGTACGAGGACGGCGGTGCGGGCGCTGTCCAGGGGCAGCTCGTCCAGCGGCACCCCGCCGAGCAGCACCGAAGGGCCCGGCTCGGTGGCGTGTCCGCCCAGCCGTTCGGCGAGCCGCCCGGCCGCGTCCGGGTCCCCGCAGACCACGGCGGTCAGCCGGCCGGCGGGCGCGAGCAGACCGGTTTCCGGGTCGTACAGCTCACCGGCCGGAGTCTCCGCCGCGCGCGACCCCCCGGCGTCCGTGGCGCGTTCCAGGGACAGCACGCGCGCGGCCCGTTTGGCCGACGGGCGCGAGAAGGAGTACGCCATGGCGATCTCCTCGAAGTGCCGCAGCGGATAGGCGAGGATCATCACCGAGCTGTAGGCGGTGACGAGTTCCCCGACGGTGATCCGGCCCGCACGGGCCAGGTGGACGCCGTGCCAGACGACCGCGATCAGCAGCAGCCCGGGCAGCAGCACCTGGATCGCGGCGATCAGGGACCACATCCGGGCGCTGCGCACGGCAGCCCGCCGTACCTCCTGGGAGGCGCTGCGATAGCGGTCGAGGAACAGCTCCTCGCCGCCGATGCCGCGCAGCACGCGCAGGCCGGCGACGGTGTCCGAGGCGAGTTCGGTGGCCCGCCCCGCCTTCTCGCGCTGCACGTCGGCGCGCCGCGTCGCGCGGGGCAGCAGCGGCAGCACGGCGAGCGCCACCACGGGCAGACCCACCGCGAGCACCACGCCGAGCGCGGGCTGGTAGAAGAGCAGGGCGACGCAGACCACGACCACCGTCAGCGCGGCCGCGGTGAAGCGCGAGACCGCCTCCACCAGCCAGCCGATCTTCTCCACGTCACCCGTGGAGACGGCCACCACCTCGCCGGCCGCGACCCGTCGGGTCAGCGCGGAGCCCAGCTGTGCGGCTTTGCGGGCCAGCAGTTGCTGGACGCGGGCGGCCGCCGTGATCCAGTTGGTGACGGCGGCCCGGTGCAGGAAGGTGTCGCCGACGGCGATGCCCGCGCCGCACAGCGCCATCAGCCCGCCGGTCAGGGCGAGGCGCGTACCGGAGCGGTCGACGACGGCCTGCACGGCGAGTCCGACGCAGAACGGCAGCGCGGAGACGGAGACGAAGTGCAGCAGGCCCCAGGCCAGCGACTTCATCTGCCCGCCCAACTGGTTCCGCCCGAGCCACCACAGGAATCGGGGACCCGAACGCGTGTCGGGGACGCCCGGGTCGGGATACGGAAGGTCTTGAATTTGCATGGCGTATGACGTCCCAGTGGCTTGTGTCGGGGGGAGTCGGGGGAGTCTGGGGGAGAGAGAAGGCAACAAACCGTGAAAGGTTCGCGTCGCAGCGTGGTCGAAAGCAAACGGTTTTCCAGGAGGGCGATGCGGGTGTGATGTCCGGAACCCTGCGCTATCAGCGGGTACGGAGTGTCACCATGGTCCAGTGCAGACGAACGGCGTGCGGCGCGCGACGGTCCTGGTGGCGGCGCTCGGAACCTTGCTGACTTCCCTGACCGCCCTGGCCGCCCTGTCATCTTGTGGCTCGGCGAATGACGGCGGAGCCCGGACCGCCGGGGACCGAGGATCCGCCGGTGACCGAGGAGCCCCCGCCCGGAGCTGGCATGGCAGCCCGGCCGCTGTCGGCACCACCCGCTTACCGGGCGTCGGCGAGGGGCTGCATCGGCGGATCCCCGCGGACTCCGGCCAGGTCGTGGTCGTCTACGGCCGAGGCAAGGACTCGGCCGACGCCACGCTCGTGCTGTACACCAGGCGGGCCACCGGCTGGGAACGGACGCGCAGTTGGCCGGCGCACAACGGCAAGAAGGGCTGGACCGTCGACCACCGCATGGGGGACAACCGCAGCCCCGTCGGCGTGTACACGCTCTCCGACGCGGGCGGTGTGCTCGACGATCCCGGTGCCGGACTGCCGTACACGCGGGACCAGTCGTTCGCGGCCCCGCGCCAGTGGGACGAGTCGCACTGGCACGACTTCGACTACGTCATCGCCATCGACTACAACCGCATCAAGGGCACCCCGCCGAACGACCCGGCCCGTCCCGAGGGCGAACGGAAGGGCGGCGGCATCTGGTTGCACATGGACCACGGCAGTGGCACGTCGGCCTGCGTCAGCGTTTCGAAGGAGGCCATGGAGTACCTGCTGCGCGCGCTCGACCCGGCCCGGCATCCGGTCATCGTCTTGGGGGACCGGGCGGACCTGACGGCCTGATCCGCGCGGGCCTCATTGCGGCCGGGCCCGACTCCCCGTAGAACACCGGCCATGAGAAGCCGGATAGTCATGTCCATGCTCGCCGGGTTCACCCTCCTGGCGGGCGTCCTCCTGGGAGCGGCTCCCGCCCGATCCGCCGACGTCCCCGCCGAGTTCGGCACGGACTGGCACGACCCCGTGACCGCCGCCCCGCCCGTCACCGCACCGCACACCAGATCCTGCCGCGTCACCCTCGCCGAGGCGCAGTTCCGGGACTTCACCCCGTACAAGGGCACCTACACGCCCCCGAAGGGATGCGGCGACCGCTGGAGCAAGGTCGTGCTGCGGCTCGACGGCAAGGTGAAGGGCCGTCAGTACGACCGGCTCGGCTATCTGCACGTCGGCGGCGTGGAGATCCTGCGTACGTCGACACCGGAGCCGTCGCCGGACGGCATCGAGTGGTCCGTGGAGAAGGACGTCACGCGCTACAGCTCCACCTTCCGCGAGCCGAGGGACGTCGACATGCTCATCGGGAACGTCGTCGACGACACGTACACGGGCGTCATCGACGTCAAGGTCACGCTGACCTTCTACGCGGGCCGCCCCGCCGCCACCGTCCCCGACCGCGTCCTCACCCTCACCGACACGGACGCCGGGACCACCCTCACCACCCCGCGCAACAGCGAGCGCGTCGTCGCCGAGGTGTACGCCACCGGATCCGGCGGCGGCTGCGAGGAGTTCTGGTACCTCGCAGCCCCCGACCCTTCGCCGTACTCCTGCAAGGCGGCCGGCGGCCCCTACCGCGAGGTGCAGGTCAAGGTCGACGGCCAACTGGCCGGAATCGCCGCGCCGTTCCCGCACGTGTGGACCGGCGGCTGGTCCAACCCCTTCCTCTGGTACGTCGTCCCGGGCCCGCGCGCCTTCGACGTGCGGCCGGTCGAGTACGACCTCACGCCCTACGCGGGCATCCTCGACGACGGCCGCCCGCACCGCGTCGAGGTCTCCGTGGTCGGCGTCCCCGCGGGACAGACGGGCTGGAGCGCTCCCGTGAACGTCCTCGTCTGGCAGGACGCGGGCCGGGCGCACGTCACCGGCGGGCTCACCGTGCACAAGGAAGGTGATGTCAGGAACTCCTCGACCTACACGCCCGGTTCGGACCACCGCGTGGACACCGACGCCGGTCACCGGCTCACCGTCGCCGGATACGTCGACACCTCGCACGGCCGTGTGACGACCACCGTCGGCCGGACGCTGGCCAGCACCTCCGTGCACCGGTGGACCGACGGCGAGACGACGGACGGACTCGACGCCACCTGGACGGACGACGAGTCGGTCACGATCGACGGACGCGGACTCGCCCGGACGACGCACACGCACCGGACGTACACGATGAGCGGCACCACCGCGACCGGTGCCGACAACCGGCTGCGCACGGTGCTCACGCTCGGCGACCGGGCGGCGGTGGCCGAGACCCGCGGCGGCAGGCGCACGGCGTGGTCGCGGCTCGACGACACGTACACCGGCGACGCCACGTACACCCTCGACGTCCCGCGCGACCAGCGCCACGCGGTCGGCACGACGAGCGAGCGCTACCGGCTCCACGGCTCGGGCGGCTGTTACGACCGCTCCCTGACGGCCGTCCAGGGGGTGCTGACCGAGGACGACAGCGGCTGCTGAGCCGTCTTCGGAAGGCCGTGGGCGGACTCGGCCACGGCCTTCCGGCCGCTCGGTGACGGTCGTGTGGCGCCTCGCCCTCGGGTGCGAGGCGTTCAGCAGCGCCCGGCCGTCGCCCCGTCCACCAGTGTGTCCAGCAGGTCGCCGAGCACCTCGCGCTGTTCGTCCGTCAACGGCGCGAGGATCTCCCGCGCGGCGGACCGGCGTGCGCCGCGCAGTTCCTCGAGGGCCTTGCGACCGTCCTCCGTCAGCTCTATCCGGGTGACCCGCCGGTTCGTCGGGTCGGCCACCCGGCGCACCCTGCCGCTCGCCTCCAGCCCGTCGACCAGGGTGGTCACCGCGCGGGGCACCACCTCGAGGCGCTCCGCGAGGTCGGCCATGCGCGGCGGAGAGCCGTAGTGCGCGAGGGTGCGCAGCAGCCGCGACTGGGCCGGGGTGATGCCCAGGTCGCGCTGTTCCAGATGGCGCTTCTGGATGCGGTGCACCCGTCGCGTCAGCCGCAGCAACTGCTCGGCGAGCAGGCCCTCGGGGTCGGGGGTGGTCATACGGGAACAATATCAGGATGCCGTTCATTGTGAGTATAGGTAACAATGACCTGAGAACCGTCAGTCGTCGTCGGCCGGTCCTGAAGCGGTCCCGCCGCCGACGCCCGCTCACCTCCGTAGGAGCCCATGCATCCCGACCGTGAAACCTCCTGGACCCCGCCTGCCGACGCCAGGGAACAGCCCCGGCAGGTGCGTCGCATCCTGAAGCTCTTCCGCCCCTACCGCGGCCGGCTCGCGATCGTCGGCCTGCTGGTCGGCGCCTCGTCGCTGGTCTCGGTCGCCACGCCGTTCCTCCTCAAGGAGACCCTCGACGTCGCGATCCCCGACCGCCGCACCGGACTGCTGAGCCTGCTCGCGCTCGGCATGATCCTCAGCGCCGTCCTCAGCAGCGTCTTCGGCGTGTTGCAGACCCTGATCTCCACGACCGTCGGCCAGCGCGTCATGCACGACCTGCGCACCGCCGTCTACGGCCGCCTCCAGCGCATGTCGCTGGCCTTCTTCACCCGCACGCGCACCGGCGAGGTGCAGTCCCGCATAGCCAACGACATCGGCGGCATGCAGGCCACCGTGACCTCCACCGCGACTTCGCTGGTCTCCAACCTCACCAGTGTGGTCGCCACGATCGTCGCGATGGCCGCCCTCGACTGGCGCCTCACCCTCGTCTCGCTGCTCCTGCTGCCGGTGTTCGTGTGGATCAGCCGCCGCGTCGGCAACGAACGCAAGAAGATCACCACCCAGCGCCAGAAGCAGATGGCCGCGATGGCCGCCACGGTCACCGAGTCGCTCTCCGTCAGCGGCATCCTGCTCGGCCGCACCATGGGCCGCGCCGAGTCCCTGACGGCGTCCTTCGCCGGGGAGTCCGAGCGGCTGGTCGACCTGGAGGTGAAGTCCAACATGGCCGGCCGCTGGCGGATGGCCGTCATCACCATCGTCATGGCCGCCATGCCCGCCGTCATCTACTGGACCGCCGGAGTGGCCCTCCAACTGGGCGGCCCGCAGGCCTCGCTCGGCACGATCGTCGCCTTCGTCTCCCTCCAGCAGGGCCTGTTCCGCCCGGCCGTCAGCCTGCTGTCGACCGGCGTGCAGATCCAGACCTCGCTGGCGCTGTTCCAGCGCATCTTCGAGTACCTCGACCTGCCGATCGACATCACCGAACGGGAGCGGCCCGTCCACCTCGACCAGGTCAAGGGCGAGGTCCGCCTCGAAGACGTCGAGTTCCGCTACGACGGCAAGGGCAGGCCCGTCCTCGACGGCGTCGACATCACCGTCCCGGCGGGCGGCAGCCTGGCGATCGTCGGCCCGACCGGCGCGGGCAAGTCCTCGCTCGGCTACCTGGTGCCCCGGCTGTACGACGTCACCGGCGGCCGCGTGACCCTGGACGGCGTCGACGTCCGCGATCTCGACTTCGACACCCTCGCCCGCGCGGTCGGCGTCGTCTCCCAGGAGACGTACCTCTTCCACGCCTCCGTCGCCGACAACCTCCGGTTCGCCAAGCCGGACGCCACCGACGAGGAACTGCACGCGGCGGCGAAGGCGGCCCAGATCCACGACCACATCGCCGCCCTGCCCGACGGCTACGACACGGTCGTCGGCGAGCGCGGCCACCGCTTCTCCGGCGGCGAGAAGCAGCGGCTGGCCATCGCCCGCACCATCCTGCGCGACCCCCCGGTGCTCCTCCTCGACGAGGCGACCAGTGCGCTGGACACCCGTACGGAGGCCGCCGTCCAGGAGGCCATCGACGCCCTGTCGGCCAACCGGACGACGCTCACCATCGCCCACCGCCTGTCCACTGTTCGGGCCGCCGACCAGATCGTGGTGCTGGACTCCGGACGCGTGGCCGAGCGGGGGACGCACGAGGAACTGCTGGAGCTGGACGGGCGGTACGCGGCCCTGGTCCGCCGGGACGCGCAATTGGAACCGACCAGCTGAAGATATGTCGGTATTAATCCATATATGCGGTGATTGTGACGGTATGCCAGCTACCGTGCCCGCATGCAGACGAACACTCCGCCACGGAGAACCACCCGACTGACACGCCGGGGCCGTATCGCCCTCGTCGTGACCGGCGCCGTCCTGGCCGGCACCGCCGTGGCGGTGCCGCTGCTCAGCCTGCACGACGAAATCAGCACCACCCGGACCAGGAGCCTGGTGATCCCGGAAGGCTCGCGCGCGAACCAGGTCTACGAGGCCGTCGACAAGGCACTCGCCCTGCCCGCGGGCACCACCAGGAAGTCCATCGGCAAGACCACCCTGAAGCTGCCGAACGAAGCCCAGGGCAATCCGGAGGGCTATTTCTACCCGGCGACGTATCCGATCCGCGAGAAGGCGACCCCGCTGTCCCTGCTCCAGTCCATGGTCGACACCGCCAACCGGAGGTTCAACGGGGCGCCGGTCGCCGCCGGTGCGCAGCACCACGCGATGAACGTCTACCAGACGGTCATCGTCGCGAGCATCGTCCAGGCCGAGGCCGCCTCCAAGGACGAAATGGGCAAGGTGGCCCGGGTCATCTACAACCGGCTCGAGCGCGGCATGCCGCTGCAGATGGACTCCACCATCAACTACGCCCTGGACCGCAGATGGGCCCGGACGACCACGGACGACACCCGTATCGAGAGCCCCTACAACTCCTACCAGCGCATGGGTCTGCCCCCCACGCCGATCGACAGCCCCGGCGCGGAGGCGATGCACGCGGCGCTCAGCCCGGAGCCGGGCGACTGGTTGTACTTCGTCACCGTCAAACCCGGCGACACGCGCTTCACCACCGACTACGCCGAGCACCAGCGCAACGTGGCCGAGTTCAACGCGATCCAGCAGAACGAGACGCTGCCGTCGAGTCCGGGCCGGTCCCCTAGCTCCTCGCCGAGCGCGCCCGCGCAGCAGCCCCAGTTCCCGCAGTCCCCCCAGTGAGCGGGCGTGTGGTCACGCGGCGACGGGCTCCGCGGCCAGCAGCCTCCTGATGTCCCGCACGGCCGCGCGTCCCGCCCGGTTGGCGCCGATGGTGCTGGCCGAGGGCCCGTACCCGACGAGGTGGATACGCGGGTCGTCGACCGCGCGCGTCCCCTCGACCCGGATCCCGCCGCCGGGCTCGCGCAGCCGCAGCGGCGCCAGATGCTCGAGGGCGGGGCGGAAGCCGGTCGCCCACAGGATGACGTCGGCGGCCACCTTTCGCCCGTCCCGCCACTCCACGCCAGCCGGGGTGACGTGGTCGAACATCGGCAGCCGGTCCAGGACGCCGTCCCGCAGCCCCTGTCGGACGGCGTCGTTGAGCGGCAGTCCCGTGACCGAGACCACGCTCCTGGGCGGCAGTCCCTGCCGCACCCGCTCCTCGACCAGCGCGACCGCGGCCCGGCCCGCTTCCTCGCCGAACGGCCCCTCACGGAAGACGGGCGGCCGCCGGGTCACCCAGGTGGTGGCGGCCGCGTACGGGGCGATCTCCAGCAGGTGCTGGGTGCCGGAGGCGCCTCCGCCGACCACGACCACCCGCTGCCCGGCGAACTCCTCGGGTCCCGCGTACTGCGCGGTGTGCAACTGCCGTCCCCGGAAGCTCTCCTGACCGGGGTAGCGCGGCCAGAACGGCCGGTCCCAGGTGCCGGTGGCGTTGATCAGCGCCCGTGTCGACCACGTACCGTCCGAGGTCTCCACCAGCAGTCGCCCGTCCTCGCCCTCGCGGACGGCACGTACGTCGACGGGCCGTCGCACCCGCAGGTCGAACGTCCGCTCGTACGTGTCGAAGTACTCCCCGACGACCTCGGCCGACGGCCGCGCCGGATCGGCGTCCGTCAGTTCCATTCCCGGCAGGGAGTGCATCCCGTGCACCTTGCCGTACGTCAGCGACGGCCACCGGAACTGCCAGGCGCCGCCCGGAGCGGGGGAGTGGTCGAGCACGACGAAGTCGCGGTCCGGCTCGAAGCCCGTGCGCCGCAGGTGGTAGGCGCCGGCCAGACCCGCCTGTCCGGCGCCTATGACGACCACGTCGACCTCACGCGTGTTGTTCACGTTTGGACGAACATCGAGGTGGCTGGGGATCTTCCCGGACGGGCGACCGGTGACGTGTGAAACCCGGCCCATGGGTCAGGATGGGGGTATGCCAGATGCCTTCACCACGCGAGTGCAGCAGGTCGCCACCGGTTCCCGGGAGCGGGTCGTGGACCTCACCCGCGACTGCGAGGCCTTCCTCGGCGAGGTGGCGGCCGGCCGTGACGGCCTCCTGAACCTCTTCGTCCCGCACGCCACCGCCGGCATCGCCATCATCGAGACGGGCGCCGGCAGCGACGACGACCTCCTGGCCGCCCTGCACACCCTGCTCCCCGCCGACGACCGCTGGCAGCACCGCCACGGCAGCCCCGGCCACGGCCGCGACCACGTCCTCCCCGCGCTCGTCCCCCCGCACGCGACCCTGCCGGTCATCGGCGGACGGCTGGAACTGGGCACCTGGCAGTCGGTGTGCCTGGTGGACACCAACAGGGACAATGCCAACCGTCAGGTGCGGCTGAGCTTCCTGGGCTGAGCGAGATCGGCAACGTGAGGGCCCGTACGACGGGTTGGTGGCCGCAGCCGTGGACCGGCTAGGCCGCAACGTCGTGGACTGCCTGAACACCGGCTCCCGCAAACAATGGATGTATGGGTTTGGGTTTGGCGAAAAGAATGAGACAGGGAGCGCACTGAACCGGGCGACGTGAAACGCACCGCGGCTTGTTGGGCGGCGGCGTCTCGACGTCGCCGCCGCCCCCAACACCAGGTCGGCTCCGCGACGCCCTTTCGGGCAGGCGCAGGAGACCGAAGGGAAGCGACGTGGGGGTACGGCCGCGGTCGCGAGGGGAAATTTCCTCCCGCTGCGTGCAACCTTCCGGGGGGTGTGTACGTCTTGAATACGGCAGACGTATGCCGGACTTTCTGACTTCGATTTTGTCTTCAATTTCTTCGCGGGCGCTGGCACGTAAATAAATCAGACTATACGATTTATGCATGCATGACCCGGAAACGCGGTCGGTTCAGAAAGACGGGAAAAGCATGCTGCGTCGCGTTGCCATTACCGGGAGATCTCTCCTCATGGTCGAAATGATGGCGGAATCACTCAATCGGGAGGGGGATATTGATGTGGTGGCGTGCGTCAGCGGCTACCACAAGCTGATCGAAGCCGTGGAGCGCACGGATGCGGACGTCGCGCTGATGGACCCGGACAGGATGGACGGGGACTGCCTGACGACGACCGGTGAGTTACGCAAGATACGTCCCCTGTGCGGGGTGGTACTGACCGTGGAGACTCCCACGCGGACCTTCGTGGACCGCGCCCTGCGAGCCGGAGTGCTGAGCATCGTCCCCAAGAGCGCCGGACTGCGCAGACTGATCGAGTCGGTGCGCGGTGCCGCCTCAGGGCAGGTGGTCATGGATCCGCGGCTGTTGTCCGCCGCAGGCGCGGAAGGTGGTCCGTTGACCGACCGGGAGGCGGACGTACTGCGGCTCACTGCTTCGGGAGCGTCGGTCAAGGAGATGGCGGAGGAGCTTTACCTGTCGACGGGAACCATCCGTAATCTGGCCTCGGCGGCGATCAAGAAGCTCGACGCCCGCAACCGCTACGACGCGGTGCGCATAGCGACCGAACGATGTTGGATCTGACCGGCTGACCAGCAGAGGCATCCGCCGATTCCCGGAGGTGGGTCGTCCCCGGGAACCGGCGGCGGCGCTCACTGTTCGCGGCAGAACTCGTCGATGGGATAGCCGACATGGCGATCGGCCGTGGGCAGGTGGCCGAGGATCCTGTCCCCGGGGCGCAGTTCCGTGCTGTTGAGCACCGCGCCCCCCGGACCGAGCACTCTGACGTGCCAGTCGTCCTGCAGGATGAGGTTCACCGTCTGCCCACCCGGCGCCACCGCGTCGACGGAGATCAGCGGCCGGGTCTCGATCTTGACGCCTCCCACGCTGACCACACGGGTACGCCCCTGCGTGTCGACGGCCAGCACCTTGCTGCCCGCGACCAGTTCGCTCAGGTACTGGGTACGGCCATGGCTCGACACCGTGTAGGAGTGGATCGCGCCCGCGTTGACCCTGAACGGCCTCGTCGGCATGTAGGGCAGGGGATGGGTCTCGCTGACGCAGAGGACCATTCCCTTCGAGTGCGAGCCGACCAGAATGCCCTCGTCCTTTCCGAGGTAGCTGCAGGTGTCGACGCAGGCCCGTTCGCCCATGCCGATGTGGGCGGTCGCCGTGACCTCCAGTTCGACGAGCGGGATCTCCCCGGTGGCCGGCCCGGCGGCCTGCTTCAGTGAGAACCGCCGGTGCGAGATCTCCGAGCTTGCGTATGTCAAGCCAGCACAGCTTGTTGTCCACCACGCTGGTGTCCCCCTGTCGTGTGGTCGAATTCCCCGGCCGGCAAACGGTGTACGAGCCGCGCCACCCGCCCGGCCATCCGCTGCGGGTCCGCGGACTGGAAGATGTTGCGCCCCATCGCGACGCCCAGCGCACCGCCGGCGAGGACCTCGCCGACGTATTCGAGGACGCCCTCCTCAGTGGTCCGTGGCGGCCCCCCGGCGACGAGGATCGGGACGGGGCAGGCCTGGGTGAGAGCCAGCAGGTCGGGCATGGCACCCGGGAAGGACGTCTTGATCAGGTCGGCCCCGAGATCGGCCGCGATCGTCACCGCATGGGCCACGAGCACGGGATCGTGCGGATCGGCGACGCGTGGTCCGCGGGGATACATCATGGCCATCAGCGGCAGGTTCCAGCGGTCGCAGGCGTCGGAGACCCTGCCGAGGTCGGCGATCTGCCGGCGCTCGTCGTCGGAGCCCAGGTTGATGTGCACGCTCACCGCGTCCGCGCCCAGGCGCAGCGCCTCTTCCACCTCGGTGACCATGTACTTGGCGTCCGGGTCCGGCGCCTGCGCCGTGCTCGCGTTGAGATGGATGATCAACGACATGTCGGCGAACCGTTCCGGACGGATGTGCCGGACGCTGCCCTTGTGCACCACGATCGCGTCGACCTGGTGTCGGACATCACCCACGCCGCCGGCCCGGTCCGCCGCTGGGCCCTCCACGACCGTCCGGAGCTGCGTACCTGGGCCTCGGACCGGCTCACGGTGCTCGGCGACGCCGCGCACCCGATGCTTCCCTTCATGGCGCAGGGCGCGAACCAGGCCGTCGAGTACGCGGTGGAACTGGCCGCGCTGCTGGCCGGCGCCCGCCGCGACGACATCCCCGACGTGCTGGCCCGGTACGAGAGGGCCCGCGCACCCACGTACGGCAGCCGTTCAGCAGGGCTCCCGGGCTCATGCGGACGCCATGCACTGGCGGCGGGCCTGACGGGACTGCGCGAACGAGCCTGGCTCTACGGCCACGAGGCGGGGACCGTCAGCGAGGGGAGAACGCGCGGCTGACATCGGGCCCGGGGTGTCGGAGAGCGTGACTCGCTGGTGTGGGCGAAGTGATCCCCGGTGTTATTCAATGAGATGTGCGGTCAGGGGTCTCCTGGCCCCGTCGCACGGATCCGAGTACGGCCCCGGCGCTGTGCCGGGGGTTGCTGAGGGAGCCGCATGGACTCCACACCCTCTCCCTCGTCCTCTTCGGCGTTCGACCTGGTCAGCGGCGCCTTGGGGCGCTACATCCCACGCGGTGGAGCGGCAGCGGCCGCTGGTGCCGGCGCGCAGGGAGACCGCACCACCCGCCAACGTGTACCCGACAACCCGGCAGCCGGCCGCCAGGATCAGATTCTGGGCGCGGTCAACCTGGACAAGGACCTGAAGGTCACCCGCTGCAATCTGGACGCCCCCGTGTTCGCGGGTCTGGGGGCCGTGACCGGGAGCCCCTTCGTCGATCTCCTGCCCCCCGGGGACGTACCGACGGTCACACGGCGGTTGCGGCAGGTCCTGGAGACCGGCGAGGCGCACGTCGCCCGGATCCAGCGCCTGCGGCGCGGCGACGGTTCGGAGCTGGTGGTCTCGCTGAGCATCCTGCCCGCCGCGGCGCCTCAGGAAGGCCTGACCGTCTCGGTGATCGCCATGGCCACGAGGCTGCACCTGTACGCCGCCGAGACCGCGATCGGCACCTCGCTGGACATCGGCGAGACCGCGCAGTCGCTGGCGGAGTCCCTGCTGGCGTGGGGAGACGTGGCCGCCGTCGACCTCGACTTCGCCGTGTGGACGGGCGAGGGAGTCACCGGGCAGGCGCAGGGGCGCATCCGGCTACGGCGGGCGGCCCTCGTGCCGGACCGCGCGTGGCCCGAGGGCTATGTGACTCCGGGCGACGATCTTCCCAGCGACGCGAGTCGCCTGCTGGCGCAGGCGGTACGACGGGACGACGCCCCGCAGGCCATCGTCATACCCGACCGGGAGTCGGTCGAGCGGGTGCTCGGCAGTCCGCGCGTGATGCGTGCCCTCGTGCCCGGTGACCGGTCGGCGGGTGTCGCGTGCATACCGCTGGTCCTGGACAGCGCGCCGCCCGTGGTGCTGGGCGTGGCGGAGGTCTGGCGGCGGGCGGACTGCCCCTTCCGCGACAGCGAGCTGTTCGACCTCCAGGAACTGGTGGCCAGGACCGCCCATCACGTCGACCTGGCCCGTCAGCACCAGCGCGAGCACACGCAGGTGCTGGCATTGCAGCGCAGGCTGCTGCCCCGGGCCGGCGGCGACACCATCGAGATCGCCAGCGTCTACCAGCCCGCCACCCCGGACAGCGCGGGCGTCGGCGGCGACTGGGTGAACAGCTTTCCGCTGCCGGACGGCCGTACCGCGCTGGTAGTCGGCGACGTCGTCGGGCACGGCCTGGGTGCCGCTGCAACGATGGGCCAGCTGAGCATGGAGGCCCGTGCGCTGCTGTCCGCGGGTCTGGCGCCCGACGAGGTGCTGGAGCACCTGGACGAGACCGTGACGCTGCTGGACGAACCGGAGGCCGGGCTGGCGGCCGGCTACAGCGCCCTCGGGTCGACCTGCTGCATCGCCCTCTACGACCCGGTCAGCCACGATGTGGCGCTGTCCAGCGCCGGCCACCTCCCTCCGGTCCTGGTGCCCCCGGACGGGCGCGCGGGCCCGCTCGCGGTCCGTCCTCACCCCGGCCTGGGCGCCGAGTTCGCGCTGCGGGAGCCGTTCGAAGTGCACACGTTCGGCGCTCCCCCGGGTTCCCTGCTCGCCCTCTACACCGACGGCCTGGTGGAGGATCCGGCCGTGTCGATCGACGAGGGCATCAGCAGGCTGGCGGACGCGGTGTCCACCGTGCATCCCTGGGACGCGCTGCCGCAGGCCGCACGGCGCGTCGTCTCCGTGCTCGCGCCCGCTCACCAGCGCGACGACGTGACCCTGCTGCTCGCGCGCATGATCGGCTACCGCAAGTGGGACACCGCGACCTGGCGGCTGCCCGCCCGCTACGACGCGCCCGCCCGTGCCCGCGCGCAGGTCTCCGCGCTGCTGCGGCAATGGGGCAGCAGGGACGACACCCGGGACACCGTGCCGCTGCTGGTCAGCGAGCTGGTCACGAACGCGGTGCGCTTCGCCACGGGTCCGATCACGGTACGGCTGATCAGGTCAGGTCACGGTCTGCTGTGCGAGGTGGGCGACACCGGCAACGGCAACCCACGTCTGGGCCGGGGCGGCCTCCTCGACGACGGCGGTCGTGGCCTGCACATCGTGCACAGGCTCACCACCCGGTGGGGGGTGCGGTGGACGGACACCGGCAAGGTGGTCTGGGCGGAAGTCGCGAGGTGACGCGGACGGCCCCTTCGCCGGTACGGGGGGCGCGGGCTCGCGCTACAGCCATTCCCCTTCCAGGGCGGTGGCGGTGAGACCCGGTGCCGCGGCGTACAGGACGGCGCGACTGCCCGGCTTCTGCCCGGCGTCGTGCGCCCGCCGCATGATGTCGAACACGGCGGCGCCTCCGCGGTTGCCGCTGGTGTAGCTGTCCCGGCTGTGGTCCAGCAGCCCCGACGGCCACGCGTCGGGCATCGTCTGCTCCATGTACTCCAGCACCCGGGTACCGCCGGGGTGCGCGAGCAGCACGTCGGGGTGCCAGGAGTCGGGGTGGTCCTGGTAACGGAGGCGCAGCCACTCCCACATCGCGGTGACCGTCTCCTGCACGGCGCGCGGCCCGCGCCGGTCCATCACGAAGTGGGTGCCGTCCGCCCGCGTGTCCAGGCGGTGCAGGTCCTGGGTGCCGGGCAGGGTGTGGTGCCAGGCGGCGTCCAGACGCAGCACCGACTCGCGGCGCCGGCGGCCGGTGACCACCATGGCGACCGCGGTGTCGGCGAACAGCAACCGGACGATCAGGGACTCGAGCGTGTCGTCCGCGGGCTGGTAGGTCGTGCTCAGCGCCTCCGCGATCACGACCAGGACCACCCGGTCGGGGTCCGCGGCCACGAGATCCGCCGCCAGCGCCAGGGAGCGGGTCCCCGCTATACAGGCCCACTGCGTGGCCGGCAGCAGCATCACGTCGTTGCGGAGCCCAAGCTTGTTGGCCAGGGCGATGTCCAGACCCGGCAGGGCCGGGGTGGTGGAGTGACTGGTGATCAGGCAGTCGACGTCCGCGGTGTCCAGCGCGGCGATCTGGAGCGCCCCGCGCGCCGCCCGCTCCCCGTAGGACTGCACGGCCTCCCAGGCCGGCGCGGTGCGCTCCTGGACGGTCTGGGGCGCGGGTATCGCCTCAAGTGCGGCGATCACGCGGTCCACGTCCTGCTGGGCGAACCCGTCGCGTGCCAGCGCCTCTTGGGCCGGCCCGATGCCGACATCCCGCAGGCCGCCGCCGTTGCCGGGCGCGACGGCGGTCTCCAGCGGCAGCATCCACCCGCGGGTCTCGATGCCCGTGCCGGCCGCGATGCCGTCGATCCGCGGCGCCCACGCCGCGTGCGGATGCCGGTCGCGCACCTCCGCCACGATCTGGCTGGTCCGAACGGCGTGCTCGCCGTGTATCACGGCAGGAGGACAGAGGTAAGCGGACATGATGGGGCACCTTTCCGAGGGGGAAGGGGGGAACGGGCGGTAATGTCGCGAATGCTGTGGCCTGGGTCACTTTGAGAGTTCGTGCCCAAGAGGTTGCCGTTAGGCTCCACTTCGGGAGTCGGTATCCGCAGCGAGCATGGACGATAAATGGACATTTCCGCTGTGATGCAGGCAACTCGGGCAGCTTTTTAGGTGCGTGACACGGCACACATAGCTGAAACAGGGGCCCTCGGAGCGGTTGCGCAAGCCTTGCCTGACGCGTCGTCGGTCAGGACGTCCTTGCCTCGTTCCGCGAATGGCGCGACCGACGGTGGAATTCGCCCGTGCGCGGGCCGCCGCGCGCGGGGTGCCGACCGGGCGCGCGCCCGCGGTGCAGGTGTCGCGGCTCAAGGCCGCGGGCGCGGTGGTGCTCGGTGTGGCGTACGACTTGATGCTCCGCCGCGCGCCACGAGCTCCACCGCTACGGCTGGGGGCGGGTCTTCGCCGAGTTCGACGCCGTGGTGTGTCCGATCACCCCCCACTCCCGCGTTCCCGCACGACCGTGGCGCGCTGCCGGGTGTCTGACGACGCTCTCGCTCACCGCGCCGTGCGGGAACGGCGGTCGTCAGCGGCGCGGACGCTCCAGGGTGAGCAGCAGGCCCTCGACCGCACCGGGTCCGATACGGCCCTTGACGTCGGCGGACGTGATCGCCTTGAGGGCCCAGCCGTCCTCGGCGTGCTTGTTCAGAACCTTCTCCAGCTTGTCGCTGTCCAGTGCGTCTCCGATCAGTGACTCGCGGAAGGTGACGACCTTGTATTCGAGTGCGTAGGGGTTGCTCATGGCTGGGGCCTTCCCGTGGACGGGTGGATGGACTGCCTGACAGAACGCGGGACAGCCAATCACCGTTCGGTGTCGTCCCACACGGCGGGGTGGGGGTCATGCCATGGGGGAGGGGAGGGCAGGGGTTCGTCGTGTCAGCGCTGCGCCGGCGCGTCCCAGCGGACGCGCAGCGCCGGGGGTTTGCGGAAGACCAGGCCTCGGGGCGCGCCGGGCGAGGACGGGTCGAGCCGCAGGCCGGGGAGACGGTCGAGGAGCGCGCGGAGGCAGGCGCGGGTTTCCAGGCGGGCAAGGTGGGCGCCCAGACAGAAGTGCGGGCCGTGCGCGAAGGCCAGCTGGAGGCGGGAGTTGTCCCGTCGCAGGTCGAAACCGTCGGGGTCCTGGAAGGTCTCGGGGTCGCGGTTCGCGCCGGCGAGCGAGACGACCACCAGATCACCGCGCCGCACGTCGGCCCCGCCGATCGTCACATCGGCCGTTGCGTAGCGGTCCACGACCGCCGCTGCGGGTTCCAGGCGGAGCGATTCCTCGATCGCCGCGTCGAGCAGGTCCGGATCGGCGCGCACGAGGGCGAGTTGACCCGGGTGTGCCAGCAAGTGCAGTACGACGTTGGCGATCATGCCCTCGGTGGTCTCGATGCCGCCGAACATCAGCACGGCGGCGTTGGCGACCACCTCCGGCAGTTTCAGGCGCTTGCTCTCGGCCGCCGTGACCAGCAGCGACGCGTCGCCTCCGGCTGCGACCGTCGCCTCGACGCTGCCGCGCAGCCGGTCGTACGCCGCCGCCCCGGCGGGGTTCGCCGGCAGCCCGGCGGTGATGTCGGAGACCGCGCTCACGATGGCGTCGTACCAGGACAGCACCGCCTCGGCGTCCGCGCCGACCAGGCCCAGGGCTTCGGCGACGACGGCGACGGCCAGCGGCCCGGCCACCTCCCGGCGCAGTTCGGCGCTGCCACGCGGCCGGATGCCTTCCACGAGCCGGGCGGCTTCCTGTTCCACGAATCCGGTGAACCGGTCGTGTACGTCCTGCGCGCGGAACGGGTCGGTGAAGGGGCTGCGGTGCCGCTTGTGCTCGGCGCCCTCCACGGAGAGCATGCTCTGACCGACCACCTGGGCCGTGGAGAAGCGGGGGTCGTCCACCGTGAAGGTCGTCGCGTCGCGCATCACGCGCAGTGCGAGATCCCGCCGGGTCACCAGCCAGCCGCCGAGCACGGGGAGCCACGAAACCGGTTCGTGGGCGCGCAGCAGGGCCAGCCGCGGGTGGGGGTCGTCCTCCAACTCCGTGAGCGTGGTCGCGGAGCCGAGCGGAAACCGGCCCGCTGTCACCATGGAAGCTCCCTCTGTTCCCGTTCCTGGGGTTCCGGTCTCTTTTCCCGGAGCCCACTCAGAGCGTATGCGTCTCCAGTGGTGTGTTGTGGCTAGCCGCTGAGGTAGGCGAGTTCGGGGAAGTGACGCCGGTAGGCGTCCAGCAGGCGTTTCGCGACGGCGTACGAGTCGATCAGCGGGTGGATCGTCAGCGCCCTGAGCGCGTGGGCGCGGTCCGCGGTGGTGGCGGCGTGGATCACCGCCCGCTCGGCGGCCTTGACCGCGTACACCAGGCCCTGGCCGTGGTCGGGCAGCGGGGCTCCGGCGATGGGCCGGGCGCCGTTGGCGTCCACGTGGCAGGGGACCTCGATCACCGCGTCGTCGTCCAGGGCGGGGATCCGGCCGCGGTTGCGGACGTTGAGCACGAGAGTGGTGCGCTCGTCCAGGGCGATGGCCCGCATGAGTGCGAGGGCGACCTGTTCGTATCCGCCGGATTCCAGGTCGCAGGAGTCCCGCTCGCCCATGCCGACGGCGTCGCGGTTCTCGGCCATGTAGGTGGTCTCGCGCTCCAGGCGGGTGGCGTCCCACGCGTTCCAGGCGGCGCGGGGAGCGGGTGGGTCGACGGCGACGGTGCCCAGGGAGTCGTAGAAGCGCTGCTGCTGCGAGTGGAGGAAGGCTCCGCGCGTCTGGTCGGCGGCTCGCGCGGAGCCGACCGACTCCCGGTGGAAGTAGTAGTAATGCAGGTACTCGTTGGGCAGCGCGCCCAGCGTGCGCAGCAGGTCGGCGCCGAAGAGCTTGCCCTCCTCGAACGAGGTCAGCGCGGCCTCGTCCGCGAACAGGGACGGCAGCAGATCCCGGCCGTCGGCGTACAGGCCGCACAGCCAGCCGAGGTGGTTCAGGCCCACGTAGTCCAGGCGGGTGCGGGCCGGGTCGACGCCGAGCGCGCCGGCCACGCGCCGGCCGAGGCCCACCGGAGAGTCGCAGATCCCGAGCACACGGTCGCCCAGGCGGGCGGTCATCGCCTCGGTGACCATGCCCGCGGGGTTGGTGAAGTTGATGACCCAGGCGTCGGGTGCCAGGGCGGCGATGCGACGGGCGATCCCGAGCGCCACCGGGATGGTGCGCAGCCCGTAGGAGATGCCGCCCGCGCCGACGGTCTCCTGGCCCAGCACGCCTTCCTCCAGGGCGATCCGCTCGTCCGCCGCCCGGCCGGCGAGCCCGCCCACCCGGATGGCGGAGAACACGAAGTCGGCCCCGGTGACCGCCTCGTCCAGGTCGGTGGTGACGGTGACGGCGGGCGGGTCGGGGTGCCCGGCCGCCTGGTCGGCGAGGACCCGGCTGATGGTCCTCAGCCGTGAGGCGTCCAGGTCGTACAGGGTCACGTCGGTGACGCGTCCTTCGCCCCGGTCGCCCAGCAGCGCCCGGTAGACCAGCGGGACCCGGAAGCCCCCGCCGCCCAGGATCGTGAGTCTCATACTTCGACCACCTCAACTCCCGCCTCGCGCAGCCGATTGCAGGTCTTCTCGTCCCCCGGGGCGTTGGTCACCACGATGTGGAGCTCCTCCGGGCCGCACACCCGGGCCATGCCGGTGCCGGGGAACTTGCCCGCGTCCGCCAGCAGGACCACCTGGGCGCTGGCGGCGATCATCGCGCGCTTGACGGGGACCTCGACGGCGGTGGTGTCCAGTACCTGTCCGTCGGGGCGGATCCCGCTGGTGCCGAGGAACAACCGGTCGGCGTGGACCTGCCGCAGGTTGTCCTCGGTGAGGAAGCCGACCAGCGAGCGGTACTCGCGCCGGACCACTCCGCCCAGCAGGATCAACTGGACGTCCTTGTCGTCCTGGAGCTCCTCGTAGACGGCCAGGTTGCTGGTCATCACCGTCAGGGACCGGCCGTGCAGATGGCGGGCCACACGGTGGGCCGTGGTGCCGATGTCGAGCAGCACGGTCTCCCCGTCCATGACGAGGTTTGCGCACCAGGCGGCCAGGGCGTCCTTCGCCTCGGCGCGGATGCCGGCCACGTCGGCGAACGGGTCGTCCTCACCCACGACGGGGGCGGCACCGCCGTAGACCCGCTTGAGCAGTCCCTCGTCCTCCAGTTGCGCCAGGTCCCGCCGGATCGTGGCCTGACTGGCCCCGATCTTCTCGGCCAGGGTGACCACCGTGGTGGGCCCGTCCGCGCGCAGGACGCGCAGGATCAGCTGATGTCTTCGGTCAGCGAGCATGCGGCAGACCATACTCGCGAACTCGCCAAACTCAAGCAAAGTCGCGCACGAATGTCTTGATACCTGCTTGACCCTTGTCAAACCCGCGCACCGGGTGCACTCTCTTGCGTAATTCGGAGCCCAGGTCCGGACCCCGCTCCGGTCGGCCGAAGCGGACGAACGGTGCATTACGCCATCCCGGACGCGTCGGCACCCTCTGGGAGGACCAGGTCACACACCCCGGGTGGCCGAAGAGTTCCCACCACGCCGATGCTCTTCGGCCACCCGGCCCACGCCGCGCCCCTCCGCGGCCCACCACTCACAGGTCCTGTCGGACATGCCGGACACCCCGAACCCGCCGCAATCTAGGAGAAGATCGTGGACCTTTCCCGCAGACGATTCCTTCAGGCCGCCGCGCTCACGGCCGCCGCGGCCGGCGCCACCGCGGCGTGCGGCGGCGCCTCCGGATCCAGCGGCGGCAAGCACAGCAAGAACCTGACCCTCTGGTACTGGTCCGGAGGCCTGAGCGACGAGGTCGTCGCGGACGCCAAGAAGCACTTCTCCGACATCACCCTCAAGACGGCCGTGGTCGGCGGTGACTTCAAGACCAAGCTGCTCACCGGCCTGCGGGCGGCCCAGTCCGCCCCGGACATCACCGGCGTCAAGGGCGAGGACATCGCCTCCTTCCTGCCCAACGCCGACCGCTTCATCGACCTGAACACCCTCGGCGCGGACAAGCTGGCCCCGCAGTACCTGTCATGGAAGCTGAAGCAGGCCACCACGCAGGACGGCAAGCTCATCGGCTTCCCGATCGACATCGGCCCGTGCGCCACGTTCTACCGCGAGGACCTCTTCGCGAAGGCGGGACTGCCCACCGACCCGGCCAAGGTCTCCTCCGAACTGTCCACCTGGGAGGACTACTTCAAGGCCGGCGTCGAACTGCACAAGGCCGTGCCCAAGACCTACCTGATCAACAACATCGGCTCGGTGTTCTCGATGATCATCGGTCAGGGCACCCAGCGGTTCATCGACGAGAACAACAAGTTCATCGGCGACCAGGACCACATCCGCACCGCCTGGACCACCGCCGTCAAGCCCTACACCCTCGGCATCGACGCCAAGATCAACGACAACACCTGGAACGCGGCCATCAGCGGCGGCACCCTGGGCACCGAGCTCGGCGCCGCCTGGCACGCCCTGGACATCAGCAACGCCGCGCCGGGCGGCAAGGGCAAGTGGCGGGTGGCGAGCCTGCCCGGCGGACCGTCCAACCTCGGCGGGTCCTTCCTGGCCATCCCCGCGACCAGCGGCAACCCCGAGGAAGCCTTCAAGATCATCAGCTGGATCCTCAGCCCTGAGAACGAGGCCCGGGGCTTCACCGACGCGGCCCTCTTCCCGACCGCCCCGGCCGCGTACAAGCTGCCGGCGCTGACCGGCGGCGACCCCTACTTCGGCGGCCAGAAGACCATCGAGATCTTCGGCCCGGCGGCCCAGAAGATCCCCACCGCCTACGAGGCCCCGGCCGACGCGGCGGTGTCCGCGCCCTACTTCAGCGAGCTGACCAGCATCGAGGCCAAGGGCAAGGACCCGGACAAGGCATGGAAGGACGCGGTCAGCCAGGCCAAGCAGATCGCCCAGCGGCAGGGAGTGAAGTGAGATGTCGTCAAGCCCGGTAGCCGGCCCGGCCCCCACCGGACCGACCTCCGGATCCGACACCGGAGCCACCGGAGTCAGCGGAGTGGCCGGAGCCGTCGGAGTCACCGGCCGATCGGCTTCCGACCGCCGCGCCGGCGGTCCGGGGCGGCACCGCCGCCGGATCCGCCCGGTGTCGGCCGGGGCCCGGCCCCGGCCGCGGCGGCGGGTCGCCAGGTACTGGCCGCAGTACCTGGCCATCTCGCCGTACTACCTGATCTTCTCGGTCTTCATGCTCTTCCCGGTGATCTACACCGTATATCTGGCGTTCCAGAAATGGGACGGCATCGGGGAGATGCACTTCGTCGGGTTCCAGCAGTTCCGCTTCCTCTGGGATGACCCGGTGTTCTGGCTGTCCATCCGCAACACCCTCGTCATCTGGGTGCTGTCCACGGTGCCGATGCTCTTCCTCGCGCTGGTGCTGGCGGTGCTGGTGAACTCCACCAAACGGTTCACCGCCTTCTACCGGGTCGCCCTGTTCATCCCCAGCATCACCTCGCTGGTGGCCATCGCGATCTTCTTCGGCGCGATCTTCAGCAACAACTTCGGCCTCATCAACGCCATCCTCAGGGCCCTGCACCTGTCGGCCGTGCCCTGGATGAGCAACGAGTGGACGATCAAGCTGGTGATCGCGGCGCTGATGACCTGGCAGTGGACGGGCTACAACGCCATCATCTACCTCGCCGGCCTACAGGCGATCCCCTCGGAGGTCTACGAGGCCGCCACGATGGACGGGGCCGGCCCGGCGAGGGTCTTCTTCTCCATCACGATCCCGCTGCTGCGCCCCATCATCCTGTTCACCGTGGTGATCTCCACGGTCACCGGCTTGCAGAGCTTCACCGAGCCACAGGTGCTGTTCGGCAGCGAGGCGGCGACCAACCCCAACTCCGGCGGGCCCGGCCAGGCCGGTCTGACCACGCTGCTGTACTTCTACCACCAGGCCTTCGACAACAACGACTTCGGCTACGGGGCCGCGATCGTCTGGGCCTTCTTCCTGCTGATCCTGCTCATCGTCGTCATCAACTGGCGCCTGGTGCAGCGTAAGGAGCGACGGTCGTGAAAGGCCTGAACAGCTTGAACCGGAAGCGCCTGCGAGGGCTGAGCCTCCATGCCGTCCTGATGACCGGCGTCCTCATCTCGGTGTTTCCGTTCTACTGGATCGTCGTCATGGCCACGAACACCTCGCAGGACATCTACCGTTACCCGCCGAAGCTGTGGTTCGGCGACAACCTGCTGACCAACCTCCATCACCTGTTCGACCGGATGAACTTCTTCGGATCGCTGTTCAACACGGTGATCGTCGCGGTCTGCACGACGGCGCTGGTGCTGTTCTTCGACTCCCTCGCGGCCTTCGCCTTCGCCAAGTACGAATTCCCCGCCAAGAAGTTCCTGTTCGGCGTCCTGCTGTCGATGTACATCCTGCCGACCCAGCTGGCGATCATCCCGCAGTACGAGATCATGGCCCAGCTGGGCTGGCTGGGCACGCTCAAGGCCCTCATCGTGCCGGCCGCCGCCAACGCCTTCGGCATCTTCTGGATGCGCCAGTACACCAGCAGCTCAGTCCCGGACGAACTCCTGGACGCCGCCCGCATCGAGGGCGCCGGCTTCTTCCGCCTCTACTGGCACGTGGTGCTGCCGTGTGTGCGGCCGGCCCTGGCGTTCCTCGGCATCTACACCTTCATCGCCGCCTGGAACGACTACATCCTGCCGTTGGTGATGCTGGTCAACCCCGACCGCCTCACCCTCCAGGTGGCGCTGGCCCAGCTGTACGCCGGACACTCCACCGACTACAGCATGGTGATGTCCGGGGTGCTGCTGTCGGTCATCCCGCTGGTGATGGTCTTCACCTTCTTCGCCCGCGGATTCATCGCTGACGCCACCAAGGGCGCCTTGCGCTGAGGGGCGGGCGCGCGGTGCTGTCTCACGCACCCCACGCCGCCGCGCACAGCGCCCGGTCCACCTCCTCGGTGTAGAGGGCGGCGGCCAGCCAGGCGCGGGCGAAGCGGGCCGTGTCGGCCGGGAGCAGGCGGCCGAAGGGGTCGCGGGTGCGGTCCGCGGCGGCGGACCGGAGCTCGTCGAGCAGGTCGCCCGCCGTCGGCAGGCCGTGGTGGCTCAGGCGTCGGCCGTCGCCGTCGCCCTCCCCGGGGAAGGCCAGCACCCGGCGCCCACCGGAGGCCGCCTGCTGGACGCGGCGGCGCAGCAGGTGGAGCGGGGCTTCGTCCGGGGCGGGGACGGCCGGTTCGGCGGGCGGGGGCGCCTCGGTGGGCAGGTCGGCCTGCTGGAGGCGGTCGAGGCCGAGGTCCACGTGCGTGCCCGGACGCGTGGGGTGTTCGGCGGCGAGCAGCAGGGCGCGGGGCTGCGGGGCCGGTGTGAGACGGGCGACGATCCGAAGCCGGCTGCCGCGGGCCGTGGCCAGCAGGCGGAGGTTGTCGCGGTGGGGGAGCGCGGGGTGGTCGTGGGCGGCGGCCAGCCGGAGTGCGCGGCCGTCGCAGTCGGCCAGCAGGCAGTCGCCCGCGGCCTCGCGGACCTTGCCCTTGAGGGTGACGTCCAGGAAGAGCAGGTCGTGGTCGTCGTTCAGGGCCCGCCCGACCTGGTCGGCGACGGGCACGGCCCAGAGCCGGTCCAGGGGCTCGTCGCTCCAGCCGGCGCCCGACGCGCGAACCGCCCGTACCGCGGCACCCGCGCCCAGCCGCCCCGTCGGCGAGACGGTGGCCCCGGACACCGCGAGGCCCGCCCGTGACAACTCGCGGTGGGTCAGGGCCGTGTCGCCGATGCGCACGGCACGGTCCGCCGCGCCCACGGCCCGCCCCGAACCGCCCGGGGCGACGTCCGAGACCGTGCACAGACGGCCGTCGGCGTCGGCGGTCCAGGTGACGGCGCCCGCGTAGCCGGTCGTGGTGAGGACGGGTTCGGAGAAGAGGCCGTACAGACGCAGCGAACCGTCCGGGGTGTACGGCTGCCGCACGGTGCCCCGCAGGGCCGCCAGGTCCGGGCCGGTGGCGGACGGCAGGCGGTGCGTGACGGACAGGGCCTCGCGCAGCGCGGCGACGAGGTCGGCGAGGCGGTACGCCGGATCGGCCGAGCGGGCCGCGCGCACCGCCGTGACCGTGGAGACCGCCGAGGCGGCGGCCCGGGGCAGGCCCGCCAGCCGTGCGGTGTGCGCGGCGCGCAGCAGTTCCGCCTGGAGCACCGCGCCCGCGCCGTCCGTGCCCGCGTCCAGCACGGCCGCGGACGCGTCGTGCACGGCGCGTGCGGCGGCGCGTTGGCCGGTGGTGGCGGTTTCCGGTTCCGCGCGGGTTTCCGGTTCGGCGGGGGTTTCCGGTTCGGCGGGGGTCTCTGATTCGGCGGGAGTCTCTGGTACGTCGGTGGTCTCTGCCTCGGCGGCGGCGTCGGCGATCGGTGCCGCCGACGCCGCCGCGGCGCGGTGCAGACAGGCGGGGGCCAGCAGGCATCCGCAGCGGATCGCGTCCGCGCTCGTCACCGAGCCGCCGGGGGCGTGGAGTTCGAGGTGGGTGTCGTCGTCGACGGCGATGCGCACGGTGTCGCCGTCGACGACGGTGGGCCGGGCGGCGAGCTTGGTGACGCCCGCGTCGAGCCGCTTGCGCAGCCGGGGCGACAGCGCCCCGACGAGCTCGGCGGTCACGCCCGGGGCGACCGGTGGGAGGTCCGGGTTCATGCGATCTTCTCCCCTACCCAGCGGGCGAGTTCGAGCGGGCTGAGGGCGGCGACGGGCATTCCCGCGGCGACGAGCTGTCCCGCGACGCCGGTGGAGTACCTGGGCCGGCCGGTGTCGTCGAGGCTCGCGCAGCCCAGGACGTGGCAGCCGGCCCCGACCAGGGCGCGGACCTCGGCGAGCAGCCCGCCGAGCGGGTAGCCCTCCTCGAAGTCGCTGACGACCACGACGAGGGTGCGGGACGGCACGGTCACCAGTTCGCGGGCGTGCCGCAGCCCCGCCGCGATGTGCGTCCCGCCGCCCACGCTCACCTCCAGCAGCAGCGACAGCGGGTCCTCGACCTGGCCGGTGAGGTCGATGACCTCGGTGGAGAACGCCAGGAAGTGCGTGGACAGGGTGGGCACCCCGGCCAGCACCGAGGCCGTGAGGGCGGCCCAGACCGTGGACGCCTCCATGGACCCGGACACGTCGGTGACCAGGATCAGCCGCCAGTCGGCGGCCCGCCGGGCACGCGTGCGGAAGACGGGCCGCTCGGGGACGACCTGGACCGTGCCGTCCGGTCCGCGCCGCGCGGTCGCCAGGTTGGCCCGCAGCGTACGGGGCAGGTCGAGACCGCCGCCCGGGCGCCGGCTGGGGCGGGGCAGCGCCGTGCCGTGCAGGGCGGGCCGCAACCGCGTGGCCAGTTGCCGGGTCAGGGCGTCGACCAGACGCCGCACGAGCGGCCGCAGCGCGGCCAGCCGGGCCTCGGGCAGCCCGCCCGCATGCCGCAGCACACTGCGCAACAGGTCGACCGAGGGCCGTACGGCCTCGGGGTCGAGCTCGGCGAACACGTCCCGCCGGCCCGCCGCGGCGGCCGCCGCCAGCACCTCTTCCCGGATGCCGGGCCCGAACAGCGCCGCCAGTTCCTCCGACCACTCCCGCACCCCGGGATACGGTGCCTCCCGCCCGCCCCGCCCCCCGCCGGTGAGGTCGCCCCGGCTGCCCTCGCCGCGTCCCCTGCCGTACAGCTCGTCCAGCGCGGTGGCCAGGGCGGCGGCCTTCCGGGGCAGTTGGTCCTTGCGGCGGCCCAGCAGCAGACGCCAGCGGTCGGCGGGGGCGAGCCGGTCCGGCTCCCCGTACGTGTCAGGGGAGGCGGCCGCTCCGGTGACGGACCCGGCGGTGACGGGCCCGGCCTCCTCCCGCCGGCTCGTGGGCGGCGGCAGCAGCTCCATCGTCCGCAGCAGCTCGCGGGCCGCCAGGTCCGCGCGCGTCCAGGTGGCGAGGGCCGCGGGGTCGATGTCGCCGGTGTCCGCCAAGTGACCGGTGTCCAGCCGCTCTTCCACCGCGGCCAGCAGGCGGTCGCGGGCGGCCGGGCTGAGCGTGTCGAACCCGCCCCGCAGCGCGGGCAGCCGGTCGAGGAAGTCCTGGTCGCCGAGCTCCGACACACGGGTGAGCAGGGGCTCCAGAGCGGGAGGCGCGGCCTCCAGCAGCTGCCCGGCGGCGGTCAGCAGTCCGGTGAGCCGGGCGGCCAGCGCGGACCGGGACTCGGGATCGCAGGCGGTGTCCACCCAGGAGGCCACGCGCCGGCCGAGCACCCGTGCGTCCTCGTGCCCGAGCAGCACGCGTACGGCCCCGGCGGCGCCGCGCATCAGCGGGGAGCCGTCCGCGGCCAGGCGGGCGAGGGCGTCGGTGAGCCGGATTCCGCCCAACTGGTCGGCGCGGTGGGCGAGGGCCAGCAGGGCGTGGGCGTCGGCCGGATCCTCCGACCCGGTGAGCCCGTCCACCTGGCGCACCGCGGCGGCGGTGAGCAGCTCGGCCACGGCCACCGCCCGTGCCGTGCGCTCCTCGTCGGGGCCGAGCCCGGCGACGTGCCCGGCCCGCAGCCGGTCCGACAGTGCCAGTCCGGCGAGGAGTTCGGGCAGGGTGCCGGTCTGCGGCAGCACCTCGGCGGTGTCCGCGAGCCGCTCGTCCGCGAGACCGGGCAGCCCGCACTCCGCCGCCTGCTCCAGACCGCGCAGGGCCTGCGCGGCGGTGGGCCCGCCCTCGGCCCGCTCGGCGTGCCGCCGCTCGCGGAGCAGTCCTTCGGCGGCCTGGGCCGGGGTGACCCCGCGCACCCCGGCCGTGGCCAGCATGGCCGCGGTGGCGGGCGTCCAGCGCACCTCCCAGCGGGAGGTCAGCGCCTCGGCGCCGCCCGCGCCGACGACATCCTTCGCCTCCGCGTACGGCACGCCGCACACCGTCAGGCGGCGCAGCAGGAGTTCGCGCCGGCGGTCCGGATCGGAGCGCAGCGGGTCGAGGCGCAGATCCCGGGCCGCACCGGACGGACCGGCCTCCGGCCCCGGCAGGCCCAGCGCCGACAGCTCCGCCTCCACGGCGGGGGCGAGGCCGCTGCGCGGCGCGCCGGGTGCGGGGCGCCCACCGCGCGTGCCGACGAGCACCCGCTCCATCGCCTGGGCGACGGCCCGGCCCCTGCCGTACGGCTCGCCCTGCGCCAGCACCGTCTGCACCGCCTCGACCAGCTCGCCCCGGCCCGCCGCGGGCAGACCGCGCAACCGCGCGAGGTCTCCGGCGAGCCGGGTGATCTCCCGCGCGTCCGCGGGCCCCGACGGATGACCGAGGGCACGCAGCTGGGCGCACACCCGAACGGCCGCCCGGGTCAGCGCCTCCTCCAGCGCGGCCGGATCCCCCGCCGCCTCGAGGACCAGGTGCTGCCACTCCGGATCGCGGATGCCCGCGGGGTAGCCGGAGCGTTCGTCCAGCAGGGCGTAGGTGTAGGGGATGAGCGAGGTCGTCCATTCGGGGCCGGCACCGCTCTCGACCGGGGCCGCCGAGTGCGGCCCGGTCCCCTCGGGCGAGGACACCAACGCAGGTGCGTGGAAGGCACCGACGACCACGGCCGCCCGCTCGCCGTGCGCCGTGGCCTCGGCCAGGCGGGCGCGCATCCATCGCTCGCGCCGCAGGTCCACCTCGGGAACCCCGCCCGAGGCCGCCGCGTCCTCGCGCAGCGCCCACCCCGTGAGCAGCGCGGCCCGGCGCACCGCCTCGGGCGGCGAGCCCGGCGCGGTGGCCTCGACGAGACGGTCCCACAGGTCGTCGCCGGGGCGGCCGGTCAGCCGCGACCGCAGGGCCACGGCGAGACCCGGCCCGCCGGCCGCCGCTCCCCGGTCCCGCCGGTCCTCGCCCCACGCCCGGTCGGCCAGCGGCAGATCGCAGGCGAGGACCGGGATCTCGTGGCGGGCCGCCCAGCGGACGGCGGCCAGTTCCGGGGAGAAGTCGGCGAAGGGGTAGAAGGCCGGGCCGTCTCCGCCGCCGCCGGGCGCGGCGGCGAGGGCGACCGGGGCCCGGGTCTCCTCGTGGCCGAGCCAGGGCAGCCACTCCTGGAGTTCGGCGGGGAGTTCGACGAGCAGCACGTCCGGCTTCGCGGCGTCCAGCAGCGCCGGCACGACCGCGGCCAGGGAGGGCGCGTGGTGCCGTACGCCGATGAGGTAGGGCGCCGCCGGGTCGGTGAGAGCCGCGAGGGCCTCGTCGGGGGAGGGGGAAGGGGAGGGAGAGGCGGGCACGGCCGTCAGCCCTCCAGGACCGTGCGCAGGTCCCACAGGGTGCGCCAGGTGGCGGAGCCCTGCTCGGCGCGGCGCCGCACGGGTCCGTCCCAGTAACCGCGCAGCCGGGCCGCGTCGGCCGGGTCGTCCTTGCGGACCACGCCGAGCAGATGTCCGGGCAGCAGCCCGAGCACGTCGCGGTCCCCCGGGAAGTAGGCGGCTGCCAGCCCCAGCGCACCCGCGACGGACACCGCTTCGGCGGTGCTCATCACCGTGGAGGGCCGCTCCACCTCCCAGCCCTCCGCCGACCGGCCCTCGCGCAGGTCACGGAAGGCGGTGACCAGGGCCTCCAGGACGGCGTCGTCCACCTGGAAGGGCACCCCGGCCCGTTCGACGGCGGCCCGCGCCTGCCTTCGCACCAGCGCGGTCTCGGCGTCGAGGTCGGGGATCGGGCCGACCGTCTCGAAGTTGAAGCGCCGCTTGAGCGCGGCGGACATCTCGGAGACGCCCTTGTCCCGCAGGTTGGCGGTGGCGATGAGGTTGAAGCCCGGCGCGGCGTGCGCGAGGGCGTCCTCGGTGCCCGTCAGCTCGGGGACCGCGATGCGCCGCTCGGAGAGCAACGACACCAGCGCGTCCTGTACTTCGGGCAGGCAGCGAGTGACCTCCTCGACCCGTCCGATGGCCCCCCGGCGCATCGCGGCGAGCACGGGCGAGGGCACGAGCGCCTCCCGGCTGGGCCCCTTGGCGAGCAACAGGGCGTAGTTCCAGCCGTACTTGAGCTGGTCCTCCGTCGTGCCCGCGGTGCCCTGCACGACCAGGCCGCTGGTGCCGCACACGGCGGCGGACAGCAGCTCCGACAGCATGGACTTGGCGGTGCCGGGCTCACCGACGAGCAGCAGGCCGCGCTCACCGGCGAGCGTGACCACGCACCGCTCGACCAGCGCGCGGTCGCCGACGAACTTGCCCTCCACCACCAGCCGGCGCGGCACGCCCTCGGGCGCTTCCGCGTCGTCGGGCAGCCGCAACGCCCGGCCGTCGCTGCCCATGACGAACGTGACGACGGCGCGCGGGGTGAGCCGCCACGCGGGGGGACGCGGCCCGTCGTCGTACGCGGCGAGGAAGGCCAGCTCGGTGGCGTACCGGTCCTCGGGCGGGACGATCTGCCGGGTGGCGTCGGGGACGAGGGTGGTGGTCATCGGCGCTGGTCCTCAGGGGCAGTGGTACGGGTGGTGGTCAGGGGAGTCGTGGTGTTCGAGCCGGGGCTGCTCATCGGCTGCCCGTCGTGGGCGCTCATCGGCGGCGCCCCCCGCGCGTCGCCCGCGTGGTCAGCTCCTCGTACGCCGGAGCGTCTCCCGCGCGTACCCGGTCCCAGGCGCGGGCGAACAGCTCGGGCACCGGCAGCGGAGGTACGGCATGGCCGTTGCGGGAGACCGGGTAGAGCCCTTCCTTCCAGGTCTCCACCGGCAGCGCCGGGGACTTGAGGTCGTGCCAGCCGCACGGCAGGAACAGGGTGCGCCCGGCGCGCGGCCGCTTGGCCTCCACGACCAGGTCGGTCGCGGCCAGCTCGGCGCGGGCCTTCTTCAGACGGGCGGGCTTCCAGCCGGTCCAGCGGGCGCGGTTGCGGTCCGTGGGGTCGGGCAGGGCCAGCAGTTGCAGGTAGAGCGCCGCCGCGTCCTCGCTCAGCCCCTGGGTCCGCGCGACCTCGGCGACCAGCGCGGGCACGCTGAGGGTGGGGTCCTGGGCGTGGCCGGTCGGTCCGTCCGCCTCGACACCGGCCGCGAGGGCCCGGTCGAGCTCGTCGCCGAGGATCGTCCGCAGGGCCCGCAGGCCGTCGCCCCGCGCGGGGCCGACCAGGCCTTCGAGGAGCAGCAGGACGTCGTCGTCCGGGCCGGTGAGCGCGGCCGGGCGGACCCGGACGTTCTCGCTGTCGCCGTACCAGGGGCACAGCACGAGTGCCTCGGCGACCGGGGTGCGCCCGTACGCGTCCGCGCCGCCGGTGGCGGGCAGCCCGTACGCCTCGCGGAGTCCGACGGCGGTCGGTCCGCCCTTCTCCGCCCAGGAGACGTCCAGATCGAGCAGCAGCTCCGGGTCGGTGAGCCGGCGGCGCAGCGCGGCCAGGCCGTCCGGCAGGGCGGCGCGCAGCGGATGCCCGTACGGCAGGTGGTAGGCGAGCGTGGACAGGGCGGCGACGGCGCCGGTCAGGTCGTACCGGCTCGGGATCGCCGTCGGGTCGGCCCAGGCCAGTTCGCCGTCCTGGTCGGGGCGCTGGACGGTGGTGCGGCTCAGCCAGGGCGTGTGCCCGGGGTTGAGCACCGCCTCGGCGGCACCGGGGGTCACGGGGAGCTCGGCGGCGAGCTCCTCGGTCAGGCGTACGAGCGTGCCGTGGCGTTCGGCCCACAGCCGGCCCGCGGCCTCGGTGTCCGGCCCCGAAGCCCACAGGCCGGCCGGGTCCTCGGGCAGCAGGGCGGCGACGAGCGCGGCACGGTCGTCCGCGCCGAGCGAGGCCAGCATGCCTTTGCCGAAGTCCACCTGACGCGGCTTCAGCCCGATGGTGGTGAGCACCTCGGCGTCGGGACGGTCGGGCAGGCCGGCGAGCAGCACGGTGGCCTGCACGGGGCCCAGACCCTGGCGCGTCGCGGCGGCCAGCGCGGCGGGTGCCTCGGCCTGCCAGGGCACCGCGCCCTTGTCCCGGATCAGCCGGGTGAGGGTGGCCAGCCGGTCGGTGGAGATCTCCGGCGTGTGCCGGGTCTCCCTGTCCAGCGTGAAGTGGGCGACGGCGCCGAACGCGCCGGTCGGGTCGTGGTCGAGGGCCAGCCAGTTGACCCGGTCGCGCTGGGCGTCGATGCTCTGGCAGCCGAGGACGACCACGGTGCGGCCCTCGCGGCGCAGCACCTGGCCTGCCCGCTGCTCCTTGTCGTGCGGTTCGCTCAGCACGATCTCGCGGAGCGTGTCCCCGCAGGCGGTGACGAGCGGGCCCTCGGTCATCGCCTCGAACAGCAGGAGCAGCGCCTCCCGCTCGGTGCCGGGCAGGGCGGCCGAGGCGGCGCGGAGGGCGAGCGGGCGCAGCACGGACAGCAGAGGCGTCCACACCATGCCGATGCCGGGGATCGTGTGCTCGTCGCTGCGCCAGCCGTCGCCGAGCACGGCGAGCCGCTCGCGGTCGGGCAGTTGCTTGCCGTCGGCGGGGCCGCCGGACAGCACGTGGTTCACCGACCGGACCTGACGCAGCACGCTCCACCGCTGCCCGCCCCACCACGAGCCCAGGCGGGCGAGGCCGGCGGTGGCGACGTGCAGCGCTTGGTCGTCGCCGAGTTCGGGACCGTAGTCGGCGAACATGCCCTCGGTCCGCCGGCGGTCCGGCAGCGGCCGCTCCACGGGCGGTGCCGCGAAGGCGGCGGCCGACTCGGCGATCCGCAGCGCCGTACGGACGAGGGCGGCGACGCCGATGAGCATCCGCTCGTCGGCGAGGCCGGGCAGGGCGCGGGACACGGCCTCGCGGGCGACCTCTTCGGCGGTCGGCACGCCGAGCCCGCCGTCGCCGCCCGGGCCATGGGTGATGCGCTTCCGGGCCTCCGCCTCCCGCTCCCGCCGCTCGGCCAGCGCCGCGGCCGTGACCCGCTGCACCTCGTCGACCTGCTCGTCGGTCAGCGCGCGCAGCACGGCCGACGACCGCTCGTCCCGGGGGCGCAGGGCGTGCCAGAAGGCGATCGGCGGCACGAGCCGGGTGCCCGCGGCGAACTCGCCGCCCTGTTCGAGCGGTGACACCCGGCCGAGCATGCCGGTGTCCGAGGTGTCGTCGCCCGCGAACAGGGCGAGCTTCGGGAAGACCTGCGCGACCACGGGCTCGGCTCCACCGGGCAGCCTCAGCCCGCCCAGCGGAACACGGCGCCCGTGCCCCCGCTCGGCGGCCAGGGTGACGGTCCGGCCGTCCGGGGTGCCCGCGGTCGTCACCGCCTCGGGCCCCTGCCCCTCGGTACGCACCCAGCGGCCCAGGACCGTGCCGTCGGTGCCGAACGGGCTGTTCTCCAGGCCCGGTCGCAGCGGCAGCACCTCGCAGTGGGCCGGCACCAGGGACGCGTCCTCACGGATGCCCGACTGGAGGAAGACGGGAAGTGAGGCCCGGCCGTGCGTGCCGGTGGCCGGGTCGTACTCGAGCCACACCGTCTGCCGGCCCTGCCTGCCCTGCCGCCAGTACGTGGTGCCGTCGCCGATGACGGCACGGCTGGGCGGCAGGACGGTGTCGCCGGCGTGCAGGGTGCGCCCGCCGGTGGCCCGGCCGCCGTCGGGCAGCGGGATCGAGGGCGTGTCGGTGTCGTGGCTGGACCAGTAGCCGGTGATCTGCTCGCCCGTGAGCGGGAACACCTCGGCCGGCCGGGCGGACCAGTAGCCGGACTGCTTGCTGCCCTGCCGCCACATCACCAGCAGTTCGCCGTCGGTGTAGCGGAACCGGGGGCGCTGCCAGCGGTCGAGGTCGTCGGGCAGGCGCAGTTCGTGCTCGAGCAGGATCTCCTCGGGGCCGACGACGACCGCCTTGCGCCGGCGGGCGAGGATCAGCGCGGGCCAGGCCTCGGTGACGGACAGCGTGTCGTCCTCGCCCTTCCTGGGCTTGCCGTCGAGCAGCCGCAGCCCCTCCTCCAGGGCGGGCCAGCCGAGTTCGTCGAGGATGCCCGCGCGCAGCGTCCGGCCGAGCAGCGGCGCGACCGCGTGGCGCGCGATCCGGGCGACGGCGTCGGGGCTGACCTCCCGGGCGACGGCACGGAAGGGCCGCAGCCGGTCGAGGGCCGCACGGGCGCCGGGCAGACCCACCGCGCGCGTGAACTCCCCGGCCGCCTCGTCCAGCCACTCGCGCAGCACGTCACCCAGCACGGGATGGGCGGCCAGGGCGGTCATCACCTCGGACGTCGCCCGCTGCCCGTTGCCCAGCGTGCCGATGGCCCGGTGCAGCAGACGCCGCAGGCGCGGGTCCGCCGCGGTGGCGGTCAGATCGCGCCTGCCGGGCGCGGTGGTGTCGGGCAGCCAGCGCTCCAGGGCCAGGTACACGTCCACCCCGGCGCCGGGCACGGCGAGCGGGACGTCCTCCGCCGCGCACAGGTCCAGCAGGTCGAGGTCGGCCCCGGCGTGCCAGCGCCCGGTGAACAGGTCGACGGGCCGTCCGGCGGCGCGCAGCCTGGGCGCCATCCGCTCGACGAGCGCGAGGGTGGCCGGGGAGCGGCGGGTGTAGGCGCTGCCGTGCTTGCGGTGCAGCGCCCAGCGGCCGAGCCAGTCGGCGGCGTCGACGCCGGGCCCCGCGTCGGCCGCGTCGGCCGCGTCGGCGTTTTCTCCGGTCAGCAGCCGGTCCGCGCCGCTCTCCGCCAGCAGCGTCAGCCAGAACTCGTCGTCCTCGACGTCCCGCCCCAGCCCGGCCGGCATGATCTCCAGGAGCCGGGCCCGGATCGCCGGCCGCTGTTCGGCGAGGACCGGCAGGGTGGCCCGGTAGGCGGTCCAGAAGGAGGCGGGCGCGCGGACGGCGGCGGGCGAGGCGAGCAGGTCCGCGAGGAGGTCGCACTCCTCGGCGACGCGGGGCAGCCCGGCCGCCTTGATCAGACCGCGCGCGTCCTGCGGCAGCGAGGCGTACGGCGGCATCCCGGCGGCGCAGCGCTCCACCGACAGCTGCCGGAACTGCGCCCACGCCGCGGCCGGGTCGAGCCGGCGCGCGAGGTCCTTCACATGCTCCTTCAGCGCCTTGACCGTCAGTGCCCCGGCGAAGGCGAACTCCAGGAACACCGCCCGCTGCCGCTCCTCGTCGACGGCCAGCGCGTGCACCCGCTCGGCCTCGCGGGCCTTGCCGAAGAAAGCGGCGGCGTACGTGGTGTTCTCGTGCTGGAGGAAGACCCGGGCGGCCTGCTCGTAGAAGGTCGGCAGGAAGTGCGGCACGGCCCGGCCGAGCCGTACGCCGAGCGCCTCGAAGCCGTCCTTGGCGTTGCCCGGGCGGGACTTGGCCTGGCGGGCGAGCCGCTCCACGTCCTTGACCAGGGCCAGCGCGTGGTGCCCGTTCGCCGGGTCGTTGACCAGTGCCCAGGCGGGGAAGCCCAGGGTCTCCCGGCGCACCTGCCCGACCTCGGGCGTCTCCGGCTCCCGGGTCAGGCCGAGGAACTCCAGCGCCAGGTCCTCGGCCTCGCCGAGGGTGCCGGGCACGAGCCGGACCACCTGACGGTCGTCCAGGGCGGGGTGGGTGTAGGTACGGACGGTCAGGGTGTCGGCGTCCTCGCGGACGGTGCTGCCCGGGGGCAGGACGGCGCCGGAGTCCAGCAGCGCGGCGACGGTGGTCTCGTCGTAGGTCGTCATGCCGCCTGCTCCTCGTCCTCGATGTCGCGTCCGGCGTACAGCGCGGCCGCCATGCGCATGCCCTCCGACCAGGCGACCGGCCCGACCTGACCGAGCTTCAGCGCCCGGCCGCCGGTGTCGGTCCACATCAGCGGTCCGGTCTCGGTCTCCTCGTAGCCGTCGTAGTCGCCGATCCACACCCGGGCCTCGATCCCGCGGCCGTCCTCCAGCACGGAGCACACCGCGTTGCCCCCGCGGACGCGGTAGCCCAGCTGGGTGGCCCGGCCGTGCAGGAAGCGCAGCTCCTTGAAGGATCCGCCCGCGTACTCCTCGACCTGCGTACCGTCGGCGTCGACGGCGGCCGGGCGGGGGAACACCTCGCGGAAGAGCTGCTGGGCCCGCTGCTCCACGCCGAGTTCGACCGCGAACTCGCGCAGCTCCTCCAGGTCGTCGAGGAGCACCGGGTGCGGGATGCGGACGAGTCCGGGGGCCATGCGCACGGTGTCGCCGTCGAGGTCGACCAGGCCGAGGCCGCGCCCCGCGTCGGCGTCCCGCAGGAATCCCGCGACCGTGCCGTCGGCGCCGGTGACCACGAGGTCGCGCAGGGCGGCCTGCCAGGCGGGATCGGGCCACACCCGGGCGATGACGGCGAGGGGCACCGGAAGCGAACGGACCATCCACTTCTCGACGTCGGCCAGGCACTGCCGCTCGTGCCGCTCGAGCCACTCGACGAGCTGCCGCAGTCCCACGACCGCCGGTTCGTCGGCGAGTTTGGCGGGGACGGACTTCAGCCGCCGCCCGGACGCGTTGCGGCACACCACCTTTCCGGCTTCCAGGGCGACCTCGTAGTCGCCCGCCCGCACCCACCCCATACGTGCCTCCCCGCACCGCAGTGATCAAGTGACGGGAACTCTAGGACAGGGCACTGACAACGCCGTCCGGGCGGGGTGGTCACCAGCGGGGCAGCCGTGGCTCGTAATCCGGGTGGAGCCTGCGCATGTACCCGGTGTCGTCGCGGTCGCGTACGCCGGAGTCCACGTACAGCCGGTGCAGCCGGTCCAGGGCGTCGTGGTCGAGCTCCACCCCGAGGCCCGGGCCGGCGGGGACCCTGACCTCGCCGTCGCGCAGTTCCAGGGCGCCGGGGAGGATCACGTCGTCGGCCGAGTTCCACGGGTAGTGGGTGTCGCAGGAGTGGTCCAGGTTGGGGATCGCCGCGGCGACGTGGGTCATGGCGGCGAGGCTGATGCCCAGGTGCGAGTTGGAGTGCATGGACAGGGCGATGCCGAACGCCTCGCAGACGGCGGCCAGTTCGCGGGTGCGGCGCAGTCCGCCCCAGTAGTGGTGGTCGGTGAGCAGGACCTGGACCGCGTCCTGTTCGACCGCGGGCCTGAGGTGTTCCCAGGCGATCACGCACATGTTGGTGGCGAGCGGCAGCGGCGACTCGCGGGCGACCTCGGCCATGCCCGGGATGCCGCCGGTCGGGTCCTCCAGGTACTCGAGGACGCCGTCTAGTTCGCGGGCCACGTACCTCGATGTCTCCACCGTCCAGGCCGTGTTGGGGTCGAGGCGCAGCGGCTGTCCGGGGAAGGCCTCCGCCAGTGCCCTGATCGCGGCGATCTCCTCGTCGGGCGGGAAGACACCGCCCTTCAGCTTGAACGAGCGGAACCCGTACCGCTGTTGCATGAGCCGTGCCTGCTCGACGATCCCGGCGGGGTCGAGGGCCTCGCCCCAGTCGTCCCGGACGGCCGCGCGGCCGTCGAGCGCGGGATGAGCGTCGTACTTGTAGAAGAGGTACGCGGCGAAGGGCACGGAGCCGCGGACCGTGCCGCCGAGCAGGTCGCCGACCGGGCGTCCGAGGAGCCTGCCCTGCGCGTCGAGGCAGGCCACCTCGACGGCCGAGGTGGTCCAGCCGCGTTCGTGGGAGCTGGGCACGGCGGGCAGCAGGGCGGTGTCGATCGCGGCGGCCACCGCGGTCGTGTCGAAGACGTCCATGCCGACGACGGTCTTCGCGGCGGCCCGGAGCCGCTCCAGGCGGGCCTCGCCGCCCGGTGACTCGCCGAGGCCCACGGTGCCGTCCTCCAGCACCAGTTGGAGGACGATGCGCAGCGCC
This sequence comes from Streptomyces sp. NPDC046915, assembly GCF_040644935.1. Lineage (NCBI taxonomy): Bacteria > Bacillati > Actinomycetota > Actinomycetes > Kitasatosporales > Streptomycetaceae > Streptomyces > Streptomyces sp. NPDC046915. The sequence goes on along the minus strand of NZ_JBEYXB010000005.1, from coordinate 240,422 downwards.
AGGGGTTCGTGCACCCCGCCGGAGTTGAGCAGCGGCGGGTCGCGGAAGGCGATCGGGGTGACGATCAGTTCGCGGATACGGGTCGTCTCCGTGGTCATGCCCGCAGCACCTCCGTTTGTGTATATGAATGCACTTCACACATCTAAATGAGCGGCCAAGCTATGGACCACTTCATCCGTATGTCAAGACATGGCCGCGAGGCTTCACGGGTGTCACACGGACAACACGACGCCCCCACCGCCGGGTGATCGGCGATGGGGGCGTCGGTGAAGGGAGAGCCGGAGCGCTCGGTCTCAGGGGCGCGGGCGCTCGGTGCCTTCGGCGTTCTTCTTCTTGATCCGCGCCGTCTCCTTGCGGACCTCCGCCTGGGTGGCGCGCTCCTTCTCCAGCCACTCGGGGCCGGCCTGCTTCAGCGCCTCGATCTGCTCGGTGGTGAGCGCCTCGGTGACCCCGCCGCGCGCGAGACCCGCGATGGACACGCCCAGCTTCGCCGCGACCACCGGGCGGGGGTGCGGGCCGGTGCGGCGCAGCTCCCGCAGCCACTCGGGCGGATCGGTCTGGAGCTGGTTCAGCTCGGCGCGCGTGACCACACCCTCCTGGAACTCGGCGGGGGTGGCGGGGAGGTGCACACCCAGCTTCTTCGCCGCCGTGGCGGGCTTCATCGTCTGGGTGGTCTGCTGCGACTTCATGAGGTCAAGGGTATCGGCCGGGTGGGGGACGTCCGAACACGGCCGGTAACCTGGCGGACGTGACAGACTCGCAGGAATCACCGTCGTTCCGGCTCGCGTACGTCCCCGGAGTGACTCCCGCCAAGTGGGTGCGGATCTGGAACGAGCGCCTGCCCGACGTCCCGCTCGACCTCCTCCAGGTGACGGCCACCGAGGCGTCCGACGCGCTGCGGACGGGCGCGGCGGACGCGGGATTCGTACGGCTGCCGGTGGACCGTACGGTCTTCAGCGCGATCCCCCTCTACACCGAGACCACGGTGGTCGTGGTCCCCAAGGACCACCTGATCACGGCGGCCGAAGAGGTGTCCCTGGCCGACCTCGCCGACGAGGTCCTCTTCCACCCCCTCGACGACGTCTTCGACTGGGACAGCCCGCCCGGGGAGCCCGCCTTCGAGCGCCCCGCGACGACCGAGGACGCCGTCGAACTCGTCGCCGCCGGCGTCGGCCTCCTCGTCGTCCCCCAGTCGCTGGCCCGTCTGCACCACCGCCGCGACCTCACCTACCGGCCGGTCGTGGACGCCCCGCAGTCGAGCGTCGCCCTGTCCTGGCCGGAGGAGGCCACCACCGACCTCGTCGAGGACTTCATCGGCATCGTCCGCGGCCGCACCGTGAACAGCACGCGCGGCCGCACCGCCCAGCCCGAGACCCCGCCCAAGCGCAAGCGTCCGGACCCGGCCGCCGCCAGGCAGAAGCCCACAGCCGGCAAGGCGGCCGGCCGCAACCCGAAGAGCCGTTCCGGCGGCGCGAAGACCCCGAAACGGGGAAAGCCACGACGGCGGTCGTGACCGGCGAGCCCCACAGCAGCCTGCCCGCGCGACCGGCTCACCGGCCCGCGGAACGCTCGCCCTCCCACAGGTCCGCCATGGCCAGCACCAGCGCGATCAGCACGAACCCGAGAGCGGTGGCCAGACCCAGCTCCAGCGCCCCGGCGACCTGCCCGTGGCCCGCGAGGTGGGCGAAGTACACGGAACCCACGGCCGCGATGCCCGCCGCGGACCCGATCCGCTGCCCGGTCTGCAGCACGCCCCCGGCGGCACCGGCGCGGCGGACCGGGACGCGGCCGAGAGTGAGCGTGGTGTTGGGGGAGACGGTCAGCCCCGAACCGATCCCGGCGACGAGCAGCGGCAGCGCGGCGGCCAGGGCCACGTCCCGCTCCGGGAGGAACTCCACGGCCGCGACGGCCCCGAGCAGCCCCAGCGCCACGGCGCACAGCCCGTGGACCACCAGTATGCGGCCGTAACGGACGACCAGCCGCCCTCCGGCGAGGGCGGCGACCGCCGAGCCGACCGCGAACGGCGTCGCGGCCGCCCCGGCGGCGAGCGCGCTGTAACCGAGGCTGTTCTGGAGGAACAGCGTGTAGACGAAGAAGACCGAGGTGAAGCCCGCGAAGTACACGAGGCTCAGCAGCGCACCCAGGGAGAACGACGGCCGGGCGAACAGCCGCAGATCCACCAGCGGCGCCCGTCCGAGCCGTCCCTGCCGCCGCTCCCACATCCAGAACGCCACCAGAAGCAGCACGGCCACGGGAACGAGCGCCCACTTGCGCCGTCCGGGCCACTGCTGTTCCTGCACCAGGGGCAGCATCAGCGTGAGCGCACCGGAACCCAGCAGCAGCACGCCGCGCACGTCGAATCCCTCCTGCGGGCCCACCCGCGGCGGGGTCCGGGGCAGTAACCGCAGCGCCGCGGCGAACACCGCCACGCCGATCGGCAGATTGACGTAGAACACCCAGCGCCAGGCGTCGTCGCCGCCGGACGCCTGGATCAGCAGGCCGCCCGTCAGCGGACCGACCGCGGTGGAGACGGCGACGACGCTGCCGAACATGGCGAACGCCCGGGCCCGCTCGGCGCCCTGGAACATCTGCTGGATCAGCCCCGAGCTCTGCGGCGCGATCATGCCCCCGGCCATGCCCTGGAGCAGCCGGAACATCACCAGCCAGCCGGCGGCCGAGGACAGCCCGCACGCCGCCGAGGCCAGCGTGAACAGGGCCACCCCGATGAGGAAGGTCTCCCTGCGGCCCCGCAGATCCCCCAGCCGGCCCGCCGGCACCAGCATCAGGCCGTACGTCAGGGCGTACCCGGAGGCCACCCACGACAGGTCGGCCTGATCGGCCCCCAGCCCCTGCTGCATCGACGGCAGGGCCACGTTCACGATCGACGTGTCCAGGAGGGTCATGAACCCGGCGGTGAGGCACACCCCGAGCGCCAGCCAGCGCCGGTCATCGACGCTCGGCTCGGACGACCGTGCCTGGACTGTGGTCATGGCGCCACGCTGGCATGCCCGGCCGTCCACCGCACGGGGAGCGGGGCCGGTCAGGTGGTCGCAGCCCGCCCAGGTGAAGTCCCGGAGACCGAGCTATGCGCGGGTGGCCCTGCCCACCGACTCCACCAGCGGCAGCAGCCGGTGCGCGACGCGCTCGCGCAGGGCCACCTCCGTGCGGGTGCGCACCACACCGGGCAGGCTGATCAGCTTCTGGATCACGTCCTCCAGGTGCTCGTTGTCCCGCGCCACGACCCGGGTCAGCAGATCCCCGCCACCCGTGATCGAGAACGCCTCCACGATCTCCGGTACGGAGGCCAGCGCGTCCCCGACGTCGTCCAGGTGGCCCTGGGTGACCTCGATGTGCACGAACGCCAGCACCGGGTGGCCGAGCGCGGCGGGGGAGAGCGAGGGGCCCGTCCCGGTGATCACGCCGTCCCGTTCCAGACGGTCCAGGCGGGCCTGGAGCGTGCCGCGGGCGACCCCGAGGATGCGGGCGTACTCGCGCACACTGGTGCGCGGCTGCTCCAGCAGCAGCCGCAGGATGCGGGTGTCGAGCTCGTCCACGGTCATGATGTACGACTGTACCAATGGCTCAGCGATGCCCGGTCGGCGTATACCGCGCGACCTGCGCCGATGGCCTCGCGGCGAGCACGGGAAGGGGATCTGTGTTGGGCCAATGGCTCAGTGACGCAGCCAACACTTGAGCCAGTGACCTCGTTGATGCTCTCATGGGCGTGTCGATGGCGCTGCGGGTCTCCGCGGCGCCTTTTGTGTGCCGGTACGTCAAGGGGTGGGAAGCAGTGCTGAAGAGGGTGTTCATGGCTCCGGACCCGGGGCGGCTGCGGCTCAGGTTCGCCGCGCGGGCCGTGCTCGGCATCGGACTGGCGGTCATGGTCTGCGGTCTCGCCGGACACTCCCTCGTGGGCGCCGTGACCGGCGGGCTCGCCGCGCTGCTCACCCTGTTCACCGTCACCGACGCCACCGTGCGGGGACAGGCGGTCACGACGGCGCTGCTGCCCGCCGTGGGCCTGCCGGTGCTCGCCGCGGCGGCCGGACTGCACGACCACCCGGTGGCGCGGGACCTGGCCTTCCTCGCGGTGGTCGGGGCGGGCGTGTACGCGCGCCGTTGGGGGCCGCGGGGCCACAGCCTCGGCGTGTTCGCCTTCATGACGTTCTTCGTGGCCCAGTTCCTGCACGCGACCCCGGGGCAACTGCCCGAGCTGTACGCCGCGGTCCTGCTGACCGTGCTCACCGCGGCGGCGGTGCGCTTCGGGCTGTGGTGCTACGAGCGGCGGCTGCCCCCGGCCCCGGTGCCCGCCGCACCCGGCGGCGGCGGACTGGCCCGTGTGACCACCCGGCAGGCGATCCAGGCGACCGCCGGCTCCGCCTTCGCCCTCGTCGTCGGCCAGCTGGTGTCCGGGCAGCGCTGGTACTGGGCCGTCGGCGCCACCTGGTGGATCTTCGTGAACACCGCCTCACGCGGCGAGACGCTGGTCCGCGGCTTCCGCCGGGTCCTCGGCACGTTCATCGGCATCGCCCTGGGACTGCTGGTCGTCCTCCCGCTGCACGGGGCGCCGCTCCCCACCGCCGTCCTCGTCGCCGCGTCGGTCTTCGGCATCTTCTACACCGCCGCCGTGTCCTACACCTGGATGATGCTCTGGGTGACGCTGCTCGCCGAACTCCTCTACGGCCTCCTGGGCGTCCTCAGCCCCGGCCTGCTGGCCCTGCGCCTGACGGAGACCGGCGTCGGCGCCGTCGGTGCCGTGCTGGCCGTCCTGCTCGTGCTGCCCGTCACCACCCACACGACCACCGACGCCTGGATCCAGCGAGCCCTGCGCTGCGTGCACACCTGCACGGCGGAGGCCGCGGCCCGCCTCGCGGGTGACGGGACGGCGGACCCGGCGCTCCGCGTGGCCGAACTCGAGCGGCTGCTCGGCCGGGTACGGCTCTCCGTCGCGCCGCTCGTGCATCCCCTGAACCCCATGCTCGGCCGCAAACGGCGCGCCCGCCGGGTGCTCGCCCTGCTCGACGACTGCGCCCGGGAGATCCGCGGCCTGGTCGTGGTCGCCGCGGACCCGGAGGCCTCCCACGACGCCCGGCTGGCCGCCGCCTGCTGGCGCGTGGAGGCGGCCGTCGAGGCGCTTACCGAGGGCGGCACCGGGCACGTCACCCAACCCGCCGAACCGCCCGCCGAGCCCGCCCTGGCCCACCTGCACGGCCTGGAACGCGCCCTGTCCGACCTGGCCGAGCCCTTGCGGACCCCGCCGGGGGCGGGGCTGGTCGGGGCCTGAGGGCGCCGCGCCACGGTCCCCTCTTGGTCTAGACCGCTGGGGATCGACTGCTACCGTCGGGCCCAGCGGGCATGCGCGGGCGCGGCGAGAAAGGGGCAGCGGTGGCAGAGGGCGGCACGCGGCGGCGGAGGGCGTTCATCGGGTCGTTCACGGCGGCGGGCGGGCCCGGGATCGTGATGGCGGCGGTTCATCCGGAGAGCGGTGCGCTGAGCCTGCTCGGCAGCGTCGGCGGCGTTCCCGACCCGTCGTACCTGGCCCTCGCACCGGGCGGGGACACGCTCTACGCGGTCAGCGAGACCGCCGAGGGAGCGGTGGCCGCCTACCGGGTGCACGGCGAGCGGCCCGAGCTCGCGGGTTCCCCGGTGCCGGTCGGCGGCAGCGGGCCCACGCACCTCAGCGTCCACGACGGCCACGTCCTGACCGCCAACTACGGTTCCGGCAGTGTCACCGTCGTCCCCGTGCGCGCCGACGGCACCCTTGAGGCCGCGCCCTCCGGACACCTCCAGCACACCGGTTCCGGCCCGCACCACAAGCGCCAGCGGGGACCGCACGTCCACCAGGTGCAGTCCGCCCCCTGCGGCCGCTGGGCCGTCAGCGTCGACCTCGGTACGGACTCGGTCCGGGTGTGCACGCTTCGGCGGGGCACCCCGGCGGTGCACCGCGAGTTCGCGCTGCGCCCCGGTTCCGGCCCCCGCCACCTGGCCTTCCATCCGGACGGCCGGTACGCCTACGTCGTCAACGAACTCACCCCGACCGTCACCGTCTGCCGCTGGGAGGGCGACAGCGGCTCCCTGCAACCGCTGGCCGAGATCCCCGTCCTGCCGGGCGCCCCGGCCGGGGACGCCTACCCCTCCGGCATCGTCGTCTCGCCCGACGGCCGCCACGTGTGGATCGCCACGCGAGGCGAGGACGTACTGACCGCGTTCGCCGTCGACGGCGAGGTCCTGCGGCTGATCGGCACGGTCCCGTGCGGCGGTCACTGGCCGCGCGCGCTCGCCGAGTCCCGGGGCGTCCTCTACGCGGCCAACGAACGCTCCGGGAACGTCACCTGGTTCGCGGTCGACCCGGCGACCGGGCTGCCGCGCTACGAGGGCTCGGTCGAGGTGCCCGCGGCCTCCTGCGTGGTCCTCGACTGACGCGGCTCCGCCCGGACAAGGCCAAGGGCCCGCACCTCGGGGGAGGAGCATGCCCCTGGCCGTACCGGTGTCTGTCGTGGCGGACGCCGGCGCCTCAGCGGACCGGCGTGCCCTGCGCCTGCTGCGGGGCGATCCCGAGCGCCGTCGTGTACTTGGCCAGCGCCAGCTTGCCGATCGCGGGGTAGGGGCCGAGCGGCTCCGCGATGGCGCAGTCCGCCTCCGTGGCGGCCGCCTCCAGCAGGCCGGCGTCGATCTCGGGGCCGATCAGATACGGCGCGAGCGCCAGCTGCTGCGAGCCCGAGTTGCGCAGCTGGTCGGCGACGGACGCGATCGAGCCCTCCTGGTCCAGGGCCGCCGCCATCACCGGCACGGCGAGGCGCGCGGCGAGCAGCATGCCGGTGATCCCGGCCGCCTGCACGGCCTCGTCGCCGCCGACGGAGGCCAGGATGATGCCGTCCGCCGCGGTCGCCACGGTGAACAGCCGGGCCCGGTCGGCGCGGGCCAGGCCCGCCTCGGACAGGCGCACGTGCAGCGCCTCGGCGAGCAGCGGGTGCGGGCCGAGGACGTCGGTCAGCTCGGCGGCGATCCGGCTGTCCATGAGGGCCTGCCGGACGCGGCGCAGCAGCGCGCTGTCGGGGCCGGCCAGCAGCGGAACGACGACGGCCACCGGGCCGTCGGGCTCCTTGACGTCGATGCCCGCGGCGCGCGCCTGCTCGTAGCGGGCCGTGCGCTCCTCGGCGGTGTAGGCGAGCACGGACTTCAGCGTCGGGAACTCCGCGTCGTCCCCGTCCAGGTAGCCGATCCGGGCATCCAGGCCGGGCAGCTCGGAGCGGGCGATGCTCACGACCTCCTCGGCGAGGCCGCGCGTGGCGGCGCTGGGCGTGCCGGGCACCGCGAGGACGAGCGCGGGCGCGCCCTCGGGAGCCACCAGCGGTTCGGGGCGGCGGTGCCGTCCGGGCTGGCGGGGTCGCGGCATTCGTACTGGCAGGCCGGACGCGGGCCCAGTGGGGGAGCTCATGGCGCCGCATGTTACTGGTTTCCTGGGCTTCTCTGTTCGGGGAGGGTGCAGGTGAGCGGTATCCGTCCGGTTTTGTCTGATGAGTTACGGACACATGAGAAGTGATCCCTTCACGTTTCGGACACTCCCTGGACACTTCCTTCACCGACGGGATCAATCCCGTTTTGTGGGCACCACGTACAACATCGCCTCATCACCCGGGAGAGTGAGCCGCCCGGCCGCCAACTCGGCCGCCAGCCGCACCGCGCCGTGCAGCGGATCCCCCTCGGCCGGGACATGACGGGCGTGCGGCAGCCGCCGCGCCAACTCCTCGGCCAGCGGTACGAGAAGCGGCGCGCCCAGCTTGACCAGACCCCCGGTGACAGCCACGTGGGGCTCCCCTCCGGGCGGGCAGACCGCTGCGGCGGATTCGGCCATGTGCCGGGCCGCGGCGTGCAGGATGCCGGCCGCGACGGGATCACTCGCGGCCGAGGCGGCCACCTGGGGCGCGAAGGAGGCGAGGACGGCGGGGCGGTCCGCGCGCGGGTAGAGCGTGCCGGGCAGCCCCGAAACCGGCCCGAACCGCTCCTCGGCGCACGTCAGCAGCGGGGCGGAGCCGCCGTCGCGTCCGTCATGGGCACGCAGCGCCGCCTCGAGCCCGGCCCGCCCGATCCAGGCGCCGCTGCCGCAGTCGCCCAGCAGATGGCCCCAGCCGTCCGCCCGCCGCCAGCTCGTCAGATCGGTGCCGAGCGCGATCAGTCCCGTGCCCGCGGCGACCACGGCCCCGGTTCGTGGACCCAGCGCACCCACGTACGCGGTGACGGCGTCGGCGGCGAGTGCCACGGCCCGCACCCCGAGTTCCCGGGCCAGGGCGCCCGGCAGCTCGGCACGCAGCGCCCCGCCCAGGGACGCGAACCCGGCGGCACCGACCACGGCCGTGTCCAGCTCGCCGACCTCGGTCTCCGCCATCAACGCCCGGACCATCGGCAGGAGTTGTCCCATCAGGTGCGCGGGGTCGATCCCCCGGGCACCGGTGCGCACCGGTGCCCGTGACTGCCCCTGCGCGGACGGACCGCGCCCGGCCACCCCGACGACGACCCGCAGGCCGGAGCCTCCCGAGTCGACGGCCAGGAAGCCGGGTTCGGCCCCCGCGCCGGTCATGGCAGGCGCCAGTCCACGGGTTGTCCCCCCTGCCGGATCAGCAGGTCGTTGGCCCGGCTGAAGGGACGGGAGCCGAAGAAGCCGCGGTCGGCCGACATCGGTGACGGGTGCGCCGACTCCACCGACGGCAGATCGCCCAGCAGCGGACGCAGGTTGCGGGCGTCGCGGCCCCACAGGACGGACACCAGCGGCTTGCCGCGCGCGGCCAGCGCGCGGATCGCCTGCTCGGTGACCTCCTCCCAGCCCTTGCCGCGGTGCGCGGCGGGGCTGCGCGGGGCCGTGGTGAGCGCCCTGTTGAGCAGCAGCACGCCCTGCTGCGTCCACGGGGTGAGGTCGCCGGTCGACGGCTGGGGCAGCCCCAGGTCGGCGCCCAGCTCGCGGAAGATGTTGATCAGACTGGGCGGCAGCGGCCGTACGTCCGGCGCGACCGAGAACGACAGCCCCACCGCGTGTCCGGGGGTGGGGTACGGGTCCTGGCCGACGATCAGGACGCGGACGTCGTCGAAGGGCTGCTGGAAGGCGCGCAGGACGTTCGGCCCGGCCGGGAGGTAGGTGCGTCCCGCCGCGATCTCCGCGCGCAGGAAGTCGCCCATCGCGGCGATCTGTCCGGCCACGGGTTCCAGGGCCTTCGCCCAGCCCGGTTCGACGATTTCATGCAAGGGTCGTGGTGCCACGGGCGTCACCCTACTGCCGCACGCGGTGCCTTGATCAAGCGTTGGCCGCCGGCCGACCGAGGATGACCGAACCGTCGTGACTTCCTTTCGCGCCGCCTCAACCCACGACCGCCGCCCGCACGCACAGCACGTCCGGCAGATGGGAGGCGAGCAGCTGCCAGCTGTCGCCGTCGTCGCCCGAGGCGTACACCTCGCCGTTGCGATTGCCGAAGTAGACGCCCGCCGGGTCCGCGTCGTCCGTGCGGAGCGCGTCGCGCAGCACCGTGCCGTAGTGGTCCTCCTGGGGCAGCCCGGCGGTCAGGGACTCCCAGGTCTTGCCCGCGTCCTGGGTGCGGAAGACCCGGCAGCGACGGTCGGCGGGCACCCGGTCGGCGTCGGCGTTGATCGGGAAGACGTAGGCCGTGTCACCCCGGTGCGGGTGGGCGGCCACCGCGAAGCCGAAGGTGGACGGCAGGTCCGCGCCGATGTCCGTCCAGTGCGCGCCCGTGTCGTCGCTGCGGTACACCCCCCAGTGGTTCTGGAGGTAGAGCCGGTCCGGATTGGCCGAATCCTGCGCGATCTTGTGCACGCACTGGCCGAACTCCGGGTTCGGGTCCGGCAGGAACACCGCGGACACACCGGAGTTGGACGGCGCCCAGCTCGCGCCGCCATCCGTGGTGCGGAACACCCCGGCCGTCGAGACCGCGACGGTCACCGCCCGCGGGTCGCGGTGGTCGGTCACCACGGTGTGCAGGCCCTCACCGCCGCCGCCCGGCACCCACCGCGAGCGGGTGGGGTGCTCCCACAGCGGGCGCACCAGCTCGAAGCTCTCCCCGCGGTCCTCCGAGCGGTACAGCGCGGCCGGTTCCGTGCCCGCGTACACCACGTCCGGCTCGGCGGCGGCCGGGTGCAGCTGCCAGACCCGCTCCAGGGAGGCGCCCGTGTCCTGGGGGAACTTCACGGCCGGCCGGGCCGGTTCGGTCCAGGTGCGGCCCAGGTCGTCGGAGTGGAACACCGACGGACCCCAGTGCGTGCTGTCGCCTCCGGCCAGCAGCCGCGGGGTGCCGCCGCGGGTGTCCAGGGCGACCGAGTAGACCGCCTGGGCGTTGAAACAGGGACTCTCGTCGAACTCCCAGTCGCCACCTCGCCGCCGCCCGATGAACAGACCCTTTCGGGTGCCCACGGCGAGCAGTACCTCGGTCATGCCGATCACCTCCGGGACGTCTTTGTCACGCGAGTTTTCAGACATCGGCCAGTCTGCACCCCGGCACTGACAGTCAGCTATGGAAGTGGCGTTGTCGCAGGTCGGACGGGTTGTGTCGGCCTGTCGCGGAGATCGATGGGGCGTCTTCCCGTCAGACGCCTGCGCGAACCGGCGCTCTCGTGCGACCGTCGAGTCGGGGGCTCGCCCTGAGCAGGACGGGGACATCCCCCGTATGGGAAGGCGGTCGGGAAGGCGGCCGGTCTGTCCGTGCGCTCGTGAGGAGGATGCCTTTGAAGGCGTTCCGTGGTCCGAAGGTCTGGCTGTGGCGCTGGCGGCGCAACCCGCTCAAACGCCGTGCCGACACGATGGAGGCCTGGCTGGTGCTCGGCGTCTGGCTGCTCACCGTACTGACCGGGGTCCTGTCGGGACTCGCGGCGGCCGGCTCCGTCGAGCACGGGCTGGCCCGGGAGCGCGTCGAGTGGCGCCCGGCCGTGGCCCAGGTCACCAAGAAGGCCCCGGGGACGGAGAACTCCGGCGAGCGGGTGTGGGCCGAGGTCCGCTGGACCGTGCCGGACGGCTCCACGCACACCGGCCAGGCCCGCGTCGAGCCCGGCAGCGAGGCGGGCAGCCCGGTCACCGTGTGGACCGACCCGCAGGGCCGCCTGGTCAGCCGTCCCGCTTCGGTCTCCCAGGCCCATCTGCGCGCCGGCCTGATCGGCGCCCTCGTCGGCGTCAGCGCCGCCGCCGTCCCCCTCGTCTCCGGCCTTGCCCTGCGCGGCCGGCTGGAACGCCGCCGCATGGCGGTCTGGGACGCCGAGTGGGCCCGACTGGGCCCGCAGTGGGGGCGCATGACCGGCTGACGCGACCGGCTGCGGAGCGCGGGGCCGTCGTCACCGGGACGTGGCCGGGCGGCCCCTCACCCTCCCGAAAGTACCTTCCGGCACACCCGGAGCAGTTCCTCGTCCTTCTGTATGTCATGGCTCCCGTACCCGCCCAGCCGCGCCGTGTGGCGCCGAGGACCGGTCACCTCGGCCCGCAGGAGGTCCCTCAGCGGGTCGCCCGCCGGTCCCATGCGGGCCAGGCAGGCGGCGATCGTGCCGCGGGTGTGGGGATTCCCGGCCCAGGCCGCGCGGAACACCGGGAGGACGTCTTCCGGGTCCTGGCCGATCCACCACAGCGCGGCCGCGGCCGAGACCCGTTCCGACACCTTGCTCGCCCCGGTCATACGGCGCAGGGCGGGGAGCGCGGGGCGGGCCACGGGCCCCAGCCGGGCCAGCTCCCCGGCGGCCGGACGGCGGCGCCCGGACCGTTCGTGCGTCAACTCCCGCAGCAGTACGGGAAGTACGACGGACACGTCCTCGCCCGTCGACCACAGTGCCCCCGCGGCCGCCGCCGCGTACTCGGTGTCCAGGAGCGCCCACAGCACCGGTGCCGCCTCCCGGGCGGCGGGGCCGAAGGTGTCCAGGGCGCGGATCGCGCGCCCGACGGCGGTGTCGCGCGGCCCGGCGGCACCCGGCGCGGCACTCAACACGCGTAGGACCTCCGGCAGGGCCGCCACGTCGGACAGGGCCGTGAGCGCCGACAGCAGCGGCACGGCGCGGTCGGCGGCACCGGGCGAGTCGAGGGACATCTGCCCGAGGCGGCGCCGCAGCGCCGGGGCGAGCGGAGCCGCGGCGAACCCGAGGTGCGCGACCGCGTGCCCCAGGTCGTCCGGAGGAAGCGGGCCGGCCAGCAGCTGGGCGAGGACGGGCACCGCCCTGGCGTCCCCGCTGCGGGCGAGGGCCTTGAGCGGGCCGCCCAGCGTCGGCGCCCCGCGCTCCCAGCGGCGCACCCACAGGTCGGGCCGTACGGTCACCAGGGCGTGGACGTGCTCGACGGCGGGGGTCGCCAGGTCGAACAGCTCGGCCAGCACCGACACCGCCGCGTCCCGTAACGGATCCTGCTCCGCGCCGACTTGGAGGCCGAGCAGCGCCACGAGCTCCGCGTAGTCGGCGCGCCACTCGCGCAGCAGCCCCGCCGCCATCCACACCGCGTTGCGCCGGTCCACCGGGGCCGGGCTGGTCAACTGCCCGGTGAGCAGGGCCATCCGGTCCGTGACCCGGTCGTCCAGGGCGGTGTGCAGGGTACGCAGCAGGTACGCGCCCTCCTCGTCCGAGGGGCGCAGCCGGCGTATCCGGCCGACCAGGGTGTCCGTGCCGGTTCGGTCCGGCTCGTCCGGCCGCCCGCCGGCCCGCTGTTCCGACCTGTCCCGGAGCAGCCGGACCGCCGTCGGCACCAGATCGGCCGGGAGCCGGTCGGGGGCCCCGAGCGCGAGCTGGCCGAGGGCCGCGAGCCGCAGCCCGGGTCCGTACGGCGGCGCGCTCTGCGCGGCCAGGAGGTCCAGCGCCGCGGCTGCGTGCGCCGGGTGCCGCCGTATGAAGAGGCCCAGGCCCTCGGTGAGGGCCAACAGGACCCGGTCGTCCCGCTCGACCATGATCCGATCCCGCAACAGGCCCAGCACACGCGCCGGATCGTCGAGGAACCGCACCAGCGCCGCCGGTGCCGCGCGCCGCACCCAGGGATCCGGGTCCGCGGCCAGGGAGACGAACACCTCGGCACCCGAGCGGACCGCGTCGCCCTCGCCCTCCGTACCGATGCTCACCAGCAGCTCGACTATGCCGCCCCGGTCCGCGACCTCCGCGCGGCCCGCGAGGGCGAACAGGAACGGAACGCAGGCCAGCGTCGAGTCGTACACGTTCCCCTGGTGGTGCACCGAGCCGTACATCCCGTCCAGGGCGCCCTCCCGCTCGTCCCGGTCCGCGGAGGCCAGCCCCCGCAGCAGTCCCGGCACGTCCTCGGCGCTGCCGTACGCATGCCGCAGCGAGGCCCAGTCGACGTCGTCGATCCCCGTGAACACGTAGTCCTCCCCAGGCGATTGCCACCTGATCGCGAGTCTGCACCACGGCACTGACAACGAAGCGGAATCGCGTGGCGACTGTGTGCGATCCGTCGGCTGGGACCGGCCACGAACCGCGCCCACGGTCCGGAGGGATCAATTCCCCTCGGACAACAGGTGCATGCCATGACAACGAAACCGGTTCCCGCCGGTATGGGGGGCGGAGCGGCGCGGGGGACGGCGACCGGAGGTCAGTTCGCGGCGGGCACCGCCCGCGCCAGGATCCCGTCCATGTCCGCCGAACCCGGCAACGTGCCGAACGCGTACCCCCAGTCCCCGCCGAGCCGGGTCGCGCAGAAGGCGTCGGCGATCGCCGACGGGGCGTGCCGGACGAGAAGGGAGGCCTGTAGCACCAGAGCCATCTCCTCCACCAGGCGTCGGGCACCCGCCGGCCCGGCCTCGGGCAGGCGGTCCTTCAGCCGGCCCACGGCCGCGTCCAGCCGCGCGTCCGCACCACGGGCCAGGGCGAGTTCGGCGAACAGGGCCTCGGCCGTCTCGGGTTCCCGCCCCAGCGCCCGCAGCACATCGAGCGCGTTGACGTTCCCCGAGCCCTCCCAGATCGACAGCAGGGGCGCCTCCCGGTAGTGGCGGGGCATCCCCGACTCCTCCACGTAACCGTTGCCGCCGAGGCACTCCAGGGCCTCCGCCGTGAAGGCCGGCCCCCGCTTGGTCACCCAGTACTTGCCGACGGCGGTCGCGATCCGCCGGAAGGCCTGCTCCCCGGCGTCACCGCGCACCGCACGGTCCGCCGCCCCCGCCAGCCGCAGCGTCAGCGTCGTCGCGGCCTCCGACTCCAGCGCGAGATCGGCCAGCACGTTGCGCATCAGCGGCTGGTCGACGAGCCGCGCGCCGAACGCGCTGCGGTGCCGCGCATGGTGCCCGGCCTCGACGAGCGACTTGCGCATCAGCGCCGCCGACATCATCACGCAGTCCAGCCGGGTGCAGTTGACCATCTCGATGATCGTCTTCACGCCCCGCCCCTCCGCCCCGACCAGCCAGGCCACGGTGCCGTCGAACTCCGGCTCGGAGGAGGCGTTGGACCGGTTGCCCAGCTTGTCCTTCAGCCGCTGGATGCGGAAGGTGTTGCGGGTGCCGTCGGGCAGCACACGGGGGACGAGGAAGCAGGACAGGCCGCCTTCTCCTCCGAGAGGGGATGTCTGGGCCAGCACCAGGAACACGTCGCACATCGGCGCCGACGTGAACCACTTGTGCCCGCGCAGCGTGTACACGCCCGGTTCGGCGGTGGGCGTGGCCGCGGTCGTGTTCGTCCGGACGTCGGAGCCGCCCTGCTTCTCGGTCATGCCCATCCCGGCCAGCAGCCCGGGCTTGTCGGTGGGGACGCGCAACTCCGGGTCGTACTCCCTGCCGGTCAGCAGTGGCTCGTAGACCTTCGCCAGCTCCGGCTGGGCACGCAGCGCGGGGACGGCCGCGTACGTCATCGACGTGGGGCAGCCGTGCCCGGCCTCCGTGTGCCCCCACACCAGCCCGCCCGCACTGCGCGCGACGTGCGCGCCCGGCCGGTCGTCGGCCCAGGGCGCGCCCGCCAGCCCCTCGGCGACCGCGACCCGCATCAGATGGTGCCAGGCGGGGTGGAACTCGACCTCGTCGATCCGGTTGCCGTACCGGTCGTGCGTACGCAGCTCCGGCTCGTGCCGGTTGGCCAGTTCGGCCCACTCCTGCGCCTCCGCGCTGCCCGCCCGCGCGCCCAGCCGCCGGATGTCCTCCTCGGCCCAGCCCGCGCCCTCCCGGCGCAGCCCCTCCAGCAGGGCCACGTCCTCGGACGCGTCGTAGGGGGCCAGGGGAGGGGGCTGGTTCGTGACGTCGTGCGTGGTGTGCCGTGACGGCTGGGGGTGCGGCTGCGGGTGCGCGATGGTGTCGGCCATACCAGCAGTGTTGCATTATTTCTACGGTCGCAGCAATGATGCAATACCACCGGCCCCGTACAGTACGTCTCCATGCACGAGAACGTGGCCGGGAACGCGGCGGCCGGCCTCCCGGAGCTCGAGCTGCGCCCCCTGTCCGCCCGGTCGGTGGTCCTCAGCCTGCTGCTGGGCGCGCATCCGCCCGAGCTGCCCGTGAAGGACCTGGTACGCGCGGTCGAGCCGCTCGGCGTCGGCGGATCCACCCTGCGGGCCGCGCTCAGCCGGATGGTGGCCGCCGGTGACCTGCGGCGCACGGACGCCGTCTACCGGCTCAGCGACCGCCTGCTCAGCCGCCAGGGGCGGCAGGACGAGGCCGTGCATCCGGAGACCCTCCCCTGGGACGGCGACTGGGAGACGGTGGTCGTCATCGCGACCGGCCGCGGCCCCGCCGAACGCGCCGACCTCCGCGCCCGGCTGGCCGCCCGCAGACTCGCCGAACTCCGCGAGGGCGTCTGGCTGCGGCCCGCCAATCTGCGCCGTGCGGAACCCGACGGCCTCGGCGACGTGGTCCGGCGCTTCACCGCCCGGCCCGAGGAACCCGCCCGTGACCTGGCCGCGGGGCTGTGGCCGCTGGACGCCTGGGCGGACACCGCCAGGGCGCTGCTCGCCCACGTCGCCGCGACCGACCGCCCGGCCGACCGCTTCACCGCCCTCGCGGCCGTCGTGCGCCACCTCCTGGCCGACCCCGTCCTGCCCACCGGACTCCTGCCCGCCGGCTGGCCGGGCCCGGACCTGCGCGCCGCGTACACCGGCTACCAGCGGGAGCTGACGGACGCGATGCTCGGTCGCACCCGGTAGGCGGTGGCAGGCGGCCGTACGAAGCGCCGTCAGGTGCGCCTCGTACGACCGCCGTCGTGGGGGAGCCGTGTCCTACCTGTAGGTGATGTCGGAGGACGCGTACTTGCAGTTCGTCCCGTCAGGGCCGCTGCCGTTCTTGGGCGGCTCCGCGCCCGTGTTGTTGCCGATGTACTTCTGGCAGGGCACGATCTTCTTGCTGCTGTCCCCGACGATCGTGATCTTCTTCAGCGTCGCGCTGTCGCCGTAGTTGGTGTTGATCCCGACGAGCGCGCTGCCCTTGTAGGTCGCCTCGATGGTGTTGAGGTTGATGGTCCGCTTGTACTGCGTCCGGCAGTTGCCGCAGGAACGGACCAGCTTGCCGAAGTTCTGCACCGCGAAGTTCGAGACGTTGAGCGTGCCGGCGCCGTTGAACTGGAACACCTTGTCGCTGGCCTCCTTCGCGCCACCGCCGGAGACGGTGTACACGTTGGACGACGAGGAGCCGAGGAACGTCGCCGCGTCCTCGCCCACGTCCTCCCACCAGACGTTCTGAAGCGTGCAGCTGCCCAGGCAGTGGATGCCGTCCGCGGCGGGCGCGCCGATGATCACGTTCTTCAGAACGGTGCCGGGGGCCAGTTCGAGGATCGGGTCCTGGTCCTCGCTCTGTCCGCCGGTGCCGAGGTCTCCGCTGCCGTACAGGCGCTTCATCCCGTAGTCCTTGGTGCCGGAGACGGAGATGGTGGAGGTGACCGCCTGGCTGCCGTTGGCGGAGGGCCAGGTGGCGGCGCTCGCCGGCGTCAGGGCTCCGTCAGTCATGATCATGACAGCCGAGAGTCCGACAGCGGCCAGTGCGCCGGTCAGGGCGCGCCTGCGGGCGCGCGGTCGTGCCGAAGAAGTCATGTCCCGATTCCTTCTTCCTTGTTGGGGACGGTCAGGGGCGTAGGGCGGCGTGGCGAAGGTGCCGAGCTGCCGGACCCGACCGGTGTGGGGGGCCACGCACGAGGTCATGTGGATGAACTTCATGCGTGATGTGGAACGCCGTACGCGAACAGATGGTCAGATCGGGGGCAATATCCGCCCCCCGGGTCATGTCACTGAACGGGACCGTAGGATGCAAGCGCTTTCTAGTCAACGCTTTGCGCAGAAGGCGGCAGGGCTTGTTCCGGCCGCGGGGAAGTCGCGTGGGAGCGCTTCCATGACGGCCATGTCCATGCCACGATGCCGCACATGCCCCCCACAGTGCCTTTACGACGCATCCTGACCGCACTCCTCGCGGCGCTGCTCCCGCTGCTCGCGGCGGCGTTCCTCACCGCGCCGCCGGCCGCCGCCCGCACCGACGCCCCCGCCGCCCTGCCCACGGCCACGCTCACCGAGGTCACCGGCTTCGGCGACAACCCCAGCAACCTCCAGATGTACATGTACGTGCCGAGCGGCGTCACCGCGCACCCGGCGGTCGTGGTGGCCGTGCACTGGTGCGGCGGCTCCGCCTCCGCCATGTACTCCGGCACCGAGTGGGCCCAACTGGCCGACCAGTACGGGTTCGTCGTCGTGTACCCGTCGGTGACCCGGGCCAGCAAGTGCTTCGACGTCTCCTCCCCGCAGGCCCTGCGCCACGGCGGCGGCAGCGACCCGGTCGGCATCAGGTCGATGGTGGACTGGGCGACCCGCACCTACTCGGCCGACACCGGCAAGGTGTTCGTCACCGGCATCTCCTCCGGCGCGATGATGACGAACGTCCTGCTCGGCGACTACCCGGACGTGTTCGCCGCGGGCGCCGCGTTCTCCGGTGTGCCCTTCGGGTGCTTCGCCACCACCGACGGCTCCGAGTGGAACAGCACCTGCTCCTCGGGCGCCCTCACCCACACCCCGCAGGAATGGGGCGACCTGGTCCGTGGCGCCTACCCCGGCTACAGCGGCCCCCGGCCGCGGATGCAGCTGTGGCACGGCACCGAGGACGACGTGCTGCGCTACCCCAACTTCGGGGAGGCGATCAAGCAGTGGACCAATGTCCTCGGCGTGAGCCAGACACCCGCCGCCACCGACTCGCCCCAGTCCGGGTGGACCCGCACCCGCTACGGCTCCACCGGTGATCAGGCACCCGTCGAGGCCATCAGCCTCCAGGGCGTCGGCCACAACCTGTACACCTACGGCATGGCGGCCCGCGCGCTGCACTTCTTCGGCCTCGACAGCGGCGGCAGCGTGCCCCCGACACCGGCCGGGGCCTGCAAGGTGACGGTCACCACCAACGCCTGGAGCACCGGCCTGACCGCCTCCGTGACCATCACCAACACCGGGACGACAGCGGTCACCGGCTGGAAACTGGGCTTCACCCTGCCCTCCGGCCAGACCATCACCAATGGCTGGAACGCCACCTACAGCCCGTCCTCCGGAGCGGTGACGGCCACCAACGCCTCCTACAACGGCACCATCGCGCCGAACGCCGGCGTCAGCATCGGCTACCAGGCCACGCACACCGGCAACAGCGCCGCTCCCACCGCCTACACCCTCAACGGAACCGCCTGCACGGTCGGTTGACGAACCCGGGTGCGCGCCGCACGGGAGTTCGGGGCGCACCCGCCACCCATCCCCTTGTCAGGAAGGGCCACGTGAAGCCGCCCAGACGAATCCCGCTCGCCACCCTGATCAGCACCTGTGTCCTCGTCCTCGCACTCGTCGTGACGTCGTCGGCACTCACCGCCCTGGTCGGCGGCTCCGACGCCGCGTCACCGCAGGCCACCTCGCACCCGGCCACCGGCAGGCACTGGGTCAACACCTGGACCGCGATGCCGCAGCTCACCGAACCCGCCAACCTGCCGCCCGCGCCCTTCACCGGCACCAAATCCGTCCTGGCCGACACCACCCTGCGGCAGACCCTGCGCGTGTCCACCGGCGGCCACCGCATCCGGCTGCGTTTCTCCAACGCCTACGGCGACACCCCGCTGCCGCTCACGGCGGTGACGGTGGCGCTGCCGCAGGGCGGACAGGCGGGAGCCGCCGCGGTCGAGCCCGGCAGCACCCAGCGGGTGACCTTCTCGGGGCGCGCCTTCGCGACCGTCCCGGTCGGCGCCGAGGTGGTCTCCGATCCCCTGGACTTCGACCTGGCGACGGGATCCGCCCTGACCGTCACGGCGTACCTCGCACAGGGCCAGCCGTCGCTCGCGCTCACCTCGCACCCGGGCTCGCGCACGACCTCGTACCTGATCAGCGGAGACCACACCCAGGACCAGGACCTTCCGGGCGCGACCCCGGTCAACCACTGGTACCTGCTGAGCGACGTCGAGGTCCTGTCACCGGGGGCCACCGAGGCACTGGCGATCCTGGGCGACTCGCTGACCGACGGCCGCGGCTCCACCACCAACGGCAACGACCGCTGGCCCGACCAGCTCTTCGACCGCCTCCGGACCCGGCCGGCCACCTCCGGCATCGCCGTCCTCAACCAGGCGGCGGGCGGCAACCGCGTCCTCGATGACGGGCTCGGCCCCAACGTCCTCGCCCGCCTCGACCGCGACGTCCTCTCCCGCAGCGGCGTCTCCCGGCTGATCGTCTTCGAGGGCGTCAACGACATCGGCACCGCCGACGCCACCCCCGACGCCCAGCGCCGGCTCACCGACGACCTGATCGCCGCCTACCGGCAGATCGTCGTCCGCGCCCACGCCCAGGGCATCCGCGTCTACGGCGCCACCCTGACACCCTTCGGCGGCAGCACCCTCTACGACGACCCCGCAGGCGAACGCGAGGCCTCCCGGCAGCGCGTCAACGCCTGGATCCGCACCCCCGGCCACTTCGACGCGGTCATCGACTTCGACCGCGCGGTACGGGACCCGGACAACCCCCGCCGCCTCCGCCCGGACCTGCACGACGGGGACTGGCTGCACCTGAACCCGACGGGGTACGGGAAGCTGGCCGCGGCGGTGCCCACGGGGCTGTTCCGCAGGAACTGAACCCCCGAGGGCGGCCGGGACCAGACGGCCGCCGCCCCTAAGGGGCCGCCGTCCGCGCCGCCGCCAGCAGCGAGTCCCAGTCGGCCAGTTTGACCACGCTCCGCCCGAGCGAGGCGCCGAGTTCCGCCTCGGCACGCTCGATCGCCTGCCAGCCCGCCCACGGCACCGGATCGATCCCGATGGCCCGCAGCGCCGCGACGGGATCGTCCGGGGCGGGCCGGCGGGCGAGCACCGGGGCGTCGGCGAGCAGGGAGGTCGCCGTCTCCTTGGCGCACGGGCGGTTGGTGCCGATGACACCCGTCGGGCCGCGCTTGATCCAGCCGGCCACGTACTCGCCCGCCGACACTGCGCAGCCGCGCACCACCCGGCCGTCGACGTTCGGCACCGTGCCGCTCTCCGCGTCGAACGGCAGCCCCTCCAGCGGCACTCCGCGATAGCCGACCGAGCGCAGCACCAACTGCGCCTCGACGTCCTCGAACCGGCCGGTGCCCGTGACGCCGCCCTGCCCGTCCGGCACGGTCCGTTCGAAGCGCACCGCGCCCACGCGCCCGCCTCGGGCGAGGAGTTCGACGGGGCGCAGGAAGAAGCGCAGCCGGATGTGGTGCGACGCCTCCGGGGACGGCAGCGCCGCCCAGCCGCGCAGCACCTCCACATTGCGCCGCCGCGGCGCGGGCAGCCCGGACGGGTCGACGTACTCCGGGTCGAGCGCCAGTTCGTCCGGGTCCACGGTGACCTCGGTGCCGGGCAGTGCGCCCAGCTCGCGCAGCTCCTTGGTGGTGAAACGGGCCTGCGAGGGGCCGCGCCGGCCCACCATCCTCACCTCCCGCACCCCGCTCGCCGCCAGCGTGGTGAGCGCCGCCTGCGGCATGTCGGTGGGGCTCAGCTCCGTCGCGCCGCGGGCCAGCATCCGGGTGACGTCCACGGCGACATTGCCGACGCCGATGACCACGGCCGACCGGGCGCCGGTCAGGAAACCGGCCTCGACCGCGTCGGGATGCGCGCTGTACCAGGACACGAACTCGGTCGCCGACCAGCTGCCCGGCAGTTCCTCGCCCGGAATGCCGAGGTGGCGGTCGGTCGCGGCGCCCACGCAGTACACGACCGCGTGGTACAGCTTCTTCAGCCGCTCGACGGACACCCCGCCTGGGCCGCCGACCCGCACGCCCCCGAGGAACCGCACCCGGTCGTGCTCCAGCACCGTGCGCAGGCTGCCCTGAAGCGACTTGATCTTCTCGTGGTCCGGGGCCACGCCGTAACGCACCAGGCCGTACGGGCACGGCAGTCGGTCCAGTACGTCGACGAACACCTCGGAATCCAGCTGGACCAGGCTCTGGGCGGTGTAACACCCGCTCGGCCCGGAGCCGACGACGGCGACACGCATGGCTCCAGCATCGCACCGCGGCGGCTCCGCTGACAGGGGCCGGAGGAGTGATGCGCCGTGGAGCCGGTGACGTCACCCCACCGGCTCCAGGGACCGTCCCTAGCGGGCGCCCCGCTGGTCCCCCGGCCGCTCCTCCGTTGCGAAGAACCGCGACAGGTCCTTCTCGCACGGCTCGTCCGCCGCTTCCGTCCCGGGCGGGACGCCCAGCTCCCAGTCGAGGCCGTAACGCTGGAACAGCTCGTCCCGCAGCTTCGGGACCGGCATCGGCACGCCCGGCACCAGCGCCGCGTACACCGCCCCCATCAGCACGGCGCGCAGCAGGGGATAGTCGGCCCGGACGTCCTGCGAGCCGTACCTGGCGACCGTGTCGCCGAGCAGCTCGGACAGGCGGCGCTGCTCCGGGCACTGGACGAGGCCCTCGGCCTGGAGCAGCCCGGCCATGTGCTGGCGCATCAGCACGGGCCGGTCCCGGGCCAGGCCCAGGATCGCGTCGATGGCCCGCGCCAGCCGCTCCCGCCCGTCGTCGGTGCGCGGCTCGCGCTCCAGCGCCTCCTCCAGCGTGCGGTGCATCAGCCGGTGCACGGCGGACTGCACGAGCTGGCGTTTGCCGGGGAAGTAGTACGACACCAGACCGCGCGCCGAGCCCGCCCGGTCCGCGATGTCACCCAGGGTCGTGGCCTCGTACCCGTGCTCGCCGACCAGCTCCACCGCGGCCTGGAGGAGCCGCTCCCGGGAACGCCGCCGCAACTCTTCATTGACCGAGGCGCTGCGCGGGGACATGCTGTGACTCCTGCGTTGACTGGCTGCCAGCCAACTATAATCGACGCACCAGGCGCCGCTTCGGCCGGGGCCTGTTCAGAGCTGCCGTCCGTCTGGGACGACACGGGGGATCGTCTCAGGCGGGCGGCTCTGAGGAGCGTGGCGGACATGGAACAGGACCGGCAGATCCTGGCCCGGATCACGGAGATGGTCGAGGACGAGCACAGGCTGCGGGCCGCGCTCGCGGCCGGCGAGATCGACAGCGCCACCGAGCAACAGCGGCTCGGCAGCCTGGAACGCCGGCTCGACCAGTGCTGGGACCTGCTGCGCCGACGCCGTGCCAAGGCCGAGTTCGGGGACGACCCCGACGAGGTCCGGGTGCGCTCCGAGTCACAGGTCGAGGGACACCAGGGCTGAACCGGCCGGGCCGGCCGGTTCAGCCCACCAGGTCCAGCACCGGCAGCAGCGCGTC
Organism: Streptomyces sp. NPDC046915; assembly: GCF_040644935.1. Taxonomy (NCBI): domain Bacteria; kingdom Bacillati; phylum Actinomycetota; class Actinomycetes; order Kitasatosporales; family Streptomycetaceae; genus Streptomyces; species Streptomyces sp. NPDC046915. The sequence continues at coordinate 217,803 of NZ_JBEYXB010000005.1, read as the reverse complement.
CGGCCGCTCGGTCACCGGCAGGTGGTCCACGAAGTGCACCCGGCACCCCAGAGCCGCCGCACCACCGTCCGCCGGCCGGCTGTCGCCGACCATCAGCGCGTCCCGCGGTTCGACGCCGAGCGCCGCGCAGGCCGTGGCGAACAGACGCGGGTCCGGCTTCTGGATGCCGTGCTCGTACGACAGCACGTACGCGTCCACGTACCCGTCGAGCCCGTGCTCGCGGAAGACCGGGCGCAGGTCCCAGCCGATGTTGCTGACCACGCCCACGCCGATCCCGCGCTCGCGCAGGGTGCCGAGCACCTCGGCGGCGTCGGGGTACGGGGACCAGGCCCGCGGGGACATGTGCCGGTCGTACAGCGCCTCGTGCAGCCCCGGATCGGGCAGCGCAACCCGGCGGGACAGACCGGTGTACGCGGCCCGGTGCAGCGCGGCGCTCTCGTCCCGGACCGCCCACACCTCCGCCAACTCCGCGGGCAGCTCGACCGGAGCCGCCCCGCCGGGCAGCGCCCCCGCGGCCTCCAACGCGCTTGCCGCCTCGGTCAGTTCACGCTCGGACAGCTCCAACGCCGACGCGGCCAGCACGGCACGCAGCCAGGACTCGGTGGACTCGACGCGGAACAGGGTCCCGGAGAAGTCGAAGAGGACGGCAGCCATGCGGTGGACTGTATTGGACCATGGCCGACGGCGGGCGGTCGTCCCGAAGGACGGATGCCTGTGACTGTCGGACTTCCGACGTCCTGGGTGCGCGGCATTACGCTATGCTTCCGGCGTGTAACTGGGGGGAATCTCTTTGAGCCCGGGTTCCGAGCCGGCATGTCAGCGGTCTCCCTGTGCCCCGGTTGCCGACGATCGGTCGCCAGACCAAGCAGGAGAGTTCGAGTCGTCGCGACGACGGTACGGGGCGCGATCCCCCTTGCTTCGACGGATCGCCGCCTGAGCAGTCCTCGTGATGTGTACCCAGCAGACCCCGAGCGGCGTATCCAACGGAGGCGGACGGTGCGGACGAGGGCAGCTGTTCTGGCGGGACCTGGTCAGGACTGGGACGTTGTCGACCTGGAGCTGGACGATCCAAGGGAAGGCGAGGTTCTCCTTCGCGTCGAGGTCGCCGGCCTCTGTCACTCGGACGAGCACCTCAAACACAGCGATGACGCACGCTTTCCCGTCGTGGGCGGCCATGAGGGCGCCGGAGTCGTCGAGATGGTGGGCCCCGGTGTGACCCAGGTGCGTCCCGGTGATCACGTGGTGTGTTCGTTCATCCCGGTGTGCGGCCGCTGCCGGTGGTGTTCCACGGGGCGCACGTTCCTCTGCGACGAATCCCCGGATCTCGTGGGTGCGATGCGGGACGGGTCCTTCCGGTTCCACCGCGGCGCACGCGACTTCGGCGCGATGGACAGCCTGGGAACGTTCTCCCGGCGTGCCGTGATCTCCGCGAACAACTGCGTCCCCATCGACAAGAGCGTGCCGTTCGGCGTCGCGTCACTGCTGAGTTGCTGTGTACCGACGGGCTGGGGGGCGGCGGTCCGGGTGGCCGAGGTGCGTCCGGGGGATGTCGTCGTCGTCTTCGGCTGCGGTGGAGTGGGCTGCAACGCAGTGCAAGGCGCGGCAACGGCGGGAGCCGGAGAACTGGTGGTCATCGACCCGGTGCAGGCCAAACGGGACTTCGCGCTGAAGATGGGAGCGACGGCCGTCCATGCCGACGCCGGCTCGGCCGCGGACGAGATCGCGCGGTCGACCCGCGGGGTCGGGGCCGACGTCGTGATCGTCACGGCGGGCGTGGTCGACGCCGAGATCATCACTTCGGCGTTCGACATCACTCGAAAAGGCGGAACCGTCGTATTGATCGGCGCGCACGACCGATCCAGCGAAGTGACGGTCAAGCTGCCCGGAACCCTGCTCACGGTCGAAAGCAAGCGCGTCGTCGGCTCCCTCTACGGCAACTGCAATCCGCGGAGTGACATACCGCTGCTGCTCCGGATGTATCAGGAGGGAAAGCTGATGCTGGATGAAATCATATCGGCCCAGTATCAGCTCGACGATGTCCGGCAAGGGTATGCCGACATGCATGCGGGGAAGAATGTCCGCGGCGTTATAGTGCATGGCGATTAGCGTTGCGTGTCCGGTGTGGAAATTAGTACAGCTATCTGTAATGGAACGGAGTGTGCCGCATGGCTTCGCGTGATCTGCTTCTTGTCTCTCTGGGGCTGGGTGCCGTCACTGAATTCGTCGGCGGAGACCCCAGGGGAAAAAGGCTGGCTTTCGTCCCCGACGCGGGCGACCCCTACGCGGACCGCTCGTTCGTCGAGCGGGACCGGTCGCTTCTGGGTCGACTGGGGTTCGACCTGCTGGAAGTGACGCTGGGAGGCAAGACGGCAGCGGAACTGCGTGCCGAGCTGGTGGGCGTGGACGTGGTCTTCGTCGCGGGCGGGAATTCGTTCTACCTGCTGGAGAAAGCTCTGGCGAGCGGCTTCGGTGAAGTGCTCGGGGAGTTGCTCGACCATGGTGTCAAGTACATCGGTGCCAGTGCCGGTGCCATTTTGCTCGGACCCGATCTCCGGCCCGTAGCCACCCTTGATGATCCCCAGGAGGCGCCGGGCCTCGAAGATCACCGCGGACTGGGTCTCGTCGACTTCGTCGTCCTGCCGCACTATGGGAACGAAAAGTATCTGCCGGAATACGAAGCCATCATTCGCCGGTACGAGGACGAACTGACGCTCGTGCCACTGCGCAACGACCAGGCGGTACGTGTCCGGGGCGACAAGTACGAAGTCATCGACTCCGCGGAGTAGCTGACCACTGTCCGCAGGCGCCTGCCGTCCGCGGACGTACGGGTCATGGTCGAAAGGGTTCGTGGGTGCCGGACGGTAGTGAAGCATTAATAGTCCCTATCCAGTCCAACCTTCCTTTGCGGCGCTACCGCAAGTTGGTGGGACGCGAAGAAATGGTCCGGCACGTCATCGATGTACTGGCCGCGGAATCGCCGGCGCAGAACGTCCTGGTCTACGGTCCGGCCGGCTCGGGCAAGACATCGGTCGTCATCGAAGCTGTCCACCGCATCGCGGCCGCGGAGACGCAAGACCGGCTCCCGCGTTACGAGGTGCTTGTCTGGCTTTCCGCCCGGCCGGCCATTCTGACCGCCGACGGGGTGCTGCGGTCGCCACTGGTCTGCGGCACACTGAGCGACTTCATCACCAATATCTCCGCAGTGCTGGAACGTCCGGATGTGATGCGGGCGCTGCCCGAAGAACAGCCCGCGTTGCTTCGTGCCGCACTGTCGCGGAAATCGACCCTGATCGTCGCCGATGACCTCGACGAGGTCGAGGACGAACGGGTGCTCTCCTTCCTGGACTCGCTTCCGGGTGCCTGCCGTGTCATCGCGACTGCCAGAAGGCAACTGGACTTCGGGCGGCCCGTGCGGCTCGGGCCGCTCTCGTTCCCTGAGGTCCGGGAGTTGCTCCAGGAGATTCAGGACGGGAAGGACATCCGGCTGTCGGACTCCGAGGCGAGACGACTGCACGATCTCTGCGGTGGCATACCCCTGGCGATCGTCTGGGCCGTGAACCTGGTGCGGTTGGGCTACGACGTCTCACACATACTCGACAATTTCGGGGAGACGACCAGCGACCTCCTCGAGTTCTGCTTCTTCAAGGCGTGGGACTCCGTCCAGGGGACACCGGTCGGCGAACTCCTGGTTTCCATCGCCCTCTTCTCGGGCGGAGCGTCGATCGACCTTGCCCGCCGGGCATCCGGTCTGTCCCAGCAGCGGCTGGACTTCGACAGAGCTCTGGTCAAACTGCGGCGACTCGGCGTGCTGGAGGCAACCGCCACGCGATTGAACCTCCTACCGATGACAAGGACGTACATCATGGGAAGCATCCTGCCCACGCCGTCCGGTTCCGACGGGGACGATGTCCGCACTCGTTGGGTGGACGCGATCGCCGACTACGTCGCGCGGAGCCTTGCCCAGCCGCGGTGGCAGGACTGCTTCGAACTGCTGGAGGCCGAGCGCGCCAACCTTGAAGGCCTGTTCGAGTGGGCGCGCACACGCCAGAACGAGACGGTGTACGCGCGGGCTTCGGTGATCTACTCGGACGTCAGCTACTTCCTCTTCTGCCGCGGGTACTGGCGTCAGCTGGAGGAGCACGGCAGCTGGGCATTACCCGCGCTTCGGGAGCAGGACCTGGGCGAGGAGTACCTGACCGTACTGCTGACATGGGTTTCCAGGGTGCACCTGTTGCACGGGGACGAGGAACGTCTACGTGGCTGCTTCGACGAGGCGACGGACTTCATCGCGGCGGCGCCACCGGAAACCCGGCCGCTGTACGAGGCGATCACCGACTACAACCGGGTGACCCACCTCAACCCGCAGGCCGGCGACCACGATGGACCCGCGGGCGTGCAGAGTCTCCGCAGAGTCGCAGGGATCTTCAGCGAACTCGGCCGGGACGAGTGGTTCGCCCGGGTCGTCAACCGACTCGGCAACATGCTCTCCGCATCCCATGACTTCGATGCCGCCACCGAGGCCTTCACCCAGGTCATCGGCGCGTCCGAGCAGCATCTCGCCACGGCGTGGGGAAAGGACATGACCGGCATCGGCAAGGGCAACCTCGGGATCCTCGCCAATCGACAGGGCAGGTACCAGGAGGCGATTCCCCTGCTGCGTGAATCGCAGGAACTCGTCGCCCAAGCCATGGACGGCTCCGTCGCGCTGATGGAGCAGGCCATCGCGCACTACCACCTGGGGCAGCAGGACGAAGCCGTCGAACTGGCCCTCCAGGCACGGTCCGCGGCCGCGGAGCTCGATCTGGCCATCAGCATCGCGGAGTCCGACCCGTCCTGGGAGAAGGAGGTACTGCCTCAGTTGTTCGCGGAGGTGACGGCCACACCCGGTCTTCCGGCACCCGCCGACACCAAGGCCGGCGATGTCGACCCGGAAGCAGTCGAACAGATCGAGCTGCTGCTTCTGCAAGCCACCGAAGGCGGTATCGCGGATCTGAGTGCCGACGGCATCGAAGAGCAACTCGGAATCCAGCTTCAGGAACTCGTGCTGGAGACCGCCGCGGCAGCGGGGCGGCCTCCAGCCTGGGCATCCGGTGACTACGGGCCACTCAGCCTGGGCAGACGCTTCATCGAATACCACAAGGAATCCATTCGGCAGCAGGTGTGCCAGCCCAACTGCCAGGGCCTCAAGCCGGAATACGCTCGGTCACTGTCGTTCGGCGGCGGCGAATCGGGCGGTCTCCTGCCGCTCGTGGTGAGTCTCCTCGCCACCTTGAACTCAGCCGAGCCGGCCATGGCGGTTCCGGCGGTGGCCGTGTGTGTCGCCCTCTGGCTGGCCCGGGTGGACCTCGACCGATTCTGCCGACAGTCCTGATCCGGCTGGGGCAGCGGTGGCCGAAGATGGCTGACTATCTCGTCGAACCCGCGCGTATCGCCACGACCACGGCGACCGAGTTGGTGCAGCGGGCACGTCTGCTGCGACTGATACCCGGAGTCGGCAACAGCCTGGGGTTCGCTCGTGCGCAGGCCCGTGAACAGCTGGCCGAGTTCGGCCGGTCGGCCTTCCGGGCGCTCTCCTGCGGCGTCCGGGAGCAACTGCCCGAGCGTGGTCGACTGGCAGCCCATCTGCTGCCGGCCGCGCTGCTTCCCCAGGACAGGCTGTGGCTTCCCGCGGATGGTCCCGCGAGCCGGATTCCCTGGGAGGCGGCCCAGGACGACGCAGGCGACTGGATCTGCGACGACCCGGCGTTGTCGCTGGTCCACCGCACCCGTTGGGGCGCGTACGAGCACACCGAGCGTGTGGTGGCGGCCCGCCCGTCGGTTCTCGTCGCGACGGCGATGCCCCGCGGCCTGCCCAGCGCCAACGTCGAACTTCAGCGGCAGCAGATCACCGCACTGGCCTCCCGGTTCGAGCATGCGCGGGGCATGTTCCAGTGGTCGGAGAACCGGGACCTCGGCGTCCTGCGACAGGAGATCGCGGAGCGCCGCTGCACCGTCCTGCATGTCGTCGCACACGGCAGACCGGGCAAGATCCTCTGGGAGGACCAGGACCACGCCGTCCGCCCGTACGAGGCCGAGGAGTTCTGCGAGCAGTTGGCGGGGCTGCGTCTGCACCTGGTGGTGCTGAGCGTGTGCGACTCGGCCAGTCCTCCGCTGCGCGGCCGGTCACTGGCAGCGGTGATCACCGACCGGATCGCCCACGCCGTCGTCGGTATGCGGGCGACGCTCGACGAGTCGGCGGCGGCGCTTTTCGCGCACACCTTCTACGAGACCCTGCTCGCGCATCCCGGTACGAGCCTCGACCATATGGTCCACCGCGGCCGTCAGGCTCTGCGACAGGCATCGGCAGAGGGAAGCATCGATGCCGTCCAGTGGGTCCTGCCCACACTCGTACTCCGTGACGCGGCACTGCGGTTCACCGGGCGGTCACAGCGGCCGCGGGCGGCGCCCACCGCCCCTGAAGCGGCCCGCGGCGGCGCCGCGGCGCTACGGCTGCCGGACGGGTCCCGGATACCGCTGGTTCGGGCACGGACGATGATCGGTCGCAGCAGCACGGCGGACGTCACGCTGTCCTCTCCGTCGGTCAGACCGTTCCATGCGGTCATCCAAGCGACTCGAACCGGGTACGAATTACGGGACCTCGGCTTCGGTTCCTCAGCGGTCAACGGCGTCGCGGCCGAACGGGCCGTGCTGTCGGACGGGGATCTGCTCGCCTTCGGCTCGCATCTCTGCCGATTCGTAAGGGAGGAGCGCGATGAGTAGTCGTGGTGGCGGCCTGCTGTACGGGGACTGGCCCGGTGCGTGGCCCGTCGTGGACAGGGGCGCGGGGGTGTACCTCTACGACCGCGACGGACGGCCGTTTCTCGACGCCGTCGGCGGCGCACATGTGGTCACCATCGGCCATGGCGTGGCTGAGATCGCGGAGGCCATGGCCGGGCAGGCGCGAAGAATCGCTTATGCCAGTTCGCGAACCTGGGCGAACGAGCCGCAGTTGGAGCTCGCCGAACTGATCGGCTCGCGCACCCCACCCGGCCTGGACTGGGTGTACTTCACCAGCAGCGGCTCGGAGGCGGCCGAGATAGCCATGCAGTTGGCCCGTCAGTATCACGTGGAGCGGGGCGAGCCGGAGCGCCACAAGATCATCGGCCGATGGCACAGCTACCACGGCGGCACCCTCGGCGCGGTGGGCATGGGCGGCCACGCCGTTCATCGGTCACGGCTCGGTCCGTACCTGCCACCTGCCCGGCATGTCGTGTCGCCGCAGTGCTCACACTGCCCGTTCGGACTGAGTCGTCCCACGTGCTCGGTCAAGTGCGCCACCGATCTGGCGGATGCGATCGAGCGGGCCGACCCGGCGACGGTGGCGGCGTTCATCGCTGAACCGATCGGCGGTACGACCAGCGGCGCCATGGAACCCCCGGCGGGCTACTACGAATTGGTTCGGTCGATCTGTGACGAGTACGGAGTCCTCTTCATCGCCGACGAGGTCGTCACCGGATTCGGGCGGACGGGAAGAGACTTCGCGATCCAGCACTGGAACGCGATACCGGACATGATCCTTTGCTCCAAGGGGCTGACGAGCGGATACGCACCCCTGGGTGCGGTCGTGGTGCACGAGCGTGTCGCCGAGGCCATCAGGGACGGCACCGGAAACGTTTCCGTGAGGATGACGTTCTCCGGCCATCCTGTGAGCTGTGCCGCCGGCCTCGCGGTCCAGCGTTACGTGGCCACGCTGGGGCTCGTCGACCGCTGTGCGACGGTGGGCGACCTTCTCAAGGAACGACTGATCGAGATGGGCAAGGAGACCGCCCACGTCTCAGAGGTCCGGGGCCGCGGCCTGCTACTGGCCGTGGAGCTGGCCGCCGAGCCGGACACGAATGCGGCGTTTCCCAGGGGCGCACGCGTGCAGGAACGTATTGTCGCCGAGGCGCTGCGCCGAGGGATGCTGCTCATGGGCGGCAACGGCACAGCCGCCTCCCCGGACGGCGACCATGTTCTGATCTCGCCGCCCTTCGTCATCACCGAAGCGGAGGCCGATCTCCTGGTGGAACTGCTTCAGCAGAGCATTACAGCGGTACTGGGCGAGTGAGGCAGCAGTCGAGCGAGTTTTCCCGTAACTGACATTGTGTTCATGCACCGAGGGGGAAGGTGTGGGATGAGTTTCACTGTGGCAGGTCTCGCAATCGGCCATGACTGTGGCTGCGCCCTCGTACGTGACGGGCAGCCAGTGGTGGCGATATCCGAAGAACGGCTCGACCGGCACCGTCATTCGGGTCTGTGGGCTTCCTCGCTCACCTACTGTCTTGAGCACGCGGGTATCCGGATCGGTGATGTCGACCTGTTCGTCTTCAGCAGCGGCGGCCCGCCCCTCCCCGCCGGCTTCGACGGCGGGCTCTCCTCACTCGGCGTCGACAAGAGCCGTGTCACGACCGTGGACCACCACCTGTCACACGCGTTCGGAGCCTTCTGTCTGTCCGGGTTCGAGGATTCCGCTGTCCTCGTTCTCGACGCCGTCGGAAACTGTGAGGACACGGAGAGCTCCTATGTCGCCTCCCGCGACGGAGTGGTCCGTATCTCCGAACGCGACCCGGCGCGCCCGCGTTACAAGGGGATCGGCTCCACCTACGAGGCATTCACCAACTTCCTCGGCTTCAACGACGAGGAGTCCGGCAAGACGATGGCGCTGGCTGCCTACGGGGACCCCGGGCGTTTCGGTGTCCCGTTGTTCGACTTCGCCCCCGACGGCGGGGTCATGGGCCGGCTGACCCAGACCCATCACTGGGGCGTCCTGGAGTTCGCCAGGAGCAACGGACTCGCATTCGGTGAGCTGTTCGACGCCGGTGAGTCACAGGAGAGCCGTGACGTGGCGGCATATGTGCAGCACGAGACGGAAGAGGCGCTCCTCAAGCTGATCGACGATCTGCTGAAACGCACCGGGGCGAGTCGTCTCTGTCTTTCCGGCGGCGTAGCGCTCAACTGTGTCGCTAACGACCGGATCCGCCGTGAGTATCCAGGCCTCGACCTCTTCGTGCTGCCGCCGGCCTCCGACACGGGCCAGCCGCTGGGGAACGCGCTGTACGGCCACTGGCGCGGGTCGGGGGAGATGCCCACCGCGCACCGGGGGTCTTCCTCGTTCGGCCGGCAATACGACGAGGGGAGCATTCGGCGTGCGCTGGCCAAGTTCGCGGACACGCTCACGTACGGCCGCCTCTACCGCTACGAGTACGAGTACTACAAGGACTCCGATCCGGCTCGCACGGCCGCTCAGCTCCTCGCGGAGGGGGCGGTGATCGGCTGGTTCCAGGGCGGCAGTGAGCTCGGGCCCCGGGCGCTCGGCCACCGCAGCATCCTGGCCGATCCGCGGGATTCCCGGGTTCGTACGTACGTCAACTCCGCCATCAAGCACCGGGAGTGGTTCCGGCCGTTCGCTCCCAGCATCCTCGCCGAGGAGAGCCACCGCTTCACAGGGGACGCGGTGAACCGTTCGTTCATGCTGGAGAGTCCGTCGATCCTCGAGTCCGCACGCACGGACATCGCCGGGGCCCTCCATGTGGACGGCACCGCACGCATTCAGTGCGTGATGCCTGAACAGCGGCCATTCCACCGGCTCATCAGCGCGTTCGCCGACAGGACCGGAGTTCCCGCGGTGCTCAACACCTCGTTCAACGTGCGGGAACCCATCGTCGAGACACCTGGCCAAGCCCTGGGGACCTTCTTGTCCAGCGAGTTGGACTATCTGGTGATAGAGGATTTCGTGGTGTCCAAGAAGGGGCAACCCAAGAAGAATCGGGGCAATGGCGATGGCGCTTGACAGGTCTCTGGCGTTATGGCGGGGACTCCCGGGTGAGTCGGCAGAGCAGATAAGGAACCAGGTCATCCGCGCGCTGGCGATGACGGCGCGGGACGGCCGGGTTCCTGGACACCGCAACGAGGTCTCTCTCCGCAAGCTCCCTTCCCACTCTGACGGCCGCGGCACCGTGCTGTATCTCCCGCCTGGTCCGGAGCGAGCCGTCACCGAGGCCGTCGCGGAGTTGCGCGCAGGGCAGAGAAACCCGTACGAGATACTCGAGGCGGCGGGAATTCTCGTCGTCGGGTCAACCGGGTCTCATGCACAAGGAGTTGTCCTGTCAGGTGGATCGCACTGCGACGTCCTCCTTCAGGCCCGCGGAGAGAGTTCGGTGATCACCAAGAGTGTTTCGAAGCGCGGGACGTCCGGCGGCGTCGACGGACTGCACCGCCATCGCAACGAGGCTGAGTGGCTCGACCTGATGGCGAGGCGGAGCGCACTCTTCCCGAGGCTGCGGCTGGTCGAGGAGAGTGCTGAGTCGTACGCGTTCGAGATGCAGTTCTTCCCCGCGTACTCGGCGGCGGAACTGGTCTTCCAGCGAAGGATCTCCGGGGCGCGGCTCGCGGAGATCCTGATCCGGGTCTACGAAGAACTCCGGTCGAGTCTCTACTGCCGGCCGCCGGTGCTGTCCAGCCGGCCGGATCCGGACGCGAGTTACGTGGCGAAGATCCGTCGCCGCCTCGAGCTGACGAATGCCACGGTGCAAGGGGCCGGCACGCCGCTGGGCGCCGTGCTCGGAGCGGGTCGCCTCCGGGTGAACGGCAGGCCGTGCCCACCGCTCCGGGATCTGCTGGCGACGGTCGAAACGGACCCCTTCTGGCAGCCGGTGATCCGGCCCAGAGGGATTCATGCCTGTCATGGCGATCTGATTCTGGAGGACATCCTCGTCGGCCCCGGCCCGGCACACGAGGTCATGCTCATCGATCCGAATCCCTACAATCAGCACGGCTTGCTGGACCTGGCGAAGACCATGCTCTCGTTATGGGTCGGATATGAGTTCGTCTACTTCGACTTCTTCGACGTCGCCGTCGAGATCGAGGGTTCCGGGGATGATGTGTCGGTCGAAGTCGTGGTCGATGCGGAAGAGTTCCAGAAGGAGTACGCGGAGGCGGCGGACAGACTCATGAGGTATGCGAGAACCGAATTGGCCGGCATTCTAGGGCTGCCTCGGGCGGCGTTCGACAGGCTGGTTCGCATGGCGGCGGCCCTGACCGCTCTGGCGATACCGGCTTTCCATCTGATCCGGCACAATCGGCCGGACCGCGCACTGGCATTTTTCGCACTCGGTATGCTGCACGCTTCCTATGCCCTGGCCGACGAGTTTCCGCAGTGACCGGACCGGCCGGCTCAATCGCCCGCCAGAATGCCTGGCAGACGGCGCATGTCATCGAAGAGGACTGCTCCGGATCCGTCCAGCCACGACGCCGGGGTGACGCCACCCACGTATGCGAATGCCTGCATTCCCGCGGAGCGCGCGGCCTGGACACCGGAAGGACTGTCTTCTACGACAGCGCAGTCCCCGGGGGCCACCCCGAGTCGCCGCGCGGCGTGCAGGAAGAGGTCGGGGGCCGGTTTCCCGCGCGGCACATCCGTGGCACTGAAGATGCGCCCCTCGAAGCGGTGATATAGACCCGAGATTCCGAGCGTGCGGCGCAGCCGTTCGTGGGTGCTGCTGGACGCGACGCAGGTGGGTGTTTCCATCAGGTCCAGGGCATCTTTCACGCCGTCCACCGCCGTCAGATGAGTTTCGAACGCCTCATCGATCGCCGCGTGGTACTCGTCCTCCCAGCCCGAAGGCAGCGGGTGGCCGAGATGGGCCTGGATCTCGCGCATCATATGAGCGTGCGACCGGCCGAGGAAGCGTTCGAGGATTTCCTTTTCGGTGAGCGGCCAACCCGCCTTGGCCAACATGATGAGATCGACTTGGATGGAAATCCCCTCACTGTCGACCAGAACGCCATCGCAGTCGAAGATCACAAGCTTGAACCCTCCCATGCGCCGAAGGGTACTCCCAGGCTGCTCGCCGCATACGTGCCTAGCGTTCTTCGGCAGGCGCCGTCGACCATGTGCAGGCCAGCACCGCGACCGCCGCCGTCAGCCCGCCGAGCAGCCACCCGCCGACCACGTCCGACAGCCAGTGCACGCCCAGCCACACCCTGGTCAGGCCGACGCCCAGCACGGTCACGACGGCCACCACCAGGGCCGTACGCCTGAGGGCGCGTCCGGCGCCGAAGCGGTGGAGCAGCCACAGCAGCAGGCCGCACACCACCGTGGCGGTCATGGCGTGCCCCGAGGGGAAGGCCGCGTAGTGGGCGGAGTCGACGGGGTCGCGCCAGACGGGGCGGGGACGGTCGACGGCGGCCTTCAGGCCCTGCTGCACCACCGAAGCCACCGCGCAGGTCACCGCCAGCCACACGGCCGTCCACCACGCCGACCGGCGCCACACCAGCCACACCGCGGCCGCCGCGCACACCAGGCGCATCGTCAGCGGGTCCCAGACCCAGTCGGTGAGGACGCGGAAGGTATGCGTCACGCCGTGCTCCTCGACCGCCCAGCGGTGGGTCGTGCGGGAGACGTCCCCGTCCACGGTGATCAGGGGGTGCCATCTGGTCGCGACCAGCGCCAGCAGCAGCGCGGAACACAGCGCGAGGAGCGCGGCCGCGACGGCTGCGGCGCGGTACTGCTTCGGGCGGGGCGGCGAGTCGACGGACGGGTGGTGCATGATGCGATCCTCGCCGAAGCGCGGGGCGGGAGGCCAGTACCGGACCCCGGGGCCCGGGGCCGGGAGCCCGTCGCCCCGGCACCACAGGTCGGACGGCCCTACCCGAGGGCCCGCAGCCCCGGCACCAGCGCCACCAGTACCGGGATCACCGGCACCACCGCCGCCGCGGCGGTCAGGCGGAGGCGGTGCATCGCCGTGAGGCGGTCAGGGGGAGTGAGCAGCCGGTGCACTCGCTGGGGGACGTGGGCGTGCGGGGCGCGGCCGGGGCCGAAGACACCGCGGTCCTCGTTGAGTTCCACCAGCGCCAGCGCGGTCGTCAGGCGGCCGAAGCGGCGGGAGGCCATGTCGTCGGCGGCCAGTTCGACCAGCCGGTGCATCTCGTCACGGAACGCGGCGAACACCGGCACCTGCGGAAAGCCCCCCGCCAGCGCGGCCGAGCAGTGCAGCAGCCAGTCGTGGCGCGCCTGCGCGTGTCCCTGCTCGTGGGCGAGGACCGCGTCCAGCTGCCGTCCCTTCAGACGGCTCAACGCTGCGGTGGTGACGACGAGTCGGGGCGTGGCTCCCGGCAGCCACCAGGCGTCCGGCCGCTCGCCCTCCAGTACGACCAGACGGCCGCCCGCGGGCTCCTCCCCGGGCAACAGCGGCGCCCGCACCAGGAGTTCGGCCCGCCGACGGCGCCGTCGCGACCGGGCGCGGGCCACTTCGCGGACGAGCATCGCCGCGCTCCACAGCCCGCCGCAGGCCAGCGTCACCGCGGTCGTCGCCGCCCAGGGTCCGGCCGTACCCAGGGCGTACGCGTCCACGACCGCCCGTGGCGCCGAGCCGAACACGTGCCCGCGCACCGCCTGCCAGGCGGCCGCCGCACTGAGCGTCATCGACAGCGCGCAGCACATCAGGACGGCCGCGACGACGCACTGCCACGCCCACAGGGCGACCACCGGTTCACGGTCCGGCCAGTCGGCTCGGGCGAGCAGCCGGGGAGCGACGACGGCGGTCAGGGCGCCGAGCAGCAGCAGTGCCGCGGGGACCATCATGGGCAGCACCCTATGAGCGGCGGCTACCGAGGGGTACGGTCCACCGCGGCAAAGTGACGCAGGCAACGCTTGCGTCCGGCGTGTCGAGGGTGCCCCGGCCGCGCCGGCCGGCTCGTCAGAGCGTCAGCAGCATGGCCACCATGCCGATCCCCATCGACAGCCGGCACGCCCGCGCCAGCTCCGGCCGGTCACCCCACCCGACGGCTCCCGTGCCGGCCGCGACGGCGGCGGGGACCAGCCGGACGCCGGAGAGCAGCACGTACCCCGTGAAGTAGAGGAGCAGCGCGCCCGTCAGCAGCGGCACTCCCGCGCCGCCGTGGACGTGGTGCGATCCGGGGGAGGCGGCCATCACGACCGCCATGTAGACCATGGCCGCGCTGCCCACCAGGTGGTGCAGGTGGTGCGGGCTGCCACGCGCGGCCCACAGGGCACGCAGTGCCGCCGCGCCGAACACGACGGCGTAGAGCGGCCAGGTCCACGGCGGTGGGCTGAACACCGTGCCGGGTACGGCCATCGCGGCCATGCCGAAGCCCATGAGCGCCTCGCCGCCCGCGGCGCGCCGCTGCTCCTCGACACTGCTGCGCATCCGCAGCAGGCAGTAGGCCCCGGTCCCGGCGCACAGCGCGACCAGCAGCCAGCCGGGCGAAGTCGGTCCGTGCACGCGCACCTCCCCGCTCCACGGTGGGTCGAGGGATGCGATGCCCGGTCCGCGCGGTGCTCACGCGAGCGCACAGGGGTGCAACGGGAGCACTCGGTGGTGCACGGCAGGTGAGAGGGTCCATGAGAGCATATTATTTACGAGTAAAACACATGCTAATTTTGTTGGTATGAGCTGTGCGACCCCCCACCGTCTTCCCCTCGCCGGAGTTCTGCGCCTCGGCCGGCCGTCCGACATCTGGTTCAAGCCCGCGCTGAGCGTGGTCGCCGCCGTCGCCCCGCCCAACCTGGCCCTGCTCGCGCTCGGCCGCCTGGACCTCGCGATGTACACGATGGCCGGATCGCTGTGCGCGCTGTACGGCCACAACCGTCCGTACGCAGCCCGGGCCCGCGCCCTGGCGTGGGTGGTGCTCGGCATGGTCGCCGGGCTCGCCGTCGCCCTGCTCACGGCCTCGCTCACCACCGACGCCGTCGTCCTGGTCACCGTCGGTGCCCTCCTGGCCGCCGTGCAGAAGGCGGTGTGCGACGCCACCCGCGTCGGCCCGCCCGGAAACGTGGTGCCGGCCTTCATCAGCTCCGCGTCCCTGTTCGTGCCGCAGACCCTCGGCCAGGTCCCCGGCCACCTGGCGCTGGCGGTGGGTGCGGGCGCCTGGGCCTGGCTGGTCGGCATGGCGCCCGGCCTGCTGCGCCCGCACGGCCCCGAGCGCCGCGCCACCGCCCAGGCCCTGAACGCCGCCGCCGCGTACGCCGCCACGCGCGGCACCGGCGACGGCGACACCCGCACCCGTGCCGCCGCGGCCGCCGCCGTGCACGCCGCCTGGCAGTCGCTGCTGTCCACCGGCACCCGCACCGACCGCACCCGACGCGCCCTCGAACGCCTGCTCGTCCGCGCCGAGGTCGCCCTCGCCGCCCCCGCCGACACCGACCCGGAGCGGCTGCGCGGCTGGGCGCGGGCCCTGCGCGGCACCGGCCGCGTCCCACGGACCGACCTCCCGGACGCCGCCGACGCCGCCGAACTCCTCGGCGTGGACGCCGAACGCGCCGCCCCGCACCCCGCCTGGTGGCGCGCCCTCGGCCCGCTCGCCCCCATCGCCGCCCGCACCGCGACCGGCTGCGTGCTCGCCGGATACGCCTCCCTCGCCCTCGGGACCGGCCGGCCCTACTGGGCCGTCGTCACCGCCGCCTCCCTCTACCAGGCCAACGTCACCCTCACCTGGAGCCGGGGCGTGCAGCGCGTCGTCGGCAACCTGGCCGGCGTCCTGCTCTTCGCCGCGCTCGTCCCGGTGGCCCACCTGCACCCCGCGGCCCTGGTGCTGTGCTGCCTGGTCCTCAACTTCGGCGCCGAGGCGCTGATGGGCCGCAACTACTGGCTCGGCAGTGTCTGCGTCACCCCGATGGCGCTGCTCATCACCGAGTTCGCCCGCACGCAGGACTCCTCCGCGCTGATCACCGAGCGGGTCGTGGACACCCTGGTCGGCGCGCTCACCGGCTTCGTCGCCGCCGTCGCCGTCACCAACCGGCGGGCCGGCGACCGCCTCGGACACGCCCTGACCGCGGCCGAGCGGGCCCGCGAGCGCGCCGCCCGCCTGCTCACCGAGCCCCGCCCGGAGCCCCACGCCCTCGAAAGGGCCCACCGCTCGCTGGCCGCCGCCCTGGTCGAACTGCGCGCCACGGCCGACGCCGCGTCCGGCGAGTGGTGGCAACGCGCCCTGCCCGAGGAGCGGGTCGTGCTCGCCGAGCAGTCCGGACACCGTACGCTCGCCGCGACGGTACGACGCCAGGGGCCGCGCCCCTCGGCCGGGACGAGGACTACGGAGGACGTACGGCCATGACGGGGACGAACGGACGACCGGCGGCCGACGACGACGCAACGAGGGGCGACACCGTCGCCGCGGTCGTCGGGCAGTGGCGGGCCGTCCACCCCGAACTGGACACCGGACCCATGGAGGTCATCGGCCGCATCAACCGCTGCGCCGCCCTCCTGCAACAGGCCGAGGACGCCCCGCTGCGCCGTGCCGGGCTCAGCCGTCCCGAGTTCGACCTGCTGGGCGCCCTGCGCCGGACCGGCCACGAGCTGACCCCGAGCGAGCTGGCCCGCGAGACCTTCTCCTCCGGCGCGGCCGTCACCAAGCGCCTCAAGCAGCTCACCGAGCGCGGCCTGGTCGAACGCCGCGGTGACACCCGTGACCGCCGGGTCGCCCACCTGCGCCTCACCGACGCGGGCCGCGCCCTCGTGGACGGCATCCTCCCCGAGCAGCTCGCCTACGAGACGGCCGTCCTGTCCGTCCTGGCCCCGGAGGGCCAGGGCGAGCTGGCCGGCCTGCTCGCCGAGCTGCTGACCCGCCTGGAGGGACGGATGGGCGCCCTGCGCGCGTGAGCGGCGCCCGTCGCCACCGTTGACGCCGACCGGAGGTGATCTCTACGGTCGGTCCTGTTCGGTTTGCCGACTGGTGTACGAAATCACGGACAAGGATGGTGTCGTGACCGCCGCAGACTCCGCCGCCCAGACACTCACCGTCGACCTGGGCACCGACACCGGCCCCGTCCACGGCGGCGCGAGCGGCACGCTGTACGGGCTGTACGGCGACGGCGTGCCCAGCCGCAACGTCGTCGAGGGCATGTACGTCCGCACGGTCTCCACCAAGGCACAGGACGGCACCCAGCACCCGGGCGCCGACGCCCTGGAGATCCTGCCCTCCTTCGTCGAGGCGGGCGGCCGGGACGTGTACGTCTACATGACCGACATCTACCGCGGCTTCCCCTACGAGTGGCCCGGCGCCACGGGCGAGGAACGGCTCGCCGGCTTCCGGGCCCGGGTCCGCCGCCAGGTCGAGCAGGTGCTCACGCTCGGCCCCCTCGCGTCACACGTCGTGTACGTGCCCTTCAACGAGCCCGAGGGCAACATGTTCGGCACGGGGGAGTGGAGTTACGACACCGTCTCCTGGCGGGACGACCCGGCCCGCTACTTCGCCGCCTGGCAGGACCTCTGCGGGCTCATCCGGGACCTGCACCCCGGCGCGCGCATCGCCGGGCCCAACACCTGCATCCTGTACGAGGAGGTCCGGGGCTTCCTGGAGTTCGCCCGCGACCACCGCGTCCTCCCCGACGTGGTCACCTGGCACGAGCTCTCGTCACCGGACGAGATCCGCCGGAACGTCGCCGAGTACCGTGCGCTGGAGCGGGAGTTGGGCATCGGTCCGCTGCCGGTCAACATCAACGAGTACGCACACAACTACCACCTGTCCGTGCCCGGCCAGATGATCCAGTGGATCGCCGCCCTGGAGGAGTGCAAGGTCGACGCCGACATGGCGTACTGGAACATCGACGGCAACCTCAACGACTCCGCCGTCGAGGCCAACAAGGGCAACGGCCAGTGGTGGCTGTTCAACGCCTACGGCCGGCTCACCGGCCACACCGTCCAGGTCACCGCGCCGCGCCCCAACGTGCAGTACACCCTCCAGGGAGTCGCCGCCCTCGACCGGGACGAGCGCCAGGCACGGGTGATCCTCGGCGGCGGTGGCGGCGGCGCCGGCCTCGTCCTCGAGGGCGTCGAACCGGAGGTGTTCGGCACCGTCGTGCACGTACGGCTGGAGGAGATCCCGTGGACGGGCCAACTGGGCTCCTCGCCCCAGCCGTTGCGACTCGCCGACCTTGAACTGCCCGTCCTGGACGGCAAGGTGACGGTCGGTCTGCCGGATCTGGAGGAGATGTCCGCCTACCAGGTGATCATGTCGCCCGGCGGCCAAGGGGCCGCTCCGGTGCCGCCCTCGGTCGGCTGGCGGCGGATGTACGAGGCCGAGGACGCGGCGCACACCGGTGACGGCCATGTCGTGCACGGGCCCGAGGGATCACCGGCCGACGTGGAGAAGTTCGCCACCTCCGGCGGCCACCACGTCGGCGGCCTGCGCACCGGTTCCGACCTGGTCCTCGCCTTCGACGTCGAGGTCCCGCGCGACGGGACGTACGACGTCGCCGTCTTCGCGAACTCCCACAACCTCGCCGAGGGCGTGCGCGAACAGGGCCCCACCAACGTGTTCCTCCGCGTCGACGGCGAACGGCCGCGGGAACTGCGGCTGCCCCTCGGCTACAAGTGGGCGGTCTGGGGCCGCACCGACACCCGGGTGGAGCTGACCGCCGGCCGCCACACACTCACCCTGGCCGCCCGCGACGCCGACCTGGGCGCCACCCGCGGCGACGCGGTCGTCGACCGGCTCGACCTCGCCCTGCGCGACGAGCACGTGAGCGCGCCCGCGCTGTACGACGCCGAGTACGCCTCGCTCGGGAACGGGGCGCGGGTGAGCTACGCGCATCGCGGTTCCTCCGGGCCCGGCGCGGTCGTCCTGCCGCGCGGGGGCACCGCCACCTTCTGGGTGCACGCGTCCGCCGACGGCGAGGCGAGCGTCACCGTCGACCTCATCGGACCGGGCGAGGGCCTGCTCACGGTCAACGGCGAGGAGCTCGGGCCCGTCGAGCGCGGTGCCGTACCGCTCTTCCTAGCCGGTGGCATCAACAAGATCACCGTCACCGGGGCGTCGGACCGGCTCGTCCTGGACCGGCTGCTGGCCGGAGCATCCCGCGGCCTGCTGCCCTCCTCCACCTACCAGGCGGAGGAGGGCGTCGTAACCGGCCGGGCACATGTCACCGGCGCCCACACCTTCGCCACCGGCGGCAAGGCGGTGGACGGCGTCGGAGCCGGACCGGAGAACTCGCTCACCCTGAGCGTCCTGGCCGAGCGCGCCGGGCGGCACGCGCTGACCGTCCGCTACTCCAGCGGCGAACAGGCGCCCGCCACCCACTACAACCCCGACCCGGTCTGCCGTCACGCCGACATCTCCGTCAACGGAGCCGACCCGCGGCGCGTGTTGTTCCCGACCACCTTCCACTTCAACAACTTCTTCGAGCTCGCCGTCCCCGTCACCCTGCGCCGGGGCGCCAACACGGTCGCCTTCACCGCCGACGAACTCCCCGACTTCGACGGCACCGGCCGCAACGCCCACGGTCAGCGCTCCGCGTACGCCCCGGTCATCGACCGGGTGACGGTGACACCGCTGAGGTGACCGGACCGGCCGGGACCGGTGGGGTTCAGCCCCCCTCGCCCGGCCGGTACACGCCGAAGACCGCTCCCTGCGGATCCCGCAGCACCGCGAGACGCCGGCCGCCGGGCATGGAGGACGGCTCCATGACGACGCCGCCGCCCGCCCGCAGCGCCACCGCCGCCGTCGCGTCCACGTCCGTCACGCAGAAGTACGGCATCCAGTGCGCGGGCAGCTCCGGCGGGAACCGGTCGCCCATCGCCGCCATCCCGCCGAAGTCCGCGCCGTCGATGCCCCATTGCGTGTACCACTCGGAGGCGTTGACGCTCCAGTCGAAGACCGTGGTGTAGAAGTCCCGGGCCCGTTCGGTGTCTCGGGTCGCCAGCTCCACCCAGCCCAGTGAGCCCGGCGCGTTGAACAGCCCGGCGCCCGGGAAGGTGCGCGCCTGCCACAGCTGGAAGGCCGCCCCGGCCGGGTCGAGGGCGACGGCGAAGCGGCCGGCGTCGAAGACGTCCATCGGGCCGAGGATCACCGTCCCGCCCGCCTCCTCCACGCGCCGGGCCGCCGCGTCGGCGTCCGGCACCGCGAACGACACGTTCCAGGCGACCGGTTGGGACTCCTGGTACAGCGGGGTGAGCGCGGCCACCGCCGCGTCCCCCATGTGTGCGACCGTGTAGCCGCCCGCCTCCTGCCGCGGGTCCGTCTCGGGACGCCAGCCGAACAGTTCGGCGTAGAACCGCTTGGCCCCCTCCAGGTCGCTGGTCCCCAGCTCCGTCCAGCAGGGTCCACCGGTCACCGGTCCGTCGAGCTTCATGCCAGCACGCTAGCCCCGCCGCCGTTTCGCGGCCATTCGGAACCCTCGTGCGAACGCCGCCGAAATCCTCTCGCGGACGCCGTCGGCACCGGCGTACGCTCGTGCCGTACCGCATCGCACGGCGGCCTTCCGATCAAGCTCCCGACCGGAGGTCACGCATGTCCCAGGTACGCCCCTTCCACCGCGACGACCGCGACCAGCTGACCGAGCTGGTCAACGCCCATGTCGCCGCCGTCGTCCCCGGTGTCTCCGTCTCCGTGAACACCGTGCTCAGCAGCCTGGAACGGCAGCCCGACGAGTTCGTCACCGACCCGTGGGTGGCGGAGCGGGTCACGCTCGTCGCCGAGCTGCGGCGGCACATCGTGGCCGCGGCCCATCTCCTGCGCTACCGGGCCGACGCCGAGGTCGGCGCCGACTACCGGGACGCCGGCGAGATCACCTGGTTCCTGTGGCACCCGCCGGCCTCGTTCCGGCCGGACACCGACAAGGCCGCCGACCTGCTCATGGCCGCCTGCCTCGCCCAGCTCGCCCGCTGGCAGGTCCGCGTCCGGCTCGCCTCGGGCGATCTGCCCGCCCCCGTCGTCTACGGCCTGCCCCGCAACTGGCCGCACGTGCGGTCCGTCTACGAGCGCGCCGGTTTCCGGCACACCGGGCGCACCGAGGTGATCCTCCTCGCCCAGGTGTCCGAGCTGCCCCGCCCCGAACCCCGGCCCGAATCCCGTCCCGGCGTCACCGTCGAGCGCACGCTCGGACAGTGCGGCACCCGCCTCACCGCGTACGAGGGCGGACAGTCCGTCGGCTTCGTCGAGGTCGGCACCGTCCTGGCCCGCCCCGAGCGTCACACCCGCCCCGCCGGGCTCGCCGACATCGGCAACCTGCACATCGACCCCGCACGGCGGGGGGCCGGCTGGGAGCACCGGCTCCTGGCCCACGCCGCCGACTGGCTCGGCCTGTCCGGCGTCGACCGCCTCCTCGCCTACGAACTCGCCGACGACCAGGGCGCACTCGACACGCTGCGTACCGCGGGCTTCCGCGAACTGACCCGCACGGACCGCGGCTGGGAGCACCGGCCGGGCACCTGAGGGTGCCGTCAGACACCCGGCCGGTACCGCATCGGATGATCGGCCGGTACCTCCACCAGCACGATCGGCACCCCGTCCGGATCCGCGACCCACATCTCCAGCAGCCCCCAGGGCTCCTTCACCGGCGGCCGGACGATCTCGACGTCCCGGGCGAGCAGCTCCTCGTGGGCCGCGGCGAGGTCCGGGACCTGGAGCCACAGCCGCAGCGCCGGGGACGGCGGGGTCTCGGACCGTCCGGAGACCTCGAGGAAGCCGCCGCCGAGGAAGTAGACGGTGCCCCGGTCAGGACCCGTGCCGAACTCGCGGTAGACGGCGAGTCCGAGCCGCTCGCCGTAGAAGGAGCGGGAGCGTTCCGGGTCGGTCGGGCGCAGGAGTGTCCGGCTGCTGAGTACGTGCACCATGCACCCGGAGGGTAGTGGCAGGGTTAGTCTCGTCGTGCCCTGCCGCGCCAGAGATCGGAGACGATTCCCCATGGACACCGCCGCTGCCGCACCGACCTTCCGTGATGCCACCGACGCCGATGTGGACGCCCTGGTCGCGCTGATCGAGTCGGCCTACCGGGGCGACGACAGCCGGGCCGGATGGACCACCGAGGCGGACATCCTGGAGGGCCGGCGGACGGACCCGGAGGGCGTGCTGGAGGTCGTGAAGTCGCCGGACAGCCGGCTGCTGACGGTCGAGCGGGACGGCCGGATCGTCGCCTGCTGCCAGCTCGAACACCGCGGCGACCACGCCTACTTCGGCATGTTCGCGGTCAGTCCCGCACTCCAGGGCGCGGGCCTCGGCAAGGTCATCATCGCGGAGGCGGAGCGGCGGGCCCGCGAGAGCTGGGGTGTCACGGAGATGCACATGACGGTGATCTCCGTACGCGAGGACCTGATCGCCTGGTACGAACGCCGCGGCTACCGCCGTACGGGACGGATGACGCCCTTCCCGTACGGCGACGAGCGCTTCGGCATCCCGCAGCGCGACGACCTCCAGTTCGAGCTGCTGGTGAAGCCGCTCGCATGACTGTCACGGCATGACTGTCACGGCATGACTGTCACGGCATGACTGTCACGGCGTGACCGTCACGCCGTGAAGCGGCCGGTGCGTTTGATCTCGGGGTAGTCGGTGGTCGCCCCGTCCAGGCCGAGGGCCCGCACGAGCCGCAGGTGGTCCTGGGTGTTGACCACCCAGCCGATGATCCTCAGGTCGGCCTTGCGGGCGTGCTCGACGATCTCCAGGGTGAGCCGTCGGATGTTGAGGCAGACGGTCGCGGCACCGGCCGCCACGGCCCGGTCCACCACGTCGGTGCCGTAGCGGCTCGCGATGAGCGCCGTGCGGACACCGGGGAGCAGGCGGGCGGTCTCGGCGATCGCCTCGTCATGGAAGGAGGACACCTCCACGCGGGAGACCAGGTCCCGCCGGCGCATCACCTCGGCCAGCGCCCGGGCCGCGGCGACATCCTTGATCTCGGCCTGGAGCGGTGCCTTCACGGCGTCCAGGACCTCGTCGAACACCGGCACCCGTTCGCCCCGGCCCGCGTCCAGGGCGCGCAGCTCGGCGAGGGTCTTCTCGGCGATCGGGCCGTTGCCGTCGGTCGTGCGGTCCACGTCCGCGTCGTGCATGACGACCAGGGCGCCGTCCTTGCTCAGGTGCAGATCGAGTTCGATCAGGTCGAGGCCGGCCTGCTGGGCGGCGACGAAGGAACGGAGGGTGTTCTCGGGCTCCACACCCATGATCCCGCGGTGACCGATGGTAAGGAAGTTCAAGGTTCAACTCGCTTCCGTCGACGGCGGCTCGGCACGCGCGCGGACCGGAGGGACGTCGCTGTCCACGCGGCAGGCTCGCAGCCTAATGGCCGGGTCACGGGTTGAACCCGCACGTACACGCGCGTTTGGGGTGACGGCCGGTCCTGACCATTGACCGGCTGGATCCGCACGGGTGTTCCTCTTACCCTCGTCCGCCTCTCCCATGCCTTCGCCCAAAGCGGAAGTGTGCGTCTATGCGATGCCGGGCAGGAAAAAGCGCGGTGACCATGAGGTCACGCAGGATAATTTTCGGAGACCCCCCTTGCTGGGAGAAACGCCGTATGTCTACGGTGTGCGCCTACGCGAGGTTCTGCTGCGAAGGATGGGACATGACGGAAATTCTTGTGCGGGTGGGTTCGGAGGGGCAGGTTCCTCCTGTGGCCAGGGTGGTCGAGCACCCTGCGTGGCCTGCCCTCAAGGATGCCGTGGAGCAGATCCGGCCATGGCAGTCCAAGGACGGATCGATCGACTTCGGTGCCGACGGCGCCCCGGACCCGGCCGAGGCCGAGCTCGCCGTCCGCCGTGTGGTCGACGCCGTGGTGGAGCTGTCCCCCCTGCTGCCGCACGACGCCGCCTACCACGAGGCCCTCGTGACCGACCTGCGCCGCTGGGCCGGCGCCGGCTTCGAGGTGCCGGACTTCCTGGACTCGCTGCTCGCCTTCCAGCCCGCCGCGCACCGCGCCGACGGCCTGGAGCACCTGGTCGTCTTCCCGATGTACACGCAGAACGGCAACCCCGACCGCAACCTCGAGGCGGTCGTGCTGCGCATGGTCTGGCCGGACTGGCTGGCCGAGCTGGAGCGCACCCGCTACGACAACCCGCTGTTCTGCGGCATCACCTTCGAGGACTTCACGGCCGGGTACGACACCAACTCGGCCGTCCTGTTCCCTGAGACGATCGCCGTGCGTGAGGCGCCGGAACGTTTCTCCTGGGGTGGCATCTTCTGCGACCGCGAGGCCGCCCGCTTCCGCCGGGTCACCGACGCCGCCGTTGGCATCCTGGGCCTCGAGCTGCCCGAGGACATCGCCGCGATGGTCCACGACCAGAAGCGCTGCGAAGAGGCCTTCGTACTGTGGGACATGGTCCACGACCGCACCCACAGCCACGGCGACCTGCCCTTCGACCCGTTCATGATCAAGCAGCGCCAGCCGTTCTGGATGTACGGCCTGGAGGAGCTGCGCTGCGACCTCACCGCCTTCAAGGAGGCCGTGAAGCTCCAGGCGGACGGCATACCGCAGGCCCGTGACGTGCAGTACGCGGTGCTGTTCGACCGGATGTTCCGCTTCCCGGTCACCGGTGAGCGCGTCCGCAACTACGACGGCCTCGGCGGCCAGCTGCTCTTCGCCTACCTGCACAAGCACGACGTCGTGCGCTGGACCGACAACAGGCTCGCCATCGACTGGGAGCGTGCCCCGCAGGTCACCAACCAGCTGTGCGCCGAGATCGAGAAGCTCTACCGGGACGGCATCGACCGCCCGAAGCTCGTGCACTGGTTCGCCGGGTACGAGCTGGTCTCCACCTACCTCTCCCCGCACCCGGGCTCCAAGTGGGCCAAGGGCCCCGACGCCCTGGACCTCAGGCAGCCGCCGCGCAAGCTGGTGGATGACGTGCTTCCGGACGAGTTTCCGCTCAGCATGTTCTATGAGGCACTGTCGAAGAAGCTGAAGAACGTGATCGCCTCCACCCGGGGCATCACGGCGGACGGCGCCGAGAAGGTCGCCGCGTGAGCGACCGTAAGAACACCGCTCAGCAGGAGGCGAAAATGGGGAACGGGGCTCTCGACGGTGCGGTGATCGCGGTCGCCGGCGCGGGCGGACCCGCCGGCCGGGCGGCGCTGCGCAGACTGGCCGAGGCGGGCGCGACCGTCGTCGGGGCGGACAACGACCCGCAGCGGCTGTCGGAGGCCGTGGACGCGGCCCGCTACGCCGCCGGCGGCGCGACCGTCACCGGGGACACGGTGGACCTGCTCGACCTCCAGTCCACCCGCGACTGGGCCACGCACATCGAGAAGGACTTCGGCCGTGTCGACGGCCTCGTCCACCTCGTCGGCGGCTGGCGCGGCAGTGAGACCTTCACCAAGACCGTCCTCGACGACTGGGACTTCCTGGAGCTGCTGCTCGTCAAGACCGTGCAGCACACCTCCCTGGCCTTCCACGAGGCGCTCCAGCGCAGCGAGCGCGGCCGGTACGTGCTGATCAGCGCCGCGGGCGCCAGCAAGCCCACCGCCGGCAACGCCGCCTACGCCTCGGCCAAGGCCGCCGCCGAGGCCTGGACGCTGGCCCTTGCCGACTACTTCCGCAAGGCCGGGGGCACCGAGGGGCCGACCTCGGCGGCTGCCATCCTGGTGGTGAAGGCGCTGGTGCACGACGCGATGCGCGCCGAACGCCCCAACGCGAAGTTCGCGGGCTTCACCGACGTCAAGGACCTGGCGGAGGCCGTCACCGAGGTCTGGAGCAAGCCCGCCGCCGAAGTGAACGGACACCGCCTGTGGCTGACCGAGAAGCCGTGAACCCCCCGAAGACCGACGCCCGTCGCCATCACGACCCGCAGGTCCGCGGTTTCGCCAGTGACAACTACGCGGGTGTGCACCCCGAGGTGCTCTCCGCCATAGCCCTGGCCAACGGCGGCCACCAGGTCGCGTACGGCGAGGACGACTACACCGAGCACCTCCAGCAGATCATCCGCAGCCACTTCGGCGCCACGGCGGAGGCGTTCCCGGTCTTCAACGGCACCGGTGCGAACGTCGTCGCGCTCCAGGCGGTCACCGACCGCTGGGGCGCGGTGATCTGCGCCGAGAGCGCGCACATCCAGGTCGACGAGGGCGGCGCCCCCGAGCGCATGGCCGGCCTCAAGCTGCTCACCGTGCCCACCCCGGACGGCAAGCTCACCCCCGAGCTGATCGACCGGCAGGCGTACGGCTGGGAGGACGAGCACCGGGCCATGCCGCAGGCGGTGTCGATCACCCAGAGCACGGAGCTGGGCACCGTGTACACGCCGGACGAGATCCGCGCGATCTGCGAGCACGCCCACGCGCACGGGATGAAGGTGCATCTGGACGGCTCCCGGCTGGCCAACGCGGCCGCCTCCCTGGACGTTCCGATGCGGACGTTCACCAACGCGGTCGGTGTCGACATCCTCTCGCTGGGCGGGACGAAGAACGGCGCGCTGTTCGGCGAGGCGGTCGTGGTCATCAACCAGGACGCCGTCCGCCGGATGAAGCACATCCGCAAGATGTCCATGCAGCTCGCCTCGAAGATGCGCTTCGTGTCGGTGCAGTTCGAGGCCCTGCTCGCCAGGGATCTGTGGCTGCGCAACGCCCGCCACGCCAACGAGATGGCCGAGCGGCTGGCGGAGGGCGTGCGGGCGGTGCACGGGGTGGAGCTCCTCTACCCCGTCCAGGCCAACGGGGTCTTCGCCCGGCTTCCGCACGACGTGAGCGAGCGCCTTCAGAAGCGGTTCCGGTTCTACTTCTGGGACGAGGCCGCGGGTGTCGTCCGGTGGATGTGCTCCTTCGACACCACCGAGGAGGACGTGGACGCGTTCGTGGCGGCGGTCAAGGAGGAGATGGCGCGCTGAGTGCCCGGCCCCTTCGAGCATGCATAGATATGCGGTCACCTGAAAAGTCATTGACTGTCGGGTGATCGCGTTTCTATGCTCTGCGGGCATGGAGCTGATCCAGGAGACACCCGACCTGTCCGCTTATCTGGCTGCCGACGAGGTCATCGACCACCATCACCCGGTGGTCCGGAAGACGGCCGCGCGTCTCGCGGAGGACGCCGATGACTCGTATTCCTATGCGCGCCTGGCATTCGAGTTCGTGCGCGACACCATCCCGCACTCCCAGGACTCCGGCGACATGCGCGTCACCTGGCGCGCCTCGGACGTACTGGAGCGGGGCACCGGCATCTGCTACGCCAAGGCGCACGCGCTGGCCGCGCTGCTACGGGCCGAGGACATTCCGACCGCGCTCTGCTACCAGAAGTTCGACGTGGTGCACGGCCTGGTCGCCGTGCGCTTCAACGGCGCCTGGCACCGGCAGGACCCGCGCGGCAACAAGCCGGGCGTGGACGCGCGGTTCTCCCTGGACGGAGAGCGGCTGGCCTTTGAACCCGACCCCGCTTCCGGTGAACTGGACTACCCGGTCCTGTACGCCACCGCGCACCCGACCGTCCTGCATGCCCTCAGAGCGGCCTCCGACCGCCCCCAGCTGTGGCGGACCCTGCCCGCGGCACTCGTCAGCGGGCCTCCGCGGCCTTGAGCTGCTCCGGCGTCGGGGCCGTGCCGCCCAGGTGGGCGGGGAGCCACCAGGAGTCCTCCGGGCCCTTGGGGCGGCCCGGGTAGGCGCGCTGCGCCGTGTCCAGGAGGTCCTGGACGCGTTCGCGCAGCCGGCGGGTGATGGCGCCCGCGTACTGCTCGCGGGAGGCTTCGAGCGCCTCGCCGACGCGGATGGTGACCGGGGTGTGGCTGCGCTTGAAGTTGCGCGGATGCCCCTTGGTCCACAGCCGCTGCGTGCCCCACACCGCCATCGGGACCAGCGGCACGCCCGCTTCCTGGGCCAGGCGCGCGGCGCCGGACTTGAAGCTCTTCAGCGTGAAGGACTGCGAGATGGTCGCCTCCGGGAAGACCCCGATGATCTCACCGGACTTCAGCGAGTCCAGCGCGTGCGCGTACGCCGACTCGCCCTGGTTGCGGTCCACCGGGATGTGCTTCATGCCGCGCATCAGCGGACCGGAGATCTTGTGGCGGAAGACGGACTCCTTCGCCATGAAGCGCACCAGCCGCTTCTGCGGAAGCGCCGCCCAGCCGTTGAAGATGAAGTCCAGGTAACTGATGTGATTGCTCACCAGGACCGCGCCGCCCGAGCGGGGGATGTTCTCCGAACCCTTGCAGTCGATCTTCAGGTCCCAGGCCTTGAACATCGTCAGGGCGAGACCGATGACGGGACGGTAGACCAGCTCTGCCATGGTCGGGGTGGACCCTTTCTGCTCAGCCTGGGAAAGGGGCTCCCGGCGGGAAAGTTACGCAGCCGTAGGTTTACGGCGTCTCGCAGATCGTGCCCGAAGAACGGACGGGTAGCCAGTCCTGGTGCCCCGCCACGGCGAGATCCTCGTCACGTCGGCCTATTGTCCATCTCGGTCTTTTAAGTCTGCTTTAGTGCGCATTTACTGCGTACGTACCGTCATTCTCCTGACGAGCAGGAACAACTCGCAGCCCAGGCAGTATCCGAACGCCGCGTTCAGGAAGGCGGCGGCGAGCGCCGCCCCCGTCGCCGCGAGCCCCAGCCACTCGGGTCCGAGCGTGTACCCGACCAGCCCGAGCCCGGCGAAGAGAAGCCCCACCGCCTGTGCGAACCGCGGTGGTTCGGGCGCCTCGAACTCGGCCGGCGGGCCGAGCCGCGGGCGCACCGCCCTGCGGAACAGCAGGCCGTACGGTGACCGGCCCACGCCCCCGGCCGCGCCCAGCGCGAACGCCAGGGTCTGCCAGGCGAGCAGCCACGCGCTCCCGGTGGCCAGTACCGCCGCCAGTACGACCGTCGTCACGGCCGCCCCGAAGCGCGGCCCCCTCACGTCGATGTCCATGAATCAAGCATTCCGGATAGGACACCCCCCGGGGAGGCGGGAATCTTTGCGGTCGTGTGAATGCTTGTGCCGATGATGACCGGAGTGGTGGTGTGTGTGGCGGTGCTCGCCGTGGCGAGCGCCTACGGAGTGCTGCATCGGCGGCGGAGCGGGAGAGTACGGGTGCGCGGGCGGGACGAGGGCAAGCGGCTCGGGGCGGCCGAGCTGGGCGGCGAACTCGGCGAGCGGGCCACGCTGGTGCAGTTCTCCAGTGCCTTCTGCGCCCCCTGCCGGGCGACCCGGCGAGTGCTCGGCGAGGTCGCCGGGATGGTCCCCGGCGTCACCCACGTCGAGATCGACGCCGAGGACCACCTCGACCTCGTACGCGAACTCGGGATCCTCAAGACCCCGACCGTGCTGGTCCTCGACGCTCAGGGGCGGGTCGTGCGGCGCGCCACCGGCCAGCCGCGCAAGGCCGATGTCATCGCGGCACTCGGCGAGGCCGTGTGACGGACGTGCCCGTGACGGTGAGGCAGCTCCCAGATCGCGGAACGTACTTGACTGGGCGCACCACCTATCGTCAGCCTGACCGTATGCCTTCGGAACTCCTTCTCTTCGGGCGGGTCCACGTCGACCTGGCCCGCACCGCGAGCGCGCGCTGTCCCGGCTCTTGAGCAGCGACGGACACCCACGCCACCTCCCGGAGAAGGACAACTCCATGACGGCCACGCCCGGTCTCGGCACCTTTCAGCTCGCCTCCCCCGACCTCCTGCGCTCCGCCTTCCGCCGGCACGCCGCGGGCGTCGCGGTGATCACCGCACGCGGTGACGCAGGCCCGGTCGGCTTCACGGCCACCTCCCTCACCTCCGTCTCCGCCGAGCCCCCGCTGCTCTCCTTCGGCATCAGCACCGGCGCTTCGAGCTGGCCCGCGATAGCGGAGTCCGACCATGTCGGCGTCCACATACTCGGCGAACACCAGCGGGAGCTGGCCGCCACCTTCGCCCGCAGCGGCGCCGACCGCTTCGGCCCGCCCACGGCCTGGCGCGACGGCCCGGAAGGCGTTCCGGTGCTGGACGAGGTGCTGGCCTGGCTGGTCTGCCGGGTCGTCGGGCGGGTCCCCGCCGGGGATCACCGCATCGTGCTCGGCGAAGTCGTCCTCGGCGATCCCACCGGCACCGGGCGCCCCCTGCTCTACCACCAGGGTCGCTTCGGCGGCCTGCGGGATTGATCACGCGCCGCCTCTCCTGCGGGGCGGTCTGATTCCGGTTACGCTGCGTTGCGAAGGTCACAGTTCAAAGCGCTTGCTTAGCGGGCAGGAACTGGGTGTACTGACGAGTAATATTTCGTTCGGAGCGCGCGGTCGCCCCGACCGGGATCGGCCGCTTGAGGCGCCTATGCTGCCTGCAAGAGGCAGACCGGAAATGACGATGCAGTAGGAGAGCCGGCGTGAGCTTGAGGATCGTTGTCACTGTGAAGTACGTGCCCGACGCCACTGGCGACCGGCACTTCGCCGATGACCTGACCGTCGACCGGGACGACGTGGACGGTCTGCTCTCCGAGCTGGACGAGTACGCGGTCGAGCAGGCCCTCCAGATCGCCGACGACGCCGACGACGCCGAGGTCACCGTGCTGACCATCGGCCCGGAGGACGCCAAGGACGCGCTGCGCAAGGCGCTGTCCATGGGTGCCGACAAGGCGATCCACGTCGAGGACGACGACCTGCACGGCACCGACGCCATCGGCACCTCCCTGGTGCTGGCCAAGGCCATCGAGAAGGCCGGCTACGACCTGGTGATCTCCGGCATGGCCTCCACCGACGGCACCATGGGCGTCGTCCCCGCGCTGGTGGCCGAGCGCCTCGGTGTCCCGCAGGTCACCCTGCTCTCCGAGGTCTCCGTCGAGGACGGCACGGTCAAGGGCCGCCGCGACGGCGACGCCGCCAGCGAGCAGCTCGAGGCGCAGCTCCCGGCCGTCGTGTCCGTCACCGACCAGTCGGGCGAGGCGCGCTACCCGTCCTTCAAGGGCATCATGGCCGCAAAGAAGAAGCCGGTTCAGTCCTGGGACCTGTCCGACCTGGACATCGAGGCCGAGGAGGTCGGTCTCGACGGCGCGTTCACCAAGGTCGAGGCCGCGAACGAGCGTCCGGCCCGTACGGCCGGCACCATCGTCAAGGACGAGGGCGAGGGCGGCAAGCAGCTCGCTGAGTTCCTCGCGGGCCAGAAGTTCATCTAGGCCCCGCAGTCGCTGACCGCCCCTCAACTTCGTTTCGCAGGAGAGCAATCCCATGGCTGAAGTCCTCGTCTACGTCGACCACGTGGACGGTGCCGTCCGCAAGCCGACCCTGGAGCTGCTGACGCTGGCCCGCCGCATCGGCGAGCCCGTCGCCGTCGCGCTGGGCAACGGCGCCGCCGACACCACCGCCACCCTCGCCGAGCACGGCGCGGTGAAGGTCCTCACCCACGACGCGTCCGAGTACGCCGACTACCTGGTCGTCCCGAAGGTGGACGCCCTCCAGGCCGCCCACGAGGTGGTGTCCGCCGGGGGCTCCCTGGCCGCCGTGCTGGTC
The DNA here is from genome assembly GCF_040644935.1 of Streptomyces sp. NPDC046915. NCBI lineage: Bacteria > Bacillati > Actinomycetota > Actinomycetes > Kitasatosporales > Streptomycetaceae > Streptomyces > Streptomyces sp. NPDC046915. The sequence goes on along the minus strand of NZ_JBEYXB010000005.1, from coordinate 186,700 downwards.
CCGTCCTCCGCCGAGGGCAAGGAGATCGCCGCCCGTCTGGCGCTGCGCATCGGCTCGGGCATCATCACCGACGCCGTCGACCTGGAGGCCGGGGACGAGGGCCCGGTGGCCACCCAGGCGGTGTTCGCCGCGTCCTTCACCACCAAGTCCCGGGTCATCAAGGGCACCCCGGTCATCACGGTCAAGCCGAACTCGGCCGCCGTGGAGGCCGCCCCGGCCGCCGGTGCGGTCGAGGCCCTGTCCGTGTCCTTCTCCGAGAAGGCGACCGGCACGAAGGTCACCGGCCGTACGGCGCGTGAGTCGACGGGCCGTCCGGAGCTGACCGAGGCCGCGATCGTGGTCTCCGGCGGCCGTGGCGTCAACGGCGCGGAGAACTTCTCGATCATCGAGGCCCTCGCCGACTCCCTCGGTGCCGCTGTCGGTGCCTCGCGTGCCGCGGTGGACGCCGGCTGGTACCCGCACACCAACCAGGTCGGCCAGACCGGCAAGTCGGTCTCGCCGCAGCTGTACATCGCCAACGGCATCTCCGGCGCCATCCAGCACCGCGCCGGCATGCAGACCTCGAAGACGATCGTGGCCGTCAACAAGGACGCCGAGGCCCCGATCTTCGACCTGGTCGACTACGGCGTCGTCGGCGACCTGTTCGACGTCGTCCCGCAGCTCACCGAGGAGATCAAGGCCCGCAAGGGCTGATCGCCGCCGGGCTGACCGAGGCCCCCGTGACCGCGCCGGTCACGGGGGCCTCGTTTCATCCCAGGGTCACGGAGGCCTGCACGGGCAGGTGGTCGCTCGGGAACTGGCCGTCCCGCGCGTAGGTGTTGATGGTGGCCCGATGCGTCGTGACGCCCGGGCCGGCCAGGATCCAGTCGATGCGGTCGCCGTCCGGAACCAGCGGCTGGTAGCCGTGGAAGGTCGCGTACAGCTTGCTCCGCTCGGCCGCCGCGTCCCAGGTGTCGACGAGTCCGGCGGCCAGCAGGATGTCGTAGGCCCGGTTCTCGTGGGCCGCCGAGTTGAAGTCGCCGGTCACGAGGAACGGCGAAGTGAGGCCGAGTTCCGCGATCCGCCGAGCGATGAGCGTCGCGGCGCGCTCGCGGGCGTACTGGACGCGATGGTCGAGGTGGGTGTTGAGGAGGTGGAACTCGCGCCCGTCGTCGTGCAGATCGCGGAACCGGACCCAGGTGGCGATGCGCGGGAGCGCGGCGCCCCAGGTGTTCGAACCGATCGCCTTGGGCGTGTCGGAGAGCCAGAAGGTGTCGTGCTCGACCGGAGCCAGGCGCCGGGTGTTGTAGAAGACCGCGACGGCCTCGTCGTGGCTGCCGCCCTCGCGGCCGGTGCCGATCCAGTCGTAGTGCGGTCCGAGGTCGGTGTGGATGTCGCGCAGTTGCTGGTAGAGGCCCTCCTGGGTGCCGAGGACGTCGGGTGCCTCGTGGCGTAACAGCGCCCGCATGATCGGGCGGCGCACGGCCCAGCTGTTCGGCTCGGTGGTGCTCGCGAAGCGCAGATTGAACGTCATGACGTCCAGGCGGCGGCCGGCCGGGCCGGTGGCGGTGGCCGGCTCGGCGGAGGCCGGTTCGGCGGCGGAGGCCGTCACCGTGAGCAGTGGCACGGCGATCGCGGTGGACAGCGCCGTTCTCAGGCCCGTGCGGCGGGTCATTCTGGTGGTGTCCGGCATGTGATTCCCTCCCGACGGATCAGGATGAAGGGGCGAACCGTTGTGCGAAAGAGGGCCCAGAGGTTCTTGGCATGGAGAGTGAACACGGCGGCTCGGGCTGTGGGCGGGGTGTTGACCAGTGGGAAGCCGCACAGCTAACTTCACTCTACGGATTGTTGATTCCATAAAGCGGAAAACCCGGGGAAGGTGTGGCAATGGGCCAGGGCCGGCAGGAGAAGGTGTCGACGAGCCTCGCGGGCGCCGTCAGCGAGGAGATCAGCGCCTCCCTCGCCCCGGTCGACGCGGAACTGGAGCGCCGCTACCCCGGAGACCCCGGCACCCGCCAGCCGGTGCACACCGTGTACGTCCCCGGCGACGTCTTCGCCGCCGGCACCATCCGCTCCTGGGGCGACCGGGCCCTCGCCGCCCTGGACGAACACGCCCCGGACGCCGCCTCCTTCGCCGCCGTCCTCGGTCTGAGCGACGAACTCGCCGCCCCGGTGTACGACCGGGTCCGCGCCAAGCTGGAGCGCGAGCCGGTCGAAGACCTGCGCGTCGACTTCGAGGACGGCTACGGCAGCCGCCCCGACGCGGAGGAGGACGAGGCGGCGGCCCGCGCGGCCCGCCTGATCGCCGAGGCGTACGAGAAGGGGACCGCGGCCCCGTACATGGGCATCCGCATGAAGTGCATGGAGGCGCCGGTGCGCGACCGGGGCATCCGCACCCTCGACATCTTCCTGACCGGCCTGATGGAGGCCGGCGGACTGCCCGACGGGCTCGTGCTGACGCTGCCCAAGGTGACGTACGCCGAGCAGGTCACCGCCATGGTCCGCCTCCTCGGGGCCTTCGAGAAGGCGCGCGGCCTGGAGCCCGGCAGGATCGGCTTCGAGATCCAGATCGAGACCAGCCAGGCCGTCCTCGCCACCGACGGCACCGCCACCGTCGCCCGTATGATCCAGGCCGCCGAGGGCCGTGCCACCGGACTGCACTACGGCACCTTCGACTACAGCGCCTGTCTCGGGGTCTCCGCCGCCCATCAGGCCGGCGACCACCCCGCCGCCGACCACGCCAAGGCGATCATGCAGGTGGCTGCGGCCGGCACCGGCGTGCGCGTCTCGGACGGCTCGACGAACGTCCTCCCGGTCGGCCCCACGGAGAAGGTCCACGACGCCTGGCGGCTGCACTACGGCCTCACCCGCCGCGCCCTGGCCCGCGCCTACTACCAGGGCTGGGACATGCACCCCGGCCATCTCCCCACCCGCTACGCGGCCGTCTTCGCCTTCTACCGGGAGGGCTTCGAACAGGCGGCGGCCCGGCTCGCCCGGTACGCCGGCCGGACGGGCGGCGACGTCATGGACGAACCCGCCACCGCCAAGGCCCTCAGCGGCTATCTGCTGCGCGGCCTGGACTGCGGCGCCCTCGACCTCGCGGAGGTGAGCCGGCTGACCGGACTGACCCGGGCCGGCCTGGAGGGCTTCGCGGCGCCACGACGCGGTGACCTGACGGTCGCCGAGCGGTAAGCGGTCTTCCCCGAGACCGCTCAGCGGCGCCCGTCCCCGGGGACGTACCGCTCCAGCCCGGACGCCGTCACCCACTTCCGATCGGCGAACAGCCGGGTGCCCCGCGCGCACAGTTCGGCGTCGGCGCGCGCCCGCGCGCAGAACTGCTCGGGCGTCACGCCGAACAGCTCCCGCAACTCGGCCGACCCCGTGAGCAGTTCGCCGATCAGGGCCCGCTGCCCGGGGTGCGCGCGGGGCGCCCCGTCGCCGTTGTGCAGGACCCCGTGCCGGTTGACGTACGCGTACGCGCCGGGGAGCGTCGAGCCGTCGGCCAGCTCGATCCGTACGTCCGGCGCGGGCAGCCAGGCACGGTCGAAGTTGAGCTCACTGGCGTCGATCACGGCCAGCTGGCGCGCGTCCGGCCAGATGACGAACAGCTCCCGCGACGCCTCGGGCGCCCCCACGGGAGAGGCGGACACATAGCCCATGCGGCTGACGTGCGCGGAGACACCCACGTCGAGCCCCCGCACCCGCGCCCGCACCATCGGCAGCGCCGAGGTGATCCCGGACTCGGCGAGCTTGTGGCGGAGTTGGCCGGGGCAGGCGTTGGAGCCGACCGCCACGACCGGTGTCCGGTCCGCGTGCACCAGACGGTCCAGCGGCAGCATCCGGTCCCCGAGCAGCAGCCCGGAATCGGCGGGCCGGGCGCCCGGATAGCTCAGCGGGTTCTCCCGCGGCACCTCGGCGAGCCCGAGTTCCTCCAGCGTGCGGCCTCTCATGGGCGGCTCAGTCCGCCGGTGGCAGCTCGCCCGAGCCGCGGGTGATCAGCCGGGTCGGCAGCTCGATGCGCTCCGGGGCGACGAGGCTGCCGTCCAGCTGGCGGAAGAGGCGTTCGGCGGCGTTGCGACCGAGGGCGGCGGCGTCCTGGGCGACGACCGTGACGCCCGGCTGGAGCAGGTCGGCGAGCTCGAAGTCGTCGAAGCCGACGAGGGCCACGCGGCGGCGGTGATCGGCGAGGACGCGGATCACGGTCACCGTCACCCGGTTGTTGCCCGCGAGGACGGCCGTGACGGGGGAGGGCCCGGAGAGCATCTTCTCGGCCGCCCGGCGCACCCGCTGCGGATCGGTGACGCCCAGGGACATCCAGGACTCCGCCACGGGTATCCCCGCGTCCTCCATGGCCGCCCGGTAGCCGCGCAGCCGCTCGGCCGCGGTGTGGATGCGGGGCATGTCGCCGATGAACCCGATCCGGCGGTGGCCGTGGGCGATGAGATGGGCGACGCCGGAGCGGGCGCCGCCGAAGTTGTCGGACAGCACCACATCGGCGTCGATCCTCCCGGCCGGACGGTCCACGAACACGGTCGCGACGCCCGCCTTGATCTCCGGCTCCAGATACCGGTGGTCGTCCCCGGCCGGGATGATCACCAGCCCGTCCACGCGCCGCGCGCACAACGCCAGCGCCAGCTCCTGTTCCCGATCCGGGTCCTCCGCGCTGGAGCCGTTGATCAGCAGGGCGCCGTGGGCGCGGGCCACCTCCTCCACCGCGCGGCTGAGGGGACCGTAGAACGGGTCGGCGAGGTCCTCCAGGACCAGGCCGATGCTCGCGGTGCGGCCCTTGCGCAGCACCCGGGCGCTGTCGTTGCGGCGGAAGCCCAGCGCGTCGATGGCCTCCTGGACCCGGCGTTCCGTGTCCGGGGTGACGCCCGGCTCGCCGTTGACCACGCGGGAGACCGTCTTCAGGCCGACGCCGGCCCGCGCGGCCACGTCCTTCATGGTCGGACGGTTTCCGTAGCGGCTCCCGGAGAGGCGGTCTGCTCGGCGGATGGTCTCGGGCACGGTGCGCTGTCCTGTCCTGTCGGCCTTGTTGTCCACGGGGTGATGCGTCTTGTCCACAGGGTGATGCGTCGGTCATCGGTTTGTATGAGGATGTGGCGTCGAGCATAGAGCCTGGACAACGTTGTCATGCCCGCGAGAGACTGTCCATCGCAATCTCCGGCCCGCGCCCCCACCGCGACCGGCCACCCCTTTTTGACCTGGTTGACGGGGAGATATCACACTGATGCAGACCGACCTCGTGGCCGCGCTCGACATCGGCGGCACCAAGATCGCCGGAGCGCTGGTGGACGCCCACGGCTCAATCCTGGTGCGAGCGCAGCGCGCGACGCCCGCGCAGGAGGACGGCGACACCATCATGCGGGCCGTGGCGGAGGTGCTCGGCGATCTGACCGGGTCGCCCCTGTGGGCACGCGCGGGCGCCGTCGGCATCGGCAGCGCCGGCCCGGTGAACGCCGCCACCGGCACGGTGAGCCCGGTGAACGTGCCGGGCTGGCGTGACTTCCCGCTGGTCGAACGGGTGCGCGCGGTCACCGGAGGGCTGCCGGTGGAACTGATCGGCGACGGTGTGGCGATAGCCGCCGCCGAGCACTGGCAGGGCGCCGCCCGGGGCCATGACAACGCCCTGTGCATGGTCGTCTCGACCGGGGTCGGCGGCGGCCTGATCCTGAACGGGCGGCTGCACCCCGGCCCGACCGGCAACGCGGGTCACATCGGCCACATCAGCGTGGACCTCGACGGCGACCTGTGCCCCTGCGGCTCGCGCGGCTGCGTGGAGCGCATCGCGAGCGGCCCGAACATCGCCCGGCGCGCGCTGGTGAACGGCTGGCGGCCGGGCCCGGACGGCGACGCCTCCGCCGCCGCGGTGGCCGCCGCCGCCCGCGCCGGCGACCCGGTCGCCGTGGCGTCCTTCGAACGGGCCGCGCAGGCCCTGGCCGCCGGGATCGCGGCCACCGCCACCCTGGTCGAGATCGACGTCGCGGTGATCGGCGGGGGCGTGGGCAAGGCCGGCGACATCCTCTTCGAGCCGCTGCGCAAGGCCCTCGCCGACTACGCCACGCTCTCCTTCGTCCAGGGGCTCACCGTGACGCCCGCGCAGATGGGCACGGACGCCGGCCTGGTGGGCGCCGCCGCGGCCGCGCTGGCCCTGAGGCCGGACGCGACCGCGGCCGGGGTGTGACAGGGGCAGAGCAGGAACGTTCAAGTCCTTGAGGGGAACCGGTCGGCGGCTCGGCGACCGAGCCGCGCGTCCGCCATGCCGGTCGAGGAGCCGACCTCAGGGGAACTCGTGGACCACCTGGATCGTGCCGACGATGTGGGCGTTGAACTCGTCCAGTTCCTCGGCGGGCACCCAGAGCTCCAGGATCGTCTCGCCGCCCGCCTGCCGGACCGGATAACGGGCCAGGAAGCCGGAGTCGACCTCGAAGCGGGTCACGAAGCCGGCGCCGTCGTGCTTGACGTTCCAGTCACGGGCGATCCTGATCGCGTAGTCCTCGTCGAGGACCGGGTAGAAGATCGGCTGCTCGGGCAGCCGGGGCGGCCAGGCCCGCCAGTCCAGCTCGCGGACCAGTTCCAGCTCCTTGGGGCCGGTGGGGCGCCAGAGGGTCGTCGTCGGTCGCGGGCCGGTCATGGCAGTCGCCTTCGGGGTCGGGGCCGCCTCGGTTCCGGCAGGCCGTGACCTCGGACGATAGCGGTGAACCGATCACCCGGCCACGGGATTCGGCGACAGCCGCGTGACCCCGGCCCGCTTGCGCAGTTGATCCGGGCATGAAGAAGCGCAGCATGCTCGCCATCGCCTCCCTCGCCACCGGCTTCGTCGTGGCCGCCATCACCCCGTCGCACGCGACGCATCACGAGGTCGTCGGGGACCCGCACGTCTCCGGCACCCTCGACTCCGCCGACGGCGTCATCGGTGAGGACGGCCTCGCCTCCGACGACGACACGCCGGCCCAGCGGTAGGACGCCGGCCCGTCGAACGCGGTGCCGGTGTCCCCGTCACAGGGGCGGCGGCACCGCCGGGGCGCGCCCTCTCCTGGGGATGGTTTCCGTGGCAGTGTGGAGCGGGCAAGCCACAGGGGGCCAACAGAAGAGGGGGAGTCCGTGACCGTCGTCTGGATCAACGGCGCTTTCGGTGCGGGGAAGACCGCGACCGCACGGGAACTGATCGAGCTGATCCCGAACAGCACGCTCTTCGACCCCGAGGTCATCGGCGGAGCGCTCTCGTACCTGCTGCCGCCCAAGCGCCTCGCCGAGGTCGGCGACTTCCAGGACCTGCCGATCTGGCGACGGCTCGTGACCGACACGGCGGCCGCGATGCTCGCCGAGCTCGGCGGGACCCTCGTGGTTCCCATGACCCTGCTGCGTCAGGAGTACCGGGACGAGATCTTCGGCGGCCTCGCCGCCCGCCGCATCGCTGTACGGCACGTCCTCCTCGCTCCGGCCGAAACGATCCTGCGTGAGCGAATAGCCGGGCGGGACGTGCCGCCGGACCTCCCCGACGGCGAGATGCGGGTGCGGCAGTGGTCGTACGACCACATCGAGCCCTATCGCACCGCCCTGGCCACGTGGCTCATGGCGGACGCCCATCCGGTCGACACCAGCGACCTCACCCCGTACGAGACGGCCGCCCGGCTCGCCGAGGCCGTCGGCAGCGGGGAGGTGCCGGTCTGCGACATCGTGCAGACCCCGGAGCCCACCGCCGAGACCCTCGCCGCCGGCGTCCTGCTCTTCGACGAGCGGGACCGGGTGCTGCTGGTCGACCCCACCTACAAGGCCGGGTGGGAGTTCCCCGGCGGGGTCGTGGAACCCGGCGAGGCGCCCGCCCGGGCCGGTGTGCGCGAGGTCGCCGAGGAGACGGGGATACTGCTGGACGACGTACCACGGCTGCTCGTCGTGGACTGGGAGCGGCCCGTGCCGCCCGGTTACGGCGGGCTGCGGTTCCTGTTCGACGGCGGGCGGCTGGACTCCGCCGAGACCGGCCGGCTGCTGCTGCCGGGGCCCGAGCTGCGCGACTGGCGCTTCGTCACCGAGCAGGAGGCCGCCGACATGCTGCCGCCGGTCCGCTACGAGCGGCTGCGGTGGGCGCTGCGGGCGCGGGAGCGGGGCGCGGCCCTGTACCTGGAGGCCGGTGTCCCGGTCGGCTGACGTCACGTCATGGACGTGATTCGGCCATACTGGCTGGTGCCGTTACGGGGTCGAGAACGAGGACGGCGTCGTACGGGCCGTACGGGGCGCCGGCTACCGGCTGGAGCGGGGGGACTCGCTCGGCATCGTCGGTGGGTCCGGCTCGGGCAAGTCCGTCACCGCGCTCGCGGTCATGGGGCAGCTGTTCGCCCGATCCGCGCAAGGAACGCAGCCGGCAACGCATCATCGCGCAGGGAGACGTGCCGAGCCCGGTCCGCCCGCCGAGCGGCGGCCGTCCGGTCGCCTGCCACTACGCGGAGAGCCTGCAACTGCTGTAGAGGCGGTCCAGCTCGGCATGGGGGTAGGGCGTGTGACTGCTCTCCCGCTCCAGCAGCCCGCGGGAGAACTCGTCCATGGCCTCGGCGAGCGGCGCGTGGCGTTCGATCAACACGGCCGCGGCCCGGGGGATCCCCTCGGGCCGCGCCCCGTCGGCGCAGCCGCGCAGGAACACCTCGCGTTCCTCGCGGCCGTATCCGTACAGGGCGGTGACCAGCCAGATCACCAGGTGGTACGTGGTGTAGACACGGTCGTACGCGCGGTGCCGGTCCAAGAAGGCGCGCTCGTCCCCGGCGAGCCGGAACCGTGAGCTGAGGGAGAGTCCGAAGTCGGTGAGGTAGAGCTGCCGGCCGTCGGTGAGGATGTTCCGGAAGTGGGCGTCCAGGTGCAGCAGCCCGCGCTCGTGGAGGAAGTCCGTGAGCGCCGCCAGGCCCGCCGCCGCCATGGCGCACGCGGCGTCGGCCGATTCGGTACGCAGCCGGGCGTCGAGCCAGTCGTGCAGGGTGTACGGGATGTGCTCCAGGAACAGGGTCAGGCTCGCGGAGGCGGTGCGCAGGCCGTCGATGCGCTCACGTAGGCCCGCACCGCCACCCCAGTAGGCGACCGCACGGTCCACGTCGGCCAGTTCGTCCGGCAGCGGCGGGGTGTCGGGCAGCACCCGCCAGTGGTGCAGCAGCGGGAAGCCCGGGAAGTGCCCGGCCAGCACCCAGTTCGTCGTCATCGTGTGCAGGGCGAGCTCCCGCCAGGCGCCGAAGCCGGGGCTGCCGATGGCGCCGATGCCGTAGTGGAGTCGCGGTGGCAGGGCGAAGAGGTTCGCCGTGGACCGTACGTGGTCCGGCCGCCGCTCCAGGTCGGTCAGCGGCACCCGCTTCACGAAGACCTCTCTGCCCTCGACCGTGATCCGTACGGCTCTTCCGCCGATTCCGGTGCCGAGCGGTGTTCCCGCCGCCACCCGCCCGGCCAGTTCCCGGTCGCTGAGGAGGTCCAGGGACGTGGCGATGCCGGCGTGGGCGGCCAGGCGTGCGGGGAGGGTCATGCCGCCATGGTCAGCCCGGGACGCCGTATCCGTCCGCCGCTTTCCGAAGGACCGCCGAAGCCTGCCCGAGGACCGGATCACCGTGGCCGAAACAGGCCAGGTCCGCGTCGAGTTCCGCCAGCCGGTGGAAGGACGCCACGGTCCGGGCCCGGTCGAGGTTGAGGACACCCAGGATCACCGTCCCGGTTCCGGGCGCCGCGGCCACCGCGTCGCCGGTGAACAGCACGCGGTGCTCGGGGAGATGGACGGCGATGCTGCCGTGGGTGTGACCGGGGGCGTGGACGATGCGGGCGCCGCCGCCGAAGTCGAGGACGTCACCGTCGTCCAGTTCGGTGACCTGCTCCGGCGGGACGGGCTCGACCGGCGGCAGCTTCCGCAGGGCCTCCGCGTGGATCGGCCGCTCCCAGTCCTCCAACACCGGTGGCGGGCCGGGGACCTCGCCCCGGACGACCGGCGCGTCCAGGCGGTGCGCCAGCACCTCGGCGCCGCTCAGCGCGGCGAACTCGGCCGCCCCGCCCACGTGGTCCTCGTGGAAGTGCGTCAGCACGATCCGCCGCACGGCCGACGGGCCCCGCCCGAGGGCCGTCACGGCGTCCGCGATCGCCCCGCCGGAGCCCACCGCCCCGGCGTCGATCAGCGTCAACTCGTCGCCGTCGCGCCAGAGATAGGCCTGGCCGACCGGGAAGCGCAGCAGGTGGAGGTGAGGGAGCAGCTCGATGACGTCCATGCGCCGACCGTAGGCAGGGCCCCCGCCCGCGGGCGAGGGCCCTCTGCTGTCGGCAGAGCGGTTCAGCCCACCGCGTACAGCCGCGGGACGTGCGCCTCGGCGACCGCCGGGGGCTGTAGGCGTGGGTCGGCTGCTCTGCCGTACGGCCGGCCGGTCCTGGCCGGGGTCGGTGGCCGCTCCGGTGACTGCCTCGCCGGAGCCGGCCGTTGCGGCGTCGATCGGCGGTGACTTGTCGCCGTCTTGGGCAGGGTGGTTCAGCCCGCTGCGTACAGCGTGAGGAAGTGGGCCTCCGCCACCGCCAGGCGCTCCAGTTCGTCCGGGGAGACGCTCTCGTTGACGGCGTGGATCTGGGCCTCCGGCTCGCTCAGGCCGATGAGCAGGATCTCGGCCTGCGGGTAGAGGGCGGCGAGGGTGTTGCACAGCGGGATGGAGCCGCCCTGTCCGGCGTACTGCATCTCCTGGCCCGGGTAGGCGACCGCCATCGCGTCGGCCATCGCCTGGTACGCCGGGCTGGTGGTGTCGGCGCGGAAGGCCTGGCCCTGACCGACCTGCTCGACCCGCACCCGCGCACCCCACGGCGTGTGCGCCTCCACGTGGGCCTGGAGCAGCTTGCCCGCCTCGGCCGCGTCCACGCCCGGCGGCACCCGCAGGCTGATCAGGGCGCGGGCACTGGCCTGCACGGACGGGGTGGCGCCGACGACCGGCGGGCAGTCGATGCCGAGCACGGTCACGGCCGGGCGGGCCCAGATGCGGTCGGCGACCGTACCGTCGCCGATCAGGCCGACCCCGTCCAGCACCTTGGCGTCGGCACGGAACTGCTCCTCGTCGTACTGAAGCCCCTCCCAGCGGGTCTCGGGCTCGAGCCCGTCGACGGTGGTCGTGCCGTCCTCGGCGCGCAGCGAGTCCAGGACGCGGATCAGCGCGGCCAGCGCGTCGGGGGCGGCGCCGCCGAACTGGCCCGAGTGGAGGTTGCCCCCGAGGGTGTCGATCTGCACGCGGATCAGGGTCATGCCGCGCAGGGTGGTGGTGACGGTCGGCAGGCCGACGCGGAAGTTGCCCGCGTCGCCGATCACGATCGTGTCCGCCGCCAGCAGCTCGGGGTGCTGCTCGGCGTACCGCTCCAGGCCGCCCGTGCCCTGCTCCTCCGAGCCCTCGGCGATCACCTTGACGTGCACCGGGACGCCGCCGTTCGCCTTCAGCGCGCGCAGCGCGAGCAGGTGCATGATCAGCCCGCCCTTGCAGTCGGCGGCACCGCGGCCGTACCAACGGCCGTCGCGCTCGGTCAGCTCGAAGGGCGGGGTGGTCCAGGCGGCCTCGTCCAGCGGCGGCTGCACATCGTAGTGGGCGTAGAGCAGAACCGTTTTCGCACCGTCCGGGCCCGGCAGGTACCCGTACACCGACTGTGTGCCGTCCGGGGTGTCGAGCAGTGCCACGTCCTCGAAGCCCTCGGCGCGCAGCGCGTCGGCGACCCAGTTCGCGGCGCCCTCGCTCTCGCTCCGGGGGAACTGGCCGAAGTCGGCGACCGACTTGAAGGCCACCAGCTCGGTGAGCTCCGCCTTGGCCCTGGGCATCAGGGCGGCGACGGTCTCGGCGAGCGGATTCGACGACATGGGCACGCTCCTTGTGGGTGCGACGTTGTACCGGTGAGTGCACCGATCCTCCCACAGCGGTCCGCGGCGACGTCCGCCGTAGGATGCGGGGGACAGGTGCGGCAGACGGCTTGATCGGAGCAGCGGACCATCGTGAGCGGCGAGAACTCTTCGGCGGACGACGTGCAGCGGGTGTGGGACGTCGTCGTGGTGGGCGCGGGACCCGCGGGGGCCTCGGCGGCCTACGCGGCGGCGGTCGCGGGGCGGCGCGTGCTGTTGTTGGAGAAGGCGGAGCTGCCGCGCTACAAGACGTGCGGAGGCGGCATCATCGGCCCCTCGCGCGACGCCCTGCCGCCCGGCTTCGAGCTGCCCTTCCGGGACCGGGTGCACGCGGTCACCTTCTCCCACAACGGACGCTTCACGCGCACCCGCCGCTCCAGGCAGATGCTGTTCGGGCTGATCAACCGGCCCGAGTTCGACCAGCAGCTGGTCGAGCACGCGCAGAAGGCCGGCGCCGAGCTGCGCACCGGCGTCACCGTGACGCGGGTCGAGCAGCACGGCTCGTTGGTGCCGGACCGCCGTACGGTCGCCGTCGTCCTCCAGGGCGGCGAGACGCTGCTGGCGCGCGCGGTGGTGGGCGCCGACGGCAGCGCCAGCCGCATAGGGGCACACGTCGGCGTGAAGCTGGAACAGGTCGACCTCGGCCTGGAGGCGGAGATCCCGGTGCCGGAGACGGTCGCCGAGGACTGGCAGGGCCGGGTCCTGATCGACTGGGGACCGATGCCCGGCAGTTACGGCTGGGTCTTCCCCAAGGGCGACACGCTGACGGTCGGCGTGATCTCGGCCCGCGGCGAAGGCGCCGCCACCAAGCGGTACTTGGAGGACTTCATCGCCCGCCTCGGGCTGGCCGGCTTCGAGCCGGGCATCTCCTCCGGGCACCTGACGCGCTGCCGCGCCGACGACTCCCCGCTTTCCCGCGGCCGGGTCCTGGTCTGCGGGGACGCGGCCGGTCTGCTGGAGCCGTGGACCCGGGAGGGCATCTCCTTCGCCCTGCGGTCGGGGCGGCTCGCGGGGGAGTGGGCGGTGCGGATCGCCGAGGCGCACGACGCGGTGGACGCCCGTCGGCAGGCGCTGAACTACGCGTTCGCGATCAAGGCGGGGCTCGGCGTCGAGATGAGCGTCGGCAAGCGGATGCTGACCGCCTTCGAGCGCCGGCCCGGCCTGTTCCACGCGGCCCTCACCGGCTTCCGGCCCGCCTGGCGGGCCTTCAAGGAGATCACCCAGGGCTCCACGTCGCTGGGCGAGCTCGTCCGTACGCATCCGATGGCCCAGCGCGCCCTGACCGCGATGGACCGGCGGACCTCCGCGGCCGGGGACACCGTCAGTTCTTGACGGTGATCCTGAAGACCGGGTGGTCGGGGGCGATGCGGCGCATCTCGTCGTCGGGGGAGTCGGGACCGACTCCGTCGAAGAAGATGCCGACCTCGGCCTTCCAGCGCTTGAGGTAGGCGCGCAGCAGCGGGACCTTCTCCTCGTCGGTGACCTCGACCGCGGTGAACACGTCCACGTTCTGGCCCAGACGCAGTTCGCCGCCGCCGGCCGCGCGCATGTTGTGCGTCCACTGGACGTGGCCGCGCGGGGCGAGCAGATACTGCTGCCCGCCCACGGTGAGCAGGTTCACGGGGGTGGTCCGCCACTCGCCGCTCTTTCGGCCGCGGACCGCCAGCACCCGGGAGCCCCACACGCTGACGCCGCGACGGGTCAGCCAGGCGACGAAGCGGTTGAAGACGTTGACGGTGAACCAACCCGGCTTCTTGACGTGCGTGGACATGAGACCCCCTGTGTATGGGAGAGCGGGTGCTCTCGCTGTCGGGAGAGCGGTGCTCTCGCTTCGAGAAGAGTGTGCACGAGATCGGCACCCCAAGCAAGAGCGGTGCTCTCTTTTGTGTGCGGTGCTCTCGTTCCATGGCACACTGAAGAGCATGAGCACCGCACAGGGCGCCCGCGCGCGGGCCAGAATCGAAGTCACCGCGGCCATCAAGGACGAGGCACGCAGACAGCTCGCCGCCGAGGGCGCGGCCAAGCTCTCGCTGCGCGCGGTGGCCCGCGAACTCGGCATGGTCTCCTCCGCGCTCTACCGCTACTTCCCCAGCCGCGACGACCTGCTGACCGCGCTCATCATCGACGCCTACGACTCCCTCGGCGAGGCCGCCGAGAAAGCCCATGACACCGCCTGCGACGAGGCTCCCGTGGCCCGCTGGACGGCCGTGTGCGAGGCGGTGCGCGGCTGGGCGCTGGCCCACCCGCACGAGTACGCCCTGATCTACGGCTCGCCCGTGCCCGGCTACTCCGCGCCCGAGACCACCGTCCGGGCCGCCTCCCGCGTCGGCCTCCTCCTCATCGGCATCGTCGGGGACACCCACCAGGGCCCCGGCCTCGCCGGCCTCCCGCTCCCCGCCGAACTGCGCCCCGAGGCCGAGCGCATGGTCGCCGACTTCGCCCCCGCCCTGCCTCCCGAGGCCGCTGCCGCGCTGGTGGCGGCCTGGGCCCAGCTGTTCGGGCTGGTCGGGTTCGAGCTGTTCGGGCAGTTCCACCGGGTGGTGGAGGACCGGGAGGCGTTCTTCCGGCACGCGGTGACCGGGCTGGCGCACGGAGTGGGGCTGAGGTAGGTGCCCGTACGGTGGGGCGCCGTACTTCCCCGGGAGTACGTGTGATCACCCCGCCCGGCGGACGCCGGTGCGGCCCGCCCGCGTCTAGCGTGGCCGTCATGGAAGAGCAGTACGGACGCCGGGTCCGGTCGCGGCGGGGGTGCCGGCCGGCCCGGGGGTACCGGCCGCGAGGGTGGCACGGGCACAGGTGGTACGGGCCCGACGACACCGAGGCGCGGGGTCCGCACCTGCCGTGGCGTTCCACCGTGCTGATCACCGTCTTCGTGGTGATCGGCTCCCACTTCGCCGGACACCAGCAGCCGGACCGCGAGCCGCTGGACGTCGCCGGTCGCGTGCTGCTGCTCGTCGCCTCGGGGCTGCTGCTGTGGCGGCAGCGGCATCCGGTGTTCGTCGCGTTCGGCACCGCGACGGCCGCCCTGGTCTACCTGGCCGCCGGTTATCCGTACGGGCCGGTCTTCCTGGCCGTCGCCGTGAGCTGCTTCAGCGCGGTCGTCACCGGCCACCGCCGGGCCGCCTGGGCGTCGCTGGGGCTGCTGTGGGCCGGGCACGTCCTGGTCGCGCTCTGGCTGTACCGCTGGCTGCCGCCGCCGCACGACAAGGGGGCGGGCGTCGGTCAGGAGATCGTCGTCGTCACCTGGGTGCTGGCCGTCGTCGCGCTGGCGGAGCTGGGCCGGGTCCGGCGCGAGCAGTGGGCCCGGGAGCGTGCCGACCGCGCCCAGGCGGCCCGGCGGCGCGCCGACGAGGAGCGGCTGCGCATCGCCCGCGAACTGCACGACGTCCTCGCGCACAGCATCTCCGTCATCAACGTCCAGGCGGGCGTCGGCCTCGCCCTCCTGGACAGCGACCCGGAGCAGGCGCGGGCGGCGCTCACCACCATCAAGGACGCCAGCAAGGAGGCGCTCGGCGAGGTGCGCCAGGTCCTCGACACCCTGCGCACCCCCGGAGACGCGCCGCGCGCCCCCGCGCCCGGCCTCGGCCGGCTGCCGGAACTGGTGGACCAGGCGGCGAGTGCGGGCCTCGCCGTCGAGGTCGAGGGAGCGCCGCCGCGGCTGCCGCCGGGCGCCGACCTGGCCGCCTTCCGTATCGTCCAGGAGGCC
The DNA here is from genome assembly GCF_040644935.1 of Streptomyces sp. NPDC046915. Lineage (NCBI taxonomy): Bacteria > Bacillati > Actinomycetota > Actinomycetes > Kitasatosporales > Streptomycetaceae > Streptomyces > Streptomyces sp. NPDC046915. The sequence goes on along the minus strand of NZ_JBEYXB010000005.1, from coordinate 171,140 downwards.
CTCACCAACGTCGTACGGCACTCCGGTTCCCGGCACGCGCGCGTGCGCCTCGTACACGAGGGCGGCGCGCTGCGGCTCGTGATCGACGACGACGGGCCCGCGACGGGCGCGGAGGCGGGCGGCAGCGGGAACGGCCTGGCCGGAATGCGGGAGCGGGCCGCCGCGCTGGGTGGCACGATCGAGGCCGGCCCGCGCCCCGACGGCGGTTTCCGGGTGCTCGCCGTACTGCCTTTGCACTCCAGGGAGGATCAGTGATCCGGGTACTGCTCGCCGACGACCAGTCGCTGGTGCGGGCCGGTTTCAGGGCGCTGCTCGACGCGCAGCCGGACATCGAGGTGGCCGGGGAGGCCGCGGACGGTGCGGAGGCCGTCGGCAAGGTGCGCGAACTGCGCCCGGACGTCGTCCTGATGGACATCCGCATGCCGCTCCTTGACGGCCTGGCCGCGACCCGCCGCATCACCGGCGACGCGGGCCTGAAGGACGTCAAGGTGGTCATGCTCACCACCTTCGAGCTCGACGAGTACGTCTTCGAGGCGATCCGCTCGGGCGCCTCCGGCTTCCTGGTCAAGGACACCGAGCCGGACGAACTCCTGCGTGCGGTACGGGCCGTGGTCGACGGCGACGCGCTGCTGTCGCCCGGCGTGACCCGCCGGCTGATCGCCGAGTTCGCGGCCCGCTCGAAGGAGCCCGCGGCCGCCGACGCCCTCACCGCGCTCACCGAGCGGGAACGGGAGGTGATGGCGCTGGTCGGCATCGGCCTGTCCAACGAGGAGATCGCCCGCCGCCTGGTGGTCAGCCCGCTCACCGCGAAGACCCATGTGAGCCGCACGATGGTTAAGCTGGGCGCCCGGGACCGGGCCCAACTGGTCGTACTGGCCTACGAGTCGGGGTTGGTGCGGCCGGGCTGGCTGGGCTGAGGCGCCCGCCGGAAGCGCACCAGCACGCCCACCACCCGGGCCACGAAGACGACGGCGGCGAGCGTACCGCCCACGCGCAGCAGCGCCGCCGCGAGCAGCGGCGGCAGCTCGAAGAGCAGCGCCGGCCCGCCGACGGCCCCGAACGTCAGCGCGGCCGCGAACACCGCGCTGACCAGCGCGTACCCGATCTCGACGGTCATGGCGTCCTGCTCGGCCTTGGTCCGCCGTCCCCCGTACCCGTCCATCCACCCAGTCTCACAGGCGTGCGCCCGGCGGAGCAACCAACTCCGGCCGGGCGCACACCTGGAGGCGTTCCCCCTAGTCGCGGACCGCCACGCGCTCCGCGTCCGCCTCCTTCTCCACGGTGGACCTGGCGACCACGACGGTCTGCTGCGCGGTACGGCGGCCGCGCAGCCCCGTGAGGGTGATGAGGAGCCCGGCGAGGGCGATGCCCGTCACCACGAGCAGCCCCGGACGGTAGCTGTCGAGCACGGCCTGCGGGGTCGCGTGGGCAGGGGCGTGGGCGGTGACCACCGCCGTGACGACGGCCAGGAAGATCGCGCCGCCCACCTGGACCGAGGTGTTGAGCAGACCGGAGACCATGCCCTGCTCGTGGTCCTCGACCCCGTTGGTGGCCTGGATGTTGAGCGAGGGGAAGACCAGCGCGCAGGCCGCGCCGATCAGCAGCATCGACGGCAGGATGGCCGCCGCGTACACCGGGTGGAGGTCGACGCGCAGGAACAGCGCGTACCCGGCGACCATCAGCGCGAAGCCCGCCGCGATCAGCCGTGCGGTGCCGAACCGGTCCACGATCGAGCCGACCTTGGTCGAGGACACCGCCACCAGCGCACCGGCGGGCAGGAAGGCGAGCGCCGTGTGCAGCGCCGACCAGCCGAGCAGGGACTGCATGTACAGCGTCACCAGGAACTGGAAGCCCACGTACGAGCCGAAGAACGCCATCGCGCCGAGCTGCGCCCGTACTTGGTGACCCGAGCGCAGCACGCCGAGCCGGATCAGCGGGCCGGGCGAGCGCCGCTCGACGGCGGTGAACACGGTCAGCAGCACGGCGACGGCCAGGAAGGACAGCAGGGTACGGGCCGAGGCCCAGCCGGCCTGCGGCGCCTGTACGACGGTGAAGACCAGCAGCAGCATCGAGGCGGTGCCGAGGACGGCGCCGGGAATGTCGTACCCGTCGTGGTCCTTCTCGCGCGTGCTGCGCGGCAGCAGCTTCAGCCCCGCGAGCAGTGCCACCAGCGCGATGGGCGCGGGCAGCAGCATGGTCAGCCGCCAACTGGCCTCGGTGAGCAGGCCGGAGAGCACCAGACCCATCGAGAAGCCGGTGGCCGCGCAGGTGGTGTAGATCGACAGGGCGCGGTTGCGCAGCGGGCCCTCGGCGAAGGTCGTGGTGATGATGGACAGGCCCGCGGGCGCGGTGAACGCGGCGCTCAGGCCCTTGATGAAGCGGCTGGCGATCAGCAGCGGCCCCGAGTCGACCAGTCCGCCGAGCAGCGAGGCGAGGGCGAACACGCCGAGGGCCACCAGGAACACCTGGCGCCGGCCGAGCAGGTCGGCGGTCCGGCCGCCGAGGAGGAGCAGCCCGCCGTACCCCAGGATGTAGCCGCTGACGATCCATTGCAGCGTCGACGTGGACAGGTGGAGGTCGGAGCCGATGGAGGGCAGGGCCACGCCGACCATCGACACGTCGAGCGCGTCCAGGAACATCGCGGCGCACAGCACCAGCAGGGTGCCCCACAGTCGGGGGGTCCAGCGGACCGCCGGGGACGGGGCCGCGGGGGTGGTGAGCGGAGAGGTCATGCGCAAGACAGTACATGCGCATGCATGAGATGCAAGCGCATTTAATTACGATGCAACAATTGGATTTCTCTGCTACGGTGCGCTCATGGCGGCGAAGAAGGCCGAGCAGGAGCTCGTGAACCAGTGGCGGGACATCCTGGCGCTGCACGCCCGCACCCAGTGCGAACTCGACCGCGCCCTGCACGGACACGGCCTGTGCGCCAGTGACTTCGAGGTTCTCGACCTGCTCTCCGAGGACTCCGCCGCGGACGGCGGCTGCGCCTACCGCGTACAGGAGATCGCCGACCGCATCCACCTCAGCCAGAGCGCCCTGTCCCGTCTGATCGCCCGCCTGGAGAAGGACGGACTCCTCCAGCGGGCCATGTGTCCCGAGGACCGTCGAGGCGTCCGCGTGGGACTCACGGAGAAGGGGCGCGCGCTGCACGGCGAGGTCCGGCCGGTGCAGCGCGCGGTACTGACCCGGATGCTGGCCGACTCAGCCGATCGCTGAGGTCTCGCGCCACAGGGCGGCGAGCGCGGCGTCTCCGGTCACCCTGGGTACGGGCAGCCGGTTCCACAGCGCGAGGTACAACTGATCGGCCGGACCGGCCAGTTCGGCCTCCGCGTCCCCGGACTCGTCCCTGCTGGTGACGGGCGGCCGGTCGGACAGCCGTACGGTCCACACCGCGTCCGCGTCCAGGGTCCGCACCCGCAGGACGCGCGCCGCCTCGGTCCGGACCCGGCTCCTCGGGCGGGCGTGGAAGCCGCGCAGCAGCTCGTCGATGCCGTCCACGGCGAAGTCGGTGGCGATCCGGGACGCCGCGCCGCCGGCCGCCGACTCCGCGTCGTACCGGTGCACGGCCGTCTCGTGCGCCTGCCGCCGGGTCCAGAAGGCCAACGGCGAGGCGCAGGGCGCCGGATGGAAGGTCCAGCACGCCACGTCGGCCGGCGCGGCGGCCAGGGTCTCGACGAGCCGCCGGTGACTGTCCCGGTACCAGTCCACCAGCTCGTCCCCGTCGAGATCGGGCTCCTCGCCCAGCGGTCGCGGCTCGCCGTGCCCGTCGGCGACGAGCCCCGCCGCCCAGCGGTGCACCGCGCCCGTGTGCCGCAGCAGGTCCCGCACCCGCCACTCCGGGCAGGTCGGCACCTCGGCGGCGGTCCCCGCCTCGGCGGCGGCCGCGGCGAGCAGGCGGCCTTCGCGGTCCAGGGTTTGCAGGTAGTCGGCTGTGTCCATGGGGTGAGTCTGCCCGACGGGCCGGGGTGGGGCGGCGCCGGATCGGCGGATGTGCCGGCCGTCCGTCGGGGCTGTCGGTGATCCGTAGGCGAAGTGTCGGTGGCCCCTGGGAGCTTGGTCGGCGAGCCCCTCCCACGGGAGCGTCCTCGCGCCTCTCCTCCTCCGACAGCAAGGGAGCCTGCCGCCATGCCCTCCGAATCCTCCGCCGCGCTCTGGGACGTACGGCGCCTGCCCCGTGCCGACGGCAGGGTCTTCCTGATCACCGGGGGCAACGCCGGCATCGGCTACTTCACCGCCGAGCAGCTCTCGGCGACCGGGGCCGGCGTGGTGCTGGGCAGCCGCGATCCCGCGAGGGCCGAAGCCGCCCTGGCCGCGATCCGCGCGCGTGTGCCCGGTGCACGGGTGCGTGCCGTACGGCTGGACCTCGCCGACCTGTCGACGCTCGCAGGGGCGGTGGAGTCCCTGGGTACGGACCGCCTGGACGCGGTGGTCCACAATGCCGGGGTGGCGCTCGACGCCCCGCCGCGCCGGGAGACCGCCGACGGCCACGAGCTGATGTTCGGCACGAACCACCTGGGGCACTTCGCGCTCACTCACCACCTGGTGCCGCTGCTCTCGGCCGCCCCGGCCGCCCGCGTCGTGACCGTGGGCAGCTTCGCGGCGAAGTCCGAGCGGCTCGACCTCGACGACCTCCAGTCCCGGCGGGACTACCGGCCCAAGCGCACCTACGGGCGTTCCAAGCTGGCGCAGATGTACTTCGGACTCGAACTCGACCGCCGCCTGCGGGGCGTCGGCAGCACGCTGACGAGTGTCGTGGCCCACCCCGGCGGGGCCCTGGACCCCCTCACCCCGTCACGGCCCGGGGTGCATGCGCGGACCACCGGCGAGGGTCTGCGCGCGGCACCCGCCGCCCTCCTCGTCCAGGGCAAGGACGCCGGCGCGTGGCCGGTGGTGCGGGCGGTGCTGGATCCGGCCGTACGCGGAGGGCAGGTATGGGGACCGCGGGTGTTCGGCCTGCGCGGCAAGCCCCACCGCGAACCGGTGTGGAGTCATCTCGCCGACAACTCGGTCGCGTCGCGGCTGTGGGACGTCAGTTGTCAGTTGACCGGCATCGATCTCGACGCCCTCTGAGGACGGCCGTCTCGACGCCCTCTGAGGACGGCCGTGCCGGCCGGCGGGCGTCGGCCGAGGCGCACGTCGGCCGAAGGGGGTCAACCCGCGGCCGTCCGCCGCGTCACGAAGCCGATCAGCGCCGCCACGGCCGCCAGCACGGCCACACTCGTGAGCGCGGCGGGCAGCGAGAACCAGTCGGCCATGAATCCGATCGCGGGCGGCCCGAGGAGCATGCCGCCGTAGCCGAGGGTGGAGGCGGCGGCCACGCCGGAGGGACCGGCCAGGCGGCCCGCGCGCTCGACGGCGACCGGGAAGAGGTTGGCGAGCCCGAGCCCGGTGACGGCGAAGCCGATCAGCGCCGCCCAGACGGCGGGGGCGAGTGAGCCGAGCAGCATCCCGGCTGCCGCGGTGGCGCCCCCGGCGATCACGGTCCGGGTCCGGCCGAGACGTTCCAGCAGGGCCGTACCGGTCAGCCGGCCGAGGGTCATGGCGAGCGCGAAGCACGAGTAGCCGACCGCCGCCACCCCGGCCGAGGCGTCCAGGTCCTGCTGGAGATGGAGCGCGCCCCAGTCCGCCATGGCTCCCTCGCCGTACGCGGTGCACAGCGCGATCAGGCCGAAGACGGCGACGAGACCACGGGTGCGGGGGTCGGGGCGGTCGGGGCGGTGGGGGTGCTGCGGGGTGTCGTCGTCGGACGCCGGGCGATCCTGTGACCCTTGTGACTCCTGTGACCCCTGTGGCACCTGTCGTACCGGAGGCTCGAGTCGCAGCAGCGTGCGTCCCGCGACGGCCGTGACCAGCAGACCGATCACGGTCAGCCCGAGCAGGTGGCGGGTGGGGGAGAGGTACCCCGCGACCAGTCCGCCGAGACCGGCCCCGAGCATGCCGCCCAGGCTGAACGCGGCGTGGAAACTCGGCATCACCGGTCGCCGCAGCACGGCCACGAGATCGACGGCGGCGCTGTTGAAGGCGACGTTGATCCCGCCGTACGCCGCTCCGAACACCACCAGTACGGCCCCCAGCGCGGCAGCCGAGTGGGCCAGCGGCGGCAGCGAGACGCTGAGGGAGAGCAGGACGGCGCAGACCACGGTGACGGGATGGCTGCCGTAACGGCGGCACAGACGCCCGATCAGCATCATCGTGACGACCGCCCCCGCGGACACCCCGAGCAGAGCGAGGCCCAGTGCGCTGGCCGAGGCGTGGGTCTGGTGCTTGATGGCGGGGATGCGGACGACCCATCCGGCGAAGATGAAGCCGTCCAGGGCGAAGAAGACGGTCAGCGCGATTCGGAGCCGCGTGAGCGGGTTGCCATGGCCCGGCACGGCGCTGTGCGTTCGGGTTTTGTTTATTTGCGGCACAAATGCAGGGTAGGGGGGTGGGTGATGCGGAGCAAGGGGTCCCGGTACCGGCCCGGTATCAGCGGCGGGCACGTGCCCCCGGCACGATCACCACCCGGCAACGAAACGACGGTGAAGTCTGCCGGTCGCGGGCAGTACATCGCGGAGCGGGCCCCTGGAACGATCTCCTCGCCCGCGAGGGACAACCAGCCACTCTTCGACCCATGGGGGACCACATGAGACTGACCCGTGCCGCGCTCGCCGTGGCCGCAGGGGCCTTGGCGCCGGCCCTGCTGCTCTCCACGCCGTCCTTCGCCGTCGGCGCGGCCGCCTCGCCCGTCACCGCGTCGGCGGCGACCGCTGCGGGGACGGACGCGGACTCCCCGTACGACTCGATGTCGGAGGAGGATCTCCGGATCGCGATCTTCCGCATCCTGGCCGACCCGGCCACGGGCACGGCCGTGCAGCGGGAAGCCCAGAAGGCCCTCGACGGCACCGCCGAGGACATGCGCTACTTCCTCGAGACGGGCCGCTGGATCGCGCAGGACGAGGACAATTCCGTCGCCATCTTCAAGATCCTCGCCGATCCGGCGACCGGCAAGGCCGTGCGCCAGGAGGCTCAGAAGGCCCTGGCCGGCACAGCCGAGGACAGGAGTTACTTCCTGGCGACGGGCCGGCGGCTCGCCCAGGCCGAGGACGACCGTGTCGCCGTCTTCAAGATCCTGGCCCGCCCCGGAATCAGCGACGCCCTGCGGGCGGCGGCCGAGAAGGCGGTGGACGGCACCCCGGAAGAACTGCGCTACTTCGTGGAGGTCGGGCAGTACGAGGTGGACGGCTAGGACGGCGCGGCCCGCGACTCCGGCCCGCACACCCGGAAAGGACGTGCGGCGGGCCGGGCCGCTCACCTCTGGGGCAGGGGACGGCCGAAGCCGCCTTGTCCCACCAGGCCGACTCTCCCTGGGGCGAGATCACTCGACGCCCCTTCCCTTCGGAGGTTTCCTTCATGAACGTCGGTATCGGCCTGCCGATCGGCGACCCCGTCACCTTGCTCACCTGGGCCCGGCGTGCCGACGCCGGGCCCTTCAGCACGCTCGGTCTGCTCGACCGGCTCGTCTACGACAACCCCGAACCCCTGGTGGCGCTCGCGGTCCTCGCGGGCGCCACCTCCCGGATCCGCGTCCAGACCGAGGTACTGCTCGCCCCGCTGCGCGACACCGCCCTCCTCGCCAAGCAGGCCGCCACCCTGGACCGGATGACCGGTGGCCGCCTGGTCCTCGGCCTGGGCGTCGGCGGCCGGGACGACGACCACCAGGCGACGGGCACCGACATACGCACCCGGGGCCGGCGCCTCGACGAGCAGATGGCGGTGATGCGCCGCCTGTGGTCCGGCGAGCCGTACGGCGACGGCATCGGCCCGATCGGTCCCGCGCCCGCCCGGCCCGGCGGCCCCGAGGTGCTCTTCGGCGGCTTCAAGCCCGCCGCGATCGAACGCGTCGCGCGCTGGGGTGACGGCTTCCTGGCCGCCGCGGCGCCCTCGTGGGCGGGCGGCCTGTTCGACACCGCCCGCAGGTTCTGGAAGGAGTACGGCCGTGACGGCGAACCGCGCATCGTCGCCCAGGTCAACGTCGCGCTCGGCCCCGAGGACGTGGTCCACGACGCCCGGACCCGTATGCACGCGTACTACACCTTCACCGGCATGGCCGACCGGATGGTCGACGGGATGCTCACCACGCCGGCCGAGATCCGCGCCGCGATCGCCGGCTTCGACGACCTCGGCGCCGACGAGGTCATGCTCTACTGCTACGGCCTCGACCCGGACCAGGTGGACCGCCTCGCCGACGTCCTGTGACGATGGCACGTGAGTGACCGACAGGTCGCGGGGGCGCGCACCGGACCGCCTTCCGGTCACCTCGGCGGTGGCGCCCCCGTGCTCCGCCGCACCACCAGACTCGTCGGCACGAGGTCCGTCCCGGCCCGCGGCCCCCCGCCGGTGCGGATCTGCTCCAGCGCCTTGCGGACGCAGCGGCGGCCCACCTCCGCGAAGTCCTGGTGGACGGTGGTCAGTGGCGGCACGAAGAACGCGGCGTCGGGGATGTCGTCGAAGCCGACGACGCTGATGTCCCCGGGCACCGAGCGGCCGAGTTCGTGGAAGGCGCGCAGCAGACCGAGGGCCATCTGGTCGTTGGAGGCGAACACGGCGGTGCAGTCCGGTTCCTGGGCGAGCGCGAGGCCGGCCGCGTAGCCCGACTCGGCCGACCAGTCGCCGTGCAGGGGCGGTGGCACCGGCCGCCCGGACTGCTCCAGGACCGCACGCCAGGCCTGGGTGCGGCGCTGGGAGGCGAAGGACGTCCGGGGACCCGTCAGGTGCCACACGGTCCGGTGGCCCAGGTCGAGCAGATGCCGGACGGCCTTCCGGGCGCCGTCCGCCTGGTCGGTGTCGACCACGCTGTAGCGGTCGCCGGCGTCGGAGTCCACCACGACGACGTGCACGCCGGGCGGCAGTTGCACCGTGCCGGCGTCCAGGAGGTGGATCTCCATGATGACGATGACGGCGTCGACGGCCAGCTCTCCCATCCGGGTGAAGGCCCCCAGGACGTTGTCCTGGGTCGGGACGTCGATGGGGATCAGCGTGATCGCGTACCCCTCGGCCGCCGCGTGCGTGGCGATCGCCTCCACCGTGCGGCTGTTGCCCGTCGAGGACAGGCTGAAGAGGATCACGCCGATGGTGTTGAACTGGCCGTACCTGAGGGCACGCGCCGCGCTGTTGGGCCGGTAGCCCAGTTCCCGCATCGCCGCGAGCACCTGCTCCCGGGTCGAACTGATCACCCCGGGATGGCCGTTGGAGACCCGGGAGACCGTCTGGGACGAGACACCCGCGAGCTTGGCGACGTCCGCCATGGAGACCCGCTGCTTGCGACGTCCGCCGGGCACGCCCGAGCCGCCCCGCTCCACCACTCGTGCCTCCCTCGACCCGGCCCCCGGGCCCGTTGCGCGACCCACCGGATGTTACGCGTGAGGAACCTTGACGCCCGCCGGGGCGGATGCCACGATTCCGGCGCCGCCGAGTTTACGTAAACATCGCTCACTGCGACAGGGCATGTTTACGTAAACATGCGACGCGCTGAACCGCCATCTCCGGAAAGGGCACGTCGATGCGCAAGACCCCCGCCAGCAACCGCCTCACCCCCCGACTGCGTGCCGCCTGCGTGGCGGTCGCGATCGCCGCGGTCGGCGGTGCGACCCTGGCCGGCAGCCCCGCCGCCTCCGCCGCGCAGACCGGAACGAGCCAGTTCAGGGGCGTCAACTGGGCGGATCCGCGCGACAACTTCGCCGACGACTACCTCCAGCTGTCCGGCCTGTCGACCTCCGACGACTACGCCCGGACCTACGCCAAGGCGAGCCGGATCATCTCGGCGTTCCGCGCCAATCTCGGCGCCAACACCGTCCGGCTGCCCATCAATCCGTACACCGTCAACGGCTCCTACTGGAAGTCGTACCGCGCGGTCATCGACGCGGCGTCCGCCAAGGGCTTCAAGGTGATCGTCTCGTACTGGGAGGGCACGGGAGCCCAGAAGGACGGCTTCATCGACGACGAGACCACGTTCTGGCCCATGTGGGACACCGTGGTGAAGGCCTACAAGAACGACAAGCACGTCTACTTCGAGCCGATGAACGAGCCCCACGGCTACACCGACACCGCGTGGGCCGACATAGCCGCGAAGTGGCTGGACACCTACTCCTCCGTGCCCCGCGACCGGGTGTTCGTCAGCGGCGCCGGCTACAACGACCACGTCACCTCGGTCTGCGCCGACCCGCGGCTGAAGGGCACCTACCTGTCGCTGCACCACTACGGGTTCTGGAAGGACTACGCCACCTACGACCAGTGGGCGGCCGACCTCAAGGAGCGCCTCGGCGACTGCGCGAACCGGACCGTCGCCGACGAGTTCGGCGCCCCGATGACCACGGGCCTCGACTACGACAAGCCGGCCCCCGACAACAACTACATCAACTTCATCCAGGCCGACACCGACACCTTCCGCAAGCTCGGGATGGGGTCCGTGTACTGGCCCGGCCTGCGCACCGACGACATCTACTCGATGCAGAAGCTCGTCGGCGACGCCTCCCGGCCCTGGCTGGAGACCACCAACCAGACCGGCGCCGACCGGCTCGCCTGGAGCTGGGGACGCGGGAAGCCCGTCAAGCCCTGACCCTGCCGGAGGTCTGGCTGTTTCGCCCCGTCGACCGTGTGGTCGGCGGGGCGGACCTCACGGATGTCCCGTCATCCCTCCCAGTCGCCGTCGAAGCCGGAGTTCAACTGGGCGGAGCAGATGTTGTAGCCCCCGGAGGCGTGCGCGGTCTTCGTCGTCCCCCCGATGGTGACGGAGCAGTGGATGTCCCCGGAGCCCGCCAGCTGCGCCGTCAGGCTGTAGTACAGGGCCCCCTTGTGCACCGGCAGCGTCGCGGTGAACCCGTCCTGTTTCCAGTGCCCTTGCCGGTTGTCGCTGTCCGAGCCGTAGGTGATGTCGAGCGGGCCGGCCGCGCCGCTCGGTGCGGTTCCCCACACCTTGAGGACGACGGTGTCCGTCGCCTTGTCCGCCTGGGAGCCGCCGGACTTGGCGTGACTGCCGCTGTCTTTCTGCGACGTGGCGGTCGCGCCGCTGCCGCTCTTGCCGGATCCCCCGGCGGCGGCGATGGCGATGATGACGAACAGGGCGACCACGCCGAGGCAGCCGAAGCCCACGATCTTGCCCGCACGGCCCTTCTTCTTCGGCTGCGGTGGGCCCCTCCGTCCCGGTCGAACGGGTTGCGCACCGGGGCGGCCGTGGCTCAGGGGGAGGGCGAACGGGTTGGGTTCGGCCTCGGTGAACGTGACGTACCTCCGGGAACGTGTGTGTGCGCGGACGACCGATGACCGCCGACTTGATCGGCTTTGTCGTCGGATTATTCCGGGGGCAGAAGGTGCGAGTGCGGACAAGTCGCCGATACGGATCGGTTAATACTCGCTCACGCGCTGGTTGCGGGAGGGTGAGCGCGCCATGATGGGCCCATGACGTTGGCCTCGCGCGCGCTCGCGCAACTGGCGACCTGGCCGGACCTGAGACAGGCGGCGCCGAGCTGCGGCCTGGGGCAGGCGGTGAGTTCGGCCGGGGGCGAGATCGCCCACTTCCACTCGGACCGGGATGTCGACCTGCGGCTGACGGCCCGCGCCATCCGGCACTTCGCCAAGAACCTCCAGGGCTCGGGGGCGATCCGCATCGTCCCGGGTTCGCAGTGGGTGACCATCCGTCTCGATGCCGCGAGCGATGTGGACCTGCTGCTGACGCTGGTGAGCGTCGCCCTTCAGGCCCAGCAGACCTGGCCGGACCCGGGCGACCGGCCGGTGCTCGGCTGCAACGACCAGCGCGGCGCGGGGTTCGTGCGGTCGGCCCCCGGCGGGATCTGACGGCGGGACGGGACAACCCCACGTCCGGGATCCGGGGTCACACCGCGACGACCCGGACCCCCGCCTCCTCGAACCGGCGTACGGTGTCCTGGCCCACCGCCGTGTCCGTGACCAGGGTGTTCACCGACTCGGTCGCGCAGATCCGGGCGAAGGCCCGCTGACCCAGCTTGCTGGAGTCGGCGGCGACGACCACCCGCTCGGCGCGCTCGCACAGCAGCCGGTTGATCGCGGCCTCCGCCTCGTCGTGTGCCGCCGCGCCGTGCGCGACGTCGAAGGCGACCACCCCGAGCACCGCCACGTCGAGGGTGATCTGGCCGAGCACGCCGTCGGCGAGCGGGCCGACGAGTTCGTACGACTGCGGGCGGGCGACCCCGCCGGTCACCACGATCTTGAACTGGGGCCGCACCGCCAGCTCGTTGGCGATGTTCAGCGCGTTGGTGACGACGGTCAGCGCGGGTGAGCCCGAGGTGAGGTCACCGCGCACGGCGAGGGCGCGGGCCACCTCGGTGGTGGTCGTGCCACCGGTCAGGCCCACCGCCTCGCCCGGCGCGACGAGATGCGCGACCGCCTCGGCGATGCGCTGCTTCTCCGTGGCGTGGCGGGCCGTCTTGTAGCGCAGCGGCAGTTCGTACGACACCCCGTGCACCACCGCGCCGCCCCGTGTGCGCACCAGCATCTGCTGCTCGGCGAGCCGGTCGAAGTCCCGGCGGATCGTCGCGGGCGACACCTCCAGCTCGGTCGCCGCCTCCTCGACCTCCAGACGACCGCGTTCGACGAGCAGCTCCAGCAGCGCCTTCCAGCGGGCGTCGCGCGACATCAGCGGCCTCCGTTTCCCGATATGCCGCGACCTTAGCGCACCCTGTCCGAAACCGAATGCTTGATTCTGCTCGAAAGTTTTCCCAACCTTGCAAGAACAATCAAACGAGTCTGGGAGGGGCGGGGAGGCGGCGCGGCAAGGCCTGTGGATCGAGGCCGAGTTGCCGGATTGGACGCGCCGGCCGTCGCCGTCGGTGTGCTCGCGCCGCGGGCCGGCGGGGTCAGCCCCGTTTCACGGCCTTGAGCACCACGAACTTCGGGTCGCTCGCGATCAGCCGGCTGTTGCCGAACAGGCGGCGCAGCTGCACGTGGTAGCCCAGGTGCCGGTTGCCGATCACCCACAGTTCGCCGCCCGGCCGCAGCGCGCGCAACGCCCCGGTGAACATGCGCCGGGCGGTCGCGTCCGTCGTCGCCTGGTGGGAGTGGAACGGCGGGTTGTTCAGGACGACGTCCACGCTGCCGGGAGCCACCCCGGCCAGCCCGTCCCCGACGCGGAACTCGGCTTGCCCGGGTACCCCGTTGGCCTTGTACGTGGCCTCCGCCGACGCCACCGCCTGGTACGACTCGTCGACGAACAGCACCTCGGTGGCCGGGTCGGCCAGCGCCACCGCCGTACCGACGACGCCGTTGCCGCAGCCGAGGTCCACCACCCGGCGCGGCCCGTCGGCGCCCGGCAGGTGCTGGAGGAAGAACCGGGTGCCGATGTCGAGCCGGTCCGCGCAGAACACGCCCGCGTGATTGACGACCGTGCGCCCGGAGGCCGCGCCGATGCCGTCGGGCAGGTCGTAGCTGTACGGCCACGGGTTCGCCGGGCGCTCCAGCGCCGGGTCCGGGGTGCAGAAGATCAGCCGGGCCTTCTGCCGCGCCGGCGAGGTCCTGGTCGGACCGAGGATCCGCTCGAACAGCCGCAGGGTCGAGGTGTGGATCTCCTTCACCATGCCGGTGCCGACGACGACCGTGCCCTCGTGCACGGCGGGCGCCAGCCGCAGCAGCTGGTCCTCCAGGAGCGCCAGGCTCTTCGGCACCCGGACCAGCAGGACGTCGATGCGCCCGGGCGGCGGATCCTGGGTGGTCAGCAGGCGCACCGCGCCGGCCTCCACCCCGGCCCGGACGAGGTTCGCGCGGGTCGCCTCCTGGCTGAGGTACGAGTCGGTGATCTGTGCCGGCCGGTGCGCCGCGAGTGCCGTGACCAGGGCGCCCCAGCGGTCCCCGACGACCACGACCGTGCCGGGCAGGGGGATCCGCTCCTCGGCCAGATGCTGGAGCAGGTACGCGTCGGAGGCGTCCCAGGCCCGCAGCCTGTCGCGCGGATCCTCGGGGAAGCGGGACAGTTCGAGCTCGCCCCACGGAGTCGTCATACGGTCGTTCATCGTGCGTCCAGGCTAGCCGAGCCGCAGTTCAGGGCCCGTCGGGCAGGATGGGGGTATGGAGGCGGAGCTGTTTCCCAGGGGGCGCACCCACGTCCTGCCGGGCGCCGTGCACGTCCCGGACTGGCTGGACACCGGCGCACAGCGTGAGCTGCTGGCCGCCTGCCGGGAATGGGCCCGGCCACCGGCCGGTCTGCGTACCGTCCGCACACCCGGCGGCGGCACGATGACCGCCCGGCAGGTCTGTCTGGGCTGGCACTGGTACCCGTACGCCTACGCCCGCACGGTCGCCGACGGCGACGGCACCCCCGTGAAGCCGTTCCCCGCCTGGCTGGGCGAGCTGGGCCGCCGCGCGGTCGCCGACGCGCTCGGCCCGGAGGCGGCGACGGGGGCGGCGTACGACATCGCCCTGATCAACTTCTACGACGGCGACGCCCGCATGGGCATGCACCGCGACAGCGACGAGAAGTCCGGCGCGCCGGTGGTCTCGCTCAGCCTCGGCGACACATGCGTGTTCCGCTTCGGCAACACCGAGACCCGGACCAGGCCCTACACCGACGTCGAACTGCGCAGCGGTGACCTGTTCGTCTTCGGCGGCCCGTCCCGGCTCGCCTACCACGGCGTCCCCCGGGTGCACGCCGGCACGGCGCCGTCCGCGCTCGGGCTGACCGGGCGGCTCAACGTCACTCTGCGGGTGAGCGGTTTCTAGTGCCGCGGCAGGCAACGTCTGCCCGTCAAGGAGCGGCGTCCGGTGCGGCGAGTGGGGGCACCTCCCACGCCCTTGAGGCAGTGGGGGAGCGTGCCGGGCGTCGCGACGGGGCGAACGTTGTCTGTCGCGGCACTAGGTCGCGGCGCCGACCGCGCGGTCAACGGATCATGGGAGACTCGCCCTCATGAGCGGCAAGGCGGACCCCCGGACAGCGGGGGATGGGACCACCTCGAGGACGCGGCTGGACCGGGGGCGCGGCGCGCTCGGGCCCGCGTTGGAGCTCGTGCACACCGGGCGGGCGCCGACCCGGGCCGTCCTCACCTCCGAACTGGGCGTCACCCGGGCGACGGCCGGTGCGGTCGCCGCCGAGCTGGAGGCGCTCGGCCTGATCCGGGTCGACGCCCGGCCCGGCGCGGCAGCCGGTTCCCAGGGACGCCCCTCGCACCGGCTGGAGGTCGCTGAGGACGGGCCCGTCGCGCTGGCCGCGCAGGTGCACGCCGACGGGTTCCGTGCGGCGCTGGTCGGGCTCGGCGGCCGGATCGTGGCGACCTCGCCCGGCTGCGAGACCGTCGACGCCGACCCGGCGAAGGTGCTCGGCTCCGTCGTGCAGGCGGGCGCCGAACTGCTCCGCCGCACCGGGCGGCGCTGTGTCGGCGCCGGGCTCGCCGTGCCGTCGGCGGTGGCCGAACCGGACGGCCTGGCCCTCAACCCGCTGCACCTGGCCTGGCCCGTGGGTGCGCCGGTGCGCCGGATCTTCGACGAGTGCGTGCGCGCGGCCGGGATCACCGGGCCCGCCTTCGCCGGCAACGACGTCAATCTCGCCGCGCTCGCCGAGCACCGGCACGGCGCGGGCCGGGGCGCCCGGGACCTGCTGTGCGTGGCCACCGGGCACCGGGGCGTCGGCGGCGCCCTGGTGCTGGACGGCCGCCTGCACACGGGCAGTTCGGGTCTCGCCCTGGAAGTCGGCCACCTCACCGTCAACCCCGAGGGACGCCCCTGCCACTGCGGCAGCCGCGGCTGCCTCGACGTCGAGGCGGACCCGCTGGCCCTGCTCATCGAGGCGGGCCGCGACCCGGGCCCCGAGGTGTCCCTGCTCCAGCAGGCGATCGACCTGCTCCGCCACCACTACGCCGACCCCACGGTCCGCACCGCCGCCGAGGCGCTGATCGACCGCCTCGGCCTGGGCCTGGCGGGCCTGGTGAACATCCTCAACCCCGACCGGATCATCCTCGGCGGCCTGCACCGCACGCTGCTCGACGCCGACCCCGAGCGGCTCCGCGCGGTCGTCGCCGACCGCAGCCTGTGGGGCCAGAGCGGCGGTGTCCCCATCCTGCCCTGCACCCTCGACCACAACAGCCTGGTCGGCGCGGCCGAGCTGGCCTGGCAGCCGGTGCTGGACGATCCACTGGGAGCGCTGCGGTGACCGAGCCGCCCGCCGTCGAACTCCTGCGGGCGCGGGACGTCCGGCTGATCGAGACGCCGCCGCCCGAGCTGTCCGCCGGGGAACGCTCGGCGATGGACCGCGTGTGGGAGGAGGCGGTCCGGGCCAACCCGGACCTGTTCGACGGTCCCTTGGCCGCCCTCACGGGTCTGGCCTGGGAAGAAGGGCACGCGCTGGTCCTGTCCTGGACCCGCGCCACATACCGGTCGCGCGCCCTGCGCCGGGTCCCGGGAGCCACTGCCCGGCTGCCGTCCCTGTTCGTGTCCGTCGCGCAGCCGGCCGACGACGGGAGCCTGCTGGTGGGCCGGATGGCACCGTGGACCGCCGCCCCGGGCCGCTGGCAGCTGCCGGGCGGCAACGTCGAACCACCGGGCCCGGGTGAGGACTTGGACCTGGCCGCCCTGCGCCGGCACGCGGCCCGTGAACTGGCCGAGGAGATCGGGTCGGACACCGCGCCGGACGCGTTGACCCTGCGGCTCGCCACCCGTGGCCGAGGCGGGTCCGTCGGTGTCCTGTTCCTCGCCCCACCGTGCCCCGCCGCGCTGCTGCACGAGCGGTACGCGGCCCTGGCTGCCGCGGAGAAGGCCGAGGGCCACGATCCCGAGTTCGACCGGATCACTCTGCTCCGCTCACCGGACGAACTGACCGCCCTGGACGGTCCGCACGTCGACTACCTGGAGCCGGTCGTCCGGCACTTGGCGGAGACGAGCGCCTGATCGTCGGGGCGAGGCGACTCACCGCCAGTCGACGGCGAACGCCCGCCCCGGGTTGTCGGTGAGGATCGCCCGCACCGGCTCCGTGCCGAGCACGGCCTCCAGCCGCGTCCGTACCCGGCGCAGCAGATACGGCATCCCCGGCCCGCCGTCGACCGACCGCGCCCCGGCGACGACC
Organism: Streptomyces sp. NPDC046915; assembly: GCF_040644935.1. Taxonomy (NCBI): domain Bacteria; kingdom Bacillati; phylum Actinomycetota; class Actinomycetes; order Kitasatosporales; family Streptomycetaceae; genus Streptomyces; species Streptomyces sp. NPDC046915. Next base: position 154,078 of record NZ_JBEYXB010000005.1, on the reverse strand, counting down.
GTGTCCCCGCCGAGCAGCAGCCGATGCCCGAACCCGGCCTCGGCCAGGGCCTGTACGGCGTCCGGCATCCGCCAGTCGGTGGCGTGATGGGCGCGCGACGGGCCGTCGAACGCCAGCCAGCAGCCGGTGTCCGCGGCCTGCCGCTGCACCACGGGGTCGGGGGAGCGGTTGAGGTGCCCGAGGATCACCCGGTGCGGCGGAACGCCCAACTCGCCGCACAGCAGGTCCAGTACGTCGAGCGCGCCGGTGCCCAGCTCCAGGTGCACGGCGATCGGCGCGCCCGTCGCGTGGTGCGCCTCGGCCGCGGCGGTCATCGTCCAGCGGGTGTGCGCGTCGAGGGCGTGGAAGCCGCCCGCCACCTTGATCAGGCCGGCGCGGACCCCGGACGTGCCGATGCCCTCGGTCAGTTCGGCCACGAAGACGGCGGCGAGCCGGCCGCGCAGCTCGTCGAGCGACTCCGGGGTGTAGTGCGCCGCCTGGTGCAGTCCCGTCGCGCACACCAGATGCACCCCGGCGGCCCGGGACAGCGGCGGCAGGTCCGCGGCCCGGCGGCCCATCCCGTACGGCGTCCACTGCACCACGCTCGCCCCGCCCGCCGCGCGGAACGCGTCCAGTTCGGCGCGCGCGGCGGCGGCGTCGTTCAGTTCCTGCCCGGGCAACCGGGGGCTGCTCAGGAAGAGATGGTCGTGCGCGTCGCACACGCCCAGGTCCTCGGGGCGTACGTCGCCGAGCACCGTACGGACGGCGGCGCTCCCTACCGCCGTCACCACTGCCGTCCGCGCGGCAGCCGTTCCCTCCCGGGTGCCGACAGGTGCAGCACCTGGAAGACGTCCCCGGGCGCCTTGGGCGTGTCGTGCTCCCAGAGCGAGAAGTGGACCAGCTCCCAGTGGTGCGTGTCCACGGCGACCGCGGCCAGCACGGCGCCGTCCTCGGCGGCCAGCCGCCCGGTCTCCCGCACCGCCTCCGCCATCGCACCGGACAACTCGACCCCGTCCGGCACCGGTTCGCGCCGGCGCACGGCGACGGTGGCCCGGGAGCCCGCGGCGGCACCCTCCTCGTACGCCAGCCCCGACCACCGCCGTGCCACCGGCCGCCCGAAATCGTCGACGAGCCCCTGGAAGGCGCCGCCCCACAGGAAGCGGTTCATGCCCTCCACGGTGTTCCACAGGTAGAACGGCGCGTACTGGTTGACCGGCGATCCGTGCGCGCCGCGCTCACGCAGCAGATACGCCTTGAGGCCGAGGCCCTCCCAGCCGTCGAGCCGGTGCCCGATGCGGGCCACCCGGGCGCGGATGATCTCCATGTCGTAGTCGGCGGGGAACGTCAGCTCGTACTGGAGCGCGTGCATGCCGGGGTCCCTTCTCAGGCCGGGTAGTCGTCGGGGGCGACGTGCGCGTCCCACTCGGTGGTGGTGCCGTCCTCGGCGGCTTCGACGACCGCGAGGTGCGTCATGAAGGTGCGGGGCGCCGCGCCGTGCCAGTGCCACTCGCCGGGCTCGATCCACACCGTGTCACCGGCCCGGATCCCCTCGACGGCGCCGCCCCTGCTCCGGACCAGTCCCTCACCCTGAAGGACGTGCAGGACCTGGCCGTGCGGGTGCCGGTGCCAGGCGGTGTGCGCGCCGGGTGCGAAGTGCACGTTGAACATCCGCAGCCGGGAGGGGGATCCGGGCGCGGCCACCTCGTCGATCCACACCGCGCCGGTGAAGTTCTCGGGTGGGCCCTGCTGTGTGTCGGGGCGTTTCCTCGTGATGTGCATGTCGTGCGCTCCTATCGCGGGGCGAGCAGGGACAGCAGACCTCGGACACCGGTGTCGAAGGCGGCGGGGGAACCGGAGGCGCGGGCGAGGACGTAACCGCCCTGCACGGTGGCCAGGACCGTCGCCGCGATCTCCTCGCCGTCCAGCGAAGGCGAGAACTGGCCCTGCTCCTTGCCCTCCTCGACGATCCCGGCGATCAACTCGCGGATCGCGTCGAGCGTCTCGTCGACCGGAGCTCGCAACTCCTCGCTCGCGATGACGTCCGGATCCATCGTCAGCCGCCCGACCGGGCAGCCGCGCAGCACGTCGCGCTCGCGCAGCAGATACGCCTCGATGCGCTCGTACGGCGTCCCCGGCCCGGCGAGTACTCCCTCGGCGGTGGCTCGCAACTCCTCGGCCGTCCGCCGGATCGCGGCCAGGGCCAGGTCCGGCTTGCCCTTGAAGTGGTGGTACATGCTGCCCTGGCCGGCGCCCGCGCGCTCCAGGATCGCCTTGGGGCTGGTGCCCACGTAACCGCGCTCCCACAACAGCTCACGGGTGGACTCGATGAGTCGGTCCGAAGTGCTCATGCACCTACTGTACATACTAGTAGTTACAGAGTCGAGGTCTGTGCGGAGCAGCGCGAGAGGGCGCTCGTACTCCCCAGGACGTACGCGCACTGCCGCTGGCCGTACGACGACCCGGACCCCTCCCCGGAGCGAGTCTCGAGGCACCACCACCGGACCCACTCAGGAGATGACCCGAGATGCAGACCCTCGCAGACTGGAACGGCGGCCCCGGCCCCTGGATCCTCTTCTTCCCGCTGATCTGGGCGGCCGTCGTGATCGGCGTCGTCTCCGTCCTGCGCCGCACGGCGTGGCGCGGCCGCCGCGGACCGTGGCGCATGACGGACGGCCCCCGCCCGACCGGCGACGCGCCTCTCGCCGTCCTCGGCCGCCGCTTCGCCTCCGGGGAGATCGACGAGGACGAGTACTGGCGCCGGCTGTCGGTCCTGGAGGAGCAGTTCGGCCGCAAGGGCGGTGCGGCATGACCACGGCGACCACCGTGCGAACGGCCGCCCGGGTCGTCGACGCCGTCAAGGTGTACGGCCGCGGCGACACACAGGTGAGGGCCCTGGACGAGGTGACCGTCGACTTCCCCGCCGGCCGCTTCACCGCGATCATGGGGCCCTCGGGCTCCGGCAAGTCCACGCTGATGCACTGCGCGGCCGGCCTCGACACACTCACCTCGGGAGCCGCGTACGTCGGCGACACCGACCTCGGCGGGCTGGACGACCGCCGCCTCACCCTCCTGCGCCGCGACCGCATCGGCTTCGTCTTCCAGGCCTTCAACCTGGTGCCGACGCTCACCGTCGCCGAGAACATCACGCTGCCGCTGGACCTGGCGGGCGGCAAGGGCGACCGGGAGTGGATCGACGCGCTGGTCGACGTCGTCGGCCTCCGCGACCGCCTCCACCACCGGCCCTCCGAACTCTCCGGCGGTCAGCAACAACGCGTCGCCGTGGCCAGGGCCTTCGCCGGGCAGCCGGACGTCGTCTTCGCCGACGAGCCCACCGGCAACCTCGACTCCCGCTCCGGCGCGGAGGTGCTCGGGCTGCTCGGCCGCGCCGTACGGCACATGGAGCGCACGGTCGTCATGGTCACCCACGACCCGGTCGCCGCCGCCCACGCCGACGAGGTCGTCTTCCTGGCCGACGGCCGCCTGGTCGACCGGATTCAGGCACCGACCGCCGACCGGGTGCTGGACCGGCTGAAAGCCTTCGAGGTGCGGTCATGAACGCCTCGCTGCGCCTGAGCCTCGCCTCGCTGCGCGCCCACAGAAGGCGCTTCGCCGGTACGTTCCTCGCGGTGTTCCTCGGGGTCGCCTTCCTCGCCGGCACCCTGGTCATGGGCGACACGCTGCGGGCCGGCTTCGGCACCATGTTCGGCGACGCCACCGCCGGTACCGACGCCGTCGTCCGGGGCGCCGACGCCATCACCGCCCCGGGAGCGGGTCAGGGCGTGCGGCGGCCGGTCGACACCTCGCTGGTGAAGACCGTCGAGCGGGTCCCCGGCGTGGCGGCCGCCGCCCCCGACATCCAGGGCGCGGGTCAACTCGTCGGCAGGAACGGCAAGCCCGTCGGCGGCCAGGGCCCGCCCACGATCGCCGGCAACTGGATCACCGACCCCGAACTCAACCCGTACCGGCTCGCCGAGGGCCGCGTCCCGGCGCGGTCCGGCGAGGTCGTCGTCAACCGCGGCGCCGCGAAGAAGGGCGGCCTGCGCATCGGCGACACGACGACGCTGCGCACCCCGGACCCGGTGAAGGTGACCGTCGTCGGCCTCGCGACCTTCGGCGGCCAGGACGGCATGGCACAGGTGACGTTCACCGGCATGACGCAGGCCGACGCCGAGAAGTACCTCACCGCCCGGCCCGGTCGGGCGGCGAGCATCCAGGTGCGGGCCGGTCCCGGCGTCGGCCAGCGGGAACTGGTCGACCGGCTGACTCCCGTACTGCCCAAGGGGGTCGAGGCCATCACGGGCCAGGAGTCGGCGCGGGAGAACACCGACATGGTCTCCAGCCAGTTCCTCACCCTCTTCACCAGCCTCCTGCTGGTCTTCTCCGGGGTCGCCCTGCTGGTCGCGACCTTCTCCATCCACAACACCTTCGCCATCGTCGTGGCCCAACGCACCCGTGAGAACGCCCTGTTGCGTGCCCTGGGCGCCTCCCGCCGCCAGGTCACCGCGTCGACCCTCACCGAGGCGACCGCGGTCGCCGTGACCGCGTCGGCCGCCGGACTCGCCGGCGGCATCGGGATCGCCGCCGGGCTCCAGGCCCTGTTCCCCGCCATCGGATTCCCCTTCCCCGACGGGCACCTGGTGGTCAAGACCCTGTCGATGGCGCTGCCGCTCGCCGTCGGCGTCGTGGTCTGCCTGGCCTCCGCGCTGCTGCCCGCCGTACGGGCCGGTCGCACGGCCCCGCTGGCCGCGCTGCGGGAGACCGCCGTCGACGTCTCGGGCGTCTCCCGGGTCCGCGCGGTCACCGGAGCGGGCCTGGCCGTACTGGCGCTCGCGGTGACCCTCACCGGCGTCCTGGTGTCACCGTCCCTGTGGCCGGCGGGACTCGGCGCGGTGCTCGCCCTGGCCGCGTTCCTGGTCCTCGGCCCGGTCGCCGCGACCACGGCGGTACGGCTCCTCGGCAGCCCCCTCCACCGGCTGCGCGGTGTCACCGGAGGCCTCGCCCGGCGCAACGCCCTGCGCAGCCCCAGGCGGACGGCGGCCACCGCGAGCGCGCTGATGATCGGGGTGGCCGTGGTGTCGCTGTTCACCGTGTTCGGCGCCTCGCTCAAGGCGACCATGGACCGGACGGTGTCCCGGTCCTTCGCGGGCGACGTCGCCGTCAGCACCCCGTCCTTCGGCGCGGGCGGCAGCGGACTCAGCCCCCGGCTCGCCCCCGCCCTGCAACGGCTGCCCGAGGTGGACACCGCCGTCGGACTCGGCCGGGGAGTCGCCGAAGTCGACGGCCACGGACGAGCGTTGACGGTCACCGACCCGGCCGCCCTGGCCCGCACCTTCGACCTGGGCACGGTCCAGGGCTCCCTGCGCGACCTCGGCGCGAACGGCATCGCGATCACCCGGCAGGAGGCCGACCGCCGGCACCTGAGGCCGGGCGACACCACCCGCCTCACCTTCACGGACGGTACGACCCTGCCCTTCACGGTCCGCGCGGTGTACGGCCGTTCCGAACTCGCCGGCGACTACGTCGTCACCCGCGCGGCCTGGGCCCCGCACCGCACCCAGGACACCGACACGCTCGTCGCCGTGTCCTTCAGGCCCGGGGTGAGCCCGGACGCGGGCAAGGCGGCGGTCCGTGCGGTGACCGCGCGGTTCGGCAACCCCGAGGTGCAGACCCGGGAGGAGTACGCGCGGTCCTCGGCCGGCGGGATCGACATGATGCTGACACTGGTCTACGCGCTGCTCGCCCTGGCCGTCCTCATCGCCCTGCTGGGCATCGCCAACACCCTCACCCTGGCGATCCACGAACGCACCCGTGAACTGGGCCTGCTGCGGGCCGTCGGCCAGACCCGGTCCCAGCTGCGGGCCATGGTCCGCTGGGAGTCGGTCCTGGTCGCCGCCTTCGGCACCGCCGGCGGCCTCGGTCTCGGCACGTTCCTCGGCTGGGTCCTGGTCGAGGTCTCGGACGGCGCGAGCGACAGCACCTTCGCCTTCGCCCTTCCCCCGGCACGCCTCGTCGCGGTCGCCCTCGTCGGCCTGACGGCGGGCGCCCTCGCCGGCCTGCGCCCGGCCCGCCGGGCGGCTCGTCTCGACGTGCTCCGCGCGATCGCCACGGAGTGAGTCCGGCGGAGGCACTTCGACCGGGGCCGATCGAGACCGATCGAGGTCATGTACTGACCTACATGCGTCCTACGGTCGGTCCATGACCTCTTCCCCGGACAGCGCCTCGCCCCTTCCCGCCGAGCACGCCGAACTGCTGGGCGCCCTCGCCGAGCAGCGGGAGCTCCTGCTGATCACCGTGCGCGGCATCACCGACGCGCAGGCCATGCGGCGCACCACCGTCAGTGAGCTCACCCTGGGCGGCATCGTCAAGCACATGGCCCAGGGCCAGCGGGTGTGGTCGCAGATCCTCGCCGAGGGGGACGGAGAGCTCCCGGACGGCATGCTCGACACGGATCAGTACCGCATGACCGACGGCGAAACGCTCGCGGGACTGCTGGATCTGTACGCGGTCACCGCGCGGACGCTGGAAGAAGCCGTGGCGGCGGTGCCGGACCTGGGCACGACCGTGCCTCTCCCCAGGACGCCCTGGTCCCCGCCGGAGACCGTCCACTGGTCGGCGCGCCGGCTCCTGCTGCACCTGATCAGGGAGACGGCCCAGCACGCCGGCCACGCGGACATCATCCGGGAGGCACTGGACGGGGCGAGCACCACGGCTCGACGCTGAGGGCGCGAACCGTCCCGCCGTCCCCCGGCCCGAGCCGCCCGCCCGGTCTCCCGCCCGGTCAACCTGCGACGGTCGACGGGGCGGGAGCGTGAACCGGGGCGTGTACCGGGGCGTGGACCGGAGCGGGGGCGCAGGCCGCCGGTTCCACCGCGACCGGCTCAAAACGGCGCGCGGCTGCCTCGGTGGCCGCGCGCCGCGGAGGACGGGCCGGCTGCCGGTCGGTCGCCGAGGGCGCGGGCAGCGTGAACCACACGACCTTGCCCTTCTCGCCGTCCGGCCGCGCGCCCCAGCTCTCGCTCACCGCGGCCACCATCGCGAGCCCACGCCCGCAGGTGGCCAGCGGCCCGAGGTCCGCGATGTCCCCGGCCACGGGCAGGCGCGGATCGTGGTCGCGCACCGACACCATGAGCCGGTCGAGGACCAGCTCCATCTCCACGGTGCACAACTTGTCCGGCTGGGCGTGCCGGTGAACATTGCTCAGCAGTTCGGTCACACCGAGCGAGGCTCGGTCTATCAACGCGTCCAGATGCCAGTAGCGCAACTGCGCAGATACGATTCTGCGGACCTGGCCGATCCGCGACGGCAGGGCTTGGAGCTCCACCGTGCAGTGCTTTGGATGACTGATCACGGCTGCGACTCCCCGATGTGAGGTCCGGTCGAACCCGGAGGAACACGGAGAACGAAGAACACGGAGAACAGATCCAGCAGGGTGCTTGCGTCCAAACGCCCGCCTGCTGTCGTGGCCGGCGGGCTGGTTCGCAGCGTTATCGCCGGTAAACCCAGAGTGACGTGGAACCAGAGTGACGCAAGGGGTGCGGTCCCGCAACTCGCCGCGCTCAGCCGCCGTGTCCCGCGGCCCGGCGCACGGCCTCGATGAACCGGCGTGCCGCCGGCGGCCCCGGCTCGCCCGGAGCGGGGTCGTGCTGGCCCAGGGTCAGCAGGTACCGATTGCCGTTGATGTCGGCCAGGGCCCGGTCCTCCGGGGCGAACCAGGGCTTGGAGGCGCGCACCGCCTGCACCGGCGCGCTGTCGATCTCGCTGCCGTAACTGGTCAGCAACTCCAGCCTGCCGTCACTGATCCGGACCTGTCCGGCCCGGGTGAGCGAACGCAGCCGCTTTCCGATCCGCACGCCCGTGGCCGTGAACTCCGGCTCCGCCATCCCTCGCCGCCCCCTTGCGCGTCGCTCGCCGGACCCGAGCCCCTCCGGGTCGTGATCCAGCCCTGCCCTTCGTGCATCCGTGTGATCCAGTGTGCGGCCCCCGTCCCGTCGGTGCAGTCTGCCCGCGTGTGCCGCCGAGCACCAGTCCGCACGGGGTGCGCGCGACCGGCGCCCGGAGCACTCGCGCGAATGCGCCCCCCGCGGTTCGCGAATGGTCCGCACCAACGTCCCCCAGGAGTGTCTTTGGGACGCCCAAAGATGCGTTTATGCAGGTGGGAAGCGCTGCGGGAGGTGCTTATGATCGGTCTGTCGGCCGCGCGAGGCGGCGTCGGAGCGAAGCGTAAGGAGCCCGCCGTGAGTACCACCCCACAGACCCGGACCGGCGCCACTCTCGACGTCGACCGCAGTGACACCGGCTACCGCGACTGGCTGAAAGAGGCCGTCCGTAAAGTGCAGGCCGACGCCAACCGCTCGGCCGACACGCACCTGCTGCGCTTCCCGCTGCCCGAGCAGTGGGGCATCGACCTTTACCTGAAGGACGAGTCGACCCATCCGACCGGCAGCCTCAAGCACCGCCTGGCCCGCTCCCTGTTCCTCTACGGCCTGTGCAATGGCTGGATCCGGCCGGGCCGCCCGGTGATCGAGGCGTCCAGCGGCTCGACGGCCGTCTCCGAGGCGTACTTCGCCAAGCTGATCGGCGTGCCCTTCATCGCGGTGATGCCCCGCACGACGAGCGCCGAGAAGTGCCGCCTCATCGAGTTCCACGGCGGCCGGTGCCACTTCGTGGACGACTCGCGGAAGATGTACGAGGAGTCCGCCCGCCTCGCGGTGGAGACCGGCGGCCACTACATGGACCAGTTCACCTACGCCGAACGGGCCACGGACTGGCGCGGCAACAACAACATCGCCGAATCCATCTTCCGGCAGCTGCGGTTGGAGCGGTTTCCGGAGCCGGCGTGGATCGTCGCCACGGCGGGCACCGGCGGCACCTCCGCGACCCTCGCGCGCTACGTCCACTACATGCAATATGACACCCGCATTTGTGTCGCCGATCCGGAGAACTCGTGTTTCTTCGAGGGCTGGACCACCGGCGATCCGGACGTCACCTGCGACTGCGGTTCGCGCATCGAGGGCATCGGCCGTCCCCGCATGGAGCCCAGCTTCGTGCCCGGCGCCGTCGACCGCATGATGAAGGTCCCGGACGCCGCCAGCATCGCCGCGGTACGCGCCCTGGAGCGGTCCATCGGCCGCAAGGCGGGCGGTTCCACCGGTACCGGCCTGTGGAGCGCCCTGAAGATCGTCTCCGAGATGGCGGCCGAGGGACGCACGGGCAGCGTGGTCACCCTGCTGTGCGACCCCGGCGACCGCTACCTCGACAAGTACTACTCCGACGCATGGCTGGCGGAGCAGAGCCTGGACATCACCCCGTACACCACGGCGATCGAGTCGCTGCTGCTGACGGGCGTGTGGCCGGCCTGACCCACCCGCCGTCCCGGCAGCCGAGGGGATGACCCTTCTAGGATCGGCGCGTGTTCGAATACCACGGCTGGATCACCGTCCGGGAGAGCGTCGGCGATGACGACGAGGTCCGGCTGAGGCGGATCGTCGACGGGCTCCGGGTTCATGTGGCCGAGATCGCCGGCCCGTACCTCCTCGACCTGCGGTGGATGAACGGAGAGGCATTCATTCACCTGGGCGGCCACCAGAACCACCGCTCCGCCGAGGTTGCCGGCCTCCTGGCCCATGTCGGGTCCGTGGCCCCCGGGTCCTACGGGCTCGTCCACATCCGCGACGACGAGGACCCCGGCCACGAGAACGAGATCCGCGTCCTCAGGCTCGTCCGGGGCACGGTGAGCGAGCACACCGAGACGATGCTGTCGCCGTGCGTCCCGACACTGGAGGACCCCTTCGGCATCGAAGGGTCCTAGGCCAGGCGCCGGTCCAGTGCCGTCACCGCCCTGCGGAAGGCGTGGCCCACGCCCGGGCGGGCCGGAGGCCACATCAGGCGGAAGGGGGTCGTGCCGTCGAGTGCGAAGGTCATCCGCACCCGGGTCCCGGCGCCGGCCGGGGCGAGCCGCCACTCCTCGACCCAGGCCCGGGCGCCCGGAACGTTCGTCGCGTCGACGCGGTAGGCGTACACCTCCGGCGCCTTCGCGAGCAGGACCGACTCCTCGAAGCGGATGCCGCCCCGCAGTCCGATCTCCCGTCCGCCCTCGGTCGGCCGGGCGGACGCCACCGCCGAGAACCACTGCTGCCAGCCGGGCACGTCCTCGGCGAGCGCGCGGAAGACCGCCTCCGGCGCCGCGGCCATCTCCCGTGCGAACACCAGCCGGACGGGGGCGGTCTCGGTGAAGTCGATCCCCACCGGGCGCAGACGGTGAGTCATGGGCGACGGACCCCCTCGTGGGATCTCGGTGGGCGGCGGACGCTCGGCCGGTCACCCTAGCTGACGAGGTGTCAGATGTCTGCACCCTCGTCGGGCTCGCCCGCCACCACCAGCCGCCGCAGGTGCTCGGCGATCTCCGTCCGCGCCTCGGCGGGCAGACCCGCGTCCGTCACCAGCGTGTCGACCTGCTCCAGCGCGGCGAAGGAGCTCAGTCCCACGGTCCCCCACTTGGTGTGGTCGGCGACCACCACGACGCGCCGTGCGGACTGCACCAGCCGGCGGTTCGTCTCCGCCTCCGCCAGGTTCGGTGTCGACAGTCCGGCCTCCACCGATATCCCGTGCACTCCCAGGAACAGCATGTCGAAGTGGAGGGCCGCGATCGCCTGGTCGGCGACCGGCCCCACCAGGGAGTCGGACGGGGTACGCACCCCGCCGGTCAGCACCACCGTGGCCGCGCCCTGCCGCTGACCCGAGGAGCGCTGCGCCGCGTGGAAGACGTCCGCGACCCGCACCGAGTTCGTCACCACGGTCAGGTCGGGCACCTCGACCAGGTGGTGGGCCAGCGCATAGGTCGTCGTACCGCCCGACAGCGCGATCGCCGTGCCGGGCGTGACCAGTTCCGCGGCGGCCCGCGCGATGTCCTCCTTGGCGGTCAGCTCCAGGCCCGACTTGGCCTCGAAGCCGGGTTCGTGCGTGCTCGCCTCGACCACCGGCACCGCACCGCCGTGCACCTTCTCCAGCACCCCCTGGCGGGCCAGGGCGTCCAGATCGCGGCGCACGGTCATGTCCGACACGCCGAGCTTGCGCGTCAGTTCGTTGACCCGCACGCCGCCGCGGCGCCGGACCTCATCGAGGATCAGGGCGCGCCGCTGCTCCGCGAGGAGGTTCTGATTCTCGCTCACGTACGCTCCGGTCCTTTCGCCTCAGCCGTCCGCCTGGCCTTCGCACCTGCTCCGACCAGGACGTTCCGCCCGTCCCTGGTGCGCGGGCGTCCCATCTTGTCACGGGAGGGCCCCGGTGGCGCCACTGCCGCATCGACGCGCACATGTCATTCGGACATCACATGTACCGCCGCTCTTCATACAGATCGGGGAGATTCCGTGATGAGTGGTGTACGTCACAGTGCAACGGGTGATCCTGGTGCATGCACGGACACAAGCCATCAGCGCGTCACGGGGGAAGTGCGAACAGTGGAACGTGCACAGCAACGTGCCGCCGTGGGCGGGGCGAACGGCCTCGCCACGCGGCCCGAGGACACCGGCACCGCCCTGGAACTCCTGGTCCACGGAGTCGGGGGCACCACACCGGAGAAGATGCTCGGCGATCCGCGCACGGTACGGATCACCGGCGACGACACGGCGGCCGTGTTCCGGCGCGCCGAGGACGTCGATGCCGAGGAGGCCGAGGACGACGGCGTCGGGAAGAGACCCGGCGACCACCGGGCCGGACCCGTGCCGGAGGCGTACGTCTGGTGCAACCTGACCTCCGGCAACGGCGCCCGCGCCCTGTGGCTGTTGCTGCTGCCGTTCATGGTGGTCAACCTCGCCCACTGGATGCGCCCCGCCGCACCCGGCCGGCCCCGCGCGGTGCGGCTGTACGGACTGCTGGTGCGGCTGGCCGGGCTCACCCTGACCGTGCTGCTGGTCGCGGCGGCCTGCGAGGTCGCCCTCGACCTGGCGGCCTGGCAGTGCGCGGGCACCGGCCCCTGCGCCCGCCGGCACTCCTGGCTTGGCTTCCTCTCGCCCGCAGGGCCCGGCGCCGGCTGGTGGAGCCGGCCCGGCCGGCGGCTCGCCGTGGCCGCCCTGGTGCCGGCCACCCTCACCGCCCTGCTCTGGTACCTCTCGCACCGCACCTGGAGCGCGTACGAGTCCCAGAAACCGCTCGACCGCGCGCCCGAGCCGGACGAGGAGACCGGCCCCACCTCGCTGGGCCGCCCCGGCTTCTGGTACGGCCGCCGCCTGGTGGCCCGGCTGCGCGCCGCCCACACCGCCGCGGGCCTGCTCACGGTCGCCGCGGCGGTGCTGATCCCGGCGGCCGGCTTCGACCGCCGTCCCGGCGGGCCCGCCGCCCTGGACACGCTGGGCCGGCTGCTGGCGGTGGCGCTGCTCGCCTGGGCGGCCGTCACGGTGGCCGTGGTCTGCCGCCGGGGCCGCAGCGAGAACCGCCTCGACCAGGGGCTCGACGAGCACCTCGTACGACGGCTGCCACTCGGTGCCCTCCTCCTGCTGGGCCTGGCGATGCTGTACGCCGGCTGGTCCCGGCCGGGCTGGCACTCCTCCGGTCGCCTGCCCGGTGACGCGGCCTTCGCGGGCCTCGCCCTCGTCCAGGGCCTGCTGGCCGTAGGGCTCGGCGTGGTGGCGCACCTGCTGCACCGCTCGGCCCCCGATCCGCGCGCGGCGATGCGCGGACTCGGCGGACCGGCGGTCGTGCTCCTCGCCTGCGCGCTCGGCGGTGTGATGTCGGGCGGTGTCGCGCAGCGCGTGGCCGACTGGCTGGACGGTACCGGCGCCGCCATCGACGGCCCGCCGGTACTGCTGACCTGGCAGTCGTCGGTGATCCCGTCCCTGCTTCTGGTGCTTCTGGCGCTGGCCGCCCGGCTGGCCCGGCGCACCCACCGGCTCGCCCGCGCCGAGCGGAGCCGGGTCGAGCGCGATCACCCGGGCGAACCCGAGGACCCGGCACGCACCCGCCGTATCGCCCGTGCCCGCGCCATGGCCGCCCTCACCGACCGCGGGCCCCTGGTCGTCGGCGTCCTCTCCGCCGCCACCCTGTTACTGGGCGCCGGGGCCCTGGCCGGCGCCCGGCTGACCGACCGGACCCCCGGCGAGGCCGCCCGGCGGACCTACGACGTCGTCCGGGGTGCCGCCGAGGCCTCGCAGGCACTCGGTTCCTGGCTGGTCGGCCTCGGCTTCGTCCTGTTCGTCACCTGGGGCCGGCGCGCCTACAAGGACGCCTCGGCCCGGCGCACCATCGGCATCCTGTGGGACGTCGGCACCTTCTGGCCGCGCGCCGCGCACCCCTTCGCGCCGCCCTGCTACGCCGAGCGTGCCGTACCGGACCTCACCTGGCGGATGGACACCTGGACGCGGCGCACCGGCGGACGCCTGGTGCTGTCCGGGCACTCCCAGGGCAGCGTGCTCGCGGCCGCCGCGGCCTGGCAGCTCACGCCCGCCGTGCGCGGGCGGGTCGCCCTGCTGACATACGGCTCCCCGCTCGAACGCCTGTACGGCCGCTGGTTCCCGGCCCACTTCGGCCCGGCCGCGCTCGCCTCGCTGCACCGGGACGTCGCCTGCTGGCGCAACCTCTACCGGCTCACCGACCCCATCGGCGGCCCGATCCGCCTGCCCGGCGACTGCGGCCCCGCGGTGGACCACACCCCGCTCGAGGACCCGCTGGCGTACGGCCGCACCGCCGAGCACCCGCTGCCCGCGCCCCTGCTCGGCCACTCCGACTACCAGGCCGACCCGGTGTTCGCCGAGGAGCGGGCACGTCTGCTGGCCCGGCTGCGCCCCGGACTGCCGGGCCCGCGGCATGTGCACACCGAACCTCAGGGCAGCTCGGGCAGGTCCTCGGCGTAGAGCAGGGTCAGGTCGTCGGTGTTCGGTTCGGCGAGGTGTGCGACCCGGCTCGCGTGCCGCTCGACCATGGCCTCGAAGGTCTGGCGCGCCGTACGGCCGTTGCCGAACGCGGGGCCCTTGGGGATGGCCGTGAAGTACTTCAGCAGGGCCTCCGACGCGCCCGCGGCCAGCCGGTACTCGTGCTCGTCCGCCTGCTGCCGCACGATCCGCAGCAGTTCCTCGGGGCCGTAGTCGCCGAAGGTGATGGTCCGGGAGAAGCGGGAGGCCACACCGGGGTTGACGGAAAGGAACCGCTCCATCTCCGCCGTGTAGCCCGCGACGATCACCACCACCGCGTCCCGCTGGTCCTCCATCAGCTTCACCAGGGTGTCGATGGCCTCCTTGCCGAAGTCACGGCCGGCGTCCTCCGGCGACAGCGCGTACGCCTCGTCGATGAACAGCACACCGCCGTGCGCCCGTTGGAAGGCCTCCTGGGTGCGGATCGCGGTGGATCCGATGTGTTCGCCGACCAGGTCGACCCGGGACACCTCGACGAGATGTCCCTTGTCCAGCACCCCGAGGGAGGCGAGGATCTCGCCGTAGAGGCGGGCGACCGTGGTCTTGCCGGTGCCGGGGGAGCCGGTGAAGACCAGGTGTCGCTTGACGGAGGCGGCCTTCAGGCCCGCCCGCTGGCGGCGCCGGCCGACCTCGATCATGTCGGTGAGGGCGCGGACCTCCCGCTTGACGCTCTCCAGGCCGACCAGCGCGTCCAGTTCACCGAGCACGGCCTTGGACGTCCGGGACGGCTGCTCCGGCGCGGCGGGGGCGGCGGCCGGGGTCTGCGGGTCGTCGGCCCGCTGGTCGGGGATGGGTCCCAGCAGGCCGGGGGACCGGCTCGTGCTCTGCACGGCCGTCTCGCGCGCCGCCGACAGCCGCGGACCGCCGCTCTCGTCGCTCGTGCAGTCCTCCACGACCGGACCGCTGCCGGGCGCGGCGTCCGGCCCGCCGTCCGCGAACTCGTAGCCACCGCGCGCACACCGCTCCGTGCGGCACTTCCGCAAGGTCGTACGGCAGCCGTCGATGACGTGGAAGCCGTACCCGCCGCTGCCCGTCACCCGGCAGCCGAGGAAGCTGCCCCGGCCTCCCGCCGACACGTAGAAACCCGCCTCCGCGGGGGAGTCGACCGTGCACCGCTCGATGACGGGGTCGGCGCCCTTGGTGACGATCACGCCCGTCTGGGTGCCGTCCACAGTGCAGTTGCTGAGCGTGCCGCCGCTGCCGTGGTCGCGGAACCAGGCGCCGGTCGCCGCCTCCCGGATCCGGCAGTCGTCGAGCTGGGCGGTCGCCCCGTCGCTCACCGACACGGCCGTGTTACGCACCTGGGTGAGATCGCTGTCGACGACGTCCGCGCGCGAGCCGCGGTCCAGCACGAACAGCGCGTCCGGGACGTCGTGCACCCGGCAGGAGTCGAGCACCGCGGTGGCGCCGTCGCTCACCCAGACCGCCGGATAGTCGCCCGTGCTGTCGAAGATCTCGCACTGGTTGGCGTCCACGCGGGTGCCCGGGTCCCACACCGACAGGCCGTTGCGCCCGAACTGACGCACCGTCGTCCGGGTCAGGGTCAGCACCGAGCGGGAGCGCAGGTCGACCGCGTTCTCCGGGATGTCGTGGATACGGCAGTCGGCGAGCGTGAGCACGGCGTCCGTGTCGAGGGTGACACCGTCCGCGGTGGTGCGGTGCACATCGCAGTCGGTCAGGTGCGCGGTGGCCCGCGCGGTGACCTGCACCCCGGACCCCCGGACCTCGTAGACCTCGCAGCCCACCGCCTCCAGCGCGGAGTTCTCGCCGGTCACGGTCAGACCCGAGCCCGACGCGTGGTGCACCCGGCAGCGCTCCAGCCGGGGGTGCCCCCCGCCGTTGACCGCCACACCGGACTGACCGGCCGCGACCACCTCGCACTCCTCGAACACCCCGCCCCCGCCGTCCAGTACGGCGATGCCGACGCCGGCCGGATTGTCGACGGTGCAGCGGCGCACGGTCGGCCGGGCGCCGCCGCGGACCTCGATGCCCGCGGCGGACCGCGTGACGACCCGCACGTCCATGAGTTCCGGTGTGCCCTCCTCGACGAGCAGGGCGGGAGAGGCCGCGTCCTGGCCCTCGACGTGCAGGTCCCGCACCACCGCCGAGGCGCGCACGGTCAACGGCACCCCGTCCGGGGGCGCGATGCGCACGGAGCCGGGCGAGCCCTCGGGGCCGCGCAGCGTCACCGCCCGCTGCACGACGAGGTTCTCCCGGTACGTGCCCGGGGCGACGGTGAGGACGTCACCCTCGGCCGCGGCCTCCAGAGCGGCGGCGAGCGAAGCGTACTCACCCGTGCGGCGCCGCCACCGCGATGTGCCGGTGTGCGTCACCTGGACCGTGCCCTGTGCCATGGCGTTGCTGTGCCCCCACCTCGTCGTATTGCCGGCTTGTTCGCCTGCGGGGCGCGCCCCTGCGGCTCGCTCGCGAGCGGGTTGATGCCGAAGGGTTCGGCCGGACCACCGTAGCGTGCGTGCGGGCGGTGGGTTGACCAGAGCCGTAAGGCCGTCAGCTGCCGGTGCCGGCCTTTCCCCAGTCCGGGCCCGCCCGGTCCCAGGCCTGGTCCCAACGCGCATACCGGCGGCGGACCATACGCCAGACGAGCAGGCGTCTGCCGCCCTCGACCGCGCTGGCGGCCAGCATCGCCGCGCCGAACCCGGCGAGCACGGCGTGGGTGGTGGCCGTCGCCGAGTCCAGTGGGCGGGCGGCCATGTGTCCTTGCAGGTCGGTCCAGAGCCGGAAGTGGTCACCGGGGTGCGGGGACTTGAGGGGTATCAGCACCGTGTCGTGCTGCCGGGTGCCGTCGGGGGCCGTCCAGGCGGCCCGGACCCGGGTGCGGGTGTCGTGCACGGAGGTGTCGGGTTCGGGATCCAGCGGGGCGCGGTCCAGCTTGCGCGTCACCGTGGCCGTCACCAGCTGACGGGAGTCGTGCTGGGCTCGGACCGACCGCTGGAGGGAGTCCTGGGCCACGGCGCCGACGAGTGAGCCGATCACGGGGGCGGCCACCACGATCAGCAGCAGGGTCACGAGGGCCAGCCATGCCTCGACCAGATCGGTCGTGCGGCACAGCGGATTGTTCCGCCAGCGCCAGAGTCCGCCGATTGCCCGCACCGTCCCGCACCCCCCTTCCCGCTCCGTGATAACCCCCGCCGGAGCCGTTCACCCACGGGTCCGGTCGAAGAGAGAGCGAAATCACCTCTGACCGCGACCGGGTCCTCTCACGAACGTCTCACGCCCTGCCAACGACCGGCCCCGGCCCCCCGGTTCCCGTCCGGCCGCGCGACCTCGGAGCGCTACTCGAGGATCCGCACCGGGTCCCCCACCCGGACGGTGCCGGGGGACTGGGGCACCAGGTTCTGCCCGAAGACCAGCCGGCTGCCGAAACGGCGGTGGCGGGCCAGGGTGCGCAGGGGTTCCCGGCCGCGTTCTGCGGTCTCCTGGTCGGTCGTGGTCACGACGCACCGCCCGCAGACCTTGGCGACCCGGAAGACCACCTCGCCGACGGAGATGCGCGACCAGCCGTCCTCGGCCCAGGCCTCCGTACCCGCCACGACCAGATTCGGCCGGAAGCGGTTCATGGGCAGCGGCCCTTCGTGGGCGCGGTCGCCCTGCGCGACGAGGGAGTTCAGGGCGTCGAGGGAGCCCGTGGTGGTGACCAGCAGCGGAAAGCCGTCGGCGAAGCTCACCGTCTCGCCGGGAAGCGCGTAGTCCGGATCCACCGGACGGCGGACGGCCGGGTCGTCCATGTGGACGAGGCGGACGGAGGTGCCCAGGTGGTCGGCGCACCAGGCGGTCGCGGTCTCCTCCGCCGGGACGGCCTCCACCTTGGTGCCGAAGATCTCCATCGTGACCGTGCCCGCCGGCCGTGGCACGGGGACCGTGAGCGGTGCCCGGCCGGGTGCGGACAGCCGAATGCCGCCGCCGGGCACGAGTTCGGCAGCGGCCAGCGCGAGGCGCGGGTGTTCGCGCTGGGTGACGACCTTTCCCCCGTCGTCGATCAGTGCCCAGCGCCGGTCTCCGGCCAGCCCCCAGGGCTCCACCACGGCTTCCCGGGGCGAGAAGCCCCGGAGCGCCTTGACCGGATGGACGTGGATCGACTGAAGTTCGGCATTCCCCATGACGTCATCGTGCCAGGTGGCGGCGACAACCGGGGAAGCCGCTCAGTAGCCGCGGTACTGCTGGTTGTTGTACGGCTCCTGGTAGGGAGCGGCGGGCCGCGGGGCCGCGGGGCGCATCGCCTCGTAGCCGGTGCCCTGCGCCATGGGCCGGGGCTGTTGCGGCTGCGGGCCGGGGTAGCCGCGCGGCGCGGTGGCCTGCTGCGGGATGTACGCCGTGGGCGCCTGCTGCAACGGGGCCGGCTGCTGCGCCTGCGGATAACCGTAGGCGGCGGGGGCCTGCGCGGAGGGGCCCGACGGGAGCGCGGGCAGTGCCGACGGCAGCGCGGGCAGGTGGCTGCCCGAGTCGTACGCGGCGGGGACCCGGATCGGGGCGATCTGCGGGGTACCCCGCTCGGCCACGAGCGAGTCGTAGATCGGGGTGTCCGGGAAGGAGGCGGAGTAGTAGCCGCCACCATAAGTGGAGCGGGGGGAGGTCATGGCACATAAGTTAAGCCCACAGTGTGCTGGTTGGGGAGACCGATAAGAGGGTTGTTTTCCGTGTCGGTGGTGACCGGGGATCCCCAATCCGAGCGAACTTGGCAAAAATGGACGTCACTCAAGGCCTCGATCTTGTAAAGGCCGAGTTCCCGGCAGGTTACCGAGGGTTGGCCGCGCTCTTCCGGTGTCCTTCATGGGCGTCCGCCGGCCCCGCGAATAGGTTGTCCGGGTAGGGATGAGCCAGGGATGAGTCAGGGATGACGAGGACGGACCGGGTGCGACCCGGCGGTGACCTGTGATGGGGGCGGACATGACAATGTCGAAAGGATCAAATACGCCGGTGCCCACGACGGCCCTGCGTGTCGAATTGGGCTGGCGCCCCGGACCCGGCGTCCCCGACGCGGACGCCTCGGCGCTGCTGCTGGCGTCCGGAAAGGTCCGCTCCGACGGGGACTTCGTCTTCTACAACCAGCCCGCGCATTCCTCCGGCGCGGTCCGGCACGAGGGCAAGCGGAACGCCGGAGAGCGGGTGACGGACACGGTTTTCGTGGACCTCGCGCGCGTGGAGGGCGCGATCGAGCGGGTGGTCCTCGCCGCCTCCGCGGACGGTGGCGCGTTCGGGCAGGTGCCCGGTCTGTACATCGAGGTCAGGGACGCCGCCCAGGACACCGTGCTCGCCCGCTTCGACAGCGAGGGCGCGACCGTCGAGACGGCCTTCGTCCTCGGGGAGCTCTACCGACGCCAGGGCACCTGGAAGTTCCGTGCCGTGGGCCAGGGCTACAGCACCGGGCTGGAGGGCCTGGCCACCGACTTCGGCATCACGGTGGACGAGCCGCAGCACACGGCGCCGGCCGCGACCGCACGTCCCCCGGCGCCGGCCGCGCCTGCGGCCCCGCCCGCCGCCCCCGCCCCGCCTCGCCCCATGACGCCTCCCCCCGCCCCGCCGATGCCCGCCGGCCCGCCCGTCACCGCGCCGGTCACCGCGCCACCGCCTCCGGTCCCCGCCGCCGCGCCCGTGCGCCTGACCAAGGTGACGCTCACCAAGGCCGCCCCCACCGTGTCCCTGGCCAAGCAGGGCGGCACGTCCGGCGCCATGCGGGTCAACCTCAACTGGCAGACGCGCAAACAGTCCTCCGGCTGGGGCAAACAGCGCGGCGGGGCGGACCTCGACCTCGACCTGTGCGCCCTGTACGAACTCGCCGACGGCCGCAAGGGAGTCGTACAGTCCCTCGGCAACGCCTTCGGCTCGCTGCACCGGCCGCCGTACATCCACCTCGACGGCGACGACCGCACCGGCGCCGTCGCGAGCGGCGAGAACCTCACCGTCAACCTCGACCACCAGCGCGACTTCCGGCGCATCCTCGTCTTCGTCACCGTCTACGAGGGCGCCGACTCCTTCGCCGACCTGCACGCCACGGTCACCCTCCAGCCCCAGCACGGCGCCGCGATCGACTTCTCGCTCGACGAGTGCACGGTCCCGTCGACCGTGTGCGCGCTCGCCCTGATCACCAACACCGGCGGCGACCTGATCGTCCGGCGCGAGGCGCGCTACCTCGTCCCGGAGTACGGGGTGAGCCCGCAGCGGACGGTCGACCGCGCCTACGGGTGGGGCATGAACTGGACCCCCGGCCGGAAGTAGCGCCCCCGGCCGGCAGCGGCGCCCCCGGCCGGAGTCAGCCCTCGTCCGGCACGGCGTCCGGCCGGGCGTACGTGCGGCCCTTCCAGGCCGCCCCGCGCCCCCGGTAGTGCTGCACCGCGGAATCGACCGTCATGAGGAGGTACAGGAAGGCGGTGAACGGGAGCAGCGGGGCGAGCCACGGCGGCTGCCGGTAGTAGCGGAGCATCGGGACGTACGTCAGTGTCATCACCAGCCACGCCGCCGTACCGGTGACCACGGCCGCCGCACTGCCCGCCGCCGCGCCCGCCGGTACGGCCAAGGGCGGCACCAGATAGACCAGGACGAGCCCGGCGACCGTACCGAGCAGCAGCAGCGGGTTGTGCCGCAGCTGCGCGTAGGCGCTGCGCGAGACCATCCGCCACAGGTCGTGCAGCCGCGGACAGGGGCGCACGCTGTCCACCCGGTCGGCCAGGCCCAGCCAGATGCGACCGCCGCCCCCCTTCACCGCGCGCGCGAGTGCCACGTCGTCGATGACCGCGTGCCGGATGGCGTCCGGGATCCGTGCCCGCTCGGCCGTCTCCGCGCGCAGCAGGACACAGCCGCCCGCCGCTGCCGCCGTGCGCGCCCCGCGCACACCGACCCGGCGGAACGGATACAGCTGCGCGAAGAAGTAGACGAAGGCCGGTACCACCAGCCGCTCCCACAGGCTCTCCACCCGCAGCCGGGCCATCTGGGAGACGAGGTCGAAGCCGCCCGTGCGCGCCGCCGCGACCAGTTCCCGCAGACTGTCCGGCGCGTGCGCGATGTCCGCGTCCGTCAGCAGCAGGTATTCGGGGTCACGCGCGCGTGCCAGGGCGATGCCGTGGCGGACGGCCCAGAGCTTGCCCGTCCAGCCCGCGGGCGGCTCACCGGGGGAGTCCACGGTGAGCGGCAGTCCGCCGTGGCGCCGGGACAGCTCACGGGCCAGCCCACCGGTGCCGTCCGTACTGCCGTCGTCGACGAGGAAGACCTCCGCCCGCCCCGGATAGTCCTGCGCCAGCAGCGACGGCAGGCTCGCGGACAGGACGGCGGCCTCGTCCCGGGCCGGAACGACGACACAGACCGAGGGCCACGTCTCCGGGTCACGGCGAGGCGGCAACCGGACGTCCGTGCGCCAGAAGAAGCCCTGGCACAGCAGCAGCCACAGCCATGCGGCGAGGGATACGGAGGCGGTCCACGCGATGGCGCTCACGCGCGCAGTCTGCCCCACCGGGGCGGCCCTCGAGGGCCCATCGTCTATCGTGGCCGGGTGAAGATCGCGCTCATGGACTCAGGAATCGGACTGCTTCCCGCCGCGGCCGCGGCACGCCGTCTGCGGCCGGACGCCGATCTCGTCCTCTCCTGGGACCCGGACGGCATGCCCTGGGGGCCGCGCACCCCGGAGGACATCACCGAACGCGCCCTGGCCGTCGCCACGGCCGCCGCCGCGCACCGCCCCGACGTCCTGATCGTCGCCTGCAACACCGCGTCCGTGCACTCCCTGCCCCAGCTGCGGGCCCGTCTGGAGCCCGGCATTCCCGTCATCGGCACGGTCCCGGCGATCAAGCCCGCCGCGGCGGGCGGTGGGCCCGTCGCGATCTGGGCGACGCCCGCCACCACCGGCAGCCCCTACCAGCGCGGGCTGATCGAGGAGTTCGCGGCGGGCGTGGAGGTCGCCGAGGTGCCCTGCCCAGGGCTCGCCGACGCCGTGCACCATGCCGACGAGGCGGCGATCGACGCCGCGGTCGCCGCGGCCGCCGCACGCACCCCCGACGACATCACGACCCTGGTCCTGGGCTGCACCAACTACGAACTCGTCGCCGCCCGCATCCGTGCGGCCGTGCAGAAGCCGGGCCGCGCCCCGCTCATCCTGCACGGCACCGCCGGAGCGGTCGTGGCGCAGGGACTGCGCCGGATAGGTGAGCAGCCCGCTCCCGACGCACCCGCCAGTGGCTCTCTCACGGTGCTGCTCAGCGGCCGGGAGGCCGAGCTGCCCGACACCGCGCTGAGCTACGAGGAAGGCCGGCTGCTCGCGGCCGCCACTCCGGCCCGCTGAGCCGGGGCGGGCCGCGCGCCCGTCCCTGTCACCCTCCGCGACGCGGTACCCGCGCAGGGAAACCTGAGTAGTCTCATAGATATGAGGCACCACACCCACGACGAGAGCGCGCCCCACGCCGACGTGTGGACGGGACGGGCCACGAACCGCGTCCAGTGGTTGCTGGCGCTGGCCGGTGCGGCCTGTGTGGCGCTCGGCATCGAGCTGGCCGTCGACTCCGCCTGGACGTCCGGCATCGCCCCGCTGGTGATGTCCGTCGTCGGGTGCATCGCGGCGGGGCTGCTGGTCCTCTTCGGCACCCTCGCGTTCGTGCACGTCGCCCTGAAGGTCGACCAGGAGTGCCTCGAAGTGCGCTGCGGCCACGTCGGCGTGCCGCGCCGCCGCATCCCCCTCTCCCATGTGGCGGGCGCCGATTTCGATCCGCACGTCACCCCGCGCCACTGGGGCGGCTGGGGTTATCGCTGGCGGCCCGAGAAGGGCACCGCGGTCGTCGTGCGCCGGGGCGAGGGCATCGTGCTGCGGCTGTGGGACGGCCATACGTTCACGATCACGGTGGACAACGCGGAGTCGGCGGTGCGCGTCATCCGCGAACGGCTGCGCACGGTCGCACCGGGCACGGCGCGCTGAGGAGGCCGCCTCAGCGTACGGGGGTGTCCCGTACGGGAGTGTCCCCGTCGCCCTCCGGACCGTCGGGGGTGAGCGGCCGGGCCGTGGCCAGCCCGGCCAGCAGTCCGGCGCCCGCCGACACCGTGGTGAAGCTCAGTGCGTCGCCCACCGCGGCGATCGCGGCGAGCCCGGTCAGGGCCGCGCCCGCGGTGAGCGCGACCGGCGTGGAGCGGGGCGAGCGCCACAGGGCGTACAGGATCCAGCAGAACGCCATGGCCAGGAGCAGTACGCCGACGAGCCCCTGTTCCGCGGCCTGCTGCAACGGCGCCGAGTGCGGCTTGCCGTCGGGCCACAGTGCCTGGGAGGCGGTGGAGCTCAGCTCGCCGAACCGGCCGGGGCCCACGCCCAGAGCCGGCTCCCGGTGGGCCAGGTGCAGCGCGTCGTGCCACAGGTGGATGCGGCGCGGAGTGAGCCGGCCCTCGAGGGACGTGGTGAGCCCGGCCGTCAGGATGTTCCCGGCCACCGCCCAGACCGTCCCGGTCACCAGCGCCGCCGCCAGGGCCAGGCCCGCGACGCCGAGGCCGCGCGGGCGCATCCGGCCGGCGGCGAGCGAGCACAGCAGGACGGCGCCGCCGATGGCGCACCCGGCCGACGAGCCCATGACGGCCGCGGTCACCGCGATCCCCGTGGCCAGGAGCCGCAGGGCGAGCCGCAGCGCCGGAGCGGACGTGGCCCAGGCCGCGCAACAGGCGGCTCCGGCGGCGAGGGCGAACAGTGCGGCACAGGCGCCGGCGTGCCCGAGCGGAGCGGTGACCTGGGGCCCCGCGTCGAGGTGCGGCAGGGCCACCGCCAGCCCGAGCCCGGCCAGTGCGCCCGCGCAGGGCGCGGCGACCGGGAGCAGCGAGCCGGAGATCCGGCCCGAGGCGTATCCGGCGGCCACCGCGAGCACCGCGAGGAGGACTCCTTCCGGGCGGCCGTCCTGCGTCGCCGCGCTGATCAGGGACCAGACGGCGCAGGCCCCCAGCACGATGACGCCCATCACGTCAGAAACGTTTCGTCTGTCGCTGTCCGGCTCCGCGCGCACCGCGGACGCCGTCCGTGTGGATCCCACCCCGCCGCCCCCCGTACCCGGTCCCCCGACCTGTGGCAGACCCCGCCGCCCGGGCCCTGACCGGCCGCGCGACAGAGGCTGGGGCACACCGTAACGGTTGATGACCGTTTTGTGGACGAGTTGCACAGGAAGGATGCGGTTCCTGACCGTAGGAGTGCCGCATGTCGTCCTCCTGTCGGCCTCCGGACCGTAATGTCAAGGCTGACGCCGGCCGCCGTACACTCCCGGAGTGACCGTCACCGCAACTTCCGTGGACCAGTCCGACCAGCTGCACCCGCGGACCCCGCCCACCGGGCTCGGCAACCGGCTGGCCCGTCTGATCCCGGCCGCCACCGCCGCGCTCTGCGGAGTAGTGCTCTACCTCAGCTTCCCGCCGCGCACGGTGTGGTGGCTGGCGCTGCCCGCCTTCGCCGGATTCGCCTGGGTCCTGCGCGACCGCAGCTGGAAGGCCGCGCTCGGCCTGGGCTACCTCTTCGGACTGGGCTTCCTGCTGCCGCTGCTGGTGTGGACCGGCGTGGAGGTCGGCCCCGGGCCCTGGCTCGCGCTGGTCGCCATCGAGGCGGTCTTCGTCGCGCTGGTCGGCGTCGGCGTGGCAGCCGTCTCCAAGCTGCCCGCCTGGCCGGTCTGGGCGGCCGCCGTATGGATAGCGGGCGAGGCCGTACGCGCGCGCGTGCCCTTCCGCGGCTTCCCCTGGGGCAAGATCGCGTTCGGGCAGGCGGACGGTGTCTTCCTGCCGCTCGCCGCCGTGGGCGGCACCCCGGTGCTCGGTTTCGCGGTCGTGCTGTGCGGCTTCGGGCTGTTCGAGGCCGGGCGCCTGGTCTTCGAGGGGCGCCGCACCCGGGCCGTGCGGCGCGGGGCCGCGGCCGCCGCCCTGCTGACCGTGGCCGTTCCCGTCGCGGGAGCGGTCGCCGCCCGGCCGCTGGTGAGCGACAAGGCGGAGAAGGGCACCGCGACCGTCGCGGTCATCCAGGGCAACGTGCCGAGCTCCGGTCTGGAGTTCAACTCGCGGCGACGCGCCGTGCTCGACTACCACGCGCGCGAGACCAAGAAGCTGGCCGCCGACATCAAGGCCGGCAAGGTGGCCAAGCCGGACTTCGTCCTGTGGCCCGAGAACTCCTCCGACATCGACCCCTTCGCCAACGCCGACGCGGCCATCGTCATCGACGAGGCGGCCAGGGCCGTCGGGGTGCCCATCTCGGTCGGCGCCGTCGTCGAGAGGGACGGCAAGTGGTTCAACGAGCAGATCCTGTGGGACCCGGCCAAGGGACCCACCCAGACGTACGACAAGCGGCAGATCCAGCCGTTCGGCGAGTACCTCCCGCTGCGGTCCCTGGTCGGCGCGATCAACAAGAACTGGACCGCCATGGCCCACGAGGACTTCAGCCGGGGCACCAAGCCCGGCGTGTTCGACCTCGACGGTGCCAAGGTCGGCCTCGTCACCTGCTACGAGGCGGCCTTCGACTGGGCCGTGCGGTCCGAGGTCACCGACGGCGCGCAGATGATCTCCGTGCCGAGCAACAACGCGACCTTCGACCGCAGCGAGATGACCTACCAGCAGCTCGCGATGTCCCGCATCCGCGCCGTCGAACACAGCCGGACCGTGACCGTGCCGGTCACCAGCGGCGTCAGCGCGATCATCATGCCCGACGGGAAGATCACCCAGAAGACCGGCATGTTCGTGCCCGCCTACCTGGTCCAGAAGGTGCCGCTGCGCACCTCCGAGACGCCCGCCACCCGGCTGGGCATCCTGCCCGAGATCGCCCTGGTGCTCGTCGCCGCGGGCGGGCTCGGCTGGGCGATCGGGTCCGGCCTGCGCGGTCGGCGCGCTGCCGACGCGTAGCCGTACGCCGGTCGTGCGCCCTGCCGAGTTCACCGGAGTGACCGAACCGGCCCGTTAGGGTCGGTCCATGGCAACTCCCGAGTTCATCCGTACGCTCCGCGCTTCCGCGGGACAACAGTTGCTGTGGCTCCCCGGAGTCACCGCCATCGTCTTCGACGACGAGGGCCGAGTGCTGCTGGGCCGCCGGTCCGACACCCGCAGATGGTCGGTGATCGGCGGCATCCCGGAGCCCGGTGAGCAGCCGGCGGCCTGCGCCGTACGGGAGGTCCACGAGGAGACCGCGGTGCACTGCGTCGTCGAGCGCGTGGTCCTCGTGCAGGCGCTGGATCCCGTCACCTACGACAACGGCGACGTCTGCCAGTACATGGACATCACCTTCCGCTGCCGGGCCGTCGGCGGCCAGGCACGGGTGAACGACGACGAGTCCCTCGAGGTGGGCTGGTTCGAGGTGGACGCCCTGCCGGAGCTGAGCGAGTTCGGGCTGTTCCGGATCAAGCAGGCCCTGTCCGACGCACCCACCTGGTTCGACTCCATGGGATCCGGCACCACCCCTCCCCGCTGAAGTATGTGTCCGGCCCATATGCGGCGGGGGCTGGACGCTGCCTAGGGTGGTCAGCATGACCTCGCCCAGCGTCCCGCCCGGCCCCCACGCCCTCTCCCTCGACCTCGGCGGCCGCACCGTCCTCGTCACCGGCGCCGCCGGCGGCATCGGCCGCGCCTGCGCGCTGCGGCTGGCGGCGGCCGGGGCCAAGGTGAGAGCCGTCGACCTGGACGCGGCGGGCCTGGACGCGCTGGCCGAGCGGGCCCGGGACCTGGCGGGCACCGTCGAGGCGCAGGTACTGGACCTCACCGATCTGGACGCCGCCGAACACGCCGCCGCCGGCACCGACGTCCTGGTCAACAACGCCGGGCTGCAACTGGTACGGCCCATCGAGGACTTCCCGCCCGATGTCTTCCACACCGTCCTGACCGTGATGCTGGAGGCGCCGTTCCGCCTCATCCGTGGCGCCCTGCCGCACATGTACGGGCAAGGGTGGGGCCGGATCGTCAACGTGTCCTCCGTCCACGGACTGCGGGCCTCCGCCTACAAGTCCGCGTATGTGGCCGCCAAACACGGCCTGGAAGGACTCTCCAAGACGGCCGCCCTGGAAGGCGCGCCCCACGGCGTCACCTCGAACTGTGTGAACCCCGCCTACGTGCGCACCCCGCTGGTCGAGAAGCAGCTCGCCGACCAGGCGCAGGCGCACGGCATCCCCGAGGAGCGCGTGCTGTCCGAGGTGCTCCTCCAGGACAGCGCCGTCAAGCGGCTCATCGAACCGGACGAGGTCGCCGAGGCCGTGGCCTACCTGTGCAGCCCGCTGGCTTCCTTCGTCACCGGCACCTCACTGGTGCTCGACGGCGGCTGGACGGCCCACTGAACGGCCCGGCGTTCCCCGGCCGGGAAGTTTTCCACAGGCCCGACGGGACGGCCGGACGATACGGAATCCTGTGAGCATGTCCCGCGATCACGTGCAGTCCGCCGAGCGCCCCGACGCCGCCGGGGCGCCGACCGGTGCCGCCGCCCCGCCCGACGGCGGCACGGAAGCGCCCTTCCTCGAACTGCTGGCCCGCGGTGCCTCGGCGGACGCCTACGAGCAGCCCGCGTTGCTCGCCCGCGCCGAGGGTCGTCCGGCCGACCGGATCGCCGAGCTGGACAAGGCCAAGGTCCTCGCGCTGCGGGTCCGGGCGGAACTGGAAGGACGACGCAGGCGCGAGGCGGAGCTGTCGGCGCTCTTCGAGACCGCGCACGACCTGGCGGGCCTGAGGGACCTGGACGCCGTCCTCCGGGCGATCGTGCAGCGCGCCCGCTCACTGCTCGGCACGGACATCGCCTACCTGAGCCTCAACGACCCGGCCAGGGGCGACACCTACATGCGCGTGACCGAGGGCTCGGTCGCCGCCCGCTTCCAGCAGTTGCGGCTGGGCATGGGAGAGGGCCTCGGCGGACTTGTCGCCCAGACCGCCCGGCCGTACGTCACCGAGGACTACTTCCACGACGAGCGCTTCCAGCACACGCACACCATCGACGCGGGCGTACGCGACGAGGGCCTGGTCGCGATCCTCGGGGTGCCGCTGATGCTCGGCCCGCACGTCATCGGCGTGCTGTTCGCCGCGGACCGGCGGGCGCGGGTCTTCGAGCGCGAGCAGATCGCCCTGCTCGGCTCCTTCGCCGCCCTCGCCGCCGCGGCGATCGACACCGCCAACCTGCTCACCGAGACCCGCGCGGCCCTCGCCGGGCTGGAACGGGCCAACGAGATCATCCGGGACCGGAGCGCGGTCATCGAACGTGCCTCGGACGTCCACGACCGGCTCGCCGAGCTCGTGCTGCGCGGCGGCGGGGTCCACGACGTGGCCGCCGCGGTCTCCCAGGTCCTGGACGGCAGGGTCGAGTTCGCCGAGGCCCTGGCGGCACCGCCGCAGGCACTGGAGGCCTCCCGCGCCGAAGGGCACGCCGTCCGGCACGGCGACGACTGGATCGCCGCGGTCGCCGCCGGGGACGAACTCCTCGGCGCGCTCGTCCTGTACGGCCACCCCGGCCTCGACCCCGTCGACCAGCGCACCCTGGAACGCGCCGCGATGGTCACCTCGCTGCTGCTGCTCGCCCGCCGATCCGCCGCCGAGGCCGAACAGCGCGTCCGCGGTGAACTCCTCGACGACCTCCTCGACGCCCGCGACCGCGACCCCCGCCTGCTGCGCGACCGCGCGGCCCGGCTGCACGCCGACCTCGACGCCACCCACGTCGTCCTGGCCGCCCGCCTCGACGGTCCGGCCGCCGACGCCGACCAGGAGGCCGACGCCCGCCGCCGCCTGTGGGCCGCCGCGTCCCACCTCGCCGCGACCCGGCAGGGCCTCGCCGCGGCCCGCGACGGCGGTACCGTCCTGCTGCTGCCCCTCGCCCCCGGCGACACCGCCACGGACCTGGCCCGCCGCACCGCCCACCAGCTCGGCACGGCCGTCCACGAAGCGGTCACCGCCGGTGCCTCCGCCCCCGTCGCCGACCTCGCCGCGCGCCCCGACCAGGTGAGCGCCGCGTACGCCGAGAGCCGGCGCTGCCTCGACGCACTGCGCCTCCTCGGCCGCTCGGGAGACGGCGCCGCCGCCGAGGACTTCGGCTTCCTCGGCCTGCTCCTCGCCGGCGAGCGGGACATCACCGGCTTCGTCGAACGCACCATCGGCCCGGTGGTGGCCTACGACGAGCGGCGAGGTACGGAGCTGCTGCGCACCCTCGACGCGTACTTCGCCTGCGGCATGAGCCCGGCGCGCACCAAGGACGAACTGCACGTCCACGTGAACACGGTCGCCCAGCGGCTGGAGCGGGTGGGCCGCCTCCTCGGCGACGACTGGCAGGACCCCGCCCGTGCCCTGGAGATACAACTGGCCCTGCGTCTGCACCGGTTCGCGGCACCGGCACGGCACTGACCCCCGTACGGAGGACCGTACGAGGGCCGGCCGGGGCGTGCCGGAAGCTGATCAGACGGTACGCGCGCCTGCCGCCCGGCTCGTGACGGTCTCGGTGCCGACCGTGTCCCCCACCTCGGTGAGATCGCGGTGCCGGGTCTCCCTGGCCGCGCCCACGGCGACCAGCGTCACCAGCGCCGCCGCGATCACGTACAGCGCGATCGGGGTCGAACTGTCGTAGTCCGACAGCAGGGCCGTGGCGATGAGCGGCGCGGGCGCGCCGGCGGCGACGGAGGCGAACTGGGCTCCGATGGAGGCGCCGGAGTAGCGCATCCGGGTCGCGAACATCTCGGCGAAGAACGCGGCCTGCGGCGCGTACATCGCGCCGTGCAGCACCAGCCCGACGGTCACGGCGAGGACGAGGTTGCCGAACGTACCGGTGTCCACCAGCGAGAAGAACGGGAACATCCACAGGCCGACCCCGGCCGCGCCCAGCAGATAGACGGGCCGGCGACCGACGCGGTCGGACAGCGCGCCCCAGGCCGGAATGACGGCGAAGTGCACCGCGGAGCCGATGAGCACGGCGTTCAGCGCCGACTGCTTGGAGACGCCGGCCGACGTGGTGGCGTAGACGAGGATGAACGCCGTGATGACGTAGTAGCTGATGTTCTCCGCCATGCGCGCGCCCATCGCCACGAGGATGTCGCGCCAGTGGTTCCGCAGCACGGACACCAGCGGCGGCTTCTCGGCATCCTCCCCGCCGGCGGCCCTGCGCGCCTCGGCCCGCTCCAGCGCCTCCCGGAAGACGGGCGATTCGTCGACGGACAGCCGGATCCACAACCCGACCACGACCAGCACCCCGGACAGCAGGAACGGAATCCGCCAGCCCCAGCTGCCGAAGGCGTCGTCCGACAGGACGGCGGTGAGCAGCGACAGCACACCGGTCGCCAGCAACTGCCCGGCCGGCGCCCCGGTCTGCGGCCACGACGCCCAGAACCCGCGCCGCCGCGCGTCCCCGTGCTCGGACACCAGTAGCACGGCCCCGCCCCACTCACCACCGAGCGCGAAGCCCTGCACCAGCCGCAGCGCGGTCAGCAGCACCGGCGCGGCGGCCCCGACACTCGCGTGCGTCGGCAGCAACCCGATCGCGAACGTCGCCCCGCCCATCATCAGCAGGCTCAGCACCAGCAGCCTCTTACGCCCCAGCCGGTCACCGTAGTGCCCGAACACCAGGGCCCCCAGCGGCCGGGCCGCGAACCCCACCGCGTACGTCAGGAACGACAGCAGCGTCCCGACGAGCGGATCGGAGTCCGGAAAGAACAGCTTGTTGAACACCAGCGCGGCGGCCGAGCCGTACAGGAAGAAGTCGTACCACTCGATGGTCGTGCCGATGAGGCTCGCGGCGACGATACGGGGGAGGCTGGGGGGAGGCGGGGGAGCGGTGGTGGTTCCGGAGGCCATGTGCGCCACTTCCTCGTGTGCGGTGGGGACGGGTACGTGTCGGCACACCGTAGGAAGGCGGACGCCAGGGGCACATGTGGCGGGACTACATAGTTCGGGGCGTGGCTATCCGTGCAGCAGCCATGCCCGGTCGCGGAGCGGTGCTTCGGGGGATCCATACGTGATCCATGCGTGATCCATGGGCGTCCGTATCGCCATACGAGCAAGTAACCCCAGGTGAGGCGCGTAATTCAATAACGATGTCGGCTCGGGCCTTGTGTGATTTCCCGTCCCCTTTAGCTTCCCGTCATGGCCATTCTTTCAAGTCGCCGCAGACGGACCCGCCTTGTCCCGGAACTCGACGACCAGGACCTGGGCAAGCTGTTGAAGTCCCTGCGGGCGACCACGAGGTCGGGAACGATCGCGACGACGGATCTGTGCGTGGCGCAGATCTCCCGTCTGCTGGAGCGGGACCCGGGCGACTGGGACCGTCGGGCGCATCGCATGGGCGTCCTGGCGGATTTCCTGGCCGGATCGCATCTGCCGCGCTCCTGGGCCAGGCGCGAGCCGCGCAACGCGAACGCACTCGTGCTGTACGCATGGAGCGAGGTGGCCCGCGCCCGTTCCCAGGGGAGCCTGGAGGACGCGGCCGGTGTGATCGACAGCTGCTTCCGGGCCGCCGAGCTCGCCCCTGAGGACCCCATCCCCTGGGTGGTCGCCCTGAGTGCGGCACGCCTGGAACGCTGGGAGCAGCCGCAGGTCTTCGGAGTGTGGAACGAGGTGCTCGTGCGCGACCGCTGGAACCGCGAGGCCTACCAGAACATGCTGGGCTATCTCACCCCGGAGGAAGCGGGGTCGCGCATCCAGGTGCTGGAGTTCGTGGATGCCCTGCGCGCGCGCATGCCCGCGAACGTGCCCTGCGCGGCGACGGAACTCACCGCCCAGGTCCTCCAGTACCACTCCGTCCTCGGCCGGGGAGGCTTCGAAGCGCTGGTGGCGCGGAACCACTGGTCCCAGATGATGGCCGCCCAGGCCCTCGACCGCGTGGCCCACATCTGGGTGCGGCCGGGATCGATCCCGCACGCCAGGGCACTCGCCGACCTCAACGTCCTCGCCTACGCGCTGATGGCCGCCGACCGGCGTCACGAGGCCCGTGCGGTCTTCGAGGCGCTCGGCGGCGTCGTCACCCCTTGGCCCTGGCAGACGGGCGGCGACCCTCTGGACGAGTTCGAACAGGCACAGCGGAGGGCGTCCGTCGGCGGGTGATCCGCCTCCCGGCGGGGGCCCGTGGGCAGAAGGTGAAGAAATCGGCACGGATAATTCTGGGCTGTTCCTTGGTGATTCAACCAGCGTGACGTGCTGCACGTTTGCGCGTGGGTTGCCTCGTATGTGCGTGAATCCTGTGGAGATCCCTCATTCCCGAGCTGTCAGGGACCCAGCCAGGGATTGATCTGCTCGCGACAAGTCGGCACTCTCCTCAACACGCGCA
This sequence comes from Streptomyces sp. NPDC046915, assembly GCF_040644935.1. Lineage (NCBI taxonomy): Bacteria > Bacillati > Actinomycetota > Actinomycetes > Kitasatosporales > Streptomycetaceae > Streptomyces > Streptomyces sp. NPDC046915. Next base: position 121,987 of record NZ_JBEYXB010000005.1, on the reverse strand, counting down.
GCGCTGCCGTTCGAACGCAAATCCCCCCACTCCACTCACGAGGAGACCCCTCTTGACGGCGCATCACAAACGCACGGGCAAGGCCAAGACCGCCACCGCGATCGCGGCCGCCGCAACCGTTGCCGGTACCGCCTTCTACGTGTCCCCCGTCGCCCAGGCGGGACAGCCCGCGGAGGGCACGGTCTACGGTCTGAACGCCCAAGGAGCCGTGGCCGGCAGCTACATCGTCCTTCTGGACCAGAAGGCGTCCACGGCCGACAAACGGGACCTGGCCACCGAGTACGGCGGCAAAATCGGCCGGACCTTCGGTTCGGCGGTCAACGGCTTCTCCGCCGACAGCCTCACCCGGACGGAGGCCAAGCGCCTCGCCGCGGACCCGGCGGTGGCCACGGTGGTCCAGAACAAGAAGTTCCACATCGACGCCACCCAGGACAACCCGCCGTCCTGGGGTCTGGACCGCATCGACCAGAAGGACACGGCCGGCGACGGCAAGTACACCTACCCGGACAAGGCCGGTGAAGGTGTGACCGCGTACGTCATCGACACCGGCGTACGCATCAGCCACAAGGACTTCGAGGGCCGGGCCAGTTACGGGTTCGACGCCGTCGACAACGACGACAAGGCCGACGACGGCAACGGCCACGGCACCCATGTGGCGGGCACCATCGCCGGCGCCGCCCACGGTGTGGCCAAGAAGGCCAAGGTCGTCGCGGTCAGAGTCCTCGACAACAACGGCTCCGGAACCACCGAGCAGGTCGTCGCCGGCATCGACTGGGTGACCAGGAACCACCACGGCCCCTCGGTGGCCAACATGAGCCTCGGCGGAGGCGCGGACCCCGCTCTCGACGAGGCGGTCAAGAAGGCCATCGCCTCGGGTGTCACCTTCGCGGTCGCCGCCGGCAACGAGACGGCGGACGCGGGGCAGAGTTCACCGGCCCGCGTCCCCGAGGCCATCACGGTCGCCTCCAGCACCAAGGACGACGCCCAGTCGGACTTCTCCAACTTCGGCAAGGTCGTGGACCTGTACGCACCGGGCTCGGACATCACCTCCGACTGGAACGACAGCGACCAGGGGACCAAGACGATCTCCGGCACCTCCATGGCCACGCCCCACGTCACCGGAGCCGCCGCCGTCTACCTGGCCGGACACCCGGACGCCACACCCGCTCAGGTCGCCACCGCGCTCACCGGCGCGGCAACCAGCGACAAGATCAGCAACCCGGGCGGCGGAACGCCCAACAAGCTGCTGAAGGTGACCGAGTAGGTCCGCAAGGTCACGAAAGCCCGGCGGTGCCGCCAGCGCGCGGCGGCACCGCCGTCAGGTGCGGCGAACGCCGGCCTCGTGCGGCGAGCAGGCCCGCTCCGCGCAACCGGCCCGCCCGATGATTACCCGCCGGTAGTAATAAGCTGGATGGACGTGAGAACCATATGTGAACGACCGTGCCGGACAGCGGCTCGACCGTGAGGGAGCAACCGATGACATCGCAAACCGAGCGTGCCGTGCTGGCGGGCGGTTGTTTCTGGGGCATGCAGGACCTGATCCGCAAGCAGCCGGGCGTGGTGTCCACCCGCGTCGGGTACAGCGGCGGCGACACGCCGAACGCCACGTACCGCAACCATGGCGACCACGCCGAGGCCATCGAGATCCTCTTCGATCCCATGACCACGAGCTACCGCGACGTCCTGGAGTTCTTCTTCCAGATCCACGACCCGACCACGAGCGACCGCCAGGGCAACGACATCGGGCGCAGCTACCGGTCCGCGATCTTCTACACCGACGAGGAACAGCACCGCGTCGCCCTCGACACCATCGCGGACGTCGAGGCCAGCGGCCTGTGGCCGGGCAAGGTGGTCACCGAGGTCGAGCCCGTGGGCGACTTCTGGGAGGCCGAGCCCGAGCACCAGGACTATCTGGAGCGCTATCCGAACGGCTACACCTGCCACTTCCCGCGAGCGAACTGGAAGCTGCCGCGCCGGACCTCGTCCCCGACGAGCTGAAGCCCATGGGGGAACGTGCCTCGTTCTGCTGCCGAGGCACGTTCCCCCTGCTGATCAGGCCCTGCGCCGCTGCCTGATCGGCTCTCCCACGCGGTGCATGTGCGTCAGGGCCTCGCGGTAGGACTGGATCAGTCCGGTCTCGTGGTACGCCACCCCGATCTCGGCGCAGTACTGCCGCACGATCACCTGGGCCCGACGCAGATGGACCGTGGGCATGCTCGGGAACAGGTGGTGCTCGATCTGGTAGTTGAGCCCGCCCAGCATCACGTCGGTGAACCGGCCGCCGCGCACGTTGCGCGACGTCAGCACCTGGCGCCGCAGGAAGTCGAGTTGCTGATCACCGGTGATCGTCGGCATGCCCTTGTGGTTGGGAGCGAAGGTGCAGCCCAGGTAGACGCCGAACAAGCACTGGTTCACTGCGAGGAACGCCACCGCCTTGCCCGGTGAGAGCACCAGGAACAGGGCGGAGAGAAGAGCGGCGAGGTGCAGCAGGAGCAGAGCGCCCTCCAGCAGCCGGTTCCTCATGGACGGTGAGCGCAGCGCCCGCAGGCTCGCGACGTGCAGGTTGAAGCCTTCCAGGGTCAGCAACGGGAAGAACAGCAGGGCCTGATGACCACCGACGAGGCGGGCCAGGCCCCGGCTGGCGCGGGCCTGTTCGGCGGACCACACCAGGATGTCCGGGGAGACGTCGGGGTCCAGCTCCTCATGGTTGGGATGGGCGTGGTGGCGGGTGTGCTTGTTCATCCACCACCCGTAGCTCATGCCGATACCGAGGTTGCCGAACAGCCGTCCTCCGATCTCGCTGTGCCGGCGACGCCGGAAGACCTGCCGGTGAGCCAGGTCGTGCGCCACCAGGGCGACCTGCCCGAACACCAGGGCCAGAAAGGCGGCCACGGCCAGTTGCCACCAGGTGTCGCCGAGAACGAGGAAGGCTCCCCAGCCGGCGGCGAACAGCCCGATCACGAGACCGAGCCGCACCGTGTAGTAGCCGGGGCGCCGCTCCAGCAGGCCTGCCTCGGCCATCCGTTGGGAGAGTCTGGCGAAGTCACTGCCGGAACCGGGACGCGGCGTGCCCGCGTCGACGGCGGAGCGACGGGTTGCGACGGAGGCATCGGGAGGGATCGTCATGCCGAGAATTCTGGTGACGGCCGTACGTCCCGAAGAAGCCTGCCAGCCACCGTATGCGCACGAGGCCCGCCCCACCATCCTCGGGGGGTTTTCCCCAGGGAGCGTCCGTCATCCCGGTTGAGCAGGGGTACGGGTCAGACGCGCACGCCGAACATGAACGGGCCGCCGATGGTGTCCATCGACTCGTACCGTACGACCGTGCCGGTGCGAGGGGCGTGGAGGATCTGGCCGTTGCCCGCGTACAGGCCGACGTGGTGCAGGTCGTTGAAGAAGAAGACCAGGTCGCCGACCTGGAGCTGGCTCCGTGTGAGGCGGGTGCCGATACCCGTCTGGGCCTCGGAGGTGCGGGGGATGGAGACGCCGGCCTGGGCGTAGGCCCAGGAGGTCAGGCCCGAGCAGTCGTAGGAGGAGGGGCCGGTGGCGCCGTAGACGTAGGGCGTGCCGATCTTGCTCTGGGCGGCGGCGAAGGCGGCGGCGGCACGGCCGGAGGCGGTCGGGGTGTCACCGAGGTCGACGCGCTCGGTGGAGGAGCGGTTGGCACGGTCCTGCTCGGCGGCGAGATCCGCCTTCTCCTTGGCGGTGAGGGTGTTGAGCACCTTCTGCGCCTCGGCGAGCTTGCTCTGGACTTCCTTCTTCTTGTTGCCCAGCTCGGTGCGGGTGGAGGCGAGGTCCTTGAGCTTCTCGGTCGCCTCGGCGCGCTCCTGGGCGAGTTCGCGCTGTTTGTCCTGGATCTTCTTCAGGGCCTCGACCTGCTGGCTGCTCAACTGGTCGAGCGTGGAGGCCTTGTCGAGGTAGTCGTCCGGGTCGGAGGACAGGAACAGCTGGACCGAGGGGTCGATGCCGCCGGAGCGGTACTGGGCGGTGGCCATCGAACCCAGGCCGTCGCGCAGCTTGTTGAGGTCCTCCTGGCCGCGGGCGACGCTGTCCTGGATGGAGGAGATCTCCTTCTGGAGCTTCCCCTGCTTCTCCTTGGCCCCGTTGTACTTCTCGGTGGCCTGCTCCGCCTCCTCGTAGAGCTTGTCGACCTTCGCCTTCACCTCGCTCTTGCTCGGCTTCTCGCTGGGCGCGGCGTTGGCGGCGTTCGCGCTGAGCGCGACAGCGGCTGCCGCTGCTGTGGTCAGCACGGTCACGCGCGTGCGACTGGGTTGCCTGGGCCGACGATGGGACGCCACGGTCACTCCTTCTGAGTGATCACCTGAGGGGGTTCGATCAGACCTTAATGACTTTCTTACGATCAGATCAAATGTTTGCATGGAGAACCCCGTTGGCTGTGCGCTGTCTTGCCCGCCGTTCGCGGTCGCCCCGGCGTCAGGAGCGACTGGGGTCACCGTGGGCCGGGTGATCGGGTGAGCCGCCCATCATCCGCAGCATCGCCGGACCGCCGGTGCGCAGGAAGCGCACCACCAGGGCCGCTGCCAGCAGCAGGAAGGCGATGTTGAGCCAGGTCGTGTAGTTCCAGCTCACACCCTCCTCGGGGATGCTCGCGTCGGCCTGGTCGGGGACGAGGCCCAGGCCGCCGAAGAGGAACTCCACGACGTACCCGGCGACCACCATGGCGGCGTAGAAGGTGGCCAGCAGGAACGCGGCCGTCCGGCCTCCGTAGTACTTCCGGTAGATGTTGAGGATCGGCAGGATCAGCAGGTCCGCGTAGATGAAGGCGATCACCCCGCCGAAACTGATGCCGCCCTTCCACAGCACCACCGCGAGCGGCACATTGCCGATGGAGCACACGAACGTCGCGATGGCCACCAGCGGTCCGACGAGCGGGCCGATCAGCTTCGCCGCGAGGGGGTGGCCGTCGAGGAAGAACGTGCGCCAGAAGTCGGCGGGCACCCATGCGGCGATCGCACCCGCGATCAGCAGTCCGGCCACCAGATCGCGCAGGATCGCCGCCCACTCCATGACGAAGATGTGCGACACCGAGGTGAAGCCGTTCCTGGACAACAGCCGGCGGGTGAAGCCGCCTTCGCCCCGCACGGACATGTCCATCGCCGCATGCCCCTCCATGGACCCCGCCAGTCCGCGCTCGGCCTGTTCCCGTGCTCGGCGCAGCAACCGCTCACGGAGGAACACGCGGAACAGCACGGCGAGTACGACGATCATGACCGGCCCGCCGACGAACTCCGCGGCGGTGAACTGCCAGCCCATCAGCAGGGCGAGGATCACTCCCAGTTCGACGACCAGGTTGGTCGACGCGATCTCGAAGGCCATGGCCGCGGTGAAGTCCGCGCCCTTGCGGAACAGCGAGCGGGCCAGGGCGACGGCGGCGTAGGAGCACGAGGACGAGGCCGCGCCGAACCCGGTCGACAACGCCAGCGTGCGCGGCCGGTCGTCCCCGAGCAGCCGTACGACCGTCTCCCGGCGGACCACGGCCTGCACGACGGCGGACAGCAGGAAGCCGAGGATCAGCGCCCAGGTGATCTCCCAGGTCATCGATCCGGCAATGGACAAGGCGTGTCCGATCGCGTGCATCGCTTCCGCACCCTTCGCCTCACGGGTACCGCAACCGCAACAGGTATCCCCCGAGGGGTACGGCACACACATCGGGCCCGCCATCCGGACCGGGCGGCTAGGACGCGGCGGGCCGCGGCGCGTAGTGGCCGAGGAACATGTCGACGCCGCCGGTGGTCACCCGGTCGGTGAGGTCGTTGTCGATGGCCGTGCCGTAGGCACTGAAGACGAGGTGCGGGAAAAGCAGGAGCGAGTACAGCTGGACGACGGCCACCTCGATGTCCGGGACGACGAGGCGCCCGTCGTCGACGAGGCGTTGCAGGGCTCCGGTCACCGCGGGGTGATGGCGTTCCGGTCCCGCCTCGTGCCACACGGTCCCGAGCTCGGGGAAACGGTGCAGCTCGCGAGCGACCACGTTGCGCAGGGCGAGGACATCGGGGTTGGTGCGGAGCTCGTGGACCCAGGATCGGGCGGCCGCGACAAGGACCTCCCGCAGGTCGTCGGAGTCCGTGAGGCGGTCGATCGCCGTGACCAGAGTGGCCCCGAGCGGGGCGTCGAGCGAGTCCTTGACGACCCCGATGAACAGGGCTTCCTTGCTGCCGAAGTGGTTGTAGACGGTCACTTTGGAGGCTCCGGCCGCCGCGGCGATCGCATCCACGCTCACGTCGAACCCCTCGCGCAGGAACAGCTCGCGGGCCGCCTTGACGATGGCCTGCCGCTTGGCCTCGGCGCGAGCGCCGGTGGGGGGTCGCTTGGCGGGTGACTCGGCGTCCATGGAGGTCATGGCCTCAGTCTACCGGCTACCTGAACTGAACGGTTGAGTTCATATGTACTGTGCCGTACAGTTCAGTTGCTCGATCGCGTCCATCACTCGTCCCTGCGAAGGGTTCGCCATGAGCCACGCCCACCACAGCCTCTCCGCGGAGCACATTCCCGCGCCGCCCTTACCGCGACGCTGGACCATGCTGGCGCTGCTCTGCCTGGCCCAGTTCATGCTGATCCTGGACGTCACGGTCGTGAACGTCGCCCTGCCCGACATGGCCGCCGACCTGCACCTCGGCCGCGAGGCACTCACCTGGGTCGTGACCGCCTACACCCTGTGCTTCGGTGGGCTGATGCTGCTCGGCGGCCGGCTCGCGGACGCCCTGGGCGCCCACCGCACGGTGCCGGCCGGCCTGACGGTGTTCACCGCGGCCTCCCTGGTCACCGGGCTCTCCAACGGCGCGCCGATGCTGCTGACCGGACGCGTCTTCCAGGGCATCGGCGCCGCGCTCCTGTCACCGGCCGCCCTGTCGGTCCTCACCACCAGCTTCCACGGCCCCGAGCGCAACAAGGCCCTCGGCATCTGGGCTGCGCTCGGCGGCACCGGATCCGCCGCCGGCGTCCTGCTCGGAGGCGCCCTGACCGACGGGCCGGGCTGGCAGTGGGCGTTCTACGTCAACGTGCCCGTCGGCATCGTCGCGCTGGTCGCCCTGCCCGCTCTGCTCCCACGTCGTGCCCCACAGCCCGCGCGCCTCGATCTGCCCGGCGCGGCCCTGGTCACCGCCGGTACGGGAGCGCTCATCTACGGGCTGGTGAAGGCGGGTGACGCGGGCTGGGGCAGCGCGACCGCCGTCCTGCCGCTGCTCGGAGCCGTCGTCCTCTACGCCCTGTTCGCCGCCGTCGAGCGGGCCAGCCGGGCCCCGTTGATGGACCTGCGGCTGCTCACCCGGCGTCCCGTGGTGGCGGGCGCGTTCCTGATGCTCGTCGCCACCACACTGCTCATCGGCTTCTTCTTCCTCGGCTCGGTCTACCTCCAGCAGCTGCGCGGCTACAGCCCGCTCAGGACCGGCCTCCTCTTCCTGCCGGTCGCGGTGGCCACGGGCATCGGCGCCCACCTCGGCTCACGGCTCGTCGGCCGGATCGGCAGTCGTGTGACCGCGGTGTCGGGTCTGGCCGTCGCGGCGGGCGGAATGGTGCCGCTGGCCTGGCTCCCCGCGGACGGCAGTGTGTACGCGCGGCTGCTGCCCGGTCTGACCGCCGCCTCGCTCGGCGTCGGCGCGGTCTTCGTCACCGCCACCGCCACCGCCCTCGCCCTGGTCGAGCCACAGCGGGCCGGGCTGGCCTCCGGCGTCGTCAACACCTTCCACGAGGTGGGCGGCTCGGTCGGCGTCGCCGTGCTGTCCACCGTCGCCGCCTCCGGCATCGACCAGGGTGCGGTCGGCGGATTCCGGGACGCCTTCGCCTTCAGTGCGATCGTGGCCGTGGTGGCTGCGGTGGCCTGCCTCGTCCTCGTACCGCACCTCAAGCCGCGGACGACCGACATCCCACATGTGCACTGACGAGCGGGGGCGACCGCGCGCTGCCGCCTGCCGCCTGCCGCTCGCGCCCGGCGACGCCGGCGGCATGCCCGGCGCATCCGGGAGCGTGACGGCCGGCTGCGCCGCTTCTGCGCCCTGGCGCCGCCGTGCCGACGGTCCGACGACTGCTCGAGCCGCTGATGGTCGCCGTCGCCGACGATCACCGACTGCGCCGTCCACCGCACCGGCTCCAGCCCGGTCACCGAGGTCTCGACTTGTGGGCGGCGAGGCGTTCGCGGGCCTGTGTGTAGGCGTCCGCGTCGATCTCACCGGAGGCGAAGCGACGGTCGAGGATCTCCTCCGGCGTCTCTCGTGGTGGCCGGCCGTGGTCGAGGCCGCTGTCGCGACCGGTGGCGTGCTGCGTGAGCCGGACCACCGCCCACACGACGACGCCGATCAGCACGATCCACAGCAGGGGCATGAAGGCCATCCAGGTCCAGCCACCGCCGTCCCAGTACATCACTGTGCCCACCTCCCCAGGAGGCTTCCTCTTCCACTGTCCTTCCTGACCGGGGGAGGCGCCAGGGCTCTTCGGCCCCCGTGCCGAGCCGTTCGGCACCTCTGGCCGGCCCGGCCCGCCCGGCGAGGTGGGCCGCCCGCGGTCGAGTGACAGGTTCGGGTCAAGGATTGACCAAACGTCAGAAGTTCCCTCCCTCAAGTGATCGGGTCTCCTGCGACGGCCGTATCACTGCCCGTTTGGGAGGTTCTGGTGTCTGCACCAACCCGTAAGAGACGATGGCTCACGATCTGCGCCATCGTCGCGTCCGCCGGACTCGTCGCGATACCCGTGAGCGCCGCGCCCGGTGGGCACGGCAGCCCCTTCGGGGCCCGTTCACTCGCCCGACTCGCCGCCCAGCGCGAGCACTCGGTGGGCACCGTCTCACCCAAGGTGAAGGCGGAGGACGACGACGGCAACGAGGCCGACGAGATAGCCGAGGGCGCGGACCAGTACGCCGAGGCCCGCACCTCGCCCGGGATCGTCGCGCCGGGCGCGTACGGCGCGGCCTGGCGCGGTCTGACCAAACTATCCAGTACGGGCGGCAGTTGGCGGCACATCACCGGGCTGCCGTACAACTCCGACGACCCGCGCTACCGGGACGTCGACTCCAACTCCAGCGGCGGCTCGGGCAACGTCACCGGGCGGATGGCCGCGATGGCCGCGGACGACGACGGCTACGTGTACGCGGGCAGCGCGGGCGGCGGAGTGTGGCGCTCGCGCACCGGCGGCGGGCACTGGCGGTCCATCAGCGACCGGCTGCCCTCCCAGTCCACGGGCGCGCTCGCCCTCGACGGCACCGGACGGCTGTGGCTGGGCACCGGCGAGGCGAACACCAACGCCGACGCGTACCTCGGCAGCGGCGTGTACGTGCTGTCCCACCCGCACCACGGCACCTTCTCCACCCGCAGCCGGGTCGGCGGTGACGAACTGGAGAGCACCACCATCCGCCAACTGCGGTTCGGCGGCGGCAAGGTGTGGGCGGCGACCAGCGAAGGCGTGTGGAGTCACTCCACGAAGCGCCTGAGCGGCCCCTGGAAGCTCGAGTTCGCGCCCAACCCCGACTATCTGCCGGGCGGTTCGAAGGCGACCGACGACGACGCCGCGTACAAGAACATCACCAACGACATAGCCATCGACCCCAAGGACCCCGCCAAGGTGATCCTCGCGGTCGGCTGGCGCAGCGGCGACGACTACAACGGCTTCTACAGCAGGGCCGGTGGCAGCTGGCAGCGGATCACCAGCGGTTTCGGTGACCTGCCGACCGACGCGGACAACGTCGGCACGGTCACCTTCGCCCGCTCCGCCGACGGCTCGCGCTACTACGCCATCGACCAGTCGCCCGAGCAGATGGCGTCCAACCCGGACAGCGGACTGGCAGGCATCTACAGCGCCGCCTCGCCGTTCGGCCCCTGGACGAAGGTCGCCGACTACAAGCAGCTGGCCGCCGACGGCTCGGCGCTGACCACCGCCGGGTACATGCCGGGAGTGCAGGCCTGGTACAACCAGTTCCTGACCGTCGACCCGGCCGACCCCAAGCACGTCTACGCGGGTCTGGAGGAGGTCTACGAGTCCAAGGACGGCGGCAGCACCTGGTCGACCGTGGGCCCGTACTGGAACTTCCCGTTCTCCTGCTGGAGCATCGACCCGGCCGCGCAGACCGGCAGCTGCAACCAGACGACGCACTCCGACCAGCACGGCGTCGCGATCGGCCGCTACCACGGCAAGAGCTACGTGTACGCCGGTAACGACGGCGGTGCCTACAAGCGCCCCGTCGATGGCGCCCAGGACACCTCCGGACACGCCACCGACTGGACGTCCCTCAACGACGGCACCATCGACACCCTCCAGTACTACTCGGTGGGCATCGGCAAGGACCTGGACCACGGCGGCGTCTCCGTCACCGGCGGCCTCCAGGACAACGGGCAGTCCGTCCTGCGCGGCGACGACAAGGTGATGGGCTCCAACTTCGGCGGCGACGGCGGCGACACCCTCACCGACCCCGCCAACGGCTGCGACATCGCCGAGGAGTACGTGTACCTCTCCGTCCAGGTCACCCAGAACTGCGCCGTCAACGACGGCTCCTGGACCAGCGACCCCGGCAGGGCCACGTCGTACAACGTCGCGCCGGCCGACAACGCCACCAGCGAGGCCCGCTTCATCGCCCCGCTGTCGACGGACCTGAAGAACAGCGCGACCTGGATCGCGGGCGGTCGTCACATCTGGGTGCAGACCCAGGGCTACGCCATCCGCAGCGGCTCGGACTGGAAGAGCGTGTACGACCTCGGCGCCGGCCGCACCGCCACCGCCGTCGCCGCCTCGGGCGGCAAGGTCTACGCGGCCTGGTGCGGCCCCTGCAACAACCAGGGCTTCGCCCGCGGTATCTCCGTCGGCAACGCGGACGGCACCGGCTGGCACGACATCAACCTGCCGGTGGCCGGGACCGTACCCAACCGCTACCTCAGCGGATTCGCCGTCGACCCCGGCAACGCCGATCATGTGTACCTCGCGGTCAACGGCTTCTCCCGGCACTGGACCGAAGGACCCGGCGCGGGTGTCGGCCACGTCTTCGAGTCCAAGGACGGCGGCACCACCTGGAAGGACATCTCCGCGAACCTCCCCGACGTGCCCACCAACTCCGCGGTGGTCACGGCGAACGGCGGCCTCGCCCTCGCCACCGACCTCGGTGTCGTCTACCGCGCGCCGGGCCGGACGACGTGGCAGCGCGTCGGCTCCCTCCCGGCCGTCGCCGTGCTGCAACTGAAGCTCAGCCCCGACGGCAGGACCCTGTACGCGGCCACGCACGGCCGCGGCATCTACACGATCAGGGTGCGCGACTGCGACTGAGGCCCACCCACGGCCGACGACGCGGTGGAGGGGTGGCCCCGGCTCGGGGTCACCCCTCCTTCGGGTGAGGGACCACACTCACGTCGACGGTGAAGGCGACGCGCGCCGCGCCCGCCACGTCCGGCTCCTTCGCCAGCGCGGTGACCCGGGCCGCACCGGCCCGTGTGCTCGCGCAGCGCAGGGTGGCGCGGGCGGTGCCGTCCGCGTCCACACGCCATCCGGACGCGAGCACGAAGACCGGCGCGGAACTCCGCACGGCCGTCCACCGCTTGCCGTCCGCCCGGGGCCGCAGGACCAGGGACAACACGGTCCCGGGCCGCGCGCACAGCCGCTGCCCGGGGGCGCCACCGGGGGCCGCGGTGACCTCCGCATGCCCGGAGACACAGCCACCCGCCGAACCGGAGGGCGTGGTGGCGGAGGCGGACGGTCCCGGCCGGCTGGGGCTCGTGGCCCTGGTCGAGGACGGGGCCGTGGACGGAGACGCGGAGGTGTGCACCGGCGCACCGGTCGACGGCTCTGTCGAAGGGCTGCCGGTCGGACCGCCCGCCCCCGCTCCGCCACCGGCTGACGTGCCGCATGCCGCGAGGACGAGCACCCCACCGACCAGCCACCCCGCGACCCACCACCGCATACCGGCACCTCCGCGTCCGCCCGTACGCGTACCAGCATGCCCCCGCATCGCCTGCGGGGTCTCCCCGGCGCGCAACTCCCGGCCGCGGACCAGCGGACGCCCGGTCCGGGACCGCTCCGGTGAGGACCGATGAGAGGGCGCACCCCCCGCCCGGCGTGCGAACCGGTGAAAGGCAGAATGTCCGCATGACCCTCCACTGCGCTGTGCTGGACGACTACCAGGGTGCCGCCCTGACCCTGGCGGACTGGAGCCCCCTCGCCGGGCAGGTCGAGGTACGCGCGCTCCGCGAACACCTCACCGACCGGGACGCACTCGTGGCCGCGCTCGCCGACTGCGAGATCATCGTGGCCATGCGGGAGCGGACTCCCTTCGACGCCGATCTCCTGCGCCGTCTGCCCCGGCTGCGGCTGCTGGTGACCACCGGCATGCGCAACGCCTCCATCGACCTCGCCACGGCGGCGGCCCAGGGCGTGACCGTCTGCGGTACGGCGAGCAGCTCCACCCCGCCCGTCGAACTGACCTGGGCGCTCCTCCTCGGCCTCGCCCGGCACGTCACCGCCGAGAACCGGGCCCTGCGCGAAGGTGGCCCCTGGCAGTCCACCGTCGGCCAGGACCTGCACGGCCGGACCCTGGGCCTGCTCGGACTCGGCAAGATCGGGACCCGGGTCGCCCGCGTCGCCACCGCCTTCGGCATGGAGGTCCTCGCCTGGAGCGAGAACCTCACCGCCGAGCGGGCGGCCGACGCCGGAGCGCAACTCGCGGCGAGTAAGGAGGACCTGCTGCGCCGCAGCGACTTCGTGTCCGTCCACCTCGTCCTCTCCGACCGCACCCGCGGCCTGCTCGGCGAGGCGGAACTGCGCGCGATGCGTCCGCACGCCCACCTGGTCAACACCTCCCGCGCCGCCATCGTCGACCGGAGCGCACTCCTGCGCGCCCTGCGGGACGGCTGGATCGCCGGGGCGGGGCTCGACGTCTTCGAGACCGAGCCGCTCCCCGCGGACGACCCCCTGCGCTCCCTGCCGAACGTGCTCGCCACCCCGCACCTCGGTTACGTCAGCGAGCAGAACTACCGCACCTTCTACACGCAGGCGGTGGAGGACATCACCGCCTTCCTCGCCGGCACCCCCGTCCGCCCGTGCACAGCAGCCTGACGGAGCACGCCCGGTGTCTCTACGGAGACGAGTACCGCCCGACGCCGGAGTGCGGCCTCGAACACCGGGAGCACTGCTTCGTCGAGGAGCTGACGTTCGCCGACGCGGACGCGATACTCGCGATGCTGCTTGAACTCTGCCCGCACGTGGTCGACGGCCGGCTGCCGGTCTGGGTCCGGAACCTCGCCTACCGGCTGGCGCTCCTGCAACGGCCGGACGATCCGGCACTGCTGCGCGAGGCGGCCCAGAACCTTTGGCTGCACGGCCCGGACTGGGACGAGATCGCGGCGGAGCTGACGAGGCGGGCCGAAGCCCTGGAAGCCGGCTGACGACGTCCGGGTATCCGCTCGCCACCCGTTGCTACCCGTCGTCCGCGCCGTCGTCGGGCACCCAGCGCAGCACGTCGCCGGGCTGACAGCCGAGGGTGCGGCAGATCGCGTCGAGCGTCGTGAACCGGACCGCCTTCGCGCGACCGTTCTTCAGTACGGCGACGTTGGCGGGCGTGATGCCCACGGCCTCGGCGAACTCACCGACCGACAGGCGCCGTTCGGCGAGCAGGACGTCGAGGTCGACGATGATCGCCATCAGACCACCTCGGCCGTCTCGTTCTGTAGATCCGTCGCCTTGAGCAAGAGGCTCCGCATGACGACGACGAGCATCGCGAACGACGCCCCCACGCCGACGCCGACCCCCACGATCGCGGCGCCCAGCGCGCCGACGACGTCCATGCCGTCCCCGGGGGAGGCGATGTCGGCCAGCGTCAGATGCCCGGTGACGCCGAAGAGACCGAGCGGGATCGCTGTGACGATGCCGACTCGGAGGATGGCGATGAAGGAGCGATGCATATATCGATTGTCGATCGGTTTCGATCGACAATCAATCGTCTCCGGTCGAAGACCTCGGTGCACCCGGCGGTGTGGCAGGTGGCGTCGGCGGGTTACTCGGGGTGTATTGGTGGCCGGTCCCGAGGTGATGCGGAGGCGGACGTGACGGTGAGTCGGCTCGGATTGGTCGTGCACGGTGGGCGCGCGGAAGCCGCGGAGGCCGCCCGTGCCGTACGGGAGTGGTGTGCCGAGCACGCCGTGCCGTGCACGGACATCGATGTGTGGCGGGACGGGGTGCGGCGCAGCGCGGGGGAGGAGGTGGAGGCCGCCGGCGATCCCGACCTCATCGTCACGCTGGGCGGCGACGGCACCTTCCTGCGCGGCGCACGGCTGGCCGCCGAGCACGACGCCCTGGTCCTCGGCGTCGACCTGGGACGGGTGGGCTTCCTGACGGAGGTGCCCGTCGCCGAGGTGCGCGCGGCACTGGACGCCGTACGGGACGATCGGGTGGCCGTGGAGCACCGCCTGTTGCTGACCATGCGCGCCTCGTGCCGGCTGCGGGTGCCGTCCGACATGGAAGCGCTGCTGCGGTACGGGCGCGGGCCGCTCCTGCCGCCTCCCCCGGTGCGCACCGACTGCGAGACCGGCGACGAGTGGGGCGTGCCGCTGAACGTCTTCGCGCTGAACGACATCGTCCTGGAGAAGCTGTCGAGGGACCGCCAGGTGTCGGTCGGGGTCTACGTCGGGGGCCGGCTCCTGGCGTCCTACTCCGCCGACGCCCTGATGGTGGCCACCCCGACGGGCTCGACCGCCTACAGCTTCGCCGCCGGCGGCCCCGTCGTCTCGCCGCGCGCCGAGGCGCTGGTCTTCACGCCGGTCGCCCCGCACATGGCGTTCAACCGGTCGGTCGTGACCGCCCCGGACGAACCCGTGGGGCTGCGCGTCCTCGAACGGTCGGGTCAGGCCGCGGTCAGCATCGACGGCCAGCTGCGCGGCGTGCTCGGGCCGGGCGACTGGATCGGTGTGTACGCGGCGCCGCGCCGGCTGCGGGCGGTCCGGCTGGGGCCGATGGACTTCTACGGCCGTCTGCGCGAGCGGATGAACCTGACCGACGCCCCGGCGGCGGTGGCCGACGGACCCGCCGCCCCGCTGTGGTCGGTCACCACCCCGCCGCCCGGAGACCTCGCCCACCTCACGCTGCTCAGGGAGCCCTGACGACCTACTGTTGATGTCAGCAGACTCGGTACGGACCGGGGAGGCGACGTGACGGCCGGTATCTCCGGGCGCGCCGGTCGCGCCGAAGGGCTGGGGTCCGCACGCCTGCGACTGCTGGAAACCGCGGCCGGAGACCAGCCGGACGCCGTCGCCCTGCCGCTGGCGCTCCAGCAGGCGACCGCCGGCCTGCACGGCCTGGGCGGCCTGCTGCACCACCGGGACCCCGGCGGCACCGGCCCGCTGCGCCTCGTGGCGCTCAGCGGCCTGCCGCTCGGGACCGTCGGAGGGTGGGCCCGGATCGGGCAGGACGCGGACGCGCCGCCCGCCCGGGCCGTGCGCGGCGGCGAGTACGTCTGGCTGGGCGAGGACGTCCTGGGCATCGGGGCCGCGGGTGTCGTCTCGGTTCCGCTGCCGGGCCGGGCCGGACCCGTCGGGGCCCTCACGGTGCTGACGGCGGAGCCCGGCGAGCCGGACCCGGCGCGGCGCCGCCTCCTGCACGCGGTGGCCGGATGGGCGTCGGGGCGCCTGGGTGCCGGCCCAGCTCTCGGCGGCACCGGCACAGGAACGGGGCCGGACCCCGTCGTGCGCGCGCTCGACACGATGGCGGACGGCTTCCTCACCGTCGACGAGGACTGGCGGATCACCTTCCTCAACCGGGCGGCCGAGCGCCACCTCGGCGTGGGCGGGGCGGCGCTCGGCAGCACCCTGTGGGACGTCCCGGCCGGCCACGTCCGGGCCATGGAATGCCATTGCCGCAGGGCGTCCGCCGAGCGGGCGCCGCTGACCTTCGACCTGTCCCGGCCGGGCGACCGGCGGGTGAGCCGGGTACGCCTGGTGCCGCTGCCGGAGAGCGGGCTGGCGATCTTCTTCGCCGACGTCACACCGCAGCGGATCGACGAGGAGACGGCCGGCGAGCGCGGCGCGGCGGAGCGCACCGCGCGTGTGGGCGAGCTGACGGTCGCGCTCACCGAGGCCGTGTCGTCCCGGGACGTGGTCCGTGTCGTCGCCGAGCACGTCCTGCCGCCGTTCGGCGCCGACGGACTGGTGGTCGAGAGGCTGGAGGGCGGCCGGGTGCGTGTGGTCGACTCCGTCGGATACGGACCGGACTTCCTGAGCCTGATCGACGGGATTCCGCTGGGCGACAACACGGCGGTCTCCGACGCGCTGCGTACCCGTACCCCCATGTTCGTGGAGTCGAAGGCCCAGTTCCGCAGGCAGTACGGGGAACTGAGAGGGGTGACCGTGAAGTCGACCAAGAACGCGTGGGCGTTCCTCCCGCTCATCGCGTCCGGTCGTCCGATCGGCTGCTGCGTCATGTCGTTCGCCCGTCAGCGCTCCTTCAGCCAGGAGGAGCGCACCCTGCTCACCGCGGTCAGCGGTCTGGTCGCCCAGGCACTGGAACGCGCGCGCCTGTACGACATGGAGCACACCAGGGCCCAGGGACTCCAGCGCGGCCTGCTCCCCAAGTCGCTGCCCTCCCCGCCCGCCGTCTCCGCCGCCGCCCGCTATCTGCCCGCGGGCCGGGGCGACGAGGTGGGCGGAGACTGGTACGACCTGATCCCGCTCTCCGCCGACCGTGTCGCCCTGGTGATCGGCGACGTCATGGGCCACGGCATCGCCGAGGCCGCGACCATGGGCCGGCTGCGTACGGCGGTGCGCACGCTCGTCGACCTGGAACTGGAGCCGGACGAACTGCTCGGCCACCTCAACGAGATCGTCGGCGAGCTGGGGGACGACTACTACGCCACCTTCTCGTACGCCGTCTACGACCCGGTCGCCCGGACCTGTGCGCTCGCCCTGGCCGGGCATCCGCCGCCGGTCGTCGTCCACCCGGACGGCACGGTCCGCCGCCCCGAGGTGTCCGTCAATCCACCGCTCGGCGCCGCCGAGCCGCCCTTCGACGTCCACGAGGTGGACCTGCCGGAGGAGAGCCTGCTGGTGTTCTGCACCGACGGTCTCGTGGACGCGGCCGGCCGGGACATCGACGAGGGCCTCGCCCAGCTCCGGCGGACTCTGGAGGAGGCCGTCGCGCGGACCTCGTACTTCCCTGACGGGCGGTCGGACGAGCGCACGGACCGGCTCGAAGCCCTGTGCGACCACCTGGTGGCGACGCTGCTGCCCGACCGCGAGCAGACCAGTGACGACGCGGCCCTGCTGATCGCGCACACCCGCGCCACACCTCCCGGTGACGTCGCCTGGTGCAGCCTGCCGCAAGACCCCAGGGCGGCCGGCCAGGCCCGCGAGTTCGTCCGCCGCCGACTGGCCGCATGGGGCCTTGAAGAGCTCGAGATGACCACCGAGCTGCTGGTCAGCGAGCTGGTCGGCAACGTCGTCCGGCACGCCAGGGGCCCCGTGCGGCTGCGTCTGCTGCACAGCCGGTCACTGATCTGCGAGGTGTACGACGGCAGCCTCACCACCCCGCGCATCCGGCGCGCCGGATACACGGACGAGGGCGGCCGGGGCCTGCACCTGGTCGCCGCCCTGTCACAGCGCTGGGGCACGCGCTTCCTCGGCGACGGCAAGTGCATCTGGACCGAGCAGGACCTGCCGTCGGTGAGCCGGGCCGGTACGGATCACCAGGGAAGGGTGCCTTCGGCGTCGAAGTAGCCGCCCGTGGGACCGTCGGGGCCCACCTGCGCCATGCGCACGATGATCTCGGCGCCCTGTTCGACGGTCTGGATGCCGGTGTTGCCGTTGAGGTCGGTCTTGGTGAAGCCGGGCTCCACCGCGTTGATCCGCATGTGGGGGAACGCCTTCGCGTACTGCACCGTGATCATGTTGACGGCGGTCTTCGACGCCGGATAGGCGACGCCCGGGTAGGCGTACGTCGGGGTGCCGGCGTCGGTGACCCGGGTCAGGGAGGCCAGCCCGCTGCTGAGGTTGACCACCACGGGGGCGGCCGAACGCCGGAGGAGCGGCAGGAAGGCGTGCAGGACGCGCACCGTGCCGAAGACGTTGGTCTCGAACGTGTTCCGCATGGTGTCGGCCGTGACGTCCGCGGCGCCGATCACGGCGTTGCCGTCGGCCCTTTCCTCGACACCGGCGTTGTTGATCAGTACGTCCAGGCCTCCGTCGGCCTCGATGGCCGCCGCGGCGGTCCGCACGGAGTCGTCGTCGGTGACGTCCAGCCGGACCGTGCGCGCACCCAGTCGCTCGGCGGCCCGGCGGCCGCGTTCGGCGTCGCGGCTGCCGATGTAGACGGTGTGTCCCGCCTCGACGAGGCGGCGGGCGGTCTCGAAGCCGAGACCCTTGTTCGCTCCTGTTATCAGTGTTGTGGTCATGCGTCCACTGTGCGACCGGGCGGTGCGGGAAGCCAGTGCCCCCCGGTTCCTGGTAGTACGGGGACCAGGAACCCCGGCCGGTCAGCCCATGGGCGTGGCGCGGATGGCGGCGATGTCGAACTGGAGACGTACCTTCTCGCTCACCATGGCGCCGCCCTCGGCGAGCCGGGCGTCGTACGTCAGGCCCCATTCGGAGCGGTCGATGGTGGTGGTGCCGTCGAATCCGACCCGCTCGTAGCCGAAGGGGTCGGTGACGTGTCCTATGTAGGTGAGCTCCAGGACGACGGGACGGGTGACGTCCTTGATGGTGAGGTCCCCGGTCATACGGTAGACCTCGGGGCTCGCGAGCCGCACGGCCGTACTGGTGAAACGCATACGGGGATAAGCGGCGGAGTCCAGGAAGCCACGACCGGCCAAGTGGGCGTCACGCTGTTCCACGCCGGTGTCGACGCTCGCGGTGGACAATGTGATCTCCGCCCGCGAGCGACCCGGATTCCGGCCGTCGAAGTAGAGCCGGCTCTCGTACTCGGTGAATGCCCCCCGCACCGTCGTCACCATGGCATGCCGGACGGAGAAGCCGATCCGGCTGTGCGCCGGGTCGATCATCCACTCTCCGGTCAGCGCCGCCAGGGCGGGATCGAGGACGGCGTCAGAGGCCAAGTTCTGTGGCTCGGCGGTGAGTTGGGCTGTGGTGGAGGATGCCGAGCGGCGGAGTGACGCACCGCGGTGGAACAGGTTCATGATTCACGTGATTACTGCACGACGGATTTCGCCGCAAGCCTCCTCCGTGAACAGCGGTGGCGCGAATCAGTACCGACACGGTTATACGCCACCACTTCGCGCCCGGCGGGTACGACATCCACACATGTTCGCCACGGAATCGTCAGCGACCGGGCGGTGTGAATTTCCCGCATTTCATCGGTGACGCCTTATCGGGTGCCTATGTCTTTTTCACCACGCCCCAGTGGAGCCGGGACCGCCACGCGTCGGTCTTCACCGAACTGCGGAGGGTGACGTACCTGCCGTCGACGACGATCGAGGCCCAGGCGTCGAGGCCGGCCGTGCTCACGTTCATGAGCGCCTCGCCGCCCTGCCGCGCGGAGATCGGCAAGGCGTCGCGCAGGATGCCCGTTCACGCGACGGCCAAGAAAGTCCCAAGCGACGGCCAGGCGCAGGCAACCCCCGGGCTCGCCGGCGCCTCCTACCAGACGGCACACGCAGCCGGAGCGACCCGGCACCCCCGTAAGGAGCGTCTGTTGGCCCGTCAGCTGTCCCGTCGCAGATTCATGGCCTACTCCCTCGCGGCGTCCACTCTGACCGTCGCGGCCCCCCTCGGCTGCGACGCGTCGCCCGCGGAGGGCGCGGAGGCCGCCGGTGAGCGGTCCGACGTCCTGGCGACCGGTACGGACGAGGAGATGCTGGTCCTCGAGGTCACGGCGGCGAACAAGGTCGTCGTACGGCTGCCGCGCGTCGAGGTCGGCCAGGGTGTCACCACCGCGGTCGCCATGATGATCGCCGAGGAACTGGACGCCCGGCTCGCCGACGTCGACATCCCGCTCGCCGAGGCCCGCGCCAAGGGCAACCAGTACACCGGCGGCTCCAGTTCGGTCAGTTCGCTGTACGGCCCGGCCCGAGCGCTGGCCGCCCTGGCGCGCGCCAAGCTGGTGACGGCGGCGGCCAAGCGGTGGCGGCTCCCCGCGTGGTCCCTGCGTACCCGGGACACGCAGGTGATCGCGCCGGACGGGCGGTCGGCCACCTTCGGATCACTGACCGAGAGCGCCGCGCGGGTCCGCCGGCCGGCCGTGTCGAGCAAGCCCAAGCCGGCCTCCCGGCACCGGGTGATCGGCCGGCCGACGAACCGGATCGACGCCCGGGACATCGTCACCGGCAGGGCCGAGTACACCGGGGACCTGACGGTGGCCGGAGCGAAGCCCACCGTGGTGGCCCGGCCGCCCACGCTCGGCGGCAAGGTCGTGTCCGTCGACGACCGGGCGGCGCGTGCGATGCCGGGGGTCCACGCCGTCGTCAGGATCGCCGGCGGGGTCGCCGTGGTGGCCGAGTCCTTCCACCACGCCTTCAAGGCCAGGGACGCCCTGCACATCACCTGGGGTCCGGGCCCCCTTGCCTCGCTGTCCGACGCCGCGATCCGCTCCCGGCTGCGGGCGGCCGTGCCCCGCATGGGCACCCCGCCGCGTGGATCGGCCCAGGTCGAGGGCGAGTTCGAGTTCGCCTTCGTCAGCCATGCGCCGATGGAGGTGCTGACCGCGGTGGCGGACGTGCGTGCCGGGCACGCCGAGATCTGGTTCTCCTCCCAGACACCGATGGACGCGCGGGACAGCATCGCCTCGGCGGTCGGGCTGCCCGCGTCGAAGGTACGGGTCCATGTCATCCGGGGCGGCGGTTCGTTCGGCCGCCGGCTGAACTACGACGCCGCGATCGAGGCGGCCGTCATCTCGAAGGCGGCACGCCGGCCGGTGAAGCTGATGTGGAGCCGCGCCGACGACACCCGGCACGGCAGGATGCGCCCGGCCGACCACCACCGGATCCGGGCCAGCCACGCAGGGGGCAGGGTGGTGGCCTTCACCCACGTCACGGCCTCGGTGAGCGAGTCCTCCGGGGGGAAGGGGGCGACTGCCCAGGGCGGGATCGTCCGGGCCGGGTCGCGTGCCGCCGGTCCGCTGCCCAGCGGGAGCGGCCTGTACAACTTCGGCCGGGTCTCCGGGGACTCGGGCTCGGTCGAACTGGCGATGCCGCTCGGCGCCTGGCGGTCGGTGGACTCCGGGACGATGCGCGCCGCCGAGGAGGTCATGGTCGACGAGGTCGCCGCGAGCCTGGGCAAGGACCCGATCGCCTTCCGGCGCACCACGCTCCGGAACAAGGCCGTCAAGGCCGTGCTCGACAAGGTCGCGGAAGCCGGGGACTGGGGCCGGACCATGCCGGCCGGCCAGGCGCAGGGCATCGCCGTCCACGAGGAGTACGGCTCGTGCGTCGCCTGCCTGACCGAGATCGACGCCGGCGATCCGAAGAACCCCCGGGTGACCAAGGTGGTGATGGCGGCCGACGTCGGAACGGCCGTCAACCCGCGGGGACTTCAGGCCCAGCTGATGGGCACCGCCATCGACGGCATCTCCACCGTCCTCCAGGCAGGCCTCCACATCGACCGGGGCGCCGTCCGCGAGAGCAGCTACGCCGACTTCCACTACGCCCGCCAGCGGCACGCCCCGCTGCACTTCGAGGCGCACATCGTGGCCTCCGGCCGGGAACCGGGCGGGGCGGGCGAACTCGGCGTGCCGGCCGCGGCCGGTGCCGTCGCCAACGCCTACGCCCGGGCCACCGGCACCAAGCCCCGCCGCTTCCCCCTCACCTTCTGAAAGAGTGCCGATGCCGTCCTACTCCTTCGTCCTCAACGGCAAGCCGGTCACCGTCGAGGCCCCGGCCGACATGCCGCTGCTGTGGGTCCTGCGGGACCTGCTGCACGTCACCGGGCCCAAGTACGGCTGCGGTGTGGGGGTCTGCCGGGCCTGCACCAGTCACCTCGACGGCGAGGAGGTCCAGCCCTGCGTCGTGCCGGTCGCCGACTGCGCGGACCGTCAGGTCACCACCATCGAGGGCCTGGCCGACGGCGACACCCTGCACCCCGTGCAGCAGGCCTGGCTCGACTGCGACGTCGCCCAGTGCGGCTTCTGCCAGCCGGGCCAGATCATGGCGGCGGCGGCCCTGCTGAAGAAGACCGCCCACCCGACCGACGACGACATCGACCGGATCGAGAACGTGTGCCGCTGCGGTACGTACTCCCGCATCCGCGAAGCGATCAAGAAGGCCGCGACGAACGGGTGACCGCTGCCGGCCGGCGTCGGGGGAGTTTCGTAACGCCCCCGAATCATGGGTCGTCCGACCGATCCCGTGGAGCGTCGCACGCGTCATCGTCGCAGCATGACTGACACCCCCCACCACGACCGGCGATCCGTCATCGCCACCCTGGGCGGCGCGACCCTCGGCGTGGCCGCCCTCGGGCTCACGGCCGCGCAGGCGACCGCGGCCACCGACCGGAACACCGCCACGCGGCAGCCGGCCCGGCCGGCGGCCGCCTGTGTGCTCACGCCCGAGCAGACCGAAGGGCCGTACTACCTGGACCTGGAGACGGTCCGCAAGGACATCACCGAGGGCAGGGCCGGCGTACCGCTGACGCTGCGCGTCACCGTGGTCGACAGCAGGACCTGCGCCCCGCTGCCCGGCACCGCTGTCGACATCTGGCACTGCGACGCCCTCGGGGTCTACTCCGGTTACGTCGCGGGCGGTTCCACCCCGGACACGACCTTCCTGCGCGGCGTCCAGCTGACCGACTCCGCCGGCGTCACGGAGTTCACCACGATCTACCCCGGCTGGTACGTGGGCCGGGCCCTCCACATCCACGTCAAGACGCACGCCGGCGGCACGGTGTCCGACGGGACGTACCACGGCGGCCACGTCTCCCACACCGGCCAGCTCTACTTCCCGGAGACGTACAACACCAGGATTGCCGCCCGCGCTCCCTACCGGAACAACACGGCCACCCGCACGCTCAACGCCCGGGACGGCATCTACCGCAACGGCGGATCCTCGACCCTGCTGACCGTCACCCCGGCGGGCAGCGACCTCGGGAAGGGAGTGACCGGCACCGTCGTCCTGGGCGTCGACCCCACCGCAACGCCCTGACCGCGCGCGCCGGAGCGGAAAGTGAGGGTTTCGCTCCGGGGGCGCGCGGCCAGGAATCCGGGATGAGCCGGAGTCGGACGTGCGAGTCGTGCGGTGCGGCGCTGACGGGGAGACCGCACGGCGGCCGGCCGGCTCGCTACTGCTCCAACGCGTGCCGGCAACGGGCGCTCAGACGGCGGTCGGCTCGCCCGGATCCGGGCGCCCGGGGTCTCGTCCCGCCCCGGGCGCTCGACTCCTTCGTGGGCCGGCGGCAGGAGCTGGCGCGGCTGCGCACCCTGCTGAGGACATCGCGCCTGCTCACCCTGACCGGTACCGGAGGCGTCGGCAAGACGCGGCTGGCGCTGGAGTTCGCCGGGGGCCTGTCCGGCCGCGGCACCCGGGTGGACCTGGTGGAGCTCGACTCGCTGCACGACGGAGAGCTCCTCGCGCAGTCCGTGGCCGCCGCCCTGGCCGTCGGCGAACAGGCCGGCCGGTCCGGCGTGGACGTCCTCGTCGGCGCGATCGGTGGCGCCTCGCGGCTGCTGATCCTCGACAACTGCGAGCATCTGGCCGAGCCGTGCGCGCGACTGGCGGCGGCCCTGCTGCGGCACTGCCCCCGGCTGCGGATCCTGGCCACCAGCCGGGAGGCCCTGCGGGTGCCCGGGGAGACCGTGCTCCGGGTCGGCGAGCTGTCCCTGCCCCCGGCCGGCGACGAGGACGATCCGGCGGTCCTCCTGCGGGCCGACGCCGTCCGGCTGTTCACCGAGCGTGCCGCCGCCCGGGCACCCGGATTCACCCTGCACCGCGGCAACGGCAGGACCGTCGCCGAGATATGCCGCCGGCTGGACGGGCTGACCCTCGCCGTCGAACTCGCGGCCGGACGTGTCGGCACCCTCGCGCCGGGGGACATCCTGGCCGGCCTGGACGACCAGCTGTCCCAGCTGCCACTCCTCACCGGCGGAAGCAGGACCGGGCCACGGCGGCACAGCGAACTGGCCGCCGCGATCGACTGGAGCCATCGGCTGCTCGATCCGGCGGAACAGGCCGTCTTCCGGCGTCTCGCGGTCCTCGTCGGCGGGTTCGGGACGCACGCGGCGCGGACCGTCTGCGCCGGTGACGGCATCACGCAGCAGCAGATCCTCCGCATCCTGTGCGCCCTCGAGGCCAAGTCGCTGATCGTCCGTCTGCCCGGGGACGCCGAGCCCGCACGGTTCAGACAACTGACGGCCATCCGGGCCTACGCGATGGAGTGCCTGGTCGCCTCCGGTGAGCTGCACACCACCCGGCGGCGGGCCCTCCAATGGCTCACCGGGCTCGCCGACCGGGCCGGTGAGGAGGTGTTCGCCGACCAGGCCGACGGCCCGCTCGTCGGGGAGCGCGACAACCTCGCGGCGGCCCTGTCCACCGGCGGCGGCCGCGACACCGCCCCGCCCGCACGGCTGACGCTCGAACTGGCCCGTGTGCACTATCAGCAGGAACAGCCCTCGGCCGCCCGCGCGCTGCTGACCGGGCTGCTGCGCACCGCAGACGGCCGGGCACTCGGCGGTACGGTCCCGGCGCTGGCGGCGCGCGTCGCCTGCCAGCAGGCCGAGCTGAGCCAGGCACTGCTCCTGGGCGAGCGAGCGGTGGCCGCGGAGCGCGCACGCGACCACCCCGCCGGTCTCGCCAACGCCCTGGACGCGCGCGCCGCGGCACGGCTGTGCCGGGGTGAACCCGACGCGGCCGTCACGGACCTGCGGGAGTGCCTGGACGTCCTCACCCCGCTCGGCAGACCGCACGACACCGCGTGGTGCACCCACCATCTGGCCTGGGCCCTGCTCCAGACGGGCCGGGAGGCCGAGGCCGACGCGCTGATGTCCCGCTGCCTGCCGCTGATACGGGCACACGCGCCCTGGCGCCGGACCGCGGCGGCGCTGCACACCGCGGGCGCCGTGCGGCTGGCGCTGGGACGGCTGGAGAGCGCCGAGGCACTGTTCGCCGAAGTGCTGCGGATCGTCCCCGAAGCGGGTTTCCACGCGCTCTACCCCGTCGAGGGCCTGGCGCTGGTGGCCGCCGAGAGCGGCGACCCGCAGCGGGCCCTGCGCCTGTACGAGGCGAGCGCGCAGGCCCGCCGCCGGCTGGACACCGAGCCGGAGGATCCGTGGCGGCGGCAGGTGGAACAGACGGCGGAGCGGGCGCGTACCGGGCTGTCGGCGACCGCGCGGGACGCGGCCGTCAGCGTCGGCCGCCGGCTGCGCGGGGACCGGCTGGTCGCCTACGCCCTGCGCACACCGGGCGGCGGGCACCGCGCGACGAGGGACACCGCGGGAGCCGCCGACGGCCAGTACCCGCTCACCGCCCGGGAGTTCATGGTGGCCGAACTCGTCGCCGAGGGGCTGACCAACGGGCGGATCGGGGAGCGGCTCGGTCTTTCCGCCCGTACCGTGGCCACGCATCTGGACAAAGTCCGCGACAAGCTGGGCATGCGATCGCGCACCCAGATCGCCCTGTGGGTCGTGGGACGGGCCGGGAACCGGGTCGGCGGCCGGCCCGGGTGAACGGTGACTCTCAGCGGCGCAGCGCTTCGAAGGCCTGCCGGGCGGCGATCCCGATCGCGAGGTCGATGTCCGGTGCCAGGTTGGCCCGGCGGTCGGAGCGGGTGAGCGCGGCCACCGCCACGCGGTCGCCGGACTCGGCCTCCACCACGCCGATCTCGTGCCGCAGATGGAGGAACGTGCCCGTCTTGCCGCTGACCCGGACGGTGTCCGCGCGCAGTTCGGCCGCCAGGCGGTGCGTGAAGACCTGAAGTCCCATCAGCCGGCGGAGTTCCGCGGTCGCGCCGGCATGGGCGATCTCGTCCCGCCACACGCGCTGGAGCAGGGTGACGAGCGACGCGGCGGTGCCGAGGTTGGCGTGGGCCGGGTCCAGCGTCTCGATGGTGTGCCGCCCCGAGCGGTCGTCGCGGATGGCCAGTTCCAGGGCGAGCGAGAAGTCGTTGCCCGCGGCGCCCGCGGCGCACTGGTACATGTGGTGGAGCCGGTGCCGCATCCGTATGCCGGAACACCCCCACGCGGTCAGCCGGGCGTCGACGTCCGCCACCGGGACGAGGTCGAGCAACGCGTCGGCGGCGGTGTTGTCGCTGACCGCGAGCATGAGGAGGACCAGGTCGCCGACGGCCACGGTGGCCGGGTGCCGGAAGGCCGCGAGCCCGGTCGGGCCGACGCTGCCGGTGGCCGGGTCGACGGTCACCGGCCGTGCGGCGTCGAGTTCTCCGGCCGCGATCCGGTCCAGCACGACCAGTGCGAGCGGGACCTTGACCACCGAGGCGAGGGGCACCGGTTCGTCGGCGTCGAAGCCGAGTTGCTCGCCGGTGTCGAGGTTGCGGGCGAGGAACGAGCCGCGGACGCCGAGCTCCGCCCAGTCGGCGGCGATCGCCTCCGCGACCTCGAGGAGCGCGGCGTCGCCGGCCGTACAGGCGGGGCGGTGGACCGGGCCGGCGCTCATCCGCGCGCCGCCAGTCGCGAGGAGGCCTCCGCGGCCTCGTACGCCGTGGCCGCTCCGGTCGTCGCGGCACCGACCGCGGCCGCCAGCAGCGCGACCAGCCAGCCCGGCACGGTCGCCGCACCCTGACGTTCCGCCGAGCCCGGTTCGTACCCCCGGTGCAGCGACGCGTCGCCCAGCGGCGCCCAGCTCGCGCCGTGCCGCCGTGCGAACGGCTCCGCGCACAGCAGCGTCACCCGCCCGGCGAGGGTCTCGGCGAGCGCGGTCGCCGTCGGCCCGGCGGCACGGACCACGTCCTCGGGCAGCCCGGCGCGAGCCGCCGCACGCCGCAACCGGTCCTGTGCGTACGGGACTTGGTCCTCGGCCAGGCTGAGGACCGGCACCGGTGCCCGCCGCCCGTCCCGCGCGCCGTGGCCGCGCCGTGGCCGCAGGTCCTCCAGGTGGACCGGGCGCGGTCGCGGGCGGGGACGCCTCTCGTCCGGAGCGTCGGGCGGCGGCGCGGAGGCCAGGCCGAGCGGCACGCGGAGGGCGGCGTTCTCCGGGGGCACCCGCAGCAGCGCGTACGTCAGCGATCCGGCGGACAGGCCCGACACCCGTTCCTGAGGCGGCAGTTCGTGCACGCCGAGCGGAATGCCGTGCTCCGTACCGGCGCGGATGACTCGCGCCAGTGCCGCCGGGCCGCAGTCCGCGGGCACGCCGACGGCCCGTACCGCCGTCTGCCGGGCCGCCCCCGCGACATGCCGCAACCGCTGGGCCCGGTCCAGTACGTCCTGGGCGTACGGCAGGAGGAGCCGGCCGAACTCGGTGACCGTGACCTGACGTCGGGAACGGTCGAAGAGCAGACCGCCGAAGTGCTCCTCCAGCGTCTTGACGCGCCGGCTGAGAAGCGGCTGGGCGATCCCGAGCCGGTCGGCGGCACGCGAGAAGCTCGCCTCGTCCACGGTCGCGACGTACGCCTCGAGGTGCGCCAGCAGATCCATCCAGCCTTCATATCAATAAGTTATGAGTGCTTCAAAGATCACTCTTGGACATGGACGGTGTGCGCCTGTTTCGCTGGGCGCATGACCACTGCCACCTCCTTTCCGCGACGAGGCCTGCTCAAGGCCGGTCTCGCCGTGTCCACCGCCGTGCTCACCGCCGCCTCGTCGGCGCCTACCGCGTCGGCCGCCTCGGGCTCACAACCGGCGGACGCGGAAGGTGAGTTGCGCGACCTGGAGCAGCAGTACGCCGCCCGCCTCGGTGTGTACGCCCGCAACCTCCGCACCGGCCAGGTCGTTTCCTACCGGGCGCAGGAGCGGTTCGCCCTGTGCTCGACGTTCAAGGCGTTCGCCGCGGCGGCGATCCTCCGCGATCATGGCCACTGCGCGCCGCTGGACAAGGTGATCCACTACCCGCCGGCGGACGTGGTGCTGCCGAACTGCCCGATCACCGGGGACCACGTCGACACCGGCATGACGGTGGGCGACCTGTGCGCGGCCGCGATCCAGTACAGCGACAACGCGGCGGGCAACCTGCTGCTGCGTCAGATCGGCGGGCCGGACGGGCTCACCCGGTTCTTCCGGTCGATCGGCGACCCGGTCAGCCGGCTCGACCGCTGGGAGACCGACCTGAACTCCGCCGTCCCCGGCGACCTGCGCGACACCACCACGCCGGAGGCTGTCGGCGGCAGCTTCACGCGGCTGACGCAGGGCCGGTCCCTGGCGGCCGCCGACCGCGAGCAGCTCGTCACCTGGCTGAAGGGCAACACCACCAGCGGCGAGCGGTTCCGCCGCGGTCTGCCGCAGGACTGGGTCGTCGCCGACAAGACCGGCACCGGTGACTACGCGACCGGCAACGACATCGGCCTCGCCTGGACCACCAAGGGGACACCGGTCGTGCTGACCGTGCTGTCGTCGAAGACCACCCGGGACGCGGTGGTGGACAACGGGCTGATCTCCGACACGGCACGCGTGCTCGCGCGCACCCTCGCCCCGGGGGAGTGAGGAGGAGGCCGCGGTTCCGGTTCGCCGTCGCCCGTCCGGCCGTCAGGCCCGGGGCCGCGCACCGGAGCTGTGGTGCAGTCCCTCGAAGACGGGGTGCCGGCCGTGCTGGCGCTGGACCGCGGGCGTGCGGTGGAGGGCGATGAGGGCCGCGTCGTCGTCCAGGCGGCCCCCGGTGTGGGCGAGCAGGTCACGGCGGATGTGGTGCATCAGCGCCTCGGGGCCGGCCTCGGTCCAGCGCGCGACGCGCTCCGCCAGCGGATAGAAGCGGCCGTCGGCGTCGCGGGCCTCGATGACGCCGTCGGTGTAGAGCAGGAGGGTGTCGCCGGGCTCGAAGGAGAACACGTCCAGCGTGTAGTCCGTCGAGCCCGTGGTCCCGACGCCCAGTGGGGGCGCGGGGTGCAGGCTCGGCACGGTGACCACGTGCCCCGGGCTGAGCAGCAGCGGGGGAGGATGGCCGCAGCTGGTCATCCTGGTGATCGGGTCGGTGTCGGGGATCTCGACGAACAGCGCGGTGGCGAAGCGTTCACCGGCCTCCTCGGGCGGTTCGAAGTCGGCGCTGTACCGGGTCACGCTCTGCTCCAGCGTGGCGGCCAGCGCGGGCAGGGAGGTCTGCCGGTGCGCGGCCTCCCGGAAGGCGCCCAGCAGCAGCGCGGCCTCGCCGATCGCGGCGAGGCCCTTGCCGCGCACGTCGCCGATCATGACGCGTACGGCGCCGTCGCAGCGGGTGGCGGCGTACAGGTCACCGCCGATCTGCGCCTCGTCCTCGGCGGCCATGTACAGCGAGGCGATCCGCAGCGGGCCGATGTGCTCCGGCAGCGGCCACATCAGGACGTGCTGGGCGGCCTCGGCCACCGACCGGACCTGCGCCAGCTGGGCGCGCCGCCGGTCGCGTATCACGCTGTAGATCACCACCATGACCGTGAACACGGCGAGCGTGATGAGCTGCACGATGTGGTTCGCGGTGGTCAGCCCGCCGTGGAGGACCGCGATGAGGAACTGGGCCGCGATGGCGAGCACGCCCACCAGGCCGGTCGCCACGGGCCCCGCGAACGACGGCGTCAGCGCGGGGGCGATGACCAGCGCGGGCCCCAGATGGACGTCCTCGGGCGTGCGGATGTCCACCACGGTGATCACCACGATGAGCGCGATCGGAAGCAGCAACAGCGCATGGCTCGACTGCCACGACCGCCGCAGCGTCGCCATGCTCCGCCATGGACTCATGCCACCAGCGTGCCTCACACCCGGGCCACCGGCCATCGCGCCGATCCGCCCCGGTTGTTGTGATCGGGCCGGTCACCGGGGTACCCGGGGGGCCGGCCGACGAGAGCCGATGGACGAAAGCCGACCGATGAAGGAGGGCTCATGAGCACGGTCAAGGAAACGGTTGAGGTCGAGGTCCCCCTCCACACCGTCTACAACCAGTGGACGCAGTTCGAGCAGTTCCCGCGGTTCATGGAGGGAGTGGAGGAGGTCAGGCAGCTCGACGACCGCCACAACCACTGGACGACCAAGATCGGCGGAGTGAAGCGCGAGTTCGACACCGAGATCGTCGACCAGCTCCCCGACGAGCGGATCACCTGGCGCACCATCAGCGGTGACACCGACCAGAAGGGGTCGGTCCGCTTCCAGCGCCTGGACGACACGCACACGCGCGTGGAGCTCATCATGGACGTCGAGCCGGGAGGCATGGCGGAGAAGGGCGCGGACGCGCTGGGCATGATCGACCGGCGCGTCAAGGGCGACATGCGCCGCTTCAAGGACTACATCGAGCACCGTGGCGGCGAGACCGGCGCCTGGCGCGGGCGCATCAAGCCCGGCGACCCCGGCCAGGCGCCGCTCTGAGGACGGGCAGGCCACGACTCCGGCTGGGCGCTGCCGTCCCCGGGAGCGACCGGAGGGCTGTGCGGACTGGACTTTCCGTCTAGATGCTGGACAATGATTCCAGCCCGGAATGGTCCGGCGTCCGGCGACCGGCACCCGGTGACCGCGGCGCCGGCAGCGCCCAGAACGGAGTTCGCACATGCCCGACACCCCGCCCGTCAGCCTCGACGACGTCCGGGACGCCGCCGCACGGATCGAGGGCGTCGCCCACCGGACGCCCGTACTGCGCTCGCGGACCCTGGACGAGCTGGTGGGCGCCGAGGTCTTCGTCAAATGCGAGAACCTCCAGCGTGTCGGCGCCTTCAAGTTCCGCGGAGCCTACAACGCCGCGTCCCGGCTGTCCCCGGAACACCTGGCCAAGGGCATCGCCGCCTACTCCTCCGGCAACCACGCCCAGGCCGTCGCCCTGGCCGCCCGTGAGCTCGGCACCACCGCCGTCATCGTGATGCCCGAGGACACCCCCCGCGCCAAGCTGGAGGCGACCGCCGGGTACGGCGCGGAGATCGTCACCTACGACCGCTACACCGGCGACCGGGTCGCGATCGGGGAGGCCCTCGCCGCCGACCGCGGACTGGCGCTGATCCCGCCGTACGAACACCCCCACGTCATCGCCGGGCAGGGAACGGCGGCCCTGGAACTGATCGAGGAGGCCGGCGACCTGGACGCCCTGGTCGTGCCGGTCGGCGGCGGCGGACTGATCGCCGGAAGCGCGACCTCGGCCAAGGGACTCCTGCCGGACATCCGGGTGATCGGCGTGGAGCCGGAGGCCGGGGACGACACCAAGCGGTCCCTGGAGGCAGGCCGGCGCGTCTCCATCCCCGTACCCCGCACCATCGCCGACGGCCAGGCCGCGGACATCCCCGGCGAACTCACCTTCTCCATCAACCGGCGGCTGCTCGACGGCATCACCCTGGTCGACGACGACCAGATCCGCGAGGGGATGCGGTTCGCCTTCGAGCGCCTGAAGACCGTGGTCGAACCCAGCGGAGCGAGCGCCCTGGCCGCCCTGCTGGCCCACCGCGTGGAGCCGCTGCCCCGCCGGATCGGCGTCATCCTCTCCGGCGGCAACATCGGCGCCCGGCGCTTCGCCGAACTCCTCGGCGACTGAGGGCCCCGCCCGGCCCGGCGTCCGCCCGCTGAACACCATCGGCCCAGGCGGCACGGTCGCCGACGCCGACGCCTCTGCCGGCTGATCCGCGCGCGGGCGGCCTCCGGGGCCCGCCACGGTTCACCGAACCGTCATCCGCCCGGCGCCGTCCGGCCGGAATGCCCTCGGGCCTGCTGGGTACGCGCTCAGGACCGCGCCCGCGGCCGAGTGCCAACGGCGACCGCACGACCGCCGCTAGCAGGGGATCTGCCATGGAGACACCCGCGTACGACGACATGCCGACGCCGGCCCAGCGGGCGCTGGACGCGCTGGCCGAGAACGCCGAGGACCCGGCCGCGCTGCACACGCTCGCCAGCAGCGACGTGCTGCTGCCCGTGCCGGACGACGCCGCCACCGAGGACGCCACCGACCCCTCCGCGGTGGCACTGCCCGTCCTGGAGAGGCCGGGGGACAACCCCGTCGTGCCGGTGTTCACCTCGGAGGTGGAGATGGCCGAGCTGCTGCCCTTCGTCTCCCGCTACCGCCTCGTGCCCCTCGGCGCGCTCGCCTCCCAGTGGCCGGCCGACGACATCTCGCTCACCATCGACGGCAGCTCCGAGCACGGCCTGACCCTCACCTCCGAGGGGGTGCGCACCCTGCTGGCCCGTGCGGCGGGCTGAGCACGGCCGATCCCCGCGGCGCCCCCGGCCGCGGTCCACAATGGCCGCATGGAATGGCTCTCCGGCGTGGCCGGGGCACTGGTTCTGGCACTGGTACTCAGCAGTGTCCCGCGCACCCTCGTGGTTCCCCGGGGGCTGTACTCCGCGCTGGTGATCCGCCTGTGGTGGGTGCTGCGCCGCCTGCTGCGCCTCACCACACCCCACGGCGGATACGACGCCATCGACCGGGCCCAGACCTGGCTCGCCCCGCTGATGCTGATCGGGATGCTCACCGGCTGGCTCGCCGGGGCCCTGCTCGCCTTCGGCCTGCTGCTGAACGCGCTGTCCCCGCTGTCCTGGACCACCGCCTTCCGGGAGGCCGGCTCCAGCATGTTCACCCTCGGTTTCGCCAGCGGCGA
This sequence comes from Streptomyces sp. NPDC046915, assembly GCF_040644935.1. Classification (NCBI taxonomy): domain Bacteria; kingdom Bacillati; phylum Actinomycetota; class Actinomycetes; order Kitasatosporales; family Streptomycetaceae; genus Streptomyces; species Streptomyces sp. NPDC046915. The sequence continues at coordinate 89,444 of NZ_JBEYXB010000005.1, read as the reverse complement.
CCGGCTGAAGCTGTCCGTGCTGGACTTCGTCGCCGCCGCCACCGGACCCGTCCTCATCGCCCTGCAGATCGCCTATCTGCCCACCCTGTACAGCGCCTACAGCCGGCGCGAACTGGAGGTCACCCTCCTGCCAGTCCAGGGCGGGCGAGCCCGCCTGGGGCCCGGAGATCCTGGCCCGGCAGTGGCTGGTCGACACCGAGACGGCGCCCCCGGAGCTGTACCGGGCCTGGGAGCGGCTGGCCTCGGGCATGGGCGAGAGTCACTCCACGTACCCGATCCTGCTGACCTTCCGCTCCCCGCGCGCGCTCCGCAGCTGGCTGGTCGGCCTGGTCGCCGTCATGGACGCGGCGGCCCTCCAGCTCGCCCTGACCCCGCGCGGCGCCCCGCCTGGTGCTGCGCGCCGGATTCTCCGCGCTGCGCGACATCGCCCGCGCGCTGCGCATCCCCTTCGGCCCCGACCCGGACCCGGACACCCGGATCCGGCTGACCTACGCCGAGTTCGACGCGGCGGCGGAGATGGTGGAGAGCGCCGGTTTCCGGGCCGAGCGCGCGACGAAGGACGCCTGGCCGCACTTCCAGGGCCGGCGGGTCAACTACGAGGCCATCGCCTGCGCCCTGTGCCGTCGCTGCGATGCCGTACCCGCCCTGTGGACCGGCCCGCGCGACTTCCCCGGCGGTGCCATCCCGCCCCGCCGCCCGGTGGACCGGCGGCCGCCCGGCCGAGGTCGGCCGGAACTGCCCCCCGACAAGGGGTAGTCCGCGCGGCTCGGGAGGGAAGATCCCAGCGGGGGGCCGGGCGAGCGAGAGGGACGGATGGTCGTGAGGATCGTCCTGCTGGGTACTGCGGCCGGCGGCGGCTTCCCGCAGTGGAACTGCGCCTGCGCGCTGTGCTCGGCCGCCCGGGACGGCAAGCTGCCCTCGCGCACCCAGGAGTGCGTGGCCCTCACCGGCAACGGCCGCGACTGGTGGCTGCTGAACGCCTCGCCCGACATCCGCGTCCAGCTCGCCGCCACCCCCGCGCTCCGGCCCGGCCCCGGGCCCCGGGACACCCCGCTGCGGGGCGTGCTGCTGACCGACGCGGAGGCCGACCACGTCATGGGCCTGACCGTGCTGCGCGGCGCGGCCGGCCTGCGGGTCTACGCCGCCCCGCCGGTCCGCGCCGCACTCGCCCCGGTCCGCGGCGCCCTCGACCGCTACGCCCCCTGGGAGTGGTGCGACAGCCTGGCCGACGGCGGCTTCGTGCTGGCGGGCGGCCTGGTGGTCACGGCCCACCCGGTGGGCGCCAAGGCCCCCAAGTACGTACCGGCCCCCGTCCCGGACGGCCGCTGGGTGACGGCGTACCGGATCGAGGACCTGGCCACCGGGGGAGTGCTGGTGTACGCGCCCTGCGTGGCCGCCTGGGGCGAGGCGCTGGACGAGCTGTGCGCGACGGCCGACGGTGTGCTGCTGGACGGCACGTTCTTCGCGGCCGACGAGATGGGCGCGGCGGTACGGTCGGGGAGCGGGAGCGGACAGGCGGCCATGGGGCATCTTCCGGTCACCGGCCCGCACGGCAGTCTCGCCGCGCTGGCCCGTCACCCGCGGCCGCGCCGGATCTACACCCACCTCAACAACACGAACCCGCTGCTCGATCCCGCCTCCCCGGCCCGGGCGCAGGTGGCCGGAACCGGCGTGGAAGTCCTCGCGGACGGGGCCGAGTTCGTCCTCTAGGCCGGCTGCTCCTGCAGTACGCGGGCCAGCGCCGCCCGCTGTAGCGGCAGCACCCGCGCGTGCAGTTCGCGGCCCTTGCCGGTCAGCGCGACCCAGACGCCCCGCCGGTCCTCGGCGCAGACCGAGCGCTCCACGAGGCCGTCCTTCTCCAGCCGCCCGATGAGGCGGGACAGCGCGCTCTGGCTGAGGTGCACCCGGCCGACCAGGTTCTGCACCCGGCACTGGTCGCCCTGCTCGCGCGGCTCGGAGGCGAGCAGATCCAGCACCTCGAAGTCGCTCGCGCCCAGCCCGTGGGGGTGCAGCGCCCGGTCGATCTCGCACATCGTGCGCGCGTGGACCGACAGGATGTCCCGCCACTGTTCCTCGAGCCGTGCGTCGGCCGTCTTCGCTGCCATATCCGCACCGTAGCACCAAACCGGCCAATTGTTGAGTGTGCAACTAGTGCGGGTGCAAGGAGTCGGCGAGGAGTCGGCGAGGAGTCGTACGAGGCTCAGGCGGCCGGGTCCTGGAGGAGCCCCACCAGGTTGCCGTCGGGGTCCTTCACCGAGGCGATCAGCCGGCCGTTGCCGACGTCGCGCACGTCCTGGAGCAGTTCCGCGCCCGCTTCGAGCAGTGCGGCGAGCCGCTCCCGGAGATCGGTGACGTGCCAGTACGGCACCGGTCCGGTCATGCCCTGCGCGTGCCCGTTCGGGTCGAGGCCGACGTCCTGCCCGGCGGCCTTGAAACCGACGTAGTAGGGCGCGTCGGCATAGGGCTCGACGCCCAGCAGGGCGGTGAACAGGGGCTTGGCCTTGTCCAGGTCCTTGACCGGGTAGATGATCGTCTGCAGGCCTGCGGTCATGGGACTCACTCCTCGGGGTGGGCGGCCCGACGGCTTTCCGTCGGTGCTCTCACGCTATGGCCGGGGAGCCCGCTCCGGCTTCTTCGATCCTGACCGGTTGCGGGCTCCCCGCCGGCCCTACTCGTTGTGCAGCACCTCCGCGACGGTGAGGCGGGCCGCGCGGTGGGCGGGGATCAGGGCGCCCATGACGGCGATCAGGACACCCGCCAGGGCCAGGAGCGCCAGGATCGGCGCATGCCAGACATCCGTCATGTACGACGGCAGGGTGATGTCCACCCCGGCCGCCATGCGGGGCATCACCACCTCGTAGGCGGCGATGCCCAGGGGGATGCCGAGCACGGACCCCAGTGCGCCGAGCACGGCCATCGAGGTCACCGTCATCACCGTCACCTGGCCCGGGGTCATGCCGATCGACTTGAGCATGCCGAGGTCGCGGCGCCGGTCGTGGGTGTTGAGCACGGCCGTGTTGAAGACACCGAGGGAGGCGACGAGGGCCAGCATCAGGGTGAGGCCGGTCGCGGAGCCGACGATGGTGCCGGTGACACTGTTCGAGCCGCTCAGCTGTACGGACAGCCCCGGGTCGGCGGCCCGGACGGCGCGTGCGTACGCCTCCTGGGCCGTGCCCTCGCGCAGCTTGACGTGATAGGCGATGGGCTTCACGTCCGGCATCAGGGCGGTGACCGTCGGCCAGCCGCCGATGACCAGCCGGTCGTCGGTGTCCATCGTCTCGCCGACGACGGTCACCTCCTCCTCGTGGCCGTCCTGCCGCAGCCGCAGCCGGTCCCCGAGGCGCACTCCGTTGCGGCGCAGGAACGGCGTCCCGACCACGACCTCTCCGGTCCGGTGCATCCAGCGACCCCTGAAGAGCACGCTGTCCAGGGACGGTCCGCCGCGCCGGCCCTCGAACATGACCACCTGGGTGCTGCCGGCGAGGAGCACCTCGTCGTCCGAGCGCGCCGTCACATGGGTGGCACCCGGCAACGCGGCCAGCAGCGACTGGAGTCGACGGTCGCTGTGCACCGGCTGCACCTCCTTGCCGTGCCGGTAGCCGCCCACGTAGACGGTGACGTCGTAGGTGTGGTGACCGTCGTTCCCGTAACTGTTCAGGGTCGCCGCCAGACCGGTCGCGAACGTCACCGTCGTCACCCCCAGCACCACGGCGGCCAGCGTGAGCGCGCTGCGCGCCGGACGGGTGAACGGCAGACCCGCGCCGAGACTCACCGACCGGGGCAACCGCACGCTCGCCAGGCGCCGCTGGATGCCGAGAGCCCGCCCGGCACGCGGGGCACTGCCCGCGCTGATGGCCCGCGCCGCCGACAGCCGCTGCGCCCGCAGGGAGGGGCCGAGCGCGGCGAGCAGGCAGACCAGCGGCATACCGAGCAGCGCGAGCAGATTCACCCAGGGCGCGATCCCCAGGCTGCTGTGCAGCACGCCCGACGCCGGCCCGGTGAACACGAACTGGAAGAACGGTCCGGCCAACAGGTTGCCGGTGAACGTGCCGAGCACACAGCCCAGCACGGCGGGCACGGAGATCATCACCAGGTAGACGCCCAGCACCTGCCCCGGAGTGAAGCCCAGTGCCTTGAGGATGCCGATGTGCCGGAACCCGGAGACCACGGCACCGCCCACCACGTTGGCGACGATGAGCACCGCCACCAGGATGCCGAGGACACCGAACGCCATCAGATACGGCGCGTAGGCGCGCGCGTTGCTGCCGATCCGGTGCTTCAGCGCCAGGTACGTCTGCGATCCGGCGAGCGCGCCCCTCGGCAGCCCGCCGGTCACCTCGGACAACTCGGCACGCAGCGCGCCCTCCGACGACGCGTCGCGGAACCTGAAGAGCATCTGCCTGCCGGTCGGGTGCAGGGCCCGGATCTGGTCCGGGGTGACCCACGCGTCCGCCGTGTGACTCAGGTCGAAGGCGAATCCGACGATGGTGAGGGTCGGGCCCGACGGCACGTGGAGCTTCTTGCCGAGGTCGTCGGCGGTCCAGTCGGACTCCCGGTTCAGGACCGTCTCACCGGGCCGGGAGGGCCACCGGCCCGCCCACAGGTCGACCCGGTCCACCGGACCTCCGGGACCGGACCGGCCCACGACCGTGATCTCGCCGCCGAGACCGAAGTCCGCCGCGTGACGCGGAATGCCGACCGTCGCCTGCGGGAACGGTCCCGCCACCGCCTCGACCCCCGGCTGCCGTGCCGCGCGTGCCAGTCGTGCGTCCGACACCTTGCCGCTGTCGAACGCGGCCACGACATGCGGTCCGTGCAGTTTCCCGAAGGCGTGGTCGAACGGCGCCGACGCCGCGTCCACCAGACCCAGCGCGACCACGATCGACCCCGTCGACACCAGCGTGACCAGCCAGATGACCAGCGTCTGAAGTCTCCGCCTGCGTACGGCCGCCCGCGCGGCCTTCCACACCGCCCTCATACGGACGGCTCCAGGGTGTGCTCACCGGTGACCCGGCCGTCCGCCAGCTCCACCAGACGGCTGGCACAGCGCTGGGCGAGATGCCGGTCGTGGGTGACGATGACGAGCGTCTGCCCGATCTGGTTCAGGTCGATCAGCAGGTCCATCACCTGCTCCCCGGCCCGGCTGTCCAGCGCACCGGTCGGCTCGTCGGCCAGCAGCAGCGCGGGCCGGTTCATCAACGCCCGGGCCACGGCGACGCGTTGGCGCTCGCCGCCGCTGAGCACCGCCGGATAGGCGTTGCGGCGGTCGGCGATCCCCAGTTCCTCGAACAGCTCCAGCGCGCGGCGCCGGGCCTGCCGGGCCGGGGTACCGGTCAACTGGGCGGCCAGCGCCACGTTGTCGAGGGCCGACAGGTCGTCGATGAGGTTGAAGAACTGGAAGATCATGCCGATCCGGCGCCGCCGGTACAGCGCGAGGCCCCTCTCGCTCAACTCCCCGACGTTCTCGCCGTGCACGACGACCGCGCCGCCCGTGGGCCGGTCCAGCCCGGCGATCATGTTGAGCAGGGTGGACTTGCCGCACCCCGAGGGTCCCATCACCGCGACCGCCTCCCCGGCCCGGATCTCCAGCGACACCCCGTCGAGCGCGACCGTCTCGCCGTACTCCTTGCGCACGCCGTCGAGTCGTACGACGGCCTCTCCCGTTTGCACCTCGGTGACCATGGTGAGGACGCTAAGGGCGCGGCCGGTCGCCCGGCATCCCTCCCCGGATCGCACCTCGGCCCGCGCCTCATCCCCCAGATGCAGGGAGCTGGATCCACAGGCCGATGCCGGATGTCAGAGGCGTCTGCCAGAGTGAGGGCATGGGGGAACGGGAGCTGTTGGCGGTGCTGCTGGGGGTGGCGTGCGCGGCCGTCGCGGGGCTGGCCGTGGCGCTGCTGCGGACCCGGCGCCGGTGGCAGGCGGCCGTGGGGGAGCGGGGCTGGCTGCTCGAGCGGGAGCGGGAGAGCGCCTCGCACGCGGCCGTCGCCGCCGAACGGGACCGTATCGCCCGCGAGTTGCACGACATCGTGAGCCACAACGTGAGCCTCATGGTCGTCCAGGCGAGCGCGGCCCGGGAAGTGCTGGGGACCATGCCGGACGAGGCCGCGTCCGCCCTGCGGGCCGTCGAGGACGCGGGGCGCGGCGCGATGACCGACCTGCGGCATCTGCTGGGGCTGCTGGCACCGTCACCGAGCGGCGAGGACAGCGCGGACGGCGATCCGGCGCCGGCGGAGATCCACCCGGACCTGACCCCGCAGCCCGGCCTCGGCCGCCTGGGCTCCCTCGTCGACCGGATATCGTTCGCCGGACTGCCCGTCGAGGTACGGATATCCGGTGACCCGTGCCGCCTCCCGCAGGGCATCGACGTGACCGCGTACCGCATCATCCAGGAGGCCCTCACCAATGCGCTCAGGTACGGCGACGGCGGCAAGGCGGAGGTGACCGTGCGCTACGCCGACCACGCGCTGCGCGTCGAGGTCCTCAACACCGGCCCCAGCGTGCTGACCGGCACGGGCACCGGCACCCCTCCCGCACCGCGGCGCCATGACGGCGCGGGCCGTGGTCTGCTGGGGCTGCGCGAGCGGGTCGCCGTGTACGGCGGCGACCTCGACGCCCGCCGCAGACTCGGCGGCGGCTACCGGGTCCGGGCCCGCATACCGCTGGACCGCCCATGACCTCGGCCGCGCCCGAGCGGGCGCCCCGGGTGCTGATCGTCGACGACCAGACGCTGATCCGCACCGGCTTCCGGTTGATCCTGACCGCCCGGGGCATCGAGGTGGTGGGCGAGGCCGCCGACGGGGCCGAGGCGGTCGCCGCGGCAGTCGAGCTGAAGCCGGACGTCGTGCTCATGGACATCCGCATGCCCACCATGGACGGCCTGGAAGCCACGCGGCGCATCCTGGAGCGGGCCGCCGACTGCCGGGTGCTCATGCTGACCACCTTCGACCTGGACCGGTACGTGTACACGGCCCTGTCGATCGGAGCCAGCGGCTTCCTGCTCAAGGACGTCACCCCGGAGCACCTCGCCGCGGCCGTCCGGCTCGTCGGCACCGGCGACGCCCTGCTCGCACCGCAGATCACCCGGCGCCTGGTCGAGCGGTACGCGGCCGAGGCGGAGCGGACGCCCGACACCGTCCCCGCCGACCTGGCCGCTCTGACGCCCCGCGAGCGCGAGGTGCTGACCCTGCTGGGCCGTGGCCTGTCCAACACCGAACTGGCCGCCGAGCTGACCCTCAGCGAGGCCACGGTCAAGTCCCACGTGGCCCGCATCTTCGCCAAGCTGGGTCTGCGCGACCGTGCCCAGGCGGTCGTGCTCGCGTACGAGACGGGACTGGTCGCACCGAGGGAGCGGTGACGCGCCGGCTCAGGCGGAACCGCGGCGCACCAGTTCCGTCGGCAGGATCACCGCGGCCGGGTCCTCGCCGCCGATCTGCGCGAGGAGCACGCGGACCATCTCGGAGCTGATCCGGTCCCAGGGCTGGCGGATGGTGGTGAGGGCGGGGCTGACGGCGGTCGCCGCGGGGGAGTCGTCGAAGCCGCCGACAGCGATGTCCTCGGGCACCCGCCTGCCCGCCCGCTGGAGCGCCGTGAGCACGCCCTGCGCCATCAGGTCGGAGGCGACGAAGACGGCGTCCATGTCCGGGGCCAGCGCCAGCAGCCGCTCCGCCCCCGCCTCGCCGCTGACCCGGCTGTAGTCGCCGGAGACGATGAGCCTGTCGTCGACGCCGACACCCGCCTCGCCGAGCACCTCCTTGTAACCGGCGAGCCGCTCGACACCGCCGGGCGTGTCCAGCGGGCCGGTGACCACGCCGATCCGGCGGCGGCCCAGCGACAGCAGGTGGCGCACCATGTCACGGGCCCCGTCGCGGTCGTCGGCGGCCACGTAACTGACCTTCGAGCCCAGCCCGATCGGCTTGCCGCAGGCGACCAGCGGCACGCCCGCCTCCCGCAGCTCCTCGGCCACCGGGTCGCCGGAGTGGCTGGAGACCAGCAGCACCCCGTCGACGTGCCCGGCGGTGATGTACCGCGCTATGCGCCGCCGTTCGTCCTCCGTGCCGGCCAGCATCAGCAGCAGCGGCACGTCGTGCGCGGCCAGCGCCTGCGTGCACCCGCGCAGCAGGACGTTGAAGTTGGGGTCCTCGAAGAAGCGCTCCTGCGGCTCGGTCAGCAGGAAGCCGACCGAGTCCGAGCGCCCCGTGATCAGCGAACGGGCGTGCCGGTTCACGACGTACCCCGTCCTGCGGATGGCGGCGTTCACCGCCTCCTGCGCGGCCGGGCTGACGTAGTGCCCGCCGTTGAGCACACGCGAGACGGTGCCCCGGGAGACGCCTGCCTCGCGCGCCACGTCGTGGATCGTCGGCGGTCTGCGCCGACCCCCCGCATTGCTGCTCATGGTCATGACTTTACGGCCCCGGACAGCAGATCCAGGCTCCAGAACCGTTGAATGACCAGGAAGAGCGCGATCAGCGGCAGCACGGCCAGACCGGCCCCGGTGATCACCAGGGTGTACAGCGCCGGGGTGTTGGAGCCCTGTTCGAGGAGCGTGTACAGGCCGAGCGGGATCGGGAACTTCTCGTCGTCGCTCAGCATGATGAACGGCAGCAGGAAGTTGTTCCACACCGCCACGAACTGGAACAGGAAGACCGTCACCAGGCCGGGCACCATCATCGGCAGCGAGATCCGGGTGAAGATCCGCCATTCGCTCGCGCCGTCCATCCGCCCGGCCTCGACCACGTCACCGGGCACGGCGGCGGCCGCGTAGATGCGCGAGAGGTAGACGCCGTACGGGGCGAGGATCTGCGGGAGCAGCACGGACAGGTAGGTGTCCGTGAGGTTCGCCTTCGCCAGCAGCAGGTACTGCGGGACGGCGAGGATCACCGGCGGCATCAGCACGCCCATGAGCAGGACGTTGAAGATCGTTTCGCGGCCCCGGAAGCGATAGGTCGCCAGCGCGTACCCGCTGCACGCCGACACGGCCGTCGACAGCAGGGCGCCGAGACCGGAATAGAGGGCGGAGTTGCCCAGCCACGTCCAGTAGATGCCGTCGCGGTAGGCGCTGAGGTCCTTGAGGTTGCCGGCGAGGCCGGTGCCCGGCAGGAAGGTGAACGTGGAGAACAGCTCGTGCCCGGACTTGGTGGACGCGATCACCACCCAGGCGACCGGCAGCAGGGTGTAGATCGCGCCGAGCAGCAGCGTGAGGGTCGGGACCAGCGCGATCCGGCGGCGCAGCGGCGGGCCCTGGGCGGTGCCGGGGGTGGTGCCGTCGGCCGGGGCGGCCTTGCGGACGGCAAGAGAACTCATCCTGCTTCCTCCTGCTTGTTGCGGCGGTTCGCGGCCCGCAGGAAGCCGAACGACAGGACCAGCGTGGCCAGGGCGATCAGCGTCGCCTCGGCGGCCGCCGAGTAGATGTCGTTGCGGTGGAAGGCGTCCTGGTACACCTTCATCAGCGGACTCCAGCTGGTGTTGACGGAGTTGGTGAGCGGGTGGAGGGTGGTCGGCTCGTTGAACACCTGGAGTGTCGCGATGATCGAGAAGAAGAAGGTCAGCACCAGCGAGGGCGCCACCATCGGGATCTTGATCCTCAGCGCGATCTGGAGCCGGGTGGCGCCGTCCAGCCTGGCCGCCTCGTACACCTCGGCGGGGATGGCCCGCAGCGAGGTGTAGATGACGATCATGTTGAAGCCGGTGCCGCCCCACACCGCGATGTTGGACAGGGCGAGGTAGAGCGGACCGCCGTCCAGCAGGTCCGGCTGCGGCAGGCCGAACTTGTCGAGCAGGTAGTAGAAGGGGCTGACGTCCGGCAGATACAGGAAGCCCCACAGCAGCGCGGCCACCACGCCAGGGATGGCGTACGGCAGGAAGATCGCGAGCCGGGTGAACGGGGCGAGGCGCACCTTCTCGGAGTCGAGCATCAGCGCGAACAGCAGGGCGAGGCCGAGCATCACCGGGACGACGATGCAGCCGTAGCCGAGTACGCGCAGTGCGCCGTCGAGGAGTTCGCTGTCACCGAGGGCGTCGGTGTAGTTCTCCAGGCCGGCCCAGACCTCCTTCCGCGCGCCCGCCCCCAGGCCGAGACCGGAGACGTGCACCTTGCGGAAGCTGAGCCAGACCGCGTACCCGATGGGCAGCGCGAAGAACAGGGCGAAGAGGATCGTCGCGGGCAGGAGGAAGGCGTACGGGGCCCCCTTGACCCCGTACGCCTTCCGGCTTGTGCTGGTCACTGAGAAACCTCGAAGCCCTGCTTCTTCATGTCGGCGACCGTGGCGTCCTGCATCTTGGCCAGGGCGGCGGCGAAGTCCGACTTGTCCTTGGCGGCGGTGCCGAACGCGTCGTTGAAGGTCGCGTAGGCGACGTTGACGTTCGGGCCCCAGGCGGACGGCGCGGTGGTGTTCGCGATCTTGGCGGCCTGCGGGTAGAAGTCCGCCTGGTTGGAGAAGTACTCCGGCGGGTTGCTGAAGGCGCCGCTGAGCTGGGCGGAGGTGGAGGCCGGGTAGATGCCGCCGTCCTTCGCCAGTGCGTTGAGCGCGTCGTGGTCGGTGTTCAGCCAGGCGGCGAACTTGGCCGCGGCGGCCTGGTGCTGGGAGTCGGTGGTGACGGCGGTCGAGGAGCCGCCCCAACTGCCGGTGACGTTCTCGCTCGCGGACCACTGGGGGAGCGGGGCCATGGCCCACTTGCCCTTGGTGTCGGGTGCGGCGGTGGTGAGCGTGCCCGGCGCCCACACGGCGCTGACCCAGGCGATCTGCTTGCCGGTGTTCAGCGCCTTGTTCCAGGACGGGGTGTACATCGGCTGGTTGTCGATGGCGCCCTCCTTGACCAGGCCGCCCCAGAACTTGGCGACCTTCTGGGTGGCCGCGTCGTCGATCGCGACCTTCCACTTGTCGCCGGAGGTGGTCCACCACTTGGCGCCGGCCTGCTGGGCGAGGCCCGCGAAGAGTCCGGAGTCGTTGGCCGAGAAGGTGGTCAGGTCCTTGTCGGGGGCGGCCTTCTTCAGCGCGCGGGCGGTCTCGGCGAACTGGTCCCAGGTCGTGGGGACCTTCAGCTTGTACTTCTTGAACAGGTCCTCGCGGTAGTAGAACATCATCGGCCCGATGTCCTGCGGGATCGCGTAGACCGCGTCCGTGCCCAGCGTGGTCTGCTGCCAGACGCCGTCGGCGAACTTGCCCTTGACGGCGCCGGCCTCCTTGGAGATGTCGGCCAGCGCGTCATTGCTGACCAGCGTCGGCAGTGCCTGGTACTCGGCCTGCACCAGGTCAGGTGCCTTCTTCGCCTTGTGCGCGGTGAGGATCTTGGTGACCAGCGTGTCGCCGGACGCCTGCTTCTTCACCGTGACGGTGATCTGGTCCTTCTTGCCCGGCCCCTTGTTCCACAGGTCCACGACCTTGTCCATGCCGGGCGTCCAGGTCCAGTACGTCAGCGAGACCGGGCCCGACTCGGCCTTGCTGTCCTCGGAGCCGCAGGCGGCGAGGGCGGTGGCGCCGAGCGAGACGGCGACGGCGGTTGTCACGAGGCGGCGGCGCTTCGTGTGCGGCATGGATCTCTCCCCTGACCTGGGTCCCCGCCCGCTGCGGGAACCTGCCCTGCAGAAACCGGCTGACCTGGGCCCTCGCCCGTCGCGAGGCCCTGCCGTGGTTCTGTGAGCGTTCACAGTAGAGAAACATCCCGGACACTTGTCAATGGTTGTTGCTGTGCGGTTATGTTGGGCTCGCACCGCCGTCGATGTGTGTGCACGTTCCCAAATGATCGATAACCCGGGAGAGATCCATGCCGGAGACCACCCCCAGGGGCCTCACCAGGCTCGCCTTCGGTGGGGACTACAACCCCGAGCAGTGGCCGGAAGACGTCTGGCTCGAGGACGTCCGGCTGATGCGGGAGGCCGGCGTCACGATGGTGAGTGCCGGGATCTTCTCCTGGGCGCTGCTGGAGCCCGCACCCGGGGAGTACGACTTCGGCTGGCTGGACCGGATCCTGGACCTGCTGCACGAGAGCGGCATCCGCGTCGACCTCGGCACGCCCACCGTGGCGCCGCCCGCCTGGTTCTACCGGGCGCATCCCGAGGCCCTGCCGGTCACCGCCGAGGGCGTGCGCCACGAGTTCGGCTCACGCGGCGCGATCTGCCACAGCAACGCCGACTACCGCGCCGCCGCCGCGAACATCACCACCCGGCTCGCCGAGCGCTACGGCGGCCACCCGGCCCTGGCGATGTGGCACGTCCACAACGAGTACGGCGTCCCCGTCTCCGCCTGCTACTGCGACTCCTGCGCCGCCCACTTCCGCCGCTGGCTCGCGGACACCTACGGCGACGTCGACGCGGTCAACGAGGCCTGGGGCACCGCCTTCTGGGGCCAGCACTACACCGGCCTCGACCAGATCAACCCGCCGCGCGCCACCCCCACGGTCGGCAACCCGGGCCAGGCGCTGGACTACAAGCGGTTCGCCGACGCCACCATCCGCGAGAACTTCCGTATGGAGCGGGACATCCTGCACCGCCTCTCGCCCGGCATCCCGGTCACCACCAACTTCATGACCGCGCTCAGCCAGTGCGACTCCATGGACTACTGGGCGTGGGGCCGCGAGGTCGACCTCGTCACCAACGACCACTACCTGATCACCGACGGCCGCCGCACCCACGTCAACCTCGCGATGGCCGCCGACCTCACCCGCTCGGTCGCCGGGGGAGCCCCCTGGCTGCTCCTGGAGCACTCCACCTCCGGCGTCAACTGGCAGCCCCGCAACCCGGCCAAGGCCCCCGGTGAGATGGCCCGCAACTCCCTCGCGCACGTCGCACGGGGCTCCGAGGGCGCCATGTTCTTCCAGTGGCGGCAGTCCCGGCGCGGCGCCGAGAAGTTCCACTCGGCGATGCTGCCGCACGGCGGCACCGGGACCCGCGTGTGGCGCGAGGCCGTCGAACTCGGCGCGAGCATCGACTCGCTGAGCCCGATCCGCGGCACCCGCACCCGGGCCGACGTGGCCGTCCTGTGGGACTGGCAGTCCTGGTGGGCGCAGAACCTCCAGTGGCGCCCGAGCGAGGACCACGACCCGCGCGAGCGCGCCGACTCCTTCTACGAGGCCCTCTACGACCGCCATCTCACCGTCGACTTCGCCCACCCGGAAGCCGACTTGTCGCGATATCCCCTTGTCGTCGTACCGGCGCTGTACCTGATGACGGAGGCCGCCGGCAACAACGTCAAGGAGTACGTGGAGAACGGAGGCACCCTCGTGGTGTCGTACTTCTCCGGCATCGTCGACGAGCACGACGCCGTGCACGACGGCGCCTACCCGGGCCCGCTGCGGGACGTCCTCGGCCTGACCGTGGAGGAGTTCTCGCCCCTGCTCGAGAACCAGCGGGTGCGCATCACCGGCCCCGACGCCGCCGAGCTCACCGGGGACGTGTGGACCGAGTTCGTGGTGCCGCGCGGCGCCGAGACCGTCTGGACGTACGCCGACGGCCTCACCGCGGGCCGCCCCGCCGTCACCCGGCACCGGCTCGGGGAGGGCACCGCCTGGTACGTCTCCACCCGCCTCGACACCCACGGCCTGGACGAGGTGCTCGCCCGGGCCGCCGCGGACGCCCGGATCGCGCCGCGCGCCGACCTGCCCCGGGACGTCGAAGTGGTGCGCCGCACCGACGAGTCGGGCACCCGCACCTTCCTGTTCGCGATCAACCACACCGCCACCGACGCCAAGGTGCCGCTGGACACACCCGGCACCGAACTGCTGACGGGCGAACGCGCCGCGGGCCGCCTCGCGGTCCCCGCGGGAGCCGTCCGCGTCGTACGACTCGACGGCTAGCCCCTTCCCCCACCGGCTCCCCTCCGCCCGCGCGAGCCGAACGAGCCGCGGGCGGAGGGGCTCTCCTCCCACCCCCACGGAGGACACCCCCGCGGACGACACCCCCGCGGAGGACACCCCCGCGGAGGACACCTCCACGGAGGACACCCCCGCGGAGGACACCCCCAACCCATCACGTCGAAGGGACGACGGACGACGATGTTCCATCCCAGACGCACCCTGAGAGCCCTGCTGCTGCCGCTCGCGGCCGGGCTCGCCCTCACCGCCCTGCCCGCCCAGACCGCCCAGGCGGCGAGCACCCTCACCAACGGCGGCTTCGAGTCCGACGGCACGGGCGTGGCCACGCCCAGCGGCTGGTCGGAGTACGGCGACACCGGCGCCTCGTACACCGAGTCCGGCGGCCACGGCGGGAGTTACCGGCTGAGCCACTACTCGTCCTCCGCCTACAAGGTGGAGACGTACCAGTACCTGTCCGGGCTGGCCAACGGCACCTACACCCTCACCGCCTGGGTCCGCTCCAGCGGTGGGCAGAACTCCGCCTACATGTCCCTGAAGAACTGCGGGAGTTCGGAGCAGCGCACCGACCTGCCGGTGTCCACCAGCAGCTGGGTCCGCATCGTCGCCTCCGTCGCGGTGACGAACAACCAGTGCACGATCGGCATCGACTCCGACGCCAACGCGGGCAACTGGATCAACGTCGACGACCTGAGCTTCACCTCGGGCAGAACGGGCCTCGCCGTCAAGGGCGCCGACATCTCCTCCCTCGCCAAGAGCGAGGCCAAGGGCGGTGTGTACAGGACGAGTTCCGGCACCGCGGGCGACGCGGTCACCATCCTGAAGAACGCCGGCATGAACTACGCGCGCCTGAAGGTCTGGGTGAACCCCGCCGACGGCTACAACAACAAGACGCGCGTACTGGCCATGGCCAAGCGCATCAAGGCCGCCGGCATGAAGCTGCTGGTCGACTTCCACTACTCGGACAACTGGGCCGACCCGGGCAAGCAGACCAAGCCCGCCGCCTGGGCCTCGCACTCCTACAGCCAGCTCAAGACCGACGTCTACAACCACACGTACGACGTCCTGAACGCGCTGAAGGCGCAGGGCACCACCGCCGACATGGTGCAGATCGGCAACGAGATCAACGGCGGCATGCTGTGGTCCGAGGGCTCCACGGACAACTGGTCGCAGCTCGCCGGCCTGATCAACTCCGGCTACAGCGCCACGAAGGCGGTGTCGTCCGGCACGCAGGTCGCGCTGCACCTGGCCAACGCCGGTGACGACGCCACCGTCCGCTGGTGGTTCGACAACGCCAAGACGTACGGCATCAGCTACGACGCGATCGGCCTGTCGTACTACGGCTACTGGCACGGCTCGCTGGCCGCCGCGCAGACCACTCTGGACGACACGGCCTCCCGCTACGGCAAGCCGGTCTTCATCGCCGAGACGGCCTACCCCTTCCGCCTCGACAGCGACGACTCGCTCACCAACCAGATCGACACCACCGGCGAGCTCGTCTCCGGCTACCCGGCGACGGTGGCCGGCCAGACCCGGTGGATGAACGACGTGGCGAGCATCGTGGAGGCCGTCCCGAACGGCCGCGGCCTCGGCGTCTTCTACTGGGAGGCCACCTGGACCGCCGTCACCGGCAACGGCTGGGACCCCACCGACGCCACCTCCGGCAACGGCTGGGAGAACCAGGCCCTGTTCGGCTACGACGACAAGGCCCTGTCCTCCATGACGTGGTTCAGCCACCGCTGAACCGTACCGACGGGCCCGGCCGGGTGGGGGCGGCTGGGCCCGTCCGGCTCCCCTACCGGGCCGAAGCCCCAACTGCGCCGCGCACAAGGGCCGTTCGGTACCGGACAAGGGTCGATGAGTCCCGTACGTGGCGGTAGCGGCTGCGGAAGAGTGGGAAGACGGAACAGAGGGAGGCGCGGACGGAGGCGATGCGATGCAGAGGACTCCCGCGGGCGAACGACGCCTGGAGATCTTGGAGTGGCTCAAGGACCCGGCCGCGCACTTCCCACCGCAACGCCACGCCGACCCGGCCGAGGACGGCGTCACCGCACGCGCCGTCGCCGCCAAGCTCGGCGTGCCCCGCCGGGTCGCCGCGACCCACCTCGGCCTGCTCACCCGCATCGGCCTGCTGCGCGCCAAACGGATCCGGCGCCGCACCTACTACCGGCGGGACGAGGTCCGGATCGCCGAGGTGGCCCGGATGTTCGAGAAAGGCTGGTAGGGGCACCCACGAGCAGCGAGCATGGGGCTCCACCGACCGGCCTCTCGGACCGGGTCTCTTTCGACAGCGAAAGGCAGGCGCGCATGGACCGTCCCACCGCACTCGTTCCCCGCCATTACGTGGCGATCGGCGGTCGGGGCCCCGAGGACGTGGTGGCCGACGACCGGGGCCGCGTCCTGACCGGCGTCGAGGACGGCCGCATCCTCCGCCTCGACGGCCTGGCCGACCCCGGCACGGCCCGCGTCGAGGTGCTCGCCGAGACCGGCGGCCGGCCCCTCGGCCTCGAACTCCTCCCGGACGGCGACCTGATCGTGTGCGACGCCGAACGCGGCCTGCTGCGCGTCGCACCGGGCGACGGCTCCGTCCAGGTGCTGGCCGACTCGGTGGCGGGGGAGCCGCTGCGGTTCTGCAGCAACGTGGTGGCCCTGTCCGACGGCAGCCTGTGCTTCACCGTCTCCAGCCGTCGTCACCCGCTGCGGCACTGGATGGCCGACCTCGTCGAACACAGCGGCACCGGACGCCTGTTGCGCCTCCCGCCCGGCGGTGGCAGCCCCGAGGTGCTGCTGGAGGGGCTCCAGTTCGCCAACGGCGTCGCCCCGAGCGCGGACGAGTCCTTCCTGGTCGTGGCCGAGACCGGCGCCCGCCGGCTGACCCGCTTCCGGCTCACCGGCCCCCGGGCGGGCACCGCCGAGCCGTTCGCCGACGGCCTCCCGGGCATGCCCGACAACATCTGGCGCGCCGGGAAGTCCGGCCCGATCTGGGTGGCCCTCGCCGGACCGCCGGTCCCTCCGCTGGACCTGCTGCACCGCACCCCGCCCGCAGTACGCCGAGCCGCGGCCCGGGCCGCCGCGCACGCCCCCTTCCGCCCGACGGGCTACGCCGGCGTCCTGGCCGTCGACGACGACGGCACCACCGTCCACCACCTCACCCGCCCCCACTCCGGCTTCCGCATGGTCACCAGCGTCTGCGAGAGCGACGGCCACCTGGTCCTGGGCAGCCTGTGGGAGCGCGGGGTCGCGGTCTGCGAGGCGCCCGCCGCGAGGTGACCCGCGGGTACACCCGGGCGGTACCCTGATGCCCGGCCGTGATCCAGTCGACGGGGCCGGATCAGGAGACGTACGACCATGACAGCCCCGGAAGCCGAGAGCCTCCGCGTCCGGCCCGGCCCCGCACGGCGACCGGCCTGGCGCGCACAGGCACCCGTGGTCGCGGTGGTCGCACTCGGTGGCGCGCTCGGTGCGACGGCCCGCTACGCACTGTCCCTGGCCTGGCCCACGCCCCCCGGCGGTTTTCCCTGGGCGACCTTCTGGACCAACGTCGGCGGCTGCGCCGTGATCGGCGTGTTCATGGTGGTCATCACCGAGGCGTGGGCCGCCCACCACCTCGTCCGCCCGTTCTTCGGCACCGGCGTGCTCGGCGGCTTCACCACCTTCTCCACCTACGCCGTCGACATCCAGAGGCTCCTCGACGGCGGCCGCCCCGGCACCGCGCTGGCCTATCTCGCCGTGACCCTGCTCGCGGCCCTGGCGGCGGTGTGGGCCGCCGCCGCGGCGACCCGTGGCGTCCTGAAGCCGCGACCCGGCCCGACTGAAGGAACGATTCCGGGCAAAACGGCCGGGAAGGGTGAGAAGTCGTTGTGAACTGGCTGTTGGTCGTCCTCGGGGCCATGGTCGGTGCTCCACTGCGCTACCTGACGGACCGTGCGGTGCAGTCCCGGCACGACTCGGGCTTGCCCTGGGGCACGTTCGTGGTGAACGTCACCGGCTGTCTGGTCCTGGGCCTGCTGACCGGCGCGTCCTCGGCCGATCCGCACCTGCGGCTGCTGCTGGGCACCGGCCTGTGCGGGGCCCTGACGACGTACTCGACCTTCTCCTGGGAGACTCTGAGGCTGACCGAGACCGGTGCGGGGCTCTACGCTGCCGCCAATGCCGTCGCGAGCGTGACGGCGGGCCTCGGTGCGGCCTTCGCCGGCGTGTCGCTCGCCCAGGCGGTGTGGGCGTAGGCACGGGCCGTACAACCGGGCATAGTAAGACTGTCTACAGCACTGTCGACCAACTTCTGAGCAGAACTGGATCCCATGAGCGCCATCTCCGTCGGTCAAGCCGTCGTCCTCGGTGTCGTCGAGGGGGTGACCGAATTCCTCCCCGTGTCCTCGACCGGCCACCTCAAGATCACCGAGGGGCTCATGAACATCCCCGTCGACGACAAGTCCGTGGTCGGCTTCTCGGCGGTCATCCAGGTCGGCGCCATCGCCGCCGTGCTGGTGTACTTCTTCAAGGACATCGTGCGGATCGTCTCCGCCTGGGGCCGCGGCATCCGCAACAAGGAAGAGCGCTACCACCACGACTACAAGTTCGCCTGGTGGGTGATCTACGCGACCATCCCGATCGTCGCGGTGGGGCTGGCCGCCAAGCCGCTGATCGAGGGCCCGCTCGCCTCGCTGTGGGTGGTCGCGGGCTCGCTGATCGTCGGGTCCGGCGTGATGTGGGCCGCGGACCAGATGGGCCGGCACAAGCGCGGCGAGGACGACACCTCGTTCAAGGACGCGATGCTGGTCGGCTGCTCCCAGATCCTCGCCCTGCTCTTCCCCGGCTTCTCCCGCTCCGGCGCCACCATGTCCACCGCGCTCATCCTCGACCTGGACCGCGTCGCCGCCACCCGTCTGTCCTTCTTCCTCGGCATCCCGGCCCTGACCGGCGCCGGCCTGTACGAGCTGAAGGACGCCCTGGGGGCGGGCGTGGGTGCCGCCCCGCTGGCAGTCGGAACGATCGTGTCCTTCGTGGTCGCCTACGCCTCCATCGCCTGGCTGTTGAAGTTCGTCGCCAAGCACTCCTTCAACGCCTTCGTGCTGTACCGGATCGTCATCGGCGTGGCGCTCTTCGGTCTGCTGGGCACCGGGGTGCTCGACAGCTGACCGGCGTCCGGCCGTCGGCAGCCGGCGGGTCCGGTCGTCCGTGATCTCCCCACGGGGTGTGATGCAGAGATTCATGCATCACACCCCGTGAATGTTTCCTTTCCAGGTGTCTTGACAGTGCCGTCCCGTAACCCGCAGGATCGAGCCCGTGAACCTGTCAGACAGCCAGACAGGTGGCCCGGTTCCCCGGCGCGTCAGCGCCATGGAAGCCGTACTCGGCCACCTCCGCGGTGCCATCGAACGCGGTGAGTACGCGATCGGCGACAAGCTCCCCTCCGAGGCGGAGCTCTGCCGCACGCTCGAGGTGTCCCGGCCCGTGCTCCGCGAGGCGCTGCGGGCCCTTCAGACGATGGGACTGACGGTCTCCCGGACCGGCAAGGGCACCTTCGTCCTGGCCAGCGCCGTCGAGGACCCCACCTTCGGCGACTACGCGGCCAGCGACCTGCTGGAGGTGCGCCGGCACATCGAGATCCCGGTCGCCGGGTACGCGGCGGTGCGCCGCACCCCCGAGAACCTCGACCACCTCGCCCACCTGCTCGACCGCATGGAGCGGGAGACGGACACCACCGCGTGGGTCGCGATGGACACCCTCTTCCACCTCGCCGTGGCCGAGGCCGCCCAGAACCCGGTCTTCCGCCGGGTCATCGAGGAGATCCGCGACGCACTGGCGCGTCAGTCGGCCTTCCTCAACGAGCTGGGCGGCCGCCGCGAGCAGTCCAACCGCGAGCACCGGGCGATCGTCGAGGCGCTGACCGACGGCTGCGAGCACGACGCGGTGGAGGCCATGAGCCACCACCTCGACCGCGTCGAGACGACCCTGACCGACATCGTGCGCTCCCCGCGCGCGGACACCCCCACGGAAGGCGGACCCGAGGCGTGAGCGAGCACCTCAAAGAAGAGACGCGGCCCTCGTCCGGTCACGTCGACGCCGGAGACGCGGGCTACAGCAAGTCCCTGAAGTCCCGGCACGTCAACATGATCGCCATCGGCGGCGCCATCGGCACCGGCCTCTTCCTCGGCGCCGGCGGCCGTCTCGCCGACGCCGGCCCCTCCCTGTTCGTCGCGTACGCGGTCTGCGGCGTCTTCGCCTTCCTCGTCGTCCGCGCCCTCGGCGAACTCGTGCTGTACCGGCCGTCCTCCGGCGCCTTCGTGTCGTACGCCCGGGAGTTCCTCGGCGAGAAGGGCGCGTACACCGCGGGCTGGATGTACTTCCTGAACTGGGCGACCACCGGCATCGCCGACATCACCGCGGTGGCCACCTACACCCACTACTGGGGCATGTTCTCCGACATCCCGCAGTGGGTGATCGCGCTGGTCGCCCTGGCCGTCGTCCTCACCGTGAACCTGATCTCGGTGAAGATCTTCGGCGAGATGGAGTTCTGGTTCGCGATCGTCAAGGTCAGCGCGCTGGTCGTGTTCATGTGCATCGGCATCTACCTGCTGGTCACCCAGCACCCGGTCGACGGCAGCCACCCCGGCCCGTCCCTGATCACCGACAACGGCGGCGTCTTCCCCAACGGCCTGATGCCCATGCTGCTGATCATCCAGGGCGTCGTGTTCGCCTACGCCTCCGTCGAACTGGTCGGCGTCGCCGCCGGTGAGACCGAGAACCCCGAGAAGATCATGCCGAAGGCGATCAACTCGATCATGTGGCGCGTCGGCCTCTTCTACGTAGGCTCGGTCGTCCTGCTGTCGATGCTGCTGCCCTGGAACAAGTACTCGGCGGGGGAGAGCCCCTTCGTCACCGTGCTGTCCCACATCGGTGTCCCGGCGGCCGGCGGCGTGATGAACCTGGTCGTCCTCACCGCGGCGATGTCCTCGCTCAACTCCGGCCTGTACTCCACCGGCCGCATCCTGCGCTCGATGGCGGTCAGCGGCTCGGCCCCGAAGTTCACCGCGAGGATGAGCCGCAGCCACGTGCCGTACGGCGGGATCCTCCTCACCAGCGGTATCTGTGTCCTGGGCGTCGGCCTCAACTTCGTCGTCCCCGCGGACGCCTTCGAGATCGTGCTCAACTTCGCGGCGATCGGTATCCTTGCCACCTGGGGCATGATCATGATCTGTCACCTGTTCTTCTGGCGGAAGACCCAGAAGGGCGAACTGACCCGGCCCGGATACCGGCTGCCGGGCTCCCCCTGGACCGAACTCGTGACGCTGGCGTTCCTCGCCTCCGTCCTGGTCCTGATGTACGCCGACGGCGGCGCCGGACGCACCACCGTGCTGTGCCTGCCGCTGATCGTCGGAGCGCTGGTCGCCGGCTGGTACGCCATCCGCGGCCGTACGGCGCGCCAGTCCGCCGGGACCGACGCGTGAACGTCGCGCCGGTCCACCACACCCAACCAGTGATACAGGCAGTGATGTACAGCAGTTCCCCCGCGGAGGCACCCCTCGTCCGCGAGCCGCTCCACGCTCCCGTCGCCCACCTGATACGCGGCGGGATCGTCGAGGGCGTCCACTACGGTTCCGTCGTCGTCCTCGATGGCGAGGGCCAGGTCCGGCTCCAACTCGGCGACATCGAGGCGGCCTTCTACCCCCGTTCGGCCCTCAAGCCCATACAGGCCGTGGCCATGGTGCGGCTCGGGCTGCCGCTCGACGGCGCCCTGCTGTCCCTGGCCGCGGCGAGCCACTCCGGCGAGGAGTACCACCTCGCCGGCACCCGGCGGATCCTCGAACTCGCCGAGCTCACCGAGGACGACCTGCGCAACGTGCCCGACCTGCCGTACGACCCCGTCGTGCGGGACGCCTGGGTCCGGGAGGGCCGGCTGCCCTCCCGGCTCGCCCAGAACTGCTCCGGCAAGCACGCGGCGATGCTGTGGACCGCCAAGCTCAACGGCTGGTCCCTGAAGGACTATCTGGACCCGGCGCACCCCCTCCAGCAGGCGATCGCGGAGACCGTCGAGGAGCTCACCGGCCAGCGCGTCGCCGGCGTGACCGTCGACGGCTGCGGCGCCCCGCTGTTCTCCGTCTCCCTGCACGGCCTCGCCCGGGCCGCGGCCCGGATCACCACCGCGGCGCCCAGCACGGCGGAGGCCCAGGTCGCCGACGCCATGCGCGAGCACGCCGAGATGGCCTCCGGCTCCGGCCGCGACGTGGCCGCCCTGATGCGGGCCGTGCCCGGTCTGCTGGCCAAGGACGGCTTCGAGGGCGTCCAGGTCGCCGCCCTCCCGGACGGCCGGGCCGTCGCCGTCAAGATCGCCGACGGCGCCAACCGGGCCCGCGTCCCGGTCGCCGCCGCCGCCCTCGCCCGCGCGGGCGTCGACCCCGCCCTCCTCACCGAGTTCACGGGCGAGCCACTGCTCGGCGGCGGGGAGCCCGTGGGCTGCGTACGCGCGGTCCGCGCCCTGGACCCGCTCCCGCTGACGGCCTGCGCGTAGCCGCGGCGCTCGGCTTCGGCGGGGTCCGCGGTGTTGTCTGCGACGCTTGGGCGGTCGGCTCGGTGGGCGGTGTCCGTGGTGTCGGCCGGGTCTGGGTCTCGGGCGGTGTCCGCGGTGCCTGTCGAGTGTGATCGCCCTGCCGCG
>NZ_JBEYXB010000005.1:0-66885 GCF_040644935.1 Streptomyces sp. NPDC046915 | reverse complement strand
TTGGGCGGTCGGCTCGGTGGGCGGTGTCCGTGGTGTCGGCCGGGTCTGGGTCTCGGGCGGTGTCCGCGGTGCCTGTCGAGTGTGATCGCCCTGCCGCGTCCGTGGTGTCGGCCGGGTCCGCGGTGCGGTTGTCTGCGACGCGCGGGCGGTCGGCTCGGTGGGCGGTGTTCGTGGTGTCGGCCGGGTCTGGGTCTCGGGCGGTGTCCGCGGTGCCTGTCGAGTGTGATCGCCCTGCCGCGTCCGTGGTGTCGGCCGGGTCCGCGGTGCGGTTGTCTGCGACGCGCGGGCGGTCGGCTCCGTGGGCGGTGCCCGTGGCGTCGGCCGGGTCCGGTTGCCGGGCGGCGTCCGCGGTGTCCGTCGCGTGTGATCACCAAGCGGTGCTCGGGGCGCCGGTCGGGGCTGGGAACCGGGCGGTGTTCGTGGTGCCGGGCGGGACTGGCTGCCGGGCCGGGGGCCGGGTGGCAGCCGGGTCCGGTCGTACTTCGGTGGCCGGGCTGCCGTTCGGGGTCTGTCGCCGGGCAGGTCGCGCCGGTATGGCTGTGGCCGGGCGGTCACCCCTGTGGTTGGTGGCCGCGGGACGCGGTTCGGGCGGTGCCGGTGGTCATGTGCGGGCGGTGCCGTGCCCGTTCGGCCGGGGGCGCGGCCGGAACCCTGCCCGCTATGGCGCGGGGAGCCGGACGTCCGCCTGCCGTGCCACGGCGTCAGGGCGCCGGAACCGGTCGGGCCGTACCGCCGGTCCGGCCCGATGCCGAGCCCGTATGCCTGGTGCGGCTGCCGCTCGGCGGACGCGCGCCCGTCCGTGGCGTCGGCACCTGCCCGCCGCGTCCGAGGCGTCAAGGCCCGTTCCCCTTACCGGCCGTCAGCCGCCGTCGCGGTCACCGCCGAAGCCCGCGCGGCCACCCAGCCGACCCCCCCACCCGCCGCTTCCCACCCACCCCGTCATCACCTCCGTACCGCCGAAAGAGGCCCGCACCCCATGACCGCCGTCGCCATCCGTACCGAACACGACCTGCTCGGAGACCGTGACGTCCCTGCCGAGGCGTACTGGGGTGTCCACACCCTGCGTGCCACGGAGAACTTCCCGATCACCGGCATGCCGATCTCGGCCTACCCGCACCTGATCGACGCCCTGGCCGCCGTGAAGGAGGCCGCCGCGCTGGCGAACGAGGAACTGGGGCTGCTGGAGCCGAAGAAGGCGGCCGCCATCGTCGAGGCGTGCCGGGAGATCCGGGACGGCAAGCTGCACGACCAGTTCGTCGTGGACGTCATCCAGGGCGGCGCGGGCACCTCCACCAACATGAACGCCAACGAGGTCGTGGCGAACCGGGCGCTGGAGCTGCTGGGGTACGGGAAGGGGCAGTACGCACACCTGCACCCCAACGAGGACGTCAACCTCGGCCAGTCGACGAACGACGTCTACCCGACCGCCGTCAAGGTCGCGACCGTCTTCGCGGTGCGCGGTCTGCTCAAGGCGATGGCCGTGCTCCAGGACTCCTTCGCCCGCAAGGCGGTCGAGTTCCGGGACGTGCTGAAGATGGGGCGCACGCAGTTGCAGGACGCGGTGCCGATGACGCTGGGCCAGGAGTTCTCGGCGTTCGCGGTGATGCTCGACGAGGACCGCAGCCGGCTCGCGGAGGCCGTCGAGCTGATCCACGAGATCAACCTGGGCGCCACCGCGATCGGCACCGGGCTCAACGCCCCCGCCGGGTACGCCGAGTCCGCCCGCCGCCATCTCGCCGCGATCACCGGCCTGCCCCTGGTCACCGCGGCGAACCTGGTCGAGGCCACCCAGGACTGCGGCGCGTTCGTCCAGATGTCCGGCGTGCTCAAGCGCATCGCGGTCAAGCTCTCCAAGAGCTGCAACGACCTGCGCCTGCTGTCCTCCGGGCCGCGCGCGGGCCTCGGCGAGATCAACCTCCCGCCCGTGCAGGCCGGTTCGAGCATCATGCCGGGCAAGGTCAACCCGGTGATCCCCGAGGTCGTCAACCAGGTCGCCTTCGAGGTGATCGGCAACGACGTCGCCATCACCATGGCCGCCGAGGCCGGCCAGCTCCAGCTCAACGCCTTCGAGCCGATCATCCTGCACTCCCTCTCGGAGAGCATCACGCACCTCCACAGCGCCTGCCTCACGCTCGCCGAGCGCTGCGTGAACGGCATCACCGCCAACACCGAGGCCCTGCGCGCCACCGTCGAGAACTCCATCGGCCTGGTCACCGCCCTCAACCCGCACATCGGGTACACGGCCGCCACCGACATCGCCAAGGAGGCCCTCGCCACCGGCCGCGGCGTGGCCGAACTGGTACTGGAGAAGGGCCTGTTGCCCGCCGAGACGCTCGCCGGCCTGCTGCGCCCGGAGATCGTCGCGGGCAGCGTGGCACCCCTCGCCTGACCTGCGCCGACACAGGCACGATGGACGCATCGGGACCGGCCGGAGGCACAATAGTGATCATGACAACGACGTCGTCCTTCACCTTCCTGCCGGTCCTGGAGCGCATCGCCGAGGAGATCGAGCGGACGCCCGGCCGCGGGCGTCCCGCCGACTACATCCCGGCGCTCGCGGCCCGCGACCCCCGCAGCTTCGGCATGGCCGTCGCCGAGCTGGACGGCACGGTCTATGGGGTGGGGGACTGGCGGCAGCCGTTCTCGGCGCAGTCCATCACCAAGGTCTACACACTCGCCCTGGACCTGGCCCGCGAGGGCGACGCACTCTGGGAGCACGTGGGCCGCGAACCCTCCGGCAACCCGTTCAACTCCCTGGTGCAGCTGGAGTACGAGAACGGCATCCCGCGGAATCCCTTCATCAACGCGGGCGCCCTCGTCGTCACCGACCGCCTCCAGACCCGTACCGGGGACGCGGCCGGAGAACTGCTGGCCTTCCTGCGCGCCGAGAGCGGCAACGCGGCCCTGGACTTCGACAAGGACGTCGCCGCGTCCGAGACCGCGCACGGTGACCGCAACGCCGCCCTCGCGCATTTCATGGCGTCCTACCGCAACATCGACAACCCGGTGCCGGTCCTCCTCGACCAGTACTTCCGGCAGTGCTCCATCGCCGCCTCCTGCGCCGACCTCGCCCTGGCCACCACCTTCCTGGCCCGGCACGGCATCCGCGCCGACGGCACCCGGCTGCTCACCCGCAGCCAGGCCAAGCAGGTCAACGCGGTGATGCTGACCTGCGGGACGTACGACGCGGCCGGGAACTTCGCCTACCGGGTCGGCCTGCCCGGCAAGAGCGGGGTCGGCGGCGGGATCATCGCGGTCGTACCGGGCCGCTGCACGCTGTGCGTGTGGAGCCCGGGGCTCGACGAGCGCGGCAACTCCGTGGCGGGGGTGGCGGCCCTCGACCGGTTCACGACCCTGACCGGACTGTCTGTGTTCTGATCCCCCACGGTCCCTGCACAGGGCCTCGGGTCCGATCACGTTCCGGTCACGCGCAGGCCGCCCTTCGGAGGGAGCCAGGTCGCCTTCCGGCCATCCGGCGTTGTCACGCTGCCCCAGTGTTGGCCATGGCGTTTCCCGTCGATCTCCGCCGCTGCCAGGTGATGGGCCTGGCCGGTACCGCCTGCCTCGCGCTGGGCGGTGAGACGGCCGGCGCCCTGCCCGTGCGGGAACTCCTCGCCCCCGCCTCCGTCCGTGCCGCCCTCGGCCTGGTCGGCGTGTACTTCGGCGTCGTCCTGCTGATCGCGGCCTGGCTGCTGCTGGGACGCCTGGTGCGCGGCGACCACCCACCCACCCCGCGGGCCCTGCTCCTGGTCCTCGCCGTGTGGGCGGCCCCGCTGCTGCTGGCGCCGCCGCTGTTCAGCCGGGACGTGTACAGCTACCTCGCGCAGGGCGCCATGGTCGACGCCCACATGGACGTGTACGCGCACGGCCCGGCCCGGCTCGGCGGCCCGCTCGCCGACGAGGTCGCACCGGTGTGGCGGAACACCGGTGCCCCGTACGGCCCCGCCTTCCTGGCGATCGCCTCCGCCCTGGCCGGTCTGACCCGGGGCGAGCTGCCCGCCGGCCTGTTCGGGATGCGGCTGCTCGCGCTGTTCGGCGTGGCCCTGATGGCCGCCGCGCTGCCCCGCCTGGCCCGGCACAGCGGCGCCGATCCGGCCGCCGCCCTGTGGCTGGGCGCCCTGAACCCGCTGGTGCTGCTGCATCTGGTGGCCGGGGCCCACAACGACGCCATCATGCTCGGCCTGCTCGGTCTGGGCCTCGTGGCGGCGCTCGGCAGGTGGCCCGTCCTGGGTGCCGTCCTCGTGACGCTGGCGGCCCTGGTGAAGGCGCCCGCCGCGCTCGGCCTGCTGGCGGTCGTCGTCGTCCAGGCGCGCGCGGGGCACAGACCGGCGCGCGCCGTCCTGACGACCGCGCTGGCGGCCGGCGCGACCACCGCCGTCGCCACCGCCGTCGCCGGGACCGGGTACGGCTGGATCACCGCACTGGACACGCCGGTCTCCCCGCACAACTGGGCGCTCACCAGCCTGCTCGGCCGCGCCACCGGAGCCCTGCTCGAACGCCTCGGCAGCGGCCTGGCCCCGCTGGCCGTCCCGGCCTGGCACGTGCTGGGCCTCGCGGTCACCGCGGCCGCCGTCCTCCTCATCTGGGTGCGGCTGCGGCCCGCCCCGGTCTACGCGCTCGGCCTGAGCCTCGCGGTGGTGGCCGCCTTCGGCCCGGCGATCCGCCCCTGGTACGCCCTGTGGGGCCTGTTCCTGATCGCGGCCGCCGCGCCCAGCACCTCGGTACGGCGGCGGGTGGCGGCGGTCACGGGCGTGCTCGCCCTGGCGGTGCTGCCCAGCGGCGGCCCCGCGGACACCGGCCAACTGGTGCTCGCCGTCTCCGGCGGCGTCCTCGCCGTCGTCGTCCTGGCACAGGCCCACCAGGCGGCCCGGACACCGGCCCTGGGGCGTACGGCGTGAGGGGGCCGGGCACCGACCGGGGACGGGTGCTCCTCGTCCTGGCCCTCGGCACGGCCGTGACCGTCTTCACCGCGACCGTGCCGCTGCTGCGCGACTTCTTCGACCTGCGCGTCTACTACGGGGCCGTGGACGGCTGGGTCCACCACGGCGGCCGGATCTACGACTACCGCGTGCCGGGAACGCCGTACGGCTTCACCTACCCGCCGTTCGCCGCACTGGTCATGCTGCCGATGGCGCTCATGCCCCTGCGCACCGCGGTCGCCGCGTCCCTGCTGCTGAACCTGGCGGCGCTGGCGGTGGTGCTGCGCATCCTGGCCGGGCTCGCCTGGCGACGGCACGGCTGGTACGGCTGGGCCCTGGCCGCCTGTCTGCTCGCGCTGTTCGAGCCGCTGCGCGACACCTTCAGCTTCGGCCAGGTCAACCTGCTGCTGCTGGCCCTGGTGCTCGCCGACGGCCGATTGCTCGCGACCGGGCGGGGCCGCTGGGCGGGCGCCGGCATCGGACTGGCCGCCGCGATCAAGCTCACCCCGGCCGTCTTCATCGGTCTGCTGCTGATCGCCCGCCGGTGGCGGGCCGCCGCGCTGGCGACGGCGGTCGCCGCCGGGGCGACCGGGCTGGCGGCCTGGGCGGATCCCGGAGCCTCCCGCTTCTACTGGACGGAGGCGCTGTGGGACACCGGCAGGGTCGGCCGGCTGGACTACGTATCGAACCAGTCCCTCCAGGGTGTGCTCGCCCGGCTCGGCGAACCGGGCCGTCCGGTGTGGGCGACGGCCGTGCTGCTGGTGCTGTGCGTGTGGGCCTGGCGGGCGCGCGGCGCGGTCGCGGCCGGTGACTGGCCCGCCGCCGTCGCCCTCACCGGCCTCACCGCCTGCCTGGTCAGCCCGATCACCTGGGTGCACCACCTGGTGTGGCTGCTGCCGTCCTTCGCCGTGCTGGTCCGCACGGGTCACGTGCGCCTGGCGGGCGCCCTGTACGCGGTGCTGTGCACCAGCGTGGTGTGGCTCTGGTACGACGACGCGTCCGGCCTCGACGGGTTCCTGGGCAGCAATGCCTACACGTGGATCACCCTCGGCCTGCTGCTCGGCCTGCCGGCCGGTCAGCCGTCCGCCTTCCGGCTGTTCTTGGCGCGCAGCGCCAGTGCCACGGCCGCGGTGCCGAGACAGGCGGCGCCCGCGATGACTCCGGTGTCCGGCCAGTCGGAACCGGTGTCGGCGGGGGCCGGCGGCGGGGCGGCCACGGGCGGCACGGACGCGGCGGGGTGGGGCGGGCGCGGGATCAGCGCGTCCAGCGAACCCACCGGATCGACGCGTCCGGACGCGGCGAATCCCCAGTCCAGGAGCGCGCGCGCCTCCTCGTACACGGCGAAGCCGCCGCCCTCCTGAGGGTTCATCACGGTCGTCACGAGCGTGCGCCCGTTCCGGCGCGCGGCGGCGACGAGCGTGTTGCCCGCGTTGGTGGTGTAGCCGTTCTTGACGCCGATCAGACCGGGGTAGGGCTTCACACCGTCCTCGCCGGTCAGCAGCCGGTTGGTGTTCTCGATGCCGTACGACCCGCCGTCGTCGCCGGGGAACCGGGCCTGGGCGGTGGAGCAGTACCGGGCGAAGTCAGGGTT
The DNA here is from genome assembly GCF_040644935.1 of Streptomyces sp. NPDC046915. Taxonomy (NCBI): domain Bacteria; kingdom Bacillati; phylum Actinomycetota; class Actinomycetes; order Kitasatosporales; family Streptomycetaceae; genus Streptomyces; species Streptomyces sp. NPDC046915. The sequence goes on along the minus strand of NZ_JBEYXB010000005.1, from coordinate 60,375 downwards.
GCGCAGTCCGGCGCGGCCGAAGACCGCCAGGTCGTACGCGGACGACACCTGGCCGGGCGTGTCGTAGCCGTCCGGCGAGACGACCCTGGTGTCCAGGGCGCCCAGGGCGCGGGCCCTGACCTGCATCCGGTCCGCCGTGGTCTGCCAGCCGCCGGCGAGGGAGGCCAGGACGTGCACGGCGTCGTTGCCCGAGCTGAGGAAGACGCCCCGCCACAGGTCGGCGACCCGGTACGTGTGCCCCTCGACCACGCCGACCAGGCTGCTGCCCTCGCCGACGTCCGCCAGTTCCTTCGTGTCGACGGTGTGCCGGAAACCGCCGGGCAGGGTCGGCAGCACGGTCAGGGCGAACAGTGTCTTGAGGGTGCTGGCGGGCGGCAGCCCGCGGTGCGCGTCGGACGAGGCCAGCACCTCGCCGCTGCCCGCGTCGGCCACCAGCCATGACAGCGCGGAGACGGCCGGGACCTCGGGCACCCCTGGGTGCGGACGGACCTGCGTGCCGGAACGGTAGAGGAGCGACGGCTGCGGGACCGCCGCCCTCGGCCGTCCGGGCGGGGCGGGGTCCGCCGACGCCGGGGCGAGCGCGAGCACCCCCGCGACGCACAGGGCGCAGGTCGAGGCAGCCACCCGAGAAGAGAATCCGATCATCATACGAATCAACGTAGGAACGGACGTGCCGTGGACCGCGTTGCCCGCGCCGGAGGCCACCGGGAGGCACCCGGATGCCGCACGCGGATCAGTCCGTCGGCAGTGTCGGCTGGACCCGCCGCAGGAACGTCGCGTTGTCGGGGGTCTCGCGCATCCGCCGCAGCAGCGTCTCCAGGTTCGCCGGGCCGCCGTCCCGCGACCGCAGCGCGCGGCGCAGCCCTCGTACGGTGGTCAATTCGGCCGGGGTGAGCAGGAGTTCCTCGCGACGCGTGCTGGAGGCGTCGAGGTCCACGGCCGGGAACAACCGGTGGGAGGCCAGTTCCCGGTCCAGGCGGAGCTCCATGTTGCCGGTGCTCTTCAGCTCCTCGAAGAACAGGCCGTCGGCGCGGGAGCCGGTGTCCACCAGGGCGGTGGCCAGAATGGTGAGCGAGCCGCCCTCCTCGGCGTGCCGCGCCGCGCCGAAGAACCGCTTGGGGCCGAGCAGGGCGCCCGCGTCGACGCCGCCGCTGAGGGTGCGGCCGCCGGCGGACGCCGCGTTGTTGTGGGCCCGGCACAGCCGGGTCAGGGAGTCGAGCAGGATGACGACGTCCTCGCCGTCCTCGACGAGCCGTTTGGCGCGCTCGACGACGAGTTCCGCGAGCGCGATGTGGTCCTTGGCCGACCGGTCGAAGGTCGAGGCGTACACCTCGCCCTGGACCGAGCGCCGCATGTCGGTGACCTCCTCGGGGCGCTCGTCGAGCAGCAGCACCATCAGCCGGCACTCCGGGTGGTTGCCCGCGACGGCGGCGGCGATCTGCTGGAGCAGCACGGTCTTGCCGGTCTTCGGCGGGGCCACGATGAGCCCGCGCTGGCCCTTGCCGACGGGGGTGAACAGGTCGGCGACCCGTCCCGCGAGCCCGGACGCCGGGTGTTCGAGGCGGATCCGCTCGCGCGGGTGCAGCGGAGTCAGGTCACGGAAGTGGCGGCGTCCGCGGAGCGCCTCAGGCGTGCGTCCGCCGACGCGTGCCACGTCGGTCAGTGTGCGCCGCTCGCCGCGGACGCCCTCGACGAGGTCGCCGCGGCGCAGGCCGTGCCGCCGGATCAGCGCGGGGGAGACCTGGAGGTCGGCGGGCGAGGGCAGGCAGCTCTCGGCGCGCAGGTGCCCCTTCCCGTGCGTGTCGATGTCGAGGACACCGGTGACGAGCTGGTCGGCCGGGCGCCCCTGCCGTGCGGGAGGGTGTTCGAGTGTGGTGGTCGTGGTCATGAGGGTGAGGTCCTTTCCGGACGGTCGGTACGAAGGCATGAGGAAGGGGGGCAGGGGGATCTGGCCGCGAGGGGAAGGGCGTGGGAACACGCCTCCGGCGGCGGGAGCAGCACCTCGGGTGATCGCGGACACGACGTGCCTGCGTCGGAAACGTCCTGCTCACGAGGTGGTGCGGAGAAGCCGGTGGACCGGTCGCGAAGCGACGGGTGGATCGGCTGAACGAAGTGGAACGGGCACCGGCGCCCGAAACGGGGCGCACCTTGATGCTGATCGCACTGTACCAGTGGTCCCGCATCCGTCAACATGGAGTCGGGCCGGTCCATTCCCGGAGACAGGAGATCCCGTTGGCGACCTCGTCCCCCGTACCGCCGCACCGTATGGACCCCTCCGGCGGCTGCCCGCATGCCGACAACGCCCGGCTGCTCGCGCGGGGCGCGGTGGCGTCGGTGGTGCTGCCCGGGGAGATCGAGGGGATGGTGGTGCTCGGGCACGAGGCGCTGAAGGAGTTCCTCCAGCATCCCGAAGTGGCCAAGGACGCCCGGCACTTCACCGCGCTCCGCGAGGGGCGGATCGCCGAGGGATGGCCGCTGATGACCTTCGCGACGGTGGAGGGCATGACCACCGCCGACGGCGAGGACCACCGTCGGCTGCGGTCGCTGGTCAGCCGGGCCTTCACGCCCCGGCGGGTCGAGGAACTCAGGCCCCGGGTCGAGGAGTTGACGGCGTCTCTGCTCGACGATCTGGCGCGCGCGGCGGAAGCGGACGGCGGGGTCGCCGATCTGCGGCGGCACTTCGCGCTGCCGCTGCCGATGGGCGTCATCGGCGAACTGCTCGGAGTGGACGACGAGTTCAGAGACCGGCTGCACCATCTGTGCGACCGGGTCGTGGCCACCGACATCGGGCCGCGCGAAGCCGTCGCCGCCAACCGCGAACTCGTCGAGGTGCTCGGCGCGATCGCCGCCGCCAAGGCCGAGCGGCCCGGCGACGACCTCACCGGAGCCCTGATCGCCGCCCGCGACGAGGCCGGCGACCGGCTCAGCCAGCGGGAGCTGATAGGCACCCTGGTACTGATGATCATCGCCGGGCACGAGACCACGCTGAACCTGATCACCAACGCCGTGCGGGCCCTGTGCGGCCACCGCGACCAGCTCGACCTGGTGCTGAAGGGCGAGGTGAGCTGGGGCGACGTCGTCGAGGAGACGCTGCGCTGGGACGCGCCGGTGAGCTACTTCCCGTTCCGGTACCCGGTGCGGGACCTCACCGTGGACGGCACGGTCATCCCCAAGGGCACGCCCGTTCTCGCCGGTTACTCCGCCGCCGGACGCGATCCGTCCGCACACGGCCCGGACGCCGACCGGTTCGACGTCACCCGGCCCGCCCGCCCGGACGCCGTACGCAACCTGTCCCTCGGTCACGGCGCCCACTACTGCCTGGGCGCCCCGCTGGCCCGCCTGGAGGCCGGCATCGCGCTGGAGCGGCTGTTCACCCGCTTCCCCGGCCTGGACCTCGCCGTACCGGAGGCCGCCCTCGCACGGCACGCCAGCTTCGTGGGCAACAGCGTACGGGCGCTCCCCGTGCGGCTGACGTCCTGAGAGCCCGCGTCCGCGCCGCATACCAGCCATACGAACCCCCGATGGCCCTCCCCCGGCGCATTTCTTGTTCCGGCCAAATCCCCTCCCTACGCTGCCACCACCTCACTCGGGCGGCATGGGACAAGGGACTTGGCAATCATGGGCCGACTGGCCGGGAAAATCGCTTTCATCAGTGGGACGGGAGCCGGAATAGGCCGGGCCGCGGCACAGGTTTTCGCGGCAGAGGGCGCACTTGTATTCGGCTGTGACATCGACGAGAAGAACGCCGCGGAAACCGTCGAACTCGTCGGGAAGGCCGGCGGTGTCATGCGCTCGCTCGCGCCCGTCGACCTGTCCACCGAAACCGGAGCACGCGAGTGGATCGAGGCCGGGATCGAGGCCTTCGGCGGGATCGACATCCTCTACAACAACGCCTCCGCGCTGCGCAACGGTCCGTTCGAGACGATGCCGGCCGACGACTGGTACTTCACGATCCGCAACGAGCTGGACATCCCCTACTTCTGCACCCGGGCGGCCTGGCCGCACCTGATCGCACGCGGCGGCGGAGCCGTCCTCAACGTGGCCTCCGTGGCCGCCGTGCGGGGCGCCCCGTTCATGCCGATGGTGCCGCACGGCGCCGCCAAGGGCGGGGTGCTGGCGATGAGCAAGCACCTGTGCGCGGCCGGCGCCCCGCACCGCATCCGCGTCAACACCATCGCCCCCGGAATGACCCGCACTTCGGCGACCGCGGGGCGGAGAAGCTGCGGAAGGCGGCGATGCTCACGGCCCACGAGGAGCCGTACGACGACGACAGCGGCGTGCACGACGACCGGCTGCGGCTGATCTTCACCTGCTGCCACCCCGCGCTGACCATGGAGGCCCGGGTCGCGCTGACCCTGCGCACCCTGGCCGGACTGACCACCCCGGAGATCGCCCGCGCCTTCCTGGTCCCCGAGGCGGCCATGGCACAGCGCCTGGTGCGCGCCAAACGCAAGATCCGCAACGCCGGCATCCCTTGCCGGGTGCCGCCCGCACACCTGCTGCCCGAACGCACCACCGGCGTCCTCGGGGTGATCTACCTGCTGTTCAACGAGGGGTACGCCGCCTCCTCCGGCGCCGATCTCCTCCGCGCCGGCCTGTACGGCGAGCTCCAGCGCCATGTGCCCTCCGCCGTCGTACGGCTCAACCGGGCGGTCGCGGTCGGCATGTCCGAGGGTCCCGAGGCGGGGCTGGCCCTGGTGGCCGAGCTGGAGCGGGAGGGCGAGCTGGCCGGCTACCACCTGCTGCCCGCCACCGCGCGGACCTGCTGCGCCGCACGGGCCGCGGCGAGGAGGCCGCCGAGGCGTACGCGCGGGCGCTGGAACTGGTCGACAACGACGCGGAACGGCGGTTTCTGCAAAGGCGGCTCGCGGAGTGTCGATCCGGGCGCCGCTGATGCGTCGGTGGGGTGGAACGACCTCACGAGACGACATGGAGCATCCCGTGAACATCATCACCGCTCTCGCCGGACCGCGCCTGCGAGGCTGAGCCGCACCAGATGTCCCCAGACCATAACGATCCCTGACGTGACGGGACTTGACCGCCCACATGCATTATCTTCACGTCATGTCCACGCCGCCCACGCCGCCGCAGCAACCGCCGGACCAACCGTCGGACGCGCCCGCTCAGCCGACCGCGTACCCCTACCCGAACCCGCAGTCGCCGCCGCCCGGCGGGCCGGCCGGTTTCCCGCCGCCGACGCAGCAGGGTGTCTACGCCCAGCCGACCCTGGTCGGCCAGCCGGGCCAGCCCCAGCCGGGCAACCCGTACGCGCAGCAGGGCCCCTACGGCCCGGTGCCCGTCCCGCCGCCCGGCGGCGGCAGCGGCGGTGCCGGGCGGGCGGTCCTGTGGGCCGCGGTCGGCGCGGTGGTGGCCTCCGCGGCGTGGGCGGCCGGTGTCTTCCTGATCGGCAAGGACAGCGCGGACCTGCGCGGCTACTCCGCTCCCTCGAACCTCTGCTCGGGCGGCGACTACTCCTCCTTCAAGGACGAGTACCCCGAGAACGACACCTCCCCGACCCACAACGCGCTCAAGGCCGCCGCCCTCGACGAGGGCTATTGCAGCCTCAGCCTGAAGAAGACGGGTTCGAGCTACGCGGACGCCTACCTGACCGTCCAGATGGACCTGCACAAGAAGACGGACCCCGGGCCGGAGTTCACGGCCACCTGGAAGAACTACGACGACAGCCACTCCGGTTACGACGTGGAGAGCGTGAACGGCATCGGTGACGAGGCGTACCTCGTCACCGAGGACACCACCAGCGGCTCCTCCAGCGGCTCCCGCTACGCCACGCTGGCCGTGCGGGACGGCTGGATGACGTACACCATGAGCTACAGCGCCTACCTGTCCTCGTACGACACGGACAAGGACCCGCCGAAGCTCGACGAGGTGACCGACTGGCTGAAGTCGGACACGAAGGCCACCTTGCAGAACCTCAAGGGCTGACCCCGTCCAGCGCGTTCGTGATCGCCTTCACCCCGCCGTGCGCCGCACAGCCGCCGTCGACGGTGATCTCGGCGCCGTTGACGTACGACGCCTCGTCGGAGAGCAGGTAGACGACCAGGGGCGCGACCTCGTCGACGGTGCCGGGGCGGCCCTGCGGGGTCAGGCCGAGGTGGGCCCGGACGAACACCGGGTTCGCGGACTCCATCAGCGGTGTCTCGATGTAGCCGGGGTGGACGAGGTTGGTGCGGATGCCGCGCGGGGCCAGCTCCAGCGCGGCCACCTTCGACAGGCCGCGCAGCGCCCACTTGCTGGCGGTGTAGGCCACGGCGTGGTGGGCGGTCAGGGCGGCCACCGAGCCGACGTTCACGATCGAGGAGCCGACCGGTGGCACCCGGGGCGGCACGACGTCGACGACCCGATGACCCAGGACCAGTGGGGGACCGCCGACCCGATGAGCGAGTCGGTCGCCAAGGAGCAGTTCAACGACCCCGACGTGCTCTTCGAAGCGCCCCCCGTCTGATCCGGCCGACTCCCCCCAGAAAGGCCGCCGTTGTGGCAGAGATCCTGAAGCACGCCGTACCCGGGGCCGAGGTCACCGCCTCCCTCGACCAGGTGCGCGCGACTCGCCGGCCCGGCCGCCGTCGTGACGTACGGCGACAGCACCGCGAGGCGGTCGCCGCACTCAACGCCGAGCTCGAACTCGGCCTCACGGACACCGAGTCGGCGGCCGTGCCGGTGCGTAGCACGGCCGTCGACTCGGGCCACTTCGGCTACATGTTCTTCGCCGCGGGCACGCTCACCATCGACGGCGGCACGGTCGTGAGGGTGCCCACCGTCGACGCGTCCACCTTCTACGAACTGGGCATCGTCAGCAACACCGTGCGGCCCGCCGTCAACAACGGGGCGATCGTGAAGCTGAACAGCGGCTCCACCTGGACGGTCACCGGCACCTCGTACCTGACCTCGCTCACCGTCGCCGCCGACGCGGCCGTGAAGGCCCCGCGCGGGAAGACGGTGACGCTGACGGTCGACGGCACGCCGACGGCCCTCACACCGGGCACGGCCCGCACGGGCGCGCTGACCCTCACCGTCGCCTGAGGTCAGGAGGCGGCGGCCGACCGGGCCTCCGCCTCCTTCGTGATCTGCTCGAACTGCGCGCCCATGGCCGCCGCCAAGGCCTGCGCGGCCGACAACGGCCGCACCATGACCATCAGTTCGTCGATCAGGCCGTCCTCGTTGAGATGGATGAAGTCGCAGCCGGTCAGCTCGCGGTCGCCCACCCGGGTGGCGAACACCAGCGCGTGGTCGCGCCCGTCGGCGCCGGCGAGCTCCCGCTCGTACCGGAAGTCCTCGAAGACCCGCGCGACCCCGCGCAGGATCGCCGCCGTGATCGCCTTGCCCGGGTACGGCTTGAACACGGCCGGGCTGGTGAAGACCACGTCCTCGGCCAGGAGCGCCTCCACGGCGTCCATGTCGCCCGCCTCGACCGCCTCGCGGAACGCACGCATCGGACCACCTCATAGTCAATTAGTTGAGTAAGTGCGGATGAGAATAGTCACCTGCTGTTAGCGTGTCCACATGTCTCTGAAGTACGCCGTCCTCGCCGCTCTTCTGGAGGGCGAGGCCTCGGGCTACGAGCTGTCCAAGGTCTTCGACGTGTCCCTGGCCAACTTCTGGCCGGCGACCCCGCAGCAGCTCTACCGCGAGCTGGAGCGGCTGGCGGGGGAGGGGCTGATCGAGGCCCGGGTGGTGCAGCAGGAGCGACGGCCCAACAAGCGGATGTTCACCCTCACCGAGGCCGGCCGCGCGGACCTGCGCTCCTTCGCCGCCGAGCCGCCCCGCCGGCCCACCGCCCTGCGCGACGAACTCTTCATCAAGATCCAGGCGATGGACGGTGCGGACCCGGCCGTCACCCGCGGGCTGGTCGAGGAGCGCATGTCCTGGGCGCGCGGCAAGCTCGACCGCTATCTGCGCGTCCGCGACCGCCTCCTCGACGGCCGCACCGAGGAGGAGTATCTGAGCGAGTCCGACCGCATCGGCCCGTATCTGACCCTGATGGGCGGGATCGCTTTCGAAGAGGGGAACCTGCGCTGGTGCGAGCGGGTTCTGACGCTCCTGAAGCAGCGGGTTGCCCTAGGCTGACCCGGATGTTCAGCCCCGAAGGCCCCACCCTGCGCGAACTCGCCGCCCAGGCGCTGTCGTCCGTCGAGCACGGCTACGACCTGCTCGCCCCGAAGTTCGACCACACCCCCTTCCGGACGTCGGACCGGCTGCTGGAGCCGGTCGCCGCGGTGCTCGCCCGGCTCGGCCCCGTCGCGGACGGGCTCGACCTGTGCTGCGGGACCGGCGCCGGTACTCAGGTGCTGGCGCGGGTGTGCCGCCAGAGCGTCACAGGGGTCGACTTCAGCGCCGGCATGCTCGCCGTCGCCCGGGAACGCGTCCGCCCCGCCGGGCCGCGCGTCGCCTGGGTGCGCGGTGACGCCCGCGCGCTGCCGTTCGCCGCCGCCTTCGACCTGGTGGTCAGCTTCGGCGCGTTCGGCCACTTCCTGCCCCGCGAGCTGCCCGGACTGTTCGCCCAGGTGCACTCGGCGCTCCGGCCGGGCGGCCGGTTCGCGTTCCCCGTGCCCGCCCCGCCGAGGCCGGCGACCTCGGCGTACTGGACGCTGCTCGGTTTCGACGCGGTGATGCGGGTGCGCAACGCCGTGTGGCGTCCGCCGTTCGTCATGTACTACCGCGCCTTCCGGTTCGGGGACGTGATGCGGGAGCTGGAGCGTGCCGGGTTCGTGGTGGAACTGCACGCCCTGCCCGAGCTCGGGCGGCGCACGGACGGCAGCCCTCGCGCCCGGCTGGTGGTGGCGCGCGCTGGCGTCACCCCGCCGCCGGCACCGTGAACTCGTAGACCAGGGTGTCCTGCTGGGCGTCCACCACGAGATCGGTGATCTCCAGCGGCCGGGCGAACTGGTCGTGCACCCGGCGGGTCACCCGGACCGAGGAGGCGTCGGCGACCGGGCTGATGGAGTCCCGGTGGTGCAGGGTCAGGCCCGCCTTGCGCATCCAGTCGTAGGCCCGCCGCAGCTGCGCCGCCGCGGCACCGTCGGCACGGTCGCGGTAACGGCCCAGCTCGGCCACCTCGGACAGGGCCACGGCGGAGAAGGAGGTCACCGCGGTGCGCACGGCGCGGCCGTCGGACGTGGCGGACTGGTAGCGGTGCACCAGGGTCGGCCGGTGCGGGGCGAGACCGAGGGCGGCGGCATGCTCGGGCGGGGGAGTCTCCCAGGTGACGGTCGCCCGGTCGACCGCGCCCGGATCGGCGCTGCGGGCACCCACCGGGAAGGCGAGCGACACCGGGTCCTCCACCGGCAGGCCGGGCAGGGTGGCGTGGCTGCCCCGCCGGTCGGTGTTCACCAGACCGTCGCGGCGCAGCACCTCCAGCGCCTGCCGGACGGTCTCCCGGCTGACGTCGAAGTGCTCGGCCAACCGCCGCTCGCCGGGCAGGCGTTCACCCGGCGGAATGGTTCCCTCGCGCAGCTCGCCGAGTAACTGCGTGGCGATCCGCCAGTAGAGCGGCTCGTCGTCGGTCTGCGGGTGGTCATGGGGGGTGGTGCGGGCCATGCCGCGCCTCCTGTTGGTGACAAGACGTAGCCGTGCGGGCTCATTGCGCGACCACATCTAGCATTGGTCTACACCAGCAGGGAAGGCCGGTCTGCCGGTTCGGCCGAAACCGAACCGCGGGACGCACGCGTCACAGCGCGCGGTACAGGGCGTCCACCAGTGCCGTCTTGCGCGGGTCGTCGGCGATGTGCGGCCCCATCCGGTTCATCGCATAGCCCAGGGACACGCCCGCCTCCGGGTCGGCGAGCCCGCAGGATCCGCCGAAGCCGTCGTGTCCGAAAGCGCGCGGATTGGGGCCGTACGAGCCGTTCGGGCCGCTCAGCCACAGTCCCAGCCCGATCTCCGTCTCGTCCTCGAAACCGGCCCCGAGTACCAGGTCACGGCAGCTGCCCTGGCCCTCGCGGACCCGCTCGGCCGCCTCGGCGGACAGCACCCGCCGGCCGCGGCACGTCCCGCGCCCGGCGAAGACGCCGTACAGCTCGGCGACCGCCCGCGCCGTGCCGTGCCCGTTGGCGGCCGGGATCTCGGCGGCCCGCCACTCGGGCGTGTTGGCCTCCTCCGCGCCCACCGCGGGATTGGTGAGCGCCGCGATCGCCGCGGGCGTCAACTGGCTGAAGATCGCGGCCTGTTCACTGCTCGTCGCGGCCCGCGGATGCACCAGCTCGGCCGCCCGGCCCGCCTCCCGCTCCGGCAGACCGATCCGGAAGTCGATCCCGAGCGGCCCGGTCACCTCCCGCTCCAGGAACGTCCCCGGCAGCAGCCCCGAGACCCGCCGGACCACCTCGCCGACCAGGAAGCCGTACGTCAGCGCGTGATACCCGGACCGCGTCCCCGGCTCCCACCACGGCTCGGTCGCCGCGAGCCGCGCGGTCGTCAGCGCCCAGTCGTAGAGCTGCCGCAGCGAGTGCGGTTCGCGCGGGCCGGAGAGTCCGGCGCGGTGCGACAGCAGATGCCGTACGAGGACCTTCTCCTTGCCCGCCGCCGCGAACTCGGGCCAATAGTCGGCGACCGGCGCGTCGAAGTCGAGCAGCCCCCGGTCGGCGAGGATGTGCGCACACAGCGCCACCGGTCCCTTGGAGGTCGACCAGAGGTTGACCAGTGTGTCCCGCTGCCACGGGCGGGTGCGGGCCGCGTCCGCCCAGCCGCCCCACAGGTCCACCACCGTCTCGCCGCCGACCGTCACCGCCACCCCGGCGCCCAGTTCGTCCCGGTCCCGGAAGTTCTCCTCGAACGCCCGCCGCACCGCCGTGAAGCGGGCGTCGCAGTGGCCGTGCACCCGCACCTCGTGAGCCTCGTCCCCGGACATCAGCCCTCCGTCGTCCGCCGTGAGCCCGGGCCGCGACGCCGCGACCCGGGCTCCCTGAACGTACCGACTGGTCGGACTGGAGGGAAGGGCGGGGAATGGACAATGGCGGTCAGCGGAAGAACAGCCTCCCGGTGGGCTCCCGGTGACCGTCCGCCGTGTGCCAGTAGTCCCGGGTCTCCACGGCACGTCCCTCCTCGTCGAACCGCGCGAAGACGCAGCCCGCCAGCGTGGACGGCACGCCGTCCTCCTCCGCCAGGACCAGGAACTCCGCCACCGCGACGCCGTCCGGAGCGACGACCGGCGCCGAGAACCGCACGCCGGTCACCCGCTCCTCGACGAACGACCAGCGCAGATACGCCCCGAGCGCCGCCCGCCCGCGGTGCGGCTCGCGGAACGGCATCGACCGGTGCACGCAGTCCTCGGCGTACAACTCCAGCAGCGCCGCCACGTCGTGCGTGGCCCAGGCCCGCTCCCAGACCCGGACGAACCGCTCCGCGGCCTCCCGTGTGTCCATCCGCCGCCCCTCAGGCGTACGACCGCAGCCAGCGCAGCTTCGCCGCCTCCTGATACGGTCCGCCGCCCTCGTGGTCGTTGAACTCGTACACCTCGATCCCCTTGTCGTCGTGCGACCAGGCGTTGAACGCCGCGAAGATCGTCGACGGCGGACAGGTCTGGTCCTCCAGGGCCGTCGAGAACAGGGCGGGCGCCCGGCCGCGGGCCGCGAAGTGGACGCCGTCGAAATAGGACAGCGTGCGCAGGACGTCCTCGGTCCGCCCGCGGTGCGTCTTGAGGTACAGACCGATCTCCCGGTACGGGTGCCGGTCCGTCAGGGTCGCCGCGCGCGGGAAGTCGCACAGGAACGGCACGTCCGGGGCGACCGCCACCAGGTCCGGGACCAGCCCACCCACCGCGAGGGTGATGCCGCCGCCCTGGCTCCCGCCGGTCGCCACGGTCCGCGCCGCGTCGGTGAGCGGGTGCGAACGGGCCGCCTCGACCGCGCGCACCGCGTCCGTGAACACCCGGCGGTAGTAGTAGTTCTCGGGCGCGTCGACGCCCCGGGTCATGAAGCCGGGGTACGCGGGGGAGCCGCCCACCGGGTCCGCGGTGCCGCCCCCGCCGCCCCAGGCGCTGCCCTGGCCGCGCGTGTCCATCACGAAGTGCGCCCGGCCCGTCGACGCCCACAGCAGGTGCTCGTGCGGCAGCCCGCGCCCGCCGCCGTAGCCCACGAACTCCACCACCAGCGGCAGCGGTTCCCCGGCTCCGGCGGGCAGGGTCAGCCAGCCCTTCACCGGGTGGCCGCCGAACCCGGCGAACGTCACGTCGTACACCGCCACGGTGGACAGCCCGGTGTCCACCGGTTCGAAGCGGGCGTCCAGGTCGTGCTCTCGGGCCTCCTGGAGCGTCTTGGACCAGAAGGCGTCGAAGTCCTCGGGCTCGGCGGACTCACTGCGGTACGCGCGGAGTTCGTCCAGGGGAAGATCGAACAGGGCCATCAACAACCGCCTTTGAGTGAGAACGTGCGGGTGATCACACCGTACGTGGGTGGTCGGAGGACTCGCCAGGCCCTCTCCGGGACCCGAGCCCCGGCTCCCGCGCCGGCCGGGTCAAGCCCTGCGCCGGGTCCAGCCCGGCCCAGTGCGGGCCCACTCCCGCTCCCACTCGTCCAGCCGATGCCGCAGCGAGACATGACGGGCCATGCCGTGGCCGAGGAGGAGAACGGCCGCCGCGCCGCCCGCCACGCACACGCCGACGCTGACGGTGTGCTGCCAGACCGCGACATCGTCCGGCGGCGGGGCGACGCTGCGCCCCCGGGAGTCGAACCACACGTCCACCACGTCACCCTGATGCGCCCCCGCCGGGACCCGGGCCGACGTCGTGCGCGTCCCCTTGCCCGGCTCCGCCCAGCGCACCGTCGTCCGATAGGCCTGCCGGTCGCCCACCGAGGGCAGCCGCTCCGGCGCGTCGCCGATCACCTCGGCACGGACGCGGTGGCGTTCCGCCCGCTGCGCCGTGGCCACGGTCCGCGCCTCTCCGTGGGCCCACAGGCCCGCCAGTGCCCCGGCCAGGGGCGCGCCCACGAACAGCAGGACGGCGACGGCCAGCGCCGTCCACGCCTCCACGACGTCCGACCGGCGTCGCAGCGGATTGCGCCGCCAGCGCCATCCGCGCACCCGGGTTCGCATGTCGGCCTCCTCGCCGTCACTCGAGCCGGAGGACCGGCCGGCCCCCCGGCCCGGAGCCGGTCCACCCCTCCCCGCGCACGTCGCACGCATGCGAGCGTCCACACCGGTCTCGTACCCCGTACGGAGCAGCTCGCTCACCCGCGGCGGAGCCGAGCATGGCAAAGGGCCCCACAGCGCCGCTGGACGCCCACTGGCGCGCCCCCGGTCAGCCGAAGCGCTCGATGCGGATCCGGTCGACGGGCTGTCCCGCCGCGACGAGCAGCCGCGAGGCGTGCTCCGCGAAGCCGTTGGAGCCGCACACATAGGCCTCCCACCCACCAGGAGGCTGCTCGGCCAGGAGCGGAGCCACATGTGCCGCCGCCATACGTCCCACCGGCACACCCTCCGGTGCCCGGCGCGTGAACACGGCCGTGGTCTCCGCGCCCAGCTCGCGCGCGTAGATCAGCTCCTCGGGGGTGCGCGCGGACACCACCATCCGCAGCGGCACCGACAGTCCCCGCGCCCGGTGGTGCCGCACCATCGACATCAGCGGTACGACCCCGGAGCCGGCGCCGACCAGCAGCGCGGGCCGGTCGCCCGGCCAGGCGAAGAAGCCGCTCAGCGGGCCGCGCACCTCGACCGTGTCACCCGGCCTGGCCACCGTGTGGAACCAGCCGGAGACCTCGCCGCCCTCGACGTGGTCCAGGGTCAGCTCGATGTGCCCGGAGCCGTCCGGCGCGGACGCGATGGAGTAGTGGCGCTGCGCCGCATAGCCGTCCTCGGCGGTGAGCCGCAGCATCAGATGCTGTCCGGGCAGGTGCCCCGCCCAGGCCGGCACGGCGAGCCGGAACGTGGCGGTACGGGGCGTCTCCCGCCGGATGCCGGTGAGCGTGGCCGTCTGCCACACCGACGCGGCCGGGTCGCCGACCTCGATGCGTCCGGGCACCGCGAAACGCGTAGGGGGAGTGAACGTCGTCGTGGTCACCGTCTCAGTCACCGGAGTACCGCTGCTCCTCCCAGGGGTTGCCCCGCGCGTGGTAGCCGTTGCGCTCCCAGAAACCCGGCTCGTCGTGGTCGAGCAGGGTGATGCCGGCGATCCACTTGGCGCTCTTCCAGAAGTACAGGTGCGGCACCAGCAGCCGGGCCGGCCCGCCGTGCTCGGCGGCGAGCGGCTCGCCGTCGTACTCCCACGCGATCCAGGCGCGCCCGCCGGTGAGGTCGGCCAGCGGCAGGCCGGCGGTGTAGCCGGTGTGCGAGTAGGCGACGGCATGGGTGGCGGATCCGTGGGGCCGGACCGCGCCGAGGAAGGCGTCCAGTGACACGCCCCCGAACCGCACCCCGAACTTCGACCAGCCCGTGACGCAGTGGATGTCGCCCTCGTACGCGGATCCGGGCAGCGCGTGCGCCTCGTCCCAGTCCCAGGTGCGCGGCTCGGCCACCAGCCCGTCGACGCGGAACGTCCAGTCGGCCGGCGCGAGGTCGGGGGTGACCTCGGCGGACAGGACGGGCCAGTCGTCGCCGGCGTCGTACTGGCCGGGCGGCAGCCCCGCACGGGCGGCGCGCGGACGCCCGGTGAAGCCTCGGGTGACGTTCATGCTTCAACCGTACGCTGTCCCCGCCGGTGCTCCGTCCCTGGTCAGTGCCCCTCGCCGGGCCCCGGCACCGCTGTCGTGTGAACTCCGGGCCGGTGAGGGAATAGCCGTCCCGCGTTCCTGCTTGGCGCTGAAGTGCCGACGCCGGCGTCCCGGCGACAGCAGCGCAAGGAGAGTGAGGAAGCAGATGCCCAAGGCGTACGTCTTCACGCGGTACGGCGGACCGGAGACCGAGGCCCTCGTGGACGTGGACCGGCCGGCCCCCGGCCCCGGTCAGCTCCTGGTCGCGGTCCGCGTGGCGGGCGTGAACCCGGTGGACTGGAAGCTGCGCACCGGCTACCGCCGCCCCGACGACCGGGGCGAGCGCGAGTTCCCGGCCGTACTCGGCAACGAGGTCTCCGGAGTCGTCGAGGAGATCGGCGAAGGCGTGAGCGGATTCGCCGTCGGGGACGAGGTCTTCGGCAACACGGCAGCCGGAGGGTACGCCGAGTACGCGCTGCTGCCCGCCGGGGTGACCGCGCACAAGCCCGCCGCCCTCTCCTTCGCCGCCGCCGCCACCCTGCCGGTCGCCGCCGCCACCGCCTACGACGGCGTGCGCCAGCTCGCCCTGCCGGCGGGCGCGACGTTGCTGATCACCGGCGCGGGCGGCGGGGTCGGGGCCGCCGCCGCCCAGATCGCCCGTGCCTTCGGGCTGCGGGTCGTGGGGGTGGCGAGCGAGGGCAAGAGGGAGTTCGTCCAGTCGCTGGGCGCGGTGCACGTGCCCGCCGGGCCGGACCTGACCCGACGGGTGCGCGCCGCCGCGGCCGCCGGCGTCGACGGCGTCTTCGACCTCGTCGGCGGCGAGGTGCTCGCCGAGGCGGCCGGACTGCTCACCGACCGGACCAGGCTGATCACCGCGGGCGCGCCCGAGCAGACCGTGGCGGACCTCGGTGGCGCCCGGGTGGCCCGCGCCCGCACCGCCGCCGTCCTGGACGCGGTGGCGGACCTGGTCGTCAAGGGCGACCTGGACCCGCACGTCACCCGGACCTTCCCGCTGGAGCGCGCCGCGCAGGCCCTGCGCGCCGTCGAGGAAGGGCACGCCCGGGGCAAGATCGTGATCGAGGTCGCCCGATGACCACCGGGACCCCGCACGTCCTCGACAACCCCGCCCGCGCCGCCCTGACCGGCCCGCACGCCCGCTTCGCCGAGCGGCGCGGCCGGGTCCTGCGCTATCCGGTCGACGTCTCCCCGTGGCTGGCCCTGCCCGACGAGCCCGACGCCGAGGACTGGGCGGACCTCGCGGCGCTGGCGGGACCGGGGGCCGAGGTGCCGCTGCTCGGCTTCCGGGGACGGGTTCCGGACGACTGGGAGATCACCTTCCGGATCGAGGGAGTCCAACTGGTCGACGACGGCCTGACCGCCGCCCCGGACGCGGAGGCGGTCCGCCTCGGCCCCGCCGACGTACCCGAGATGGCCGACCTGGTCGAGCGCACGAGGCCCGGCCCGTTCGAGGCCCGCACCATCGAGCTCGGCACCTATCTGGGCATCCGGCGCGAGGGCACGCTGATCGCGATGGCGGGGGAGCGGCTGCACCCGCCCGGCTGGACCGAGATCAGCGCGGTCTGCACCGACCCCGCCTTCCGCGGCGAGGGCCTGGCGACCCGGCTGATCCTCGCGGTCGCGCACGGCATCAGGGAACGCGGCGAGACTTCGTTCCTGCACACCGGCGCGGGCAACGCGGGCGCCATCCGGCTGTACGAGTCGCTGGGGTTCAGGCTCCGCCGTCGCACCGCCTTCCTCGCGGCGCGGGCTCCCGAGCGGCTGGCCGACGGCCTGGAGGCCGTGCCGGTGGCGTGACCCGGCGGTCCGCTCACTCCGCCTCGGCGACCTCCGGCGGCTCGGCGTTGTACCGCTCCAGGTACGCCGCGAACCGCGTCAGGTCCTCCTCCGGCCAGTGCGCGAGCCGCTCCCGGAAGGCCGCCCGGCGGCGCCGGGTGACCTGGGCGAGGATCTCCCGGCCGGCCTCGGTCAGATGCAGCAGCTGGACCCGGTGGTCCGCCGGGTCCGGGCGGCGCTCGATGAGCCGGGCCCGCTCGAGCGCGGACACCTGGCGGCTGACCGTGGACTTGTCCAGGGCGTAGTGCGCCGCGAGGTCGGTGGCCCGGCAGCTGACGACCTCCTCCAGGTGTCCGAGCAGCGTGTACGACACCAGCGACAGCTCGGGGTGCATGCGCCCCGCCGAGGCCCGGGCCCGCCGGGCGAAGATCGTCATCTCGCGCTGGATGGTCTCGATCGCCGTCTGGGCTGTCGTCACGGGTCCGCCTCCTCCACCTTTCTTGTTGCATAGTACAAATAGCCCGCCGGTGTGCCGCCGGGGCGAACTCCGCGCGGCCGGCGCCCGATCGGGCTGGGGTAAGGTGGCCGTCGGCCGCGGACGATCGCGGCCCCAGGCCCTTGAGGAGGTGAGACCCATTACCGCTGTGTCAGCCGGGGTGCTCTCTCCTCGCGACGGAACGGATCACCGGCACCGGTGACCGTGAGAGCGCCCTTCGGCCCCAGGCCCGAAGAAAGGCTCTCGGCTTCCATGCCCCCTCTTTCCCCCTTCTCGCCCGACGCCGTCGTGACGGTGCTGCGCGCCGCCGGCTGCGTCTTCGCCGAGGACGAGGCGGAGTTGCTCCTCGCCGCCGCCCGCACCCCGGACGAACTCGCCATGATGGTGGACCGGCGCGTCGCCGGACTGCCCCTCGAACACGTCCTCGGCTGGGCCCACTTCCACGACCTGCGCATCGCCGTGGAACCCGGCGTGTTCGTACCCCGGCGCCGCACCGAGTTCCTCGTCGACCAGGCCCTCGCCCAGGCGCCGGACGCGGCCGTCGTCGTCGACCTGTGCTGCGGTTCCGGCGCGGTCGGCGCGGCGCTGGCCGCCGCGCTCGGCCGGGTCGAGCTGCACGCCGCCGACATCGACCTCGCAGCGGTGCGCTGCGCCCGCCGCAATGTCGCCCCGTACAGCGGTCAGGTCCACGCGGGCGACCTGTTCGAGGCGCTGCCCGACGGCCTGCGCGGCCGCGTGGGCATCCTCGCGGCCAACGTGCCGTACGTCCCCTCCGGCGAGGTGGGGTTCCTGCCCGCGGAGGCCCGCGAGCACGAACCGCTCGTCGCCCTCGACGGCGGCCCCGACGGCCTCGACGTCCTGCGCCGGGTCGCCGGTGAGGCCCCCGACTGGCTCGCCCCCGGCGGCTGCCTGCTGGTCGAGACGAGCGAACGCCAGTCCCCGGCGGCCGTCGACGCCTTCACCCGCGCCGGTCTGACGACGCGGCTGGCGGTGTCGGATGAGCTGTACGCCCATGTGGTGGTCGGCGTGCGGCCCGAGCGCGGTGCCTAGGCCCTGTCAGGCCGGCTCCTGTGCCCGTGCGATGAGGAGCGCCACGTCGTCGTGGTTGTCGGGGTGGTGCATCGTGCGCAGGAGGAGGTCGCAGACCTCCTCCAGTGGGCGGGCCGGGTCGTCGAGGAGGGCGAGCAGGGCGTCCAGGCGTTCGTCGAGCGAGTGCCGGCGCGTCTCCACCAGACCGTCGGTGTAGAACACGAGCTCGTCGCCGGGGGCGAAGTCGACGGTGACGGTGGAGAAACCCACGCCGCCCACGCCAAGCGGCACCCCCGTGGGCAGGTCGAGCAGCTCCGGCGGGCGGCCGGGACGCACGTGCGCCGGCGGCAGGTGCCCGGCGTTGGCGATCCGGCACTGGCGCAGATGGGGGTCGTGGACGGCGTACACACAGGTCGCGATGGAGTGGTCGAGCCCCGAGGTGGTCTTGTCGAGGTGCTCCAGGAGCACCGCGGGATCCAGACCGAGCGCGGCCAGCGTGGCGGTCGCGGTCCGTAGCCGGCCCATCGTCGCGGCGGCGCTGATGCCGCTGCCCATCACATCGCCCACGACCAGCGCCGTCTTGCCGTCCTCCAGGGGGATGACGTCGAACCAGTCGCCGCCGACCTCGCTGGTGGCCCCGGCCGGCTGGTAACGGGAGGCCACCTCCAGGCCGGTGGTCGCCGGCGGAGGGCCGGGCAGCAGGCTGCGCTGGAGGGTGAGCGCGGTGTCGCGGGCGTTCTGGTACCAGCGGGCGTTGTCGATCTGCACGGCCGCGCGGGCGGCCAGTTCCCGGGCGAGCAGCAGGTCGTCCTCGCCGAAGGGCTCCGGGTTCCGCGTACGCTTGAGATCGAGGGCACCGAGCACCTCGCCGCGCGCGATCAGCGGTACGGCCAGATACGAGTGGATGCCCGCCCGGTCCAGCAGCACCGCCGCCTCGGCGGAGCGGGCGATGCGCGGGAGGTCCTCGTCCTTCACCCGCGCCACCAGGACCGGGCTGCCGGTCCGTACGCACTCGGTGACCAGCCGGTCGGGCGCGTAACGGGCGATCTGCCCGGGCGGGTCGGCGGCCCGCAGGGCGTCCTCCGCGTCCTCCGCGCGGACGGCGAGGGCACGGATCACCGCCGGCTCGGACGGCCCGAGGCTGCTGGGGCGGCCCTCGACTACCGCGTCCAGCAGGTCCACCGCGGCCACGTCGGCGAGTTCCGGCACGGCGACGTCGGCCAGCTCGCGGGCGGTGCAGTCCAGGTCCAGCGTGGTGCCGATCCGCGCCGAGGCGTCGGCGATCAGGGCGAGGCGGCGCCGCGCGGTCTCCGCCTCGACGCCCGCCCGGTACTGCTCGGTGGTGTCGACCATCGACGCCGCCACGCCGAGCACGGTGCCCGTGGCGTCCTCCAGCCGGTACAGCGACACCGACCAGGCGTGGTCCTCGTCCGGGTCGGCCGGGGTGCGGCCCACGGTGGACCGGTCGACGACCGGCGCGCCCGTCCGAAGGACCCGGCGGGCCGCGGACTCCAGCGCGTCGGCGTCCAGCAGCGGCACGACCTCGCGGAGGGTCCGCCCGACGTGCTCCTCGGCGGACACGCCGTTGATCTTCTCCAGCGCCGGGTTGGCCGAGACGTACCGCAGCCGCGTGTCCAGGACGGCCAGCCCGATCGGCGACTGCTGCACCATCCGCCCGGACAGCGCCAGCTCCTGCTCCATCCGGCGGACCGTCGACTGATCCGCGGCCAGACCCAGCGCGTACACGTCGCCCCGGTCGTCCAGCAGCCGCATGTTGCGGAACTCCACCAGGCGCGTGCTGCCGTCCTTGTGCCGGATGGGGAAGCCCCCGGCCCAGTCCTGCCCGGTGCGCAGCACGTCGGCGAAGAGCTCGCCGACCAGCTCGATGTGCTGCTCGTGCACCATCAGGCGGGCCGCGTACCGCCCCAGCGCCTCCTGCGCCGACCAGCCGAACAGCTCCTCCGCCTGGGGGCTCCACAGCACGACGCGCCCGTCGGAGTCCAGCACCACCGAGGCCACGCCCAGCACGTCGAGCAGCCCGCTCGGGCGCACCGGTCCGCGCAGGGGCTCCCCGCCCGCGCCCACGGGAGCCTCGGCTGCACTCATGCCACGCACCGCCTCCTGCTGTCCGCGCGGCACGCCTTCCCCAGTGCCGCGTCCCCTTGTTCTACCGTGCCCGCCCCGGACTTTCCGACGCAGCCGACGGCTTTCTCCACCGCGACACCCCGGAGTTCACGCCCCTGTTGTGCTTTTGGTCTGTACATGATCAAGCGCTCGGTCCAGACTGTCGGCCGACCGATCACCACCCCCCGCCCGAGGAGTCGGCCATGCCCGCGCCCCTGCCCGCGTCCGTCCGGCAACGTTGTCGCGCAGCCCTCAGCGCACTCGTCGTCGTCGCCACCGCCGCCGCCCTCTCCCTCACCGTGTCCGCCGCGCCCGCCTCCGCCGCCGACACCTGGACCGAGACCGGTTCCGACCGCGCCGATCCGCTCACCGAGAGCCAGGGCCTGACCTCGGTCGAGGTCCCGGCCGGCAGCCCCAACCGGTACACCGGCATCGGCACCATCCCTTCCGACGTGAGCGGCCGCGGCTGGAACCACGTCGGCGACCCCGACGCCTCGTACGGCGGCTACTACATCGAGCCGTACCAGCGGGACTCCGGCAACTCGAAGATGTTCCGGGTGCAGGCACCCGGCGGCGCCTGGTCGGAGTACGTCCACACCCTGGGCTCCGGGGAGGCGCTGAACAACTCCTGGGTCGCGATCTCGCCCGACGGCCGGTGGACGCTCGCGGGCGAGTACGGCACGATGACCCGCTTCCTGGTCTTCCCGACCCCGGGCGTGAACGCCTCCACCTCGCCCTCGGCGAACCTGCCGCAGGTCTCCACCGTCAACCTCGACCACGCCGTGCGCGACGTCCAGGGCTGCGACTTCTCCTCCCCGACGACGCTGCTGTGCTCCTCCGACGACCCCGAGGGCACGCTCTTCGGCATGACCAAGCCGCTCCTCCAGGTGGACCTGTCGGGCGCGCCGAACGGCACGGCGGACGTCTCCGGCCACGTCACGGCGCTGCGCCAACTGCCGCTGCGCAGCGCCTGCTCCGGCACCTTCGAGGCCGAGGGCATCGACTACGACCGGCGTACCGGCACCCTGCGGGTGATCGTGGTGTCCCCGGGCTTCTGCGTGCTCACCGACAGCAAGACGTACAAGTTCACGCGCGGCTAGAGGTGTGACGGGCGGTCGGTGGTGCTTTCCTGGGGATGGACGCGGTTCGGCGGGGTACCCCGTTCCACCGCAGCGCGGCCAGGAAAGGAGCGATCATGAAGGACACGGAGCGGTCGCATCCGGAAACCGTCTCGGTGGAGATCAGCGGATACTCCAAGGACGACGCCCGACTCGTCTTCGAGGCGCTCAGCGCCTGCTTCGCCTCGGACCGGGCCCCCGAAGAGGTGCCGCAGCAACTCCACGAGAGCCGTCCGATGGTGTGGCTCGGCACCTACGACGTCGCGGACGCCCGCGGGCAGGGCTGCCCGCCGGTGCACCTCGGCTCGCCCGTCCAGGCGGACGTCCAGGGCAGTTACTGGGCGGTGGACCGCTTCCGGCACAGCCTGGACTCGATGTTCACCGTCCAGGAGACCTGTGCGGCCTCCGGCGACCAGGAGAGGGACCTCCACCTCCGCCTCGAAAGCCGCTGACCCGTCTTCCGGCCGCTCACGACGCCCCGGCCGCCCCATCGGCGCCCGGGGCGTACTGCGCCTCCCCGTGGCCGAGGGACCAGTCGACCGACTCGTTCTCGGTGACGGTGACGAGCACATTGCGCGGCTCGGTGCCCGCGTAGGCGTGGGCGAGCTCCGCGATCCGCCGGTACAGCGCCCGCTTCCGGCCGGGCGTGCGCCCCGAGCGCATGGTGATCGCGACGAAGACGACACCCTCGTCCCGGTGGACGCCGAGGTAGTCGTCGTGGCGCAGGGTGCCGGTGACGCCGTCGTGGCCGGTGAGGACCTGGAACCGGTCGTCGGGCGGGATGCCGAGGGTCTCCACCAGCGCTTCGTGGACGGCGCGGCCGAGGGCCTCCAGGCGGGTGCGGTCGGTGCCGAGGGCGTCGATGCGGACGAAGGGCATGGGCGGGCTCCTGTATGCGTGCGGGGCCGGGTGCACCCTGAGTGTACATACTAGTAGTTACAAAGTGGCCGGACTCACCCTCCCAGGCTTATGCAACTAGTTGCACAATGGCTTGTCCCTCCTCTAGAACAGAGCCCAAGACACCGCGCACGGAGGGCCCCCGATGAGCCGTTACCCCCACCTGCTGAACCCCCTCGACCTTGGCTTCACCACGCTGCCCAACCGGGTGCTCATGGGCTCCATGCACGTGGGCCTGGAGGAGGCCGAACGAGGGTTCGAGCGGATGGCGGAGTTCTACGCCGCCCGCGCGCGCGGGGGAGTGGGGCTCATCGTCACCGGCGGCATCGCGCCGAACGAGGAGGGACGCCCGTACGAGGGCGGCGCCAAGCTCACCACCGAGGCGGAGGCCGAGCGGCACGCGGCCGTCACCGCCGCCGTGCACCGCGAGGGCGGGAAGATCGCGATGCAGATCCTGCACTTCGGGCGGTACGCCTACCACAAGGACCTGGTCGCGCCGAGCCCGGTGCAGGCGCCGATCAGCCCCTTCCCGCCCCGCGCGCTCACCGACGACGAGGTCGAGCGGACGATCGACGACTACGCCCGCGCCGCCCGCCTGGCCCGGCAGGCGGGCTACGACGGCGTCGAGATCATGGGCTCCGAGGGCTATCTCATCAACGAGTTCATCGCCGCGCAGACCAACCACCGCACCGACCGCTGGGGCGGCTCGTACGAGAACCGCATGCGCTTCCCCGTCGAGATCGTCCGCCGGGTGCGGGCCGCGGTCGGCGAGGACTTCATCATCGTCTACCGGCTGTCCATGCTGGACCTGGTCCCGGGCGGCTCCTCCCTCGAGGAGGTCGTCACCCTCGCCAAGGCCGTCGAGGCCGCCGGAGCGACGATCATCAACACCGGCATCGGCTGGCACGAGGCGCGCATCCCCACCATCGCCACCTCGGTCCCGCGCGGCGCCTACACCTGGGTCACCAAGAAGCTCATGGGCGAGGTGTCCGTCCCGCTGGTGACCACCAACCGCATCAACACCCCCGAGGTCGCCGAGCAGTTGCTCGCGGACGGCTGCGCCGACATGGTCTCCGTGGCCCGCCCCATGCTCGCCGACCCCGACTTCGTCGCCAAGGCCGCCGCCGGCAAGCCCGAGGCCATCAACACCTGCATCGGCTGCAACCAGGCCTGCCTGGACCACACCTTCAGCGGACAGATCACCTCCTGCCTGGTCAACCCGCGCGCCTGCCACGAGACCGAGCTGGTCCTGTCGCCGACCCGGCTGGCGAAGCGCGTCGCCGTCGTGGGCGCCGGCCCCGCCGGCCTCGCCTGCGCCGTCAGCGCCGCCGAACGCGGCCACCGGGTCACCCTCTTCGACGCCGCGAGCGAGATCGGCGGCCAGCTCAACGTGGCCCGCAAGGTCCCCGGCAAGCAGGAGTTCGACGAGACCCTGCGCTACTTCCGCCACCAGCTCGACGCGCACGGCGTGGACGTACGGCTCGGCACCCCCGTCGAGGCCGAGGACCTCACCGGCTACGACGAGGTCGTCGTCGCCACCGGCGTCACCCCGCGCACCCCCGACATCCCCGGCGTCGACCACCCCCGCGTCGTGGGCTACCTCGACGTGCTGCGGGGCGGCGCCCCCGTCGGCGACCGGGTCGCGATCCTCGGCGCGGGCGGCATCGGCTTCGACGTCGCGGAGTTCCTCACCGACGGCGGGGACAAGGCGAGCGAGGACCCGGCGACGTACTTCCGCCACTGGGGCGTCGACACGGACTACCGCGCGCCCGGCGGCCTCGCCGCCCCCGAGCGGCCCGCGCCGCCGCGCACCGTCCACCTGCTCCAGCGCAAGACCACCAAGGTCGGCGCGTCGCTCGGCAAGACCACCGGCTGGATCCACCGCACCGAGCTCAAGCACCGCGGGGTCACCATGGTCCCGGGCGTGCGCTACGACCGGATCGACGACGCCGGGCTGCACATCACCGTCGGTGAGGAGAGCACGGTCCTCGAGGTCGACACGATCGTGCTGTGCACCGGCCAGGAACCGCGCCGCGGCCTGTACGACGAGCTGCTCGCCGCCGGGCGCCCCGCGCACCTCATCGGCGGCGCCGACGTCGCCGCCGAACTGGACGCCAAGCGCGCCATCAAGCAGGGCACGGAGCTGGCGGCGGCCCTGTAGACGGGCCCGGAACGGCCCGGCGTCCTCCCTAGGATGAGTTCATGTCACTCCCGCACGCGATCCTCACCGCCCTGCTCGAGAAGCCGTCGTCGGGGCTGGAGCTGACCCGCCGGTTCGACAAGTCGATCGGCTACTTCTGGTCGGCGTCGCACCAGCAGATCTACCGCGAGCTGGGAAGGCTGGAGGCCGAGGGCCACATCCGCACCCTGCCGGCCGAGCAGCCGGCCCGCGGGCAGAAGAAGAGCTACGAGGTCCTGCCCGCGGGCCGCGCCGAACTGGCCCGCTGGACGTCCGCGTCCCAGGACCCCAAGCCGCACCGCGACGCCCTGCTGCTGCGGCTGCGCGCCGCGGCGGTGGTCGGCACGGCGGGCCTGGAAACCGACATCCGCCGCCATCTCGAACTGCACCGGCGGCAGTTGGCCGAGTACCAGGAGATCGAACGGCGCGACTTCCCGCCGGACCGGGACAGCGCGCAGGACCGGCTGCGCCATCTGGTGCTGCGGGCGGGCATCGATCTGGAGACCTTCTGGACCGGGTGGCTCACCCACGCACTGGCCGAGTTCGACGAGCTGTCGCGGAACACGGCCGGCGACGAGGGCGTCTGACGGGGCCCGGTTCAGAACCGGTACGGCCTCGAGCGGCGGCGCAGGATCCAGCCGGTGGCGACGAGGGCGATGCCCACCAGCGCCCCGCCCACACCGAGGGTGACCGGACCGTAGTCCCGGGCGGCTCCGCCCACACCGCCCATGACGCCGCGCGAGGGCGAGGGGGCGGACGTGGCGGAGATCGTCGGTCTCGACGGAGGCGCGACGACGACCGCCTGGGTGCCCGCGGTGATGCCGTTGGAACAGACGACCACGACGGTGTACGTCCCCGGGCTCACCCCCGACCAGGCGGCGGACTGGCTGATGGTCGTGCCCGCCAGGGCCACCTGACGGCCCTGGGCGAAGTTCGCCTGGCTGCTCGCGATCAGGGAGGCGTTGCCCCAGCTGCCGCCGTTCTGCGTACAGGCGCTGGTCGTGACCGACACCGTGGACCCGGTGGTGCTGACGGAGATCCCCGAGACGGCGCCGGCCGGCCCGGTGAGTCCGAGCGGGAGCGTGACGGCGGCCGCCGCGGTGAGGCCGGAGCGGAGGAGAAGTCGAGTAGTGCGCATTGGGCTGCCCTCCGGCGGCACGGTCGGCGGAACGTCCCATGCGCCGCCGGGGGTCGGGAAACGTCCGTGCTGCTTCAGGGTCAGCAAACGTGCGCCCGGCCCGTCCCGCAGGCGGACCGCACCCGTCCGGGTGAGGGACCGCCGCACCCGGGTGAGCTCCGGGGCGTCGTCCGGCGCGCTCAGGGCCTGCCCTGACCGCCCTCGCCGGTGGTCACGGTGCGCTCCGCCGAGAACCCGCCCCAGGTGCCGTCCGGCAGCCGGGCCCGGATCCGCACCCGGTGGACCACGCCCGCGTCTCCGCCCGCGTAGAAGCTGTAGGACGCCCGGCCGCGCGGCGGGCTCCCGCCCCACACCAGGGAGGTCGCGGGGCGCCCGTCGAGCCGGATCTGGTACTCCGTGACCACGCCGTCGGTGCGCGGCGGCACCCAGGACAGGTCGATGTAGTAGGCCCCGTCGGCGCGGTGGGTCGTCGTCCGGAAGCCGGTGGGGGCGGTGTCCCGGCCGTCGTCGGTGCCCGGTGTGGTCAGCCGGACGGGGGCGCCGGCGGGCGAGAGGTTGTCGGCCGCGTCGCGGGCGCGGACCGTGAAGACGTAGCGGGTGCCCGGGCGCAGCCCCGTGACCACGGTCGCGGTCTGCCCGCCGCCGACGCTGTGGATCTTCACCCCGCCCTGGCAGACGTCGTACGACACCACGGCCCGGTCGTCCCTGGACGCGTCCCAGGACAGCTGGACGGACCGGCTGCCGACCGCGCGGCCTTCGAGGTGCCCGGGGCGGCTCGGCGCCGAGCGGTCCGCCGCGACGGCGGCGGGTGTCCGCGCCCGGACCTCCTGGCTGGGCGGACCGGCTCGCCCGTCCGTGTCCCGGGCCCGGACGGTGAAGACATACATGGTGGACGGCCTGAGCCTGGTGACGTCCACCATGTGCTGCGAACCAGGCACCTCCGTGACCCTCGTGGTGCCCCGATACACCTCGTAGGCGCGGACACCGGCACCGCCGGTCACCGCGTTCCACATGACGTGCACGGTCGTGGCGCTCCCGGCCGCGGCGGTGACACCCGTCGGCGCACCCGGCATCCGGCCCTCGTCACCGGCCGGGCCGCCCCAGCCGCAGGACACCACCAGCGCCAGGGCGCCGCAGGCGACGACCCGGGGGACCGGAGGGAGGGGCACGCGTCGCACGAGTCGGCCTCCCTCGCAGCGCTGTCACCGCAATGGTCCGGACCAATATGACCCGTATGACGTGATCACCTCAAGAGGGTGGTGTGATGGTCATATTTGGCGACCGGGAGGGAGGGTTACGTATGCTGAGCCACCTCACGGCTGAACTGCCCTGGAGGGCAGGGCAGTTCACGCCTGGGGCGCGGAACGCTGTCGTCGCTGATCCCGCGCCCGCACGGGCGGCCGGGGCGGCCTGGGCCCGACACGGACTCAGGTCCCCGGCCACTCGGCCACTCACGGGGCGTCCGTTATGTCAGATTTGGCCGGGTTGTCGTCCCTGTCCCCCCATGAGAGGGTCCCTCATCGTGCGTGCCCAGGCACTGACGCTGGCCGCGGCCGGCGCCGCCGCTCTGTTCGTCCCGGCGACGCTGACCGAACCCGCCGTCGCCGTACGGCCCCGCGGGGCAGCCGTGTCCCGGAGCGAAGGCCGGGTCGCGGCCGCGGACCTGCTGGCCAGGTTGCGCCACTGCGTCCCGGTCTCCCACGGCCGCTACCGCACCGACTCCGCAAGCTCGGCGAAGGTCCGGGTCTGCGGCACCCGCGAGGTGGTGTTCTGGAAGGCCGACATGGACATCGACTGCGACGGGCGGCCCACCGCCCGCTGCAACCGCCGCACCGACCCGCTCTTCTCCGCCGCGACCGCCTACCAGCAGTCCGACGGCCGCCATCTGAGCGCCGAGCGCCTGCCCTACATCGTGGTGCCGGCCCGGAGCGGCATCTGGAACCCCCGCGCGCACGGCGTCCGCGGCGGCTCGGTGGCCGCCGTCGTCTACCGGGACACGGTGCGGTACGCGGTCGTCGGCGACACCGGCCCGCACGACATCATCGGCGAGGCCTCGTACGCCACCGCCCGCGCCCTCGGGATCCCCACCGACCCGCGCACCGGCGGGGTGCCCTCCGGTGTCACGTACATCGTCTTCAAGGGCGCGCCGGTGACGTCCATCGAGAACCACGCGGAGGCCGTGGCGCGAGGGGAGCGGCTGGCGCGGCGGTTGGTCCGGGACGGCGGCTGAACGGGCCCCGGCTGTCGTCCACGGCCCCGGCACCGCCGGCTCCTCACACCTTCCGGTACGTGTACGCCTCCACGGCCGCCGCCTCCACCGCGTCGAGGCCGGCGCCCGTCGCCGCCGTGACGACCGCGGCCACCGCGCCCTCCAGGAACGGGGCGTCCACCAGACGGGAATCCGGCGGCAGTTCGTCCCCCTCCGCGAGCAGTGCCTTCACGGTGAGCACCGCGCTGCCCAGATCGGTGAGCAGTGCGACCCCGGCGCCCCCGTCCACGGACGCGGCCGCGGCGGCGACCAGCTCGGAGCTGGTCCCGATCCCGCCGCCCTCCGTGCCGCCCGCCGCGGCGACCGGCACCGCGGTACCGCCGGCGGCCAGGCTCCTGGCCAGCTCGGCGACGGAGGCGGCCACCTCCGCACTGTGCGACACCAGCACGATCCCGACCAGCCCGCCGTCACTCACCTGCCGCCTCCGCTGCCTCCGCGGCCTGCACGAGTGCCGCGATCAGCAGCGCCGACGAGGTGGCCCCCGGGTCCTGGTGGCCGATGCTGCGCTCCCCGAGATAGCTCGCCCTGCCCTTGCGGGCCTGCAACGGGATCGTGGCCTCGGCGCCCTCCTCCGCGGCGGACCGGGCCGCGCCGAAGCCGTCGCCGAGCGCGTCGACGGCCGGCACCAGGGCGTCGATCATGGTCTTGTCCCCGGGGGCGGCACCGCCGAGCGCCATCACCCCGTCCACGCCCGCCCGCAGCGCCCCGGCGAACTCGTCCTCGCTCACCTCGGCGGCATCCCCGAGGGCCTTGCCCGTACGGCGCAGCAGGGTGCCGTACAGCGGCCCGGACGCGCCGCCGACGGTCGAGATCAGCTGGCGCCCGGCCAGCGTCAGGACGCCACCCGGCGTCTGCGGCGCCTCCTTCTCCAGCGCGGCCCGCACGGCCGTGAACCCGCGCTGAAGATTGCTGCCGTGGTCGGCGTCCCCGATGGGCGAGTCGAGGGCGGTGAGCCGTTCCGCCTCGCGGTCCACGGATGCGGCGGTCGCCGTCATCCAACGGCGGAAGAAGTCGGCGTCGAGCACTGGATCTCCTCGCGTGGTAGATGGGTCTCTCGCTCCGGTGCCGTGTCACATGCCCCAGCGCAGGGCCGGTGTCCGCACCGGCGCTTCCCACAGCCTGAGCAGCTCCTCGTCGACCTGGCACAGCGTGACCGAGGCGCCCGCCATGTCGAGGGAGGTGACGTAGTTGCCGACGAGCGTGCGGGCCACGGCGACACCGCGCTCGGCGAGCACCCGCTGCACCTCGGCGTTGAAGCCGTACAGCTCCAGCAGCGGGGTGGCGCCCATGCCGTTGACCAGCACGAGCACCGGACTGCGCGGGGTGAGGTCCTCCAGGATCGCGTGGACCGCGAAGTCGGCGATCTCGCCGGAGGTCATCATCGCCCGCCGCTCCCGGCCCGGCTCGCCGTGGATGCCGATGCCCAGTTCCAGCTCGCCGGCCGGCAGGTCGAAGGTGGGGCTGCCCTTGGCCGGGGTGGTGCAGGCGCTGAGCGCCACGCCGAAGGTGCGGGAGTTCTCGTTGACCTGGCGTCCGATGGACTCCACCCGCTCCAGCGGCTGCCCCTCGGCCGCGGCGGCGCCCGCGATCTTCTCCACGAACAGGGTCGCGCCGGTTCCGCGCCGGCCGGCCGTGTAGAGGCTGTCGGTGACCGCCACGTCGTCGTTGACCAGCACCTTCGCGACCTGGATGCCTTCGTCCTCGGCGAGCTCGGCGGCCATGTCGAAGTTGAGCACGTCGCCGGTGTAGTTCTTCACGACGAACAGCACACCCGCCCCGCTGTCCACGGCGGCCGCCGCCCGCGCCATCTGGTCCGGCACCGGTGAGGTGAACACCTCACCCGGGCAGGCCGCCGACAGCATGCCGTGCCCCACGAACCCGCCGTGCAGCGGCTCGTGCCCCGACCCACCGCCCGAGACCAGCGCCACCTGACCGGCCACGGGGGCGTCCCGCCGTACGATCACCCGGTTCTCGACATCGACGGTCAGCTCGGGATGGGCCGCCGCCATCCCCCGCAGCGCGTCCGCGACCACGGTCTCCGGGACGTTGATCAGCATCTTCATCGGTGCCTCCTAGGCGGGACGTCTGGAGTGCTGCTACTGGCAGTATCGACCTTGTGGCAGCGAAGGTCACGTGCGTCGCCGGAGCAGGCGCGGGGCGGTACGGCCGCGTGGCATGTCCCTGACGTACCGGCCGCGGGCGCCACAGACGCGCGCGCTAGTGTGCGAGCGTGAGCCTTCATGTCGTCATAGGTTTTGGGCCCGCCGGAGCGGCCACCGCCCGGCTGCTGGCCGAAAAGGGTCAATTAGTACGCGTCATCACCAGATCGGGCCGGAGTCCGGAGCCCGGCATCGAGCATGTCGCGCTGGACGCGACGGACAGCGAGCGGCTGACCGACGCCGTGCGGGGCGCGGCCGCGATCCACAACTGCGCCGCACCGCCCTACCACCGCTGGACGAGCGAATGGCCCCCGCTGGCCTCGTCGGTCTGCGCCGCGGCCGAGGCGAGCGGGGCCGTCCTGGTCGTGCTGGGCAACCTCTACGGCTACGGTCCGGTGGAGGGGCCCCTCACCGAGAAGCTTCCGCTCGCGGCGACCGGCCCCAAGGGGCGGGTGCGCGCGGCGGTTTGGGAGCAGGCGCGGGAACTGCACGAGCAGGGGCGTATCAAGGCGGTCGAGGTACGGGCCTCCGACTTCTTCGGCCCCGGCGTGACCGACGGCGGGCACCTGGCCGCGCGGGTCGTGCCGCGGGTGCTGCGCGGCAAGCCGGTCGCCACCCTCGGGGACCCGGACACCCCGCACAGCTGGACCTACGTCCCGGACGTGGCCACGGCCATGGCCGAGGTCGCGGGCGAGGAACGCGCCTGGGGACGGGCCTGGCACGTCCCGACCCGACCCCCGCTGTCCACCCGGGAGATGACCGACCGCCTCGCCGCCGAGGCCGGGACCGGACCGGTCGTGGTCCGCAGGCTGCCCCCGGCCGTGCTGGGCGTCGCCTCGGTCTTCTCCCCGCTGATCCGCGAACTCAAGGAGGTCCGCTACCAGTTCGACCGCCCGTTCGTGGTGGACTCCAGCGCCTACGAGGCCGAATTCACGGCCGAGGCCACCCCGGTCGACGAGCAGGTCAGAGCGACCGTGGACTGGTGGCGCAGTCGACCGGCCACCGCCCGGTGACGTCCATGACGACGAAGGATTCCGCAGCGGGCCCGGCGCGTGCCCGCCATGACGACGTCGCGATCGTGGGGATGGCCTGCCGGTTCCCGGGGGCGCGGAACGTGAACCAGTACTGGCGGCTCCTGACGGCCCCGCAGGCCCAGTTCTCCACCGTCCCGGACTCGCGGTGGCGCACCGCCGCCTTCCTCAGCGACAACTTCCGTGACACGTCCTCGGCCTACACGGACACCATGGCGCTGCTGCCGGACGTGGGCCACTTCGACGCGGCGCACTACGGCATCCCGCCGCGGCGGGCCCGGGCGATGGATCCCCAGCACCGGCTGCTGATCGACCTCGCCCGTGAGGCCGTCCAGGACGCGGGCTGGGAGGCCGACGGTTTCGACCGCGAGGAGACCTCGGTGATCACGTCGCTCACCGAGAGCGGCTACCGAGAGCTCAGCACCCTGCACATCCGGATGCGTCAGCTGGCCGGCGGTGAGTTCGGGGCGCGGCCTGCCGATCCTCGGTGGCCGGACACGGTCCGCGCGGTCCACGGGCTGCACGGCACGTCCGTGGCCGGGCTGCTGCTCAACATGGGCCCGAACACGATCAGTTCGGTCCTCGATCTGCACGGCGAGAGCTACGCGCTGGACTCGGCGTGCTCCGGCGGGCTCATGGCCGTGGCGAACGCCGTGTTCGCACTGCGCGCGGGCCGATGCCGCATCGCCCTCGCAGGCGGCGCCCAACTGCTGCTCACCCCCGACCTGTTGGTGGGACTCTGCCGGATCGGCGCCATCTCGCGCAGCGGCAGGTGCCTGCCGTTCGGAGCGCGGGCCGACGGGTTCGTCCTGGGGGAGGGCGCCGGGGTACTGGTGCTGCGGCCCCTGGCCGACGCGCTGGCGGCCGGTGACCGGGTCTACGCGGTGATCCGGGGTGTGGGAACGGCCAATGACGGGACCGTGCAGGGTGGTATGCATCCCCAGGCGGCCGGTCAGCTCCGGGCGTTGCGCCGGGCCTACCGGGACGCCGACCTGGCCCCGGACGCGGTGGGTTACCTGGAGGCGCACGGCACCGGGACCACGGTCGGCGATCCGGTCGAGGTCGGTGTCCTGCGCGAACTGCGCGGCGAGCGGAGTGCGCCCGCCTTCCTCGGCGCGGTGAAGGCGGTGGTGGGCCACTCGCTCAACGCCGCCGGACTGGCCGGACTCATCAAGGCCGTCCTGGCCGTGCACCGGGGAGTGGTCCCGCCGCAGCCGGAGTTCGACCTGGCGGACCGTGCCGGGCTCGACGCGGCGCGGCTGACCGTCCCCACGAAGCCGGCCCGATGGCCGGAGTCCGGGCAGCCGCGCCGGGCGGGGGTGAGCGCCTTCGGGTTCGGCGGCACCGGTGTGCATGTGGTGGTGGAGGAATGCGCCACGGCACCTCCCCGCCCCGCACCGGACGGGGGGCCGCACCGCCTGGTCCTCAGCGGCCGCGACCGGGCCGGGCTCGCCCGCTACGCCCGGGAACTGGCCGACACCATCGCCGCCGACCGGCCGCCGCTGGCCGCCGTGGCGGACACCCTGGCCCGCCGGGCTCCCCTCGCCGAACACCTCGCCCTGGTGGCGGAGGACGCCGCCGACGCCGTCGCCAAGCTGAGCGCGGCGTCGGAGGCCGTCACGGAGGGCCGTACGGTGACGGCGCCCGCCGAGCTCGCGGTCACCGGTCCGGGACCGGGTCCGGGGGCGGAGCGAATACCGCCCTGCACCCTGCCGCCCAGTCCGCTCGCCCCGCGCCACCACTGGGTGGTGGACGAATCGGCTCGCGAGCCCGAGGACACCTCCCGCGCCCTCGATGACGTGGGGGAGGAGCGGCCCGGCCCGGTGGGCCGCCCCGAGGCGGTGTCCGTCGCGGTGCCGGCCGGTGGCGCGTCGAGTGCGGTCATCGTGCTCGAAGAGGTGTCGCGGGCCGGTGTCTTCCCCCTCTCGGACCTGAGCGAGCGGATGGTGCTGGCGACCGATCTCGGCTTCGACTCCCTGATGCTTCAGGAGCTGGAGGTCAACCTCGGCAAGCGGGTACCGGGCTTCCGCACCGACGAGATGTTTTCCCGCGGTCTCACCGTCGAGCGGCTGATCACGCTGGTCGACCCGCACCTCACCGAGCCGCCGGCCCCCGGCGAGCCACTGCCCCCGCAGACGCCGGCCCACTGGGCCGCTGACACCGCGTGCGTGGACGACTTCCCGGAAGTACGGCTGTTCGAGGAGCGTTTGGGCGCGATCACCAACAGCGGTGCGGACCTGCCGTACTTCCGGGTCCACGAGGGCAACATCCGCGACACCACCGTCATCGACGGCCGGCCGTACCTGTCCTTCGGCAGCTACAACTACCTGGGGCTCTCGGGTCATCCGGCGGTGAACGAGGCCGCGCACGAGGCGGTGGAGCGGTACGGGACCTCGGTGTCCGCGAGCCGGGTGCTCTCCGGTGAACGGGACCTGACCGTACGGCTGGAGCGGGCGCTCGCCGGCTTCCTCGAAGTGGAGGACTGCCTGACGCTGGTGAGCGGCCATGCCACCAATGTCACCGCGATAGGGCATCTCGTGGGCGCGGGCGACCTGGTGGTGCACGATGCCCTCGCCCACGACAGCATCCTTCAGGGCGTCGCGCTGTCCGGCGCGGCGCGACGCCCGTTCGCCCACAACGACATCGGCGAACTGGAGCACATGCTGCGGCTCAACCGGTCCCGGTTCCGGCGGGTACTGATCGCCGTCGAGGGCGCCTACAGCATGGACGGCGATCTCGTCGACCTGCCCGCCGTGATCGAGCTGAAGCGTCGGTACGGCGCCCTGCTGATGGTCGACGAGGCGCACAGCATCGGCACCGTGGGCGAACGCGGCCGTGGCGTCGGGGAGTTCTTCGGGGCCGACCGGGCCGATGTGGATCTGTGGATGGGCACGCTCTCCAAGGCCTTCGCCAGCTGCGGCGGTTACCTCGGTGGCTCGGCCCGGATGGTGCGCTGGCTGCGGCACACGCTGCCCGGCTTCGTCTACAGCGTCGGCCTGACCCCGGCCAACGCCGCCGCGGCACTGGCCGCGACCGAGCTGATGGCCGCGGAACCGCACCGGGTGCGCACGCTGCGGCGGAACGCGGAGCTCTTCCTGGGCCTCGCCGCCTCGGCCGGTCTGCCGACGGGCTCCAGCGCCCACACTCCGATCGTGCCGTGTGTGCTCGGCGACTCCGCGAGGACCCTGCGCGTCGCGGACCGGCTGTACGCCCGGGGAGTCGTGGCCGATCCGATCTTCCATCCCGCCGTGGAGGAGGGACTCGCGAGGCTGCGGTTCTTCGTCACCAGCGAACACCGTGAGGACGACATCCGACGTGCCGTGTCGATCCTCGCCGAGGAGGTGGCGGCCGCGGGAGGGTGAGCGACGCACGTCAGATGAGGGTGCGTTCGATCCGGCTGAGCATGGCGGTCTTTCCGGAGTTCCCGTCCGTTCCGGGCTCCTCGGCCGGGGGCGCGCCATGCCGTTCCTGGGTGCTGCCAACCCGTTGGGAGAGCAGATAGGCGATGATCTCCGCCTCCTGTTCCTGTACGTCGTCGTAGGTCGCGCGCAGGAGCATGTCACGCACGAGGTCGGGGTCGAGGTTGGGGAAGAGGAGGCGGGCGGTCGCCTCGTCCAGCCAACCCGCCCCGCGATGGCAGCAGATGATGTGGCCCAGCTCGTGCAAGATGATGTGCTCCTGATGCGCGCCGGTGGTGTTGGCGTCGTAGAAGATGAGGTCCTCGTCGCGGGCGGCGACCCACATCCCGCACGGGTGCGACGCGGGCATCTGCATCGGCACCAGAGTGATCGGACGGCCGCGGACCTCCCCGAGGTAGCGGCAGAGTTCGGCCACGTCGGCCACCTGGGGCAGATCGAGATCGGTGATCTTCTGCGCGCCGGCTCTGCGGAGCCGCTTGAGCTGACTGCGTCGGTCCTGGTCGGCGGACCGTCCCTTTCCGGCGCGTCTCACTCTGTCTCCGAGGGGTCGGAGACCGGCGGAAGACCCTGCAACTGCCGGTACTGGTCCATGATCGCCGTGATGGCCTGGAGGTTCTCCTTCTTCATCCCGGCGGCCCGCATCGCCACGGCACGGACCCCTGACTGGCGCAGTGCCTCCACGGCGGCGATCTCACTGAGCACCGACTCGGCGACCTTGTCGTCGAAGAAGTAGGCGACCGACACGCCGAAGAAGCGAGCCAGGGCGGCCAGGAGGTCCGGTGAGGGGTTGGATCGTTTGCCCGTCCGCAGCTGCGACAGGTACACGCCGCCGACCCGGAGTTCGGGGTTGGCCCGCTTCACCTCCTCCGCCACCTCGGCGTTGGTCCAGTGCTTGCCCTTGGGGCGGACCGTCTTGAAAAGGTTGTCCAGGCGCACTGCCAGCAGGGGGCGGTCGTCAGGCTCGGACACTGTGAATCTCCCTCCCGTCACCTCCTCGGCCTTGCTCTCGGCTATTCATAAGTTTCGCAGATTAACTGTCAGTTGACAATCGGACTGGAGTCCGTCAACGTGGATCTCGCCGATAGCTGGCAGTTAACTTGGCTCACGGGGGTGGCCGAGTTCGCGGCCGGCCGGGGCAGCCTGGCCCGGCCTTCGGGGGAGGGGCGGGCCAGGCGAAGAGACAGTGGGGAAGCACCGTGAAACACGGGGAACCGCGGGGGACATGGGGAACCACGGGGAGACAAGGAAAAACCCGCCCGGTCTGACGGGGGAACAGACCGGGCGGGAGCTCTCAACCCACGTTGCTGAGTCTACGGTAGGCGGACGCGACCTTGGTGAGCCAGGCGACCTCCGCCGTGAAGTTGTCCGTATCCCGGTCCTCGAAGTCGCCAGCGTCCCCGTTGTCGTCGGGGATGTCGCCGGTGCGTTTGGCGTGCAGCGCCTGTCTGATACGTGCCGCTTCGGCGAACGCCTGCCGGGACTCCTCGCTCGCCCCCGGGTCCGCCGTGCCGGATCCGTTGGTGGTGCGGTCGATGTAGGGACGCAGGTCCCGCCAGCCGTCCCGTATCTCGATGACCCGCCGGTGCAGACGGTAGTCGAGGTCGGAGACCGAGGCCCCGGGAGGCTCCAGGACGATGTCCGGCGAGGACTCGTACAGGTCCCGCCAGAGCGGGTACAGAGCCCGGTACGACCGGTAACTGTCCGCCCAGTCCAGCAGTTTCGCGATCCGGGCGCCCCAGGAGGGCATCGTCAGGCTGAGCGAGAGGACGACGATGCCCAGCGCGCTGAAGACGTTCGAGGCGAGCTTCCAGACGCCGATGTCGACCCCGCCCGCGGCGGTGAGGATGTTGACGGTCCTGGCCAGGCAGTACAGGAAGAGGACCACCGCGGCGACGGAGAGCAGTTGCAGGGCCTGGCGCAGCTCGGCCTTGTCGGTCATCCGCGCGTAGGGGCCGCACTGGCGGAAGATGGTGACGCACGGAACCGCCTGCGACACGATGAAGAGCAGCAGATAGGTGAGCACCAGCGGCTGCCCGCTGCCGGTGTCGAAGTCCGAGGCCGGCCGGCCGGGGCCGTCGGCGACGAAGAACAGCACGGTCAGTAGCACGTCGAGGGCGATCCCGGTGATCAGCCAGTAGCGGGTCCCCCGCACCGCCTCCTCGTCCGCGATCGCCCAGCGGAGCAGGATGATCTGCGCGCTGACACAGAAGGCGACCGCCGACAGATGCATCACCAGGATGGCGAGATTGCCGACGCCGAGGAAGCTCTTGCCCCCCATGGCGACGGCACCCATCGTGAAGGTGAGGCACTGGAGCAGCAGAGTGACGACCAGTGTCCGGTAGGCGCTGTCCCGCCAGCTGCGCCTGACTTGGCACAGCCGGTACACGAGCGCGGCGTACGAGGAGAGCGCCGCTATGGCGAAGCAGAGCGTTCTGGTGGTGGTCACGGCTTGACTCCCTGCCGGTGCCGCACACGCGGCGGACGGTTCGGTCGGTGTCGTCTCAGTCGGTGACGTCTCAGTCGGCGTCGACGCCCAGGGGCACCTCGAGTCCGATGCCTTCGGCCGCGACGGCGATGGCGTAGTCGAAGAACGCGGACTCGTCCCGGACGCTGTCGTGGGTACGGCTGAAGACCTGGAAGACCAGCAGCCCGATCAGATTGCTCCACAGCACGATGCCGCGCTCGATGATGTCCGAGAACGGTGCCCCGGGGGCACCGCCGAAGAGCTCCACGGCCTCCGGGAGGAGCAGCGGCGGTCCGGCCATCGCCCGCCGGGGCGGGGTGAGTTCACCGGCCTCGAGCGCGGAACGCACGATGGCCGCCAGCACGGCGGGGGTGCGCGAGGCGGGCGGGACCGTGTCCTGCGGGGCGTGGTACCCCGGCACGGGCGAGCCGTAGATCAGGGTGAACTCACCGGCGTTGTCGAAGGACCACCGCCGCAGCGCGCGAGTGACCGCGAGGAGCCGCGCGCCCGCCGACGCGTCCGCGTCCCTGGCTGCCTGGTCGGCCTGCTCCATCGCGGCGGCGGACTCGTTGTAGGCGTCGATGACCAGCGCGGTCAGCAGGTCGTCCCGGCGCGGGAAGACGGCCTCCACGTCGGCGACGGCCAGTCCGCCCTCGCGGGCCACGGCATCCAGGGACAGCCCTCCGGCGCCCAGCTTCTCCAGCAGTTGGCGCGCGGTGGCCTTGATCTCGGAAAGCTCCATGGCGGAACCGTACCGGTCGGTCACAACGACCAGGAGAACGGATGTCCGAGCGCCGCGGCCATGCGCTGTGATCCAGCCATCCCGCCGCCACGGGCCCGGGCATCACCTGTCCGGGAACAGACAGAACTCGTTGCCCTCGGGATCGGCGAGGACGGTGTGGTCGTCCTCCGGGCCACTGGAGCCCAGGGCGCGCAGGCGCGCGACTTCCGCGGCGTCGTAGGGGGCCACGGCGTAGCCGCCCAGGGCCGCCGCCCGGAAGCGGGCCGCCGCGGCCGGGCGAGCGGAGTCGAGGACGATGTCGTGGAGGCCGGCCATGGGCACGTCGTGCCCATCCGTCGGCCGGGAGCTCCACCTGATATCGGCCGGGCAGGCCCTAAGCTCGGAGGCATGCGGATCTCCGTCTCCTCCGACATGGACGAACCCGTCGCCCGGCTCCTCGTCGAGGAACTGCGCCGGCGCGGTCACGAGGTGCGGGCGTACGGCGCGCTGGACCCCGGCGCGGATCCGCAGTGGGCGGTCTGCTCGGAGGCCGCCGCCCGTGAGGTGGCCGCCGGGAGGGCGGACCAGGCGGTGGTGTGCTGCTGGACGGGGACGGGCGCCTCGATCGCCGCGAACAAGGTGCCCGGCGTACGGGCCGCGCTGTGCCCGGACGCGTACACCGCGGACGGCGCCCGCCGCTGGAACGACGCCAACGTACTGGCCATCGGTCTGCGCCTGACCTCCGAGGCGGTGCTGAAGGAGATCCTCGACGCCTGGTTCGCCGCCCGCCCCAGCGAGGATGCCGAGGACCAGGAGAACGTCGCCCACGTGACCCGGATGGACGGGCACCGGGCGGGGGACCGCACCCGGCCCTGACCACGTCCACATGGGTGCGCCACCCCCGGGTACCCGGCGGCGCATGGTGGTGCACGACACGTCGGCCCGATCGCTCCCGGTGCCGCCGCGGCCGACGCGGCACGCC
Source organism: Streptomyces sp. NPDC046915 (assembly GCF_040644935.1). Lineage (NCBI taxonomy): Bacteria > Bacillati > Actinomycetota > Actinomycetes > Kitasatosporales > Streptomycetaceae > Streptomyces > Streptomyces sp. NPDC046915. The sequence continues at coordinate 21,919 of NZ_JBEYXB010000005.1, read as the reverse complement.
CCGCTGGGCCGCGCGCTGCTGCGCTGGACGACCACGACCGATCACAAGGTCATCGGCAACCTCTACCTCACGACGGCCTTCTCCTTCTTCCTCTTCGGCGGCGTGCTCGCCCTGCTGATGCGGGCCGAACTCGCCCGTCCGGGCCTTCAGTTGGTCACCCAGAGCCAGTACGACCAGCTGTTCACGATCCACGGCACGGTCATGATGCTGCTGTTCGCGACGCCGATGTTCGCCGGGTTCGCCAACGCGGTCATGCCGCTTCAGATCGGCGCGCCGGACGTGGCCTTCCCTCGGCTGAACGCCCTGTCGTACTGGCTGTACCTCTTCGGCGGCCTGATGGTGATCTCCGGCTTCCTCGTGCCCGGGGGAGCGGCGGACTTCGGCTGGTTCGCCTACGCGCCGCTCAACAGTGCCGTCCGCAGCCCCGGTGCGGGCGGCGACCTGTGGACCATGGGCCTCGTGGTCACCGGCGTCTCGACCACCCTGGGCGCGGTCAACTTCATCACGACGATCCTGTGTCTGCGCGCCCCCGGCATGACCATGTTCAGGATGCCGATCTTCACCTGGAACGTGCTGTTCACCTCGATCCTCGTCCTGCCCGCGTTCCCGGTGCTGACCGCTGCCCTGCTCGCCCTGGAGGCGGACCGGAAGTTCGGCGCGCACATCTTCGACGCGGCCAGTGGGGGCGCGCTGCTGTGGCAGCACCTGTTCTGGTTCTTCGGGCACCCGGAGGTCTACATCGTCGCGCTGCCGTTCTTCGGCATCGTCTCCGAGATCATCCCGGTGTTCAGCCGCAAACCGGTCTTCGGCTATGTGAGCCTCGTCGGCGCCACCATCGCGATCACCATGCTCTCCGCCGTGGTGTGGGCGCACCACATGTTCGCCACCGGCGCCGTGCTGCTGCCGTTCTTCTCGCTGACGTCGTTCCTCATCGCGGTGCCGACCGGGGTGAAGTTCTTCAACTGGATCGGCACCATGTGGCACGGCTCGGTCTCCTTCGAGACGCCGATGCTGTGGTCCTGCGGCTTCCTGGTGACCTTCCTGCTCGGCGGCATGAGCGGCGTCCTGATCGCCTCGCCGCCGCTGGACTTCCACCTCACCGACTCGTACTTCATCGTGGCGCACCTGCACTACGTACTGTTCGGCACCGTCGTCTTCGCGATGTTCGCGGGCTTCTACTTCTGGTGGCCGAAACTCACCGGCCGGATGCTCGACGAACGCCTCGGGAAGATCCACTTCTGGACGCTGTTCGTCGGCTTCCAGACCACGTTCCTCGTCCAGCACTGGCTGGGCGAGGCCGGCATGCCCCGCCGGTACGCCGACTACCTGCCCACCGACGGCTTCACCCTGCTGAACACCATCAGCTCCCTCGGCGCCCTCCTGCTGGGCCTGTCCACGCTGCCGTTCCTCTACAACGTCTGGCGCACCGCCCACCACGGCCGCCGCGCGGACGGCGACGACCCCTGGGGCTACGGCCGCTCACTGGAGTGGGCCACCCCCTGCCCGCCGCCGCGCCACAACTTCACCGCCCTGCCCCGCATCCGCTCCGAGTCCCCCGCGTTCGACCTGCACCACCCGGAGATACCGAAGGAGGCGTGATGCGGACCGAGGCCCGCCTGTTCACCGGGGTCGCGGCGTTCTTCGCCGTCACCGCCGTCGGCTACGGCCGGCGTTCCGCCGAACCCGCCGGGACGGCCGCCCTCGCCCTGGCCGCGGTGATGGCCGCGCTGGTCGCGTTCTTCCTGCATGTCCAGCACCGCCGGCTCGGCGCGCGGCCGCAGGACCGCGGCGACGCGGAGGTCGTCGAGACCGCCGGGCCCGTCGCCTTCTTCCCGCCGCACAGCGCGTGGCCCGTAACCGTCGCCCTCGGAGCCGTGCTGCTCGCCCTCGGCGTCGTCTTCGGCCTGTGGCTGGCCCTGATCGGCCTGGGCGTGCTCGGTCTCGGTTTCGTGGGCATGGTCCTTCAGTACGCCGACCGGGAGGCTCAGCCGTCGGAGCCGTCGGAGCCGTCGGAGCCGTCGGAGCCGTCGGAGCCGTCGGAGCCGTCGGAGCCGTCCGAGCCGCTCCCGGGGTCCCGCTCGGGCACCCGGTAGGCCTCCAGCACATACCGCCGCTCCTGATCGACGGGCACGCTGGTCTCCTCGTACCCGCCGGTGATGGTCTGCCGTATCTCGCCCGTCTCCTCGCCCTCCGTCAGCCGCTCCATGTCGGCCTCCCGCAGCGCCAGGCACACCGCCCGGGTCACGTAGAACGCCAGCGGCGGGAGGAGCAGCAGGGAGATCCGGAAGGTCCAGGTGAGGGCGTTCAGGGAGAGCTTGAAGGTGTGCGCGATGACGTCGTTGCCGCCCGCCGCGAGCAGCACGCCGTAGAAGCAGATGGCCGCCACCCCGAGCCCGGTGCGCACCGGCACGTCCCGCGGGCGGTCGCACAGATGGTGCTCGCGGTGGTCCCCGGTGACCCCGGCCTCCAGGAACGGGTACGCGTACAGCACCGCGAACAGGGCCAACGGCAGCACCACCGCGGGCAGCAGCACGTTCCACATCAGCGTGTGCCCCGCGACCGCCGTCTCCCACGGCGGCACCAGCCGCAGCGCGCCCTCCAGGAAGCCGACGTACCAGTCGGGCTGCGAACCCGTCGAGACGGTGTCCGGCCGGTAAGGGCCGTACACCCAGACCGGATTGATCTGCGCGAGCCCCGCGAGCAGCGTCAGCACCCCGCTCACCATGAAGAACAGGCCGCCCGAACTCGCCGTGAACTGCGGGACCATGGGCTTGCCCACGACATTGCGCTCGATACGGCCCCGGCCCGCCCACTGCGTGTGCTTCAGGTAGACCACCAGGATCAGGTGGAGGCTGATCAGCGCGAGCAGCAATCCGGGCAGCAGCAGGATGTGCAGCGTGTACAGCCGGGGAATCAGGTCGTGCCCGGGGAACTCGGCGCCGAACACGAACATGCTGATGTACGTCCCCACCACCGGGATCGACAGCATGACGCCCTGGGCGATCCTGAGCCCCGTGCCGGACAGCAGGTCGTCCGGCAGCGAGTAACCGGCGAAGCCCTCGGCGAGCGCCAGCAGGAACAGCGTCACGCCGATCGTCCAGTTGAGCTCACGGGGCCGGCGGAAGGCGCCGGTGAAGAAGACCCGCAGCAGGTGCGTGCCGATCGCGGCGAGGAAGACCAGCGCCGCCCAGTGGTGCAGCTGCCGGATCAGCAGCCCGCCGCGCACGTCGAAGCTGAGGTGCAGCGTCGAACGGTACGCCTCCGACACCCGCACCCCGTCCAGCGGCCGGTACGAGCCGTCGTAGACGACCTCGGTCATCGACGGGTGGAAGAACAGGGTGAGCCAGACGCCCGTCAGGAGCAGGACGAGGAAGCTGTAGAGGGCGAGCTCGCCCAGGAAGAACGACCAGTGATCGGGGAAGGCCTTGCGCAGCAGACCGCCTCCCTCGGAGAGAGGGAGGCGGGCGTCCAGCCGGTCGCCGGCACGCCGGGCTCGTGGCCCCGTTCTCCTGAGCACGGCGCACGAGTGCCCTGCGCCACACCCCGGAAACCCGGGCTCAGGCTACGCGCGGTCGTCCTCGGCTCAGTGGGCGCCCAGTCCGCCGCCGCCGAAGGAGCCGCTCGACCCTCTGCTCCAGCGCGGCCGGTCCTTGGACTCGCTGGGCTTCGTGTCCTGGTTTCTCAGCTCGTAGGGGGTGATGGCGCGACCGCCCTTCGGTACCACGGGCACCTCCTCGGACTCCCGGTTCTCCCGGACCTCGTGCACGGCACCCTCCGGCGGCAGGTGCGGCTGTTCGTCCGGGCGCGGACGCGGCGACTCGTTGTATCTGACGCGTGAGGTCAGCCAGAATCCCCCGGCCAGGATCGCGAGAACGGCGATCGCCACCAGGAAGAGAACCAGACTCATCAGGCCGCTAGCGGCGGCCAGCTGCATCGATGCGGTACTCATACGAGCTGAATACCCCGCCAGAACGGTGCGAACCGGACACTATCCGTAGCGGGCCGTGGACACCGGGCGACGCGGGCGGCAATCGGTCGCGTCCGCCTTCGTCTCCCCGGTCGGCGGGTTTGACAGGTCGGGCCCCGGCTACCCGGTCCGTGTGACACCGACGACGACCACCCAACAGGAGCTGTACCGGTTCCTGGAGGACCGCTTCGCGTGTGCGCAGGCGTGTACGGAGTGCGCGCGGGCGTGCGCGCTGCGCGCGAGCCTCCTGGATCCGGGCGGTACGGACGAGCAGGAGCGGGCGCGGCGGCGGGGCATCATGTGCGCCGAGGTGTGCGACGCGACCTGCCGGGTGCTGTCCGAGTACAACTGCCTGGACGAGAACGGCATCCGTATCCAGCTGGAGCTGTGCCGGACGGTGTGCCTGGAGTGCGCGCACGCCTTCGACGAGCAGCCGGGCGCCGAGGAGAGCGCGGCGGCGTGCCGGGACTGCGCGCGGGCCTGCACGGAGTTCATCGCCACGCTGCGCTGACGCTGTTCCTCGCTTCCCAATTTCTGCAACACGTTCTACCGTGTGCGCCGACAGGACCGACCCGCCATGGGAGCCTGGAGGCGCCGTGCACCTCGACCACACGCCCGAGCAGCAGCGGCTGCGCACCGAACTGCGCGCCTACTTCGCCGACCTGGTACCGGACAACGCCTACGCCCGATACGCCGACCCGGCCGCCCAGAAGCGCTTCTACCGCGAGACGATCCGCCGGCTCGGCACCGACGGCTGGCTCGGCGTGGGCTGGCCGAAGGAGTACGGCGGGCGCGGCATGACCGCCATGGAGCAGTTCATCTTCTTCGACGAGGCCGCGCAGGCCGGCGTCCCGCTGCCGCTGATGGCGCTCAACACGGTCGGCCCGACGATCATGCAGTTCGGCACGGAGGAACAGAAGGCGTACTTCCTGCCCCGCGTCCTCTCCGGCGAGATCGACTTCGCGATCGGCTACAGCGAGCCCGAAGCGGGCACGGACCTGGCCTCCCTGAAGACACGCGCCGTGCGAGAGGGCGACGAGTACGTCGTCGACGGGCAGAAGATCTGGACGACCAACGGCGACACCGCCGACTGGGTGTGGCTCGCCACCCGCACCGACCCCGACGCCCCGCCCCACAAGGGCATCACCATGCTCCTGGTGCCGACCTCCGACCCCGGCTACTCCTGCACCGTCATCAACACCCTCGCCTCGCACGACACCACCGCCAGCTACTACGAGAACATCCGCGTCCCCGTCTCCCGCCGCGTCGGCGCCGAGAACCAGGGCTGGCGGCTGATCACCAACCAGCTCAACCACGAACGCGTCACCCTCGCCGCCCACGGCACCATGGCGATCCGTGCCCTGCACGACGTCCAGCGCTGGGCGATGGAGACCAAGCTCGCCGACGGCCGCCGCGTCGTCGACCTGCCCTGGGTGCGCCGCCTGCTCGCCCGCACGCACACCCGCCTGGACGCCATGAAACTCCTCAACTGGCAGATGGTCACCGCCGTCCAGACGGGCACGCTCACCCCCCAGGACGCCTCCGCGGTCAAGGTCTACGGCTCCGAGGCCCGCCGCGACGCCTACGCCTGGCTCATGGAGATCCTCGCCGCCGCCGGCCCCCTGAAGGAGGGCTCCGCGGGCGCGGTCCTGCACGGCGACCTGGAACGCGGCTACCGCTCGGCGGTGATCTTCACCTTCGGCGGCGGCAACAACGAGATCCAGCGCGAGATCATCTCGTGGATCGGTCTGGGGATGCCCCGGGTACGGCGCTGACAGCGGCGCCCAGGTGGATGAACGCGGCCCAGTAGCGGGGCTCCGCGTAACAGCGTGTCCCGGGCGGGCGGTCCTCGAACAGGGCGGCGGCCCCAGCGAGCCGGGCGCGGTGCGACGGGTCGTCCACCGCGTCCGACAGGTGCCGGCACCACCGGGCGAACTCGGCGGCGGTGGAGTCCCTCAGCCACAGCTGCGCCGACTGGAGGGCCCGCCCGGTGCCATGCCCGAGCTCGGCGTGGAAACGGGTCGCCAGCAGCATCGTCGCCAGGTCGTCCACGTTCCACAGGGAGGCGATGACCTCGCTCGCCCCCGCCTGAAGGAGGCCCGAGGCCAGCCCGATGGCCTCGTCCGCGACGAACGTGTCGGTGGACGCGGTGCCGCAGGCCGAGGCGAAGACCAGGCGGACACCCCGGAAGGCACGCTCCGCCATGATGCGGCGCAGCGTCAGACGGCTCCCCTCCGCGAGCACGAAGGCCGACTCCGTCGGGCGCGCGGCATCGAAGACGCCGTGGCAGGCGAGATGGACGTGGGTGGCTCCGCGCAGGTCCTCCTGGAAGGCCTCCGGGGTGACGTCCGTGCCGTGCCGCACCGTCGCGCGGGACCAGGAGCCCAGCGCGGCCGCGGCGGCCGCCTCGACCGACGCGTAGCGCAGGTCCGCCGTGGGATTGCCGACGGCCGCCAGGACCGGGGGGCCGGGCCGGGGCGCGTGCCGACGGGCGAGCACGGCCGCCGACGGGGTGAAGGAGATCCGGAAGTCGTCCACCAGGCAGCGGCCGTCCGAGACCAGGGCGTGCAGCGGCCACCGGCCGACAGGTCCGCAGGCCACCAGCGTGACCTCCTCGGTCCGCAGCTCCCGCAGCCAGGACGCCAGGGTGTCCGCGAGCCTGTCCAGCAACGCGGTCGGCGCCTCGGCCGTCGCGAGTTCCCGCACGTCGTCCGTGCTCCGGCTCTCCACGTCGAGGCCCCCCTCGCCGTCTCGCCGCACCAGCAGCACATGGGCCGCCCCACCGAACACGTACACATAGACCAGCGGACGGTGCGGGCCGACCGCCGCGGACAGTTCGCCGACGCCGGGCGGCTCGAGGAACCCGGTCACCCCGCTCAGCCGCGCGAGCGCCGCGTCCCGCTCGGTGCGGGCCCGTGCGATCGCCCGTACCAGCGCGAGGTTCAGCCGCTCCACCTCCTGGGCGCCCAGACCGGCGACCGGGACCGACCGTTCGGCACTGCTCAGCGCGGCGAGCCGGTCGGCCGCCGCCCGGAAGGCGGCGAACGCGTCGGGGTCCGCCTGTCGCACCCGGTCGAGCCCCTCACGTTCCTGCCCCAGGGCCTCGCCCAGTTCCCTGGCGCGGGTGCGTTCGAGGAGCAGTACCGCTTCGAGTGTGCGGCCCGCCCGCAGCATGGCGGTGACGATCTCCATCAGGTCGCCGGACACCGCCCGCTGCTCCATGTGACGGCTCTCCCGCAGCAGTGCCTCCTGGTAGAGGCTCTCGTGCAGATCCGCCGCTCGCGCACCGGCCTCGGCCGCGCCGGTCCAGTCCTGGCGTTCGCTCAGCAGCCGTACCTGGAGGATCCAGGCCGTGAAGGCCTCGTTGCGTCGTCCGTGCTCGGTCAGGACCCTGATCGTGTCCTGGAGGGGCATCTGGTCGTCCGCGGGCACCAACTGGGCGAGGTTCAGCCGCGCCATCGCCCAGTCACGGGGGCTGTTCTCGAAACTGAGGACACGCAGGGCGGCGCGGAAGTGCCCGGCCGCGGCGGTGCGCTGCTCGGCCGGCCCCGACTGCATCCGGCTGATGCCGAGCCATGACTGTGTCAGCGCCCATTCCCAGGGCGTGTCCGCCTCGGTGAACACCTGGAGGCAGGACGTCAGATGGGCGATGGCCTGTTCCGGATCCGGCTCGGCCCGCACCTCGAAGTCGCCCAGGGCCACCCCCAGGCCGAACTCGGCGTGCGCCCAGTCCACGGGATGGTCCCGCAGCGTGAAGACCGACAGGGCCGCCATGAACGCGTCGACCGCCAGCCGCTGGGTGACCTCGACGTCCCTGCCCCGCATCATGCTGTACGCCACGCCCAGGGACGTCTGGGTCATGGCCCAGTCCACGGGCATCGTTTCCTTGGGCTGCGCCGCGAGGCAGGCCCGGTAGTGCTCGATGGCGCGCCACAGGTTCGCCTCCCGGCCCCCGGCGAGCCGGCCACGGTACAGATGCGCCAGGTTGTGGTGCATGTTCCCTCGTTCCATGGCGTCCCGGACCGGGTCCATCAGCTCGAGAGCCTGGCGCCCCAAGCCGATGGCCTCCTCGATGTCGGCCTCCGGGTCGCCGTTCGTCCGGTGGGGCAGCAGGAGTGCCAGCGAGCCGGTCACACGTGCCCGCCTTCCGGGATCCACGTCCGGGGGGAGGGCGGCCAGGGCGTCGAGGCACAGGGCGATGGCCCGGTCGACCTGGGCCGACCGGCTTCCCCTGCGGTCGTCCCGCACCATGCGTGCGATGGCGCAGGCGAGATACGGATAGAGGTGGTGCCCCGGTTCCACCTCACTGAGGCACTGCTCGAACAGCGACATCGCCTCGCGCTCGTTGTCCAGAGGATCGCCGGCCCGGCGCCGGCTGTAGGCCATGCCGAGGTTGAACGTCAGCTCCAGCCGGATACGGGACGCGGGGCTGTCGGGCTCGCCCAGCACGGCGCGCAGGACCGTGATGGCTTCGTCCGTCTCGATCTTCTCGTTGGTTTCCGCCTTGAGGATCTCGTCGGCCAGGGCCACGCACAGCATCACCCAGGTGTCCCTTGCCGCTTCGTGCGGATTCTGCCGGATTGCCTCACGGAGCCTGGCCACGCGCTCCTCGCGGTCGGGAAGGTCCGCGAGACCCTGCACCCACTCGAAGAGGTCCAGCCGCTGCGGTGGACCGGGGTCGGCGGGCGCGGGAATGTTCTCGTCGATCCACGCCCACATGTCACGGATGTCCGCCGCCATGCCGATCGCCGTCTGCCGCTCGGGCCCGTCGGGCAGGACACGGCAGCTCTCCTCGGCGAGGGCGAGGGCGCGTGCTGCCATGTCCCGTGAGCCGGCCGGGTTCGTGGGCAGCAGATCGACGAGTGCGGCCGCCAGCCCCAGCTGACGCCAGGCGGTGTCCGTGGCGTCCGACTCCACCAGCAGACGCTCCAGGGCGGTGACACGCAGCTGTCGCAGGGCGACGGGCTTGTCATCCGTGTGCCGCTCGATGAGCGCACTCACCCACAGGCATATCCCGAGGGCGGTCGCCCCGGGTGGCGGGGCGTCCACGAGGCCCCACATCGTACGAACCGCCGTGAGCAGGTCCTGGGCGTCCTGGCTGCGCCGGTACCGGCGTTCCTGAGCCTGGGCCAGGTTGTACTGGCACATGGCCTGTCGGTCGGGGGGTACGGCCCCCGAGAGTCGTACCGCGCTCTCCAGACATGTGAGCGCGCCCACGAGATCGTCGATCCGGGCATCCGTCTCGTATCTCTGCAGACGGGCCGTGCCCAGCGCGATGAGCGAGTTCCACCGGGCGAAGGCCGGGAGGGTGTCGTGGCCGGGATGCGCCATGACGGACTCCCAGGCCTCGATGGCGGGGCTGGGATCGGTCTCCTGGGTCAGCAGAAGCGCTCGCTGGTAGAGCTCGTTCAGCATGGGTCAGCCGCTTTCGGGTGGAGCGAAGGCCGGGTCGGCCCGGCGGGATCCGGCCGTGAGGTACGCGGTGAGGCGCTGGCCCGCGAGGTGCTCGGCGAGCGGGTTCTCCGGCAGCGGATGGCGCAGGGCGGTGTACAACTGGCGCCGGTACAGGTCGAAGCAGGACTCGACGAGTTCCGCGTACTGGCCGGCGGCGGAGAGCAGGAAGCCGCGGTAGGCCGTCGCGGCGACCACCAGGGACAGCGGGATCGCCCAGAGGGACCACACCGACCACACCGCGGACGCCACGGCGCACACCCACACCTGGACGCTCAGGTACAGGGACCGGCGGGCGGCGACGATCTCGTTCCTGGCGGTGTCCGGCAGCAGCAGCCACAGCCGGGGCCAGCAGATCACGGGGTCCAGGCCGTAGTGTGCGCGCACCCGGTCCTCCGAGGCGCGCAGCAGGTTGCCCAGCCGGGTCGGCATCCTGCGGGCGGGATCCAGCGGAGCCGACCGCATCGCGCGGACCAGCCGCCCCCGCACCGCGAGTTCGCCGGCGTCCAGGTCGGCGGCCGGCCGGGCGGCCAGCACACGCAGGCGCCCGATGTCCCGATCGGCCCTTCGGCTCAGCCGCTCACGCATCAGGCGGCCCGGGCCGCGCGAGGTTCCGTAGCCCTCCAGCAGACGTACGGCCAGCCGGGAGAGGAACTGGAGCAGCAGACCGGACAGCGTGAGCAGCAGCAGCGACGCCACCACGGCGAGGCCCTGCACCAGGGCGGGCAGGCCGGTCAGCCCCTCGGTCCACGCGGCGGCGGCCCCCGCCCAGCCCTTGTCGCGGACCGTGGCCCGCCCCGGGCCGTGCAGCCAGGCGAGCGCCCCCGCGAACCAGAAGAGGCAGGCGGGCGAGAACAACGCGGTCAGCCAGCGTTCGGCGAGCTTCCCCCCGAGCCCCTTCCAGAAGTCACCCAGCATGAGGCCGCCAGCCGGCCGTGCGGAACTCCAGGACCGTGTGGCACCGCGGACAGTGGTCCGGAGGGGGCACCGGGTCGCCCACGTCCAGCAGCGGCCACGCGAAATCACCCCCTGGGCACACGAGCCGGTCGAAGTCGGCGAAGGCGTCACCCGCGAGCCCCTCGAACCCTCCGGGGCCGGCCCGCACGCCCTGGGTGCGCTCCGGTTCGTCCGCGGGCTCAGAAGGCTCAGACCGGTCAGAAGGCTTCAACGACAGTTCCCCCGTTCCGTCGCTCACGTCCCCCTCACGACACTCCCCACTCCGGGGCCGGTCCAGCCATAAAATCCGAACACTCCCGCTTTGGATCGAACTTGACCGACAAGGCTCAAATTTGATCGTCAAGGGTCCTGTGCCATCGTGGTCTCACCGAGGCTGCCGGAGGTTGATCCGTGAGTACAGCCGACCCGGGACTGTTCGGCCCCGACTTCCGGCGGGACGCGATGCTGAAGGCGTCCGATCCGGAGACGGGGGAGCGGTACCCCGTCGACGGACCCGGGCTGCTGCTCCGGGTGCACTGTGCGGAGATCGACTCCTGTCTGCACGTGCTGCGGCGCTCCGGCTTCCCCCTCACCGACGCGCAGGCCGACCGTTACATGGCCGAGCACCGGGTCGGCGCCCGCCTCGTGGGCCTCGACCCCGCGGCCGTACCCGGCGACAGCGCCGGGATGGCCGCCTGCTTCGAGACGGTGCGGCCACGGCTCGCCGCGGGAGCCGAGGCACGCGCGGTGGACGAGTTCCTGCTCCGGCCGCCGACGCACCCCCTGCTGGTCCCGGTGCGCGAGCTGCTGTGGCGGAGGGTGGCGCATCTGGCGTACGCCTCCCTGCCGCCGTACGCCCACGAGCTGTACGGCAGACCGGCCCCCGCACCCGCCGCCGTCACCCGGCGGCTGCGCGCCACCGGCACCCTGCTGCGCGGGATTCCCGCACGTCTGCGCTGGCAACTGCCCCCCAAACACATCCTGCGTGCCATGGCGAGGCCCGGACCGGGCGCGCGCCCGGCACCGTACAAAGTCCGGCTATAGGCCGCCATACTGGACCAGGGCCTGTCCGGCAATTCCCGCCTGCCGCGCTTCGGGCGGACGGCGGGAATTGCCGGACAGGCCCTGGCAGGGGGGTGTGTCACAGATCGGGCCGGCTGCGCGCGGCCGCATCTCGACGCCCTCTCCTGGGGGAGGCGCGGGGCGAACAGCGACGGGGGCGACGGCGCGCGATGGCGGACTCCAGGCTGATCCAGGGCCGGTACCGGCTGCTGGACGTGATCGGGCGGGGCGGGATGGGCGAGGTCTGGCGTGCCCGGGACGAGTCCCTCGGCCGCCAGGTCGCCGTGAAATGCCTGAAACCGCTCGGCCCGCAACACGACCACGCCTTCACCCGTGTCCTCAGGGAGCGGTTCCGCCGTGAGGCCCGGGTGGCCGCCGCGCTCTCGCACCGCGGGGTGACCGTCGTCCACGACTTCGGCGAGTCCGAAGGCATCCTGTACCTGGTGATGGAACTGCTCCAGGGCCGCAACCTCAGCCAGCTCCTGGAGGACAACAAGCACCATCCGCTGCCCGTCGCCGACGTCGTCGACATCGCCGAGCAGGTCGCCGCCGCCCTCGCCTACACCCACCAGCAGGGCATCGTGCACCGGGACCTGAAACCGGCGAACATCGTGCGGCTGACCGACGGCACGGTGAAGATCTGCGACTTCGGCATCGCCCGTCTGGGCCACGACATCGGCTTCACCTCCCGGCTGACCGGCACCGGCGTCGCCATGGGCACCCCGCACTACATGTCCCCGGAGCAGATCGGCGGCGACGAGGTCGACCAGCGCAGCGACCTGTACTCGCTGGGCTGCGTGCTGTACGAGATCGCCACCGGGGCGCCGCCGTTCGACCTGGAGGACGCCTGGGCCATCCTGATCGGCCACCGGGACACCCCGCCCCGGCCGCCGCGCGGCCACCGTGCCGAACTGCCCGCCTACCTCGAGCGGATCATCCTGGACCTGCTGGCCAAGCGCCCCGAGCAACGGCCGGACGACGCCAGGGAGCTGGGCCGGCGGATAGCGGTCGGCCGGTCGGCGCCCGGATACGTGCCGACCGTGGTCACCGCACGCCCGCAGACCTCCGAACCCCGTCTGCCGTCCTGGACCCGGGGAATGACCACCGGGCACAAGGCGACCGGCACCGGCCTGCCCGGCCCGGCCCCGGACCCCGGAGCCGGGCTCACCGGTGAGTGGATCGCCCGCCCGGTCACCGTCCTCCCGCAGATTCCGGCCCTCCCGCCCCCTCAGGCCGTGACCGCGCTCGACGGACGGCACCACGCGGCCCTCGGCCTGGGCCGGCTCGGCCGGTGGGACGAGGCGGGCGACCTGCACCGGGCCGTCGCCGCCGAACGCGCGCGGCTGCTCGGCCCGGACCACCCCGACACCCTGGCCAGCCGGTACGAGCTCGGCTTCACCCTCAGCCGCGCCGGCCGCCCCGCCGACGCGCTGCGCGAGTACACGGAGGTCGCCCGGGCGAGAGCGCGCGTGCTGGGCGCCGGCCATCCCGACACCCTCGCCGCCCGGCAGGAGACGGCCTACGTACTGGGCCAGTTGGGCCGCCACTTCGACGCCCACCAGACGTACACCTCCGTGCTGGCCGCCCGGGAGCGCACGATGGGCGCCGATCATCCCGACACCCTGCGCTGCCGCCACAACCTCGCCTTCAACCTCAGCCGCCTCGGCCGGCTCGACGACTCCCACCGCATGGCCTGCGAAGTGGCCGCCGCCCGCGCCCGGGTACTTGGCCTACGCCACCCCGACACCCTGGTCACGCGGTACGAAGTGGCTTACGCACTCGGTCAGTTGGGCCGCTGGGCCGAGGCCCTGCGAACCTACCGCGAGGTCGCCGAGGCACGGTCGGCGGTCCTCGGCCCCGACCATGCCGACACCCTCGCCGCCCGCTACGAGGTCGGTATCAGTCTGGGCCGCCTCGGCCGCAGCGCCGAGGCGCTCCGGCTCTACCGCGACCTGATCGACGACCGCACCCGCGTCCACGGCGCCGGCCACCCCGAGACCCTGCGCGCCCGCCACGGCCTCGGCGTCAACCTCGGCCGCCTCGACCGCTGGGAGGAGGCCCTCGCAGAGTCCCGCGACGTGTGCGCCCTGCGCGAGCGGGTGCTCGGGCCCGACCACCCCGACACCCTGGTCAGCCGCCGGGAGGTCGCCGTCGGCCTGGGCTGGCTGGGCCGCTGGCCGGACGCGCTGGCCGAGTACCACCGCGTCGCCGCCGCCCGCGAACGAGTCCTGGGCGCCGACCACCCCGACACGCTCGCCAGCCGCAACGACGAGGCCCACTGCCTGGAACAACTCGGCCGAGGAGCGGAAGCCGTCGAGCTGTACCGCCGGGTGGCGGTACTGCGGCAGCAGCGGGCGTCCGGCGGACGCTGAGCCGGCACCGGCACGCCTCTGGCCCTTGTAGATCATCACGTGTTACGAAGAACCATGCCCCCACGCGAGCCATCCCGGACCTACGACGCCGTCATCGTCGGCGGCGGCCACAACGGCCTCGTCGCCGCCGCCTATCTGGCCCGGGCCGGCCGGTCCGTGCTGGTGCTCGAACGGCTGGACCACACCGGCGGCGCCGCCGTCTCCACCCGCCCGTTCGCCGGGGTCGACGCCCGCCTGTCGCGCTACTCGTACCTGGTCAGCCTGCTGCCCCGGAAGATCGTCCGCGACCTCGGCCTGAACTTCCGCGTCCGAGGGCGCACCATCTCCTCGTACACCCCCGTCGAGCGGGCCGGGCGCCCCGCCGGGCTGCTGGTCGGCGGCGGCGAGCGGCGCACCCGGGAGGCCTTCGCCCGGCTGACCGGCGGCACCCGTGAGTACGAGGCGTGGCAGCGCTTCTACGGCATGACCGGCCGCGTCGCCCAGCGGGTCTTCCCGACGCTCACCGAACCGCTGCCCACGCGGGAGGAACTGCGCCGCCGCGTCGACGACGAGGCCGCGTGGCGGGCCCTGTTCGAGGAACCGATCGGCGTGGCGATCGAGGAGAACTTCGACGACGACCTCGTGCGGGGCGTGGTGCTCACCGACGCCCTCATCGGCACCTTCGCCGACGCCCACGACGCCTCCCTGGCGCAGAACCGCTGCTTCCTCTACCACGTCATCGGCGGCGGCACCGGCACCTGGGACGTGCCGGTCGGCGGCATGGGCGCCCTGACCGACGCCCTGGCCACCGCCGCGCGCGAGGCGGGCGCGGTGTTCGCCACGGGGCACGAGGCGGTACGGATCGACACCGACGGGCGGTCCGCCGAGGTCACCTACCGCACCGCCGACGCCGAGGGCACCGTCACGGCCGCCCACGTCCTCGTGGGCGCCTCCCCGCAGGAACTGGCGGCCCTGACCGGCGATCCCGCCCCGGCACCCGCCGAGGGCGCCCAGCTCAAGGTGAACATGCTGCTCAAGCGGCTGCCGAGGCTGCGGGACACCGACGTCGACCCGCGCGAGGCCTTCGCGGGCACCTTCCACATCGCCGAGGGCTACGAGCAACTGGCCACCGCCCACGCCCAGGCCTCGTCCGGCGAGCTGCCCGCCGCGCCGCCCTCGGAGATCTACTGCCACTCCCTCACCGACCCCTCCATCCTCGGCCCCGAGCCGGCCGACCGCGGCTACCAGACCCTCACCCTGTTCGGCCTCCACACCCCCGCCCGGCTCTTCACCCGGGACAACGACGCCGTCCGCGACGAGCTGCTGAAGTCGACCCTGGCCCAGCTCGACGCCCACCTCGCCGAACCCCTCGCCGACTGCCTGGCCGTCGACGCGGACGGCCGGCCCTGCATCGAGGCGAAGACGCCGCTGGACCTGGAACACGATCTGCGCCTGCCCGGCGGCAACATCTTCCACCGCGCCCTGACCTGGCCGTACGCCCAGGAGGACACCGGCCGCTGGGGCGTGGAGACGCGGCACGCCAACGTCCTGCTGTGCGGGGCGGGCGCGGTGCGCGGGGGAGGGGTGAGCGGGGTGCCCGGGCACAACGCGGCGATGGCGGTGCTGGAGCGCGACTGACGAGCGCCCGGGGCGGCCGGGGCTCACGGAAAATCTGACGGAGTATCAGAAAGGGCCTTCCGTCCTCCGGGGGACTGCGGCATCCTGCGCCCCATGCAGACGGAGCTGAGCAAGAAACTGGGAGTCGAGCACGCCGTCTTCGGCTTCACGCCGTTCCCCGCCGTCGCCGCGGCCATCAGCCGGGCCGGCGGTTTCGGTGTGCTCGGCGCGGTCCGCTACACCGCCCCCGACGACCTCAAGCGCGACCTGGACTGGATCGAGGCGCACATCGAGGGCAGGCCCTACGGGCTGGACGTCGTCATGCCCGCCAAGAAGGTCGAGGGCGTGACCGAGGCGGACGTCGAGGCGATGATCCCCGAGGGGCACCGGCGGTTCGTCACGGACACCCTCGCCAAGTACGGCGTGCCCGAACTCGCCGAGGGCGAGGCGTCGGGCTGGCGGATCACCGGCTGGATGGAGCAGGTCGCCCGGACCCAGCTCGACGTCGCCTTCGACTACCCGATCAAGCTGCTCGCCAACGCCCTCGGCTCGCCGCCCGCCGACGTCGTCGCCCGCGCCCACGAACAGGACGTGCTGGTCGCCGCGCTCGCGGGCAGCGCCCGGCACGCCCGCAAGCACCAGGACGCGGGGATCGACATCGTCGTGGCGCAGGGCTACGAGGCGGGCGGCCACACCGGGGAGATCGCCTCCATGGTGCTGACCCCCGAGGTGGTCGAGGCCGTCGCCCCGCTGCCCGTGCTGGCCGCGGGCGGCATCGGCAGCGGCCGGCAGGTGGCGGCCGCGCTGACACTCGGCGCGCAGGGCGTGTGGCTGGGCTCCCTGTGGCTGACCACCACGGAGGCCGACCTGCACTCGCCCGCGCTGACCCGCAAGCTCCTCGCCGCGGGGTCCGGCGACACCGTCCGCTCCCGGGCGCTGACCGGGAAGCCCGCACGCCAGCTCCGTACCGAATGGACCGACGCCTGGGACGACCCGGCCGGCCCCGGCACGCTGCCCATGCCGTTGCAGGGCCTGCTGGTCGCCGAGGCGGTCTCCCGCATCCAGAAGTACGAGGTCGACCCGCTGCTCGGCACGCCCGTCGGCCAGATCGTCGGCCGGATGAACAGCGAACGCAGTGTGCGGGCCGTCTTCGACGACCTCACCCGCGGCTTCGAGGAGGCCGTCGACCGTCTGAACCGCATCGCCGGAAGGAGCGGCCAGTCGTGAGCACACCCCCCACGGGCTTCTGGGCCCAGGCCACCGCCGACCCCGACCGCACGGTCCTCGTCGCCCCCGACGGTGAGGAGTGGACCGCCGGACGGCTGCACGCCGACGCCAACCGGCTCGTCCACGGCCTGCGCGCCGCCGGCCTGGAACGCGGCGACGCCTTCGCGGTCGTCCTGCCCAACGGCGTCGAGTTCTTCACCGCCTACCTGGCCGCCACCCAGGCCGGCTTCTACCTCGTCCCCGTCAACCACCACCTCGTCGGACCCGAGATCGCCTGGATCGTGTCCGACTCCGGCGCGAAGGTGCTCCTCGCCCACGAGAGGTTCGAGGCCGCCGCCCGCCATGCCGCCGACGAGGCGGGCCTGCCCGCCGGCCACCGGTACGCGGTCGGCGAGGTGGAGGGCTTCCGGCCGTACGCCGAACTCCTCGACGGACAACCGGACTCGGCCCCCGCGGACCGGGAACTCGGCTGGGTCATGAACTACACCTCGGGCACCACCGGCCGCCCCCGCGGCATCCGCCGCCCGCTGCCCGGCAGACTCCCCGAGGAGGCCTACCTCGGCGGATTTCTCGGCATCTTCGGCATCAAGCCGTTCGGCGGCAACGTGCACCTCGTCTGCTCGCCGCTCTACCACACGGCCGTCCTCCAGTTCGCGGGCGCGTCCCTGCACATCGGCCACCGTCTGGTCCTGATGGACAAGTGGACACCCGAGGAGATGCTCCGCCTCATCGACACGCACCGCTGCACCCACACCCATATGGTCCCCACCCAGTTCCACCGCCTGCTCGCCCTCCCCGGGGACGTACGCGCCCGGTACGACGTCTCCGCCATGCGCCACGCCATCCACGGCGCCGCCCCCTGCCCCGACCATGTCAAACGGGCCATGATCGACTGGTGGGGCCACAGCGTGGAGGAGTACTACGCGGCGAGCGAGGGCGGCGGCGCCTTCGCCACCGCCGAGGACTGGCTGAAGAAGCCCGGCACCGTCGGCAAGGCCTGGCCGATCAGCGAACTGGCCGTCTTCGACGACGACGGCAACCGCCTCCCGCCCGGTGAACTCGGCACGGTGTACATGAAGATGAGCACCGGCGGCTTCGCGTACCACAAGGACGAGGCCAAGACCCGCAAGAACCGCATCGGCGACTTCTTCACCGTCGGCGACCTCGGTTACCTCGACGAGGACGGCTACCTCTTCCTCCGCGACCGCAAGATCGACATGATCATCTCCGGTGGCGTGAACATCTATCCCGCCGAGATCGAGTCCGTGCTGCTCGCCCACCCCGCCGTCGCCGACGCCGCCGCCTTCGGGATCCCGCACGACGACTGGGGAGAGGAGGTCAAGGCCGTCGTCGAACCCGCCCCCGGCCACGAGCCCGGACCCGCCCTCGCCGCCGCCCTGCTCGACCACTGCGCCGGGCAACTCGCAGGCTACAAGCGGCCCAAGAGTGTCGACTTCATCGCCGAGATGCCCCGCGATCCCAACGGCAAGCTGTACAAGCGACGGCTGCGCGACCCCTACTGGGAGGGCCGCACACGACCCGTGTGATGCGTCCCCGAAGTCCTTGACCTCGCCCACGAGCGGCCCGAAGATCATGTGACATGACGCAGGCACAGGGCAGCACAGTCGACGGGGTGCTGCGGCGCAGTGCCCGCCGCACCCCGGCACGGGTCGCGGTGGAGTACGGCGAGCGGACGTGGACGTACGCGGAGCTCGACGACGCCGTCTCCCGCGCGGCGGGCGTACTCCTCGGCGCGGGCCTCGCCCCGGGCGACCGGGTCGGCTCCTACGGCCACAACTCCGACGCCTACCTGATCGCCTTCCTCGCCTGTGCCCGCGCGGGACTCGTCCACGTGCCGGTCAACCAGAACCTGACCGGCGACGACCTCGCGTACATCGTCGGCCAGTCGGGCAGCGGCCTGGTGCTCGCCGATCCGGACATCGCCGGACAACTCCCGGACGGGGTACGGGTGATGCCGCTGCGGGACGCCGAGGACTCGCTGCTCGCGCGGCTGGCGGACACACCGCCGTACGACGGCCCCGAACCGCGTACCGAGGACCTGGCGCAGCTGCTGTACACCTCGGGCACCACAGCCCTGCCCAAGGGCGCCATGATGACCCACCGGTCGCTGGTGCACGAGTACCTCAGCGCGATCGCGGCCCTGGACCTGAGCGCCGGCGACCGGCCGGCGCACGCACTGCCGCTGTACCACTCCGCCCAGATGCACGTCTTCCTGCTGCCCTACCTCGCCGTCGGCGCGACCAACATCATTCTCGACGCGCCGGACGGTGACCGCCTGTTCGACCTCATCGAAACGGACCGCGTGGACAGCCTGTTCGCGCCGCCCACCGTGTGGATCGGCCTGGCGAACCGGCCGGACTTCGCCGACCGCGAGCTGGGCGGCCTGCGCAAGGCGTACTACGGGGCGTCGGTCATGCCGGTGCCCGTCCTGGAGCGGCTGCGTGAACGGCTGCCGAAACTGGCCCTCTACAACTGCTTCGGGCAGAGCGAGATCGGCCCCCTGGCCACCGTCCTCGCCCCCGACGAGCACAAGGGCAGGCTCGACTCCTGCGGCCGCACCGTGCTGTTCGTGGACGCCCGCGTCGTCGACGAGGACGGTGAGGACGTGCCCGACGGCACCCCCGGTGAAATCGTCTACCGCTCCCCGCAGTTGTGCGAGGGCTACTGGGACAAGCCGGAGGAGACGGCCGAGGCCTTCCGTGACGGCTGGTTCCACTCCGGCGACCTCGCGGTGCGGGACGCGCACGGCTACTTCACGATCGTCGACCGGGTCAAGGACGTCATCAACTCCGGTGGCGTACTGGTCGCCTCCCGGCAGGTCGAGGACGCCCTGTACACGCACGAGGCCGTCGCCGAGGCCGCCGTGATCGGTCTGCCCGACGAGCGGTGGGTCGAGGCCGTCACGGCGGTCGTCGTCCCGCGCGGCGAGGTCACCGAGGACGAACTCATCGCCCACGCGCGCGAGAAGCTCTCCTCCTTCAAGGCACCCAAGCGGGTGCTGTTCGTGGACGGACTCCCGCGCAACGCCAGCGGCAAGATCCTCAAGCGCGAGCTGCGGGACCGGTTCGGCGGCTGACCCCGCCCCACCCGCGGTCCTGAACATCGCCCGATCGAGCGTCACCCGAGGGCCGATTCACGAAGGGCGGCGGTGCCCCGTCCGGGTGAGGTGATCCGCGTCCGGCGGCCGGGCGACGGTATGTCCCGTCACCCACCCGAACGGGCTAACCACGGAGCGTGAACCCCTTGTGCCCGCTGGCCCGTCCCCCATTCGGAGTTGCGTCCGTACGGCGGCCATGAGTCGGTGGGATGCGTGTCCTGCCGGATCTCACCACCAGGAGGAGACATGGGCACCGAGCGGAAGGGTCAATCGGCCGACAGGCTGGGCGTCGTCTTCACGGTCCGTGTGATCGAGGGCGGCGAGCAAGGGTTCCTGGATCTGTACGACCGGATCCGGAAATCCGTGTCCCGCACCCCCGGCCACATCGTCGAGAGACTGGGCGAACCCGTGGACGACTCGCGGCAGTGGGTGATCACCAGCGAGTGGGAGACGGCCGAGCACTTCTTCGCCTGGCAGCAGAGCGAGGAGCACCGCGCGCTGGTGGCTCCGCTGCGCCAGTGGGTCGACTCGACGCAGTCGCTGCGGTTCAGGGTCGTCAAGGAGACCCTGGGGGTGTCGTCATGAAGCGGACGACCAACGAACCCGTCGCCGTGCTCGGACTCGGGACGATGGGCGCCGGCCTGGCCGCCCGCCTTCTGGACCAGGGGGTACCGGTCCGGGTCTGGAACCGCACCGCGGACCGGTCCGAACCGCTCGCCGAGGCGGGCGCCTTCGTGGCACCCCACCCCGCCGACGCCGTCGCCGGGACCAGGGCCGCCATCTGCGCCGTCGCCGACGGCGAAGCCCTGGGCGCCGTGCTGCGCGGACCGGACGGCGTGCTGGCCCGGGGCGCCTACCCCGGCGTCCTGATCTGCGCCAGCACCGTCGCGCCCGAAGAGGTCGTCCAGATCGCCGGGGACGTCTCGTCGGTCCTGGACGTGGGCATGCTCGGCAACCGCGACCACGCCCGCGACGGCGAGCTGCGGCTGTTCGTCGGCGGCGAGGAGCAGGCGCTCGAGGCCTGCCGGCCGTTGCTGCGGATGCTGGCCAAGGAGGTCGTCCATCTGGGCGTACTCGGTTCCGGCATGCGGATGAAACTGCTCCTCAACCTGCTGATGGGCATAGAGGTGCAGGCCCTGGCGGAGGCCAGCGAACTGGCCGCCGCCTGCGGACTCGACCGGCAGCTGGTCCTCAAGACGATCGCGGGCAGCGGCTTCGCCTCGCCGGTCATGGCGTTCAAGTCGCGGCGCCTGGTCTCCGGCCGCTTCGAAGAGCCGGACTTCCGGCTGCGGCTGATGGCCAAAGACCTCATGCTCGCTTCCAAGCAGGCAGCGGCGGCCGGCCTGAGTCTGCCGCTGGCGACCGCCGCGGCGGAGACCCACGCCCGCGCCACCGGGCAAGGGCTGGGCGACCAGGACTGCGCCGCGGTCACCCGCGTACTCACACCGAGAACGGGAAGCGACACGTGATCATCGACATCCACGGGCATCTGTCCCCACCGGAGGCGGCCGAACGCTTCCCCATGCCCCCGAGCCTGACCGACGTCGACGGCATGCTCGCCGCTCGCGCCGAGGCCGGAATCGACCTCACCATCATCGGCAGCCCCGTCGGGGCCGGCGCGATGGCGCGGGTCCCGGGCGTCGACAACTACGCGCAACCACGCGACCGGCTGCGCGGCTTCCACGCCTGGATGTCGGGCCTGATCGGCAGGTTCCCGGACCAGTTGCGCGGCTACGTGTACGCCAACCCGTTCGGCGACGACGATCACCTCGAAGGGGTGCGGGAGACCCTGGCGGATCCCGCCTTCGTCGGTCTGATCACCACGTCCAGCGTCCACGGGGAGCTCCTCGGCTCCCCGCGGGCCGACTCCTTCTTCGCGCTGGCCGCGGAGGCGGCGGTGCCGGTCCTGGTGCACGCACCGGCCGAACCGGTCGGCACCGAACGGGTCGACGAGATCGGCTTCGTGGAGCAGATCGGCCGGTTCGGCGACATCACCGTGGGCATGGCCATGATCGCGTTCGCGGGATGGCTGGACAAGTACCCCGGTCTCCGGCTGATCGGCGCCACCGGCGGCGGCGCGATGGCGCTGCTGCCGGAGCGCCTGCGGACGGCGGCGCGCCCCCGGCACTGGGCCGGGGGCCCCCCCCCCCCCCCCCCGGCCGGGGCGGGCGCCCCCCCCGCCGCGGCGGC
>NZ_JBEYXB010000004.1:270530-617857 GCF_040644935.1 Streptomyces sp. NPDC046915 | reverse complement strand
CCCTGGGCCGGGGTGGCTCGGACACCACGGCCGTGGCCCTCGCGGCCGCGCTGGACGCCGAGGTCTGTGAGATCTACACCGACGTCGACGGCGTCCGGGGTACGGCCGCCATGGACCGCAGCGGGTCCACGGCCACCGGCCGGGAGCCGTCCCTCCCGGCCGGAGTCCATCGGCTCACCGGCCCTCGACCGCCCAGCCCTCGACCGCTCAGCCCCCGGCGGCGATCCGCGCCAGGCGCTGGGCCTGCTGACGCGTCGAGCGGGCGATCTCGTCCTCGTCGACGGTGAGCAGACGGCCGTCCTCCACGATCTGCCGGCCGCCCACGAAGGACGCGGTGACCGGGGCCGCCGCGCCGAGGACCAGCGCGGTCACCGGGTCGGCGATGGAGGCGTGGGCGAGGGTGTCCAGCTTCCACAGCACCAGGTCGGCCAGCTTGCCCGGCTCCAGCGAGCCGGTCTCGCCAGCGCGGCCGAGGACCTGTGCGCCGCCGTACGTGCCGAGCCGCAGTGCCTGCCGGGCGTTCAGCGCGGCCTCGCGGTGGGCGCCGAGGCGGTTGATCAGCAGGGCGTTGCGCAGTTCGGTGTGCAGTTCGCCGGACTCGTTGGACGCCGTGCCGTCGACGCCGAGGCCGACGGGGACGCCGGCCGCGAGCATGTCGGGGACGCGCGCGATACCGGCCGCCAGGCGGGCGTTGGAGGACGGGCAGTGGGCGACACCGGTCCTGGTGCGGGCGAACGCGGTGATGTCGGAGTCGTTCATGTGGACGCAGTGCGCCATCCACACGTCCTCGCCGAGCCAGCCGGTGGACTCGAAGTAGTCGGTCGGGCCCATGCCGAACAGTTCGTGGCAGAACTTCTCCTCCTCCACGGTCTCCGAGCCGTGGGTGTGCAGGCGCACGCCGAGGCGGCGGGCCAGCTCGGCGCCCTGCCGGAGCAGTTCGGTGGAGACGGAGAAGGGCGAGCAGGGGGCGACGGCGACCTGGGTCATCGCGTCGAAGGAGGCGTCGTGGTGCTGCTTGACGGTCTCCTCGGTGGCGGCGAGGGCGCCGTCGAGGGACTCGACGGCGAAGTCCGGGGGCAGGCCGCCGTCCTTCTCGCTGCGGTCCATGGAGCCGCGGGCGAGGGTGAAGCGGACGCCGGTCTCCCGGGCGGCGCGGATGATCGCGCCGGAGAGGTCGCCGGAGCCCTCCGGGAAGACGTAGTGGTGGTCCATGGCGGTCGTGACGCCGCCGCGGGCCATCATCGCCAGTGAGCCCTGGGCGGCGGCGCGGACCATCGGCTCGTCGATGCGGGCCCACGTCGGGTACAGCGCGACCAGCCAGTCGAAGAGGTTGTGGTCCGTGGCCAGGCCGCGGGTGATCCACTGGTAGAAGTGGTGGTGGGTGTTGACCAGGCCGGGGGTGGCCAGGTGCCCGGAGGCGTCGATGCGGCGTACGACGTTCTCCAGGCCCTCGGGGGCCCTGCCGGGGCCGAGCGACTCGATGCGGTTGCCGGCGACGACGAGGTGTCCGGAGGCGTACTCGGTGTCGTCGGCGTCCACGGTCGCGATCGAGCAGTTCTCGATGACGAGGCGCTGTGCCATCGTTCGTCCGTTCCTTTCCATTCCTATCCGTTTCCGTTCCTGTCCGTTCCTTTCCGTGTCCGCGTCAGAGGTTGGTGAGGTCCGCCGGGATCCGTGCCTCCCGGCCGTCCCTGAGGACGGTGGCCTCTATCAGGCCGTAGGGGCGGTCGGCGGCGAAGTACACCGCTCCGTCGGGGGTGTCGTTCTTGAGTCCGAAGGGCTCCAGGTCGACGAGGAAGTGGTGCTTGTTGGGGAGGGAGAAGCGGATCTCGTCGATCTCGGCCCGCTGGTCGATGACGCGGACACCCATCGCGTACAGCGTCTGCTGGAGCGAGAGCGAGTAGGTCTCGGCGAAGGCCTGGAGCAGGTGCCGCCTGGTCTCGGCGTAGGACTCCTCCCAGTCGGGCACCGGGTGCCCGTCGTCGCTCCAGCCGAACCGCCAGCGGCCGGAGACCTCGGTGGCCAGGACGCGGTCGTGGGCCTCCTTCAGCGTCGTGTACTTGTCCTTGGCGTAGCCCCAGAACTCGGAGTCCGTCGAGTTCATCACGACGAGGTCCTTCAGGCCGGAGACGACCTCCCAGGCCTCACCGTCGTACGTGACCTGCGTCAGCCGGGTCTCCTGGCCCTTGCGGACGAAGGAGTGCGCGCCCTCCCCGGCGTGCTCGATCCGCTCCCAGGCGTACTCCTCGACGCGGATACGGGCCCCGTGGATCGGCTCCCGCGAGCTCACGAAGTGCCGGGCGAGGTGGATACCGAACTGCTCGGGCGACTCGATCCCGTACTCCTTGGCGAACGCGTACACCGTGTTCTTGGAGGTGTCGGTCGGCAGGACGTTGGCGTTGGAGCCGGAGTAGTGGACCTCGTCCATGTCGCCGGAGAGCGACACGGACACGTTCAGGTCCCTGATGTGGTGGGTGGCGCCGTCCCGCGTGATCTTGACGACCCGGTTCTCGGCCTTGCCGTACTGGTTCTGTCCCAGGATGGGCATGTGTCTGCTAGCTCCCTCGGTAAACGGAGTAGCCGAACGGGTTGAGCAGCAGCGGTACGTGGTAGTGCTCGCCCGGCACGACGGCGAACGTGACCGCCACCTCCGGGAAGAACACACCGGGGCCGCTGTCCCGATTCGCGGGGGCGTCCTGCTGCGCCTCGGCTCGATTCTTCTCGGACTTCTCGAAATACGCCTCGACCGCGAAGTCGAGCCGTACATGGGTCGTCCCCTCCGGCAGGTCCGGAAGGTCCTTGCACCGCCCGTCCGCGTCGGTCGCGGAGCCGCCGAGCGCCTGCCATGCGGCGGCCCTGCCGCCGCGGGCCGCGAGAAGGACGGTCACGCCCCCGGCGGGGCGGCCGACGCTGGTGTCCAGGATGTGCGTGGACACGGAGGCGGTGGTACGGGTGCTCATGGGTCAGGCGTCCTCTTCGACGAGTCGGGCCAGCCGGATGCGGTTGATCTTCCCCAGCTCGGTGCGGACGATCTCCCGCTCCTGCTCGGGCGGGTTCCCGATCCGCCCCTTGAGCGCGTCCCGCATCTGCTCGCCGGTGCGGCCGGTGGCGCAGATGAGGAAGACATGGCCGAACTTCTCCTGGTAGGCCAGGTTGAGTTCCAGCATCTCCGCCTGGAGCTCCGCGGAGGCGTCGGCCATGCCGCGCTGTTCCCGGGCCGAGGCCGGGTCGCCCGGCTCGGGGCGGCCGATCGGCGGATGCCCGGCCATCGCCTCCCCGAGGTCCGCGGTGGTCAGCTCCGCCATGGCGGCGTCGCTCGCGGCGTAGAGGTCGTCGGCGGTGGCGTAGGGACGGGCGGCGAGCAGGTGCCCGGCCCACGCGGTGGAGGCGCACGCCTCGTGGAGGGCGGCGAAGGCCGCGTGCTCCTCCAGGACGTTGAACCGGGCCAGGCCCGGGGGCGTGGAAGTCGAAGTCACGGGAGCCTCCGTGGCCGCGGACGGCCTTCGTGCTGAACGGACTGCCGCCAGCTAACGCCCTCCACCACACGGCGTCAACACTTTGTTGAAAATTCCGCTCAGGGGTGCTTCTCGCGGTTGAGGTAGTTGTAGACGGTGAAGCGGCTGACACCCAGCGCGCCGGCCACGGTCTCCACGCCGTGCCGGACGGAGAAGGCGCCGCGCGCCTCCAGCATCCGTACGACCTCCTGCTTGGCCTTGCGGTCCAGGTCGGCCAGCGGCTTGCCCTTCTTGCGCTCCATGGCGGCGAGGATGTGATCGAGGGAGTCGGCGAGCTGGGGCAGGCGTACGGCGACGACGTCGACACCCGCCCAGGCGAGCACGACATCGTCGGGGCCGGCCTCGTCCGGCGGCAGCATCTCCCCGCCCATGGCGTCGACCAGCGGCTTCACGGCCGTGATGAAGGGCTCGTCGCCGTTGCCGCTCACTCGCCCTCCCCGATGACGTTGACCTGGAGCGTGATCCGGGTGGCACCGGCGTCCAGGGTCTTGCGCAGCAGCGCGCCCACGGCCGTGAGCACCGTGTCGGCGCCCCCCTCCGCCGTGTTGCCGAAGGGGCCGACGTCCACGGCGTCCAGCTCGGCGGCCTCGACGACCTCCCGCGCCACCAGGGCGTGCGCGGGCGCTTCGTCGAGGTCGAAGGGTTCGGTGGTGAACTCCACTCTCAATCGCACAGTGCCCCCAAAATACCCATCTGACCTGCGGTTCTACCTCGATCACCCATCGCGAGGGCACATCAGGGCGCAACGGGGAGCATCGATGGACCGCTTCACAACCACGATGCGCCCGTCATGAGGCGACCCTAGCCGAACCGGCCTCGAATCGGCCCGGCCTGGGCGCGCACCTCCGGACGATCGACCACAGTGAATTTCAGCCGATGTAAATTCAAGCCGAGTTTTGTATTACTATCCATGAGGCGGGTTTGTCTATCTTCTCTCGCGGCAAGGAAAATCCTGGCCGAAGGACGGGAAGGGGTAGAAAAGTGGGGGCACTTGGCCTGCAAGAAAGCATGCACGAACACACTCACTAGGCGTATTCCAGTCGTTCGATCATTGGTGACGTGCATGCAACCATCTGAGAATTTCTCCTGGTGTGAAGTCATCCAGCATCGTGAGCGCCTCATCCGTCTGGTGCGCCGACGGCTGCCCACCCTCCACGACGCCGAGGATTGCGTCCAGGAGGCCCTGCTGCGTGCGGCGGCCCACCGCGATCTGGACCCCGACCGGCTCGGGGCGTTCCTGACCTCGGTCGCCATTCGGCTGTGCGTCGACTATCACCGGGACCGTGAGCGATGGACGCGCCTGCTACAGCGCACCGCTGCCGGGCGAGAGCCGGAGATGGTGGAGGAAGCCGTCTGTGACCGGGAGTTCGGCCGCTGGCTGCTCGGGCAGGCCCATCAGCTCCGCGGCAGGGAGCGGCAGGTCATCCTCGCGCGGGCCGATGGTATCTCCGTCGCTGAATTCGCCCGCATCAACCAGATCTCCGTAAAGGCCGCCGAGGGCGCTTTCACACGTGGCAGGGCAAGGCTCCGGCACATGTGCAGCAAAACCCTGGGCTGACCCTGCGGATAACCGGAAGAAAAGGTTCGGCATCCTGGTCGATTCCATGATGCCAATTCAGGAAGGAAGTCCGTAAGAGTGGCTGACAAGCCGAGCACGCAGGACACCATCAAGAACTTCCTCAGCGACATCGCCGACAGCTCCAACAGGGCCTTCAACGAATTCCTGGATCCGCCGAACAAGTCCAAGAAGTCCGACCTCCCGGACTGGTTCCCCGCCGGCCATCCATTGGCGGCCCTGGCCGGGACGCCGGCCAGTGCGCTCCAGGCGCTGGCGGCGCTCGGCGGCGCCGTGAACCCCATGGCCGCGCTCGCGGGTGCCAACCCGTTCGCCGCCCTGACCGACACCGCGGACCGCAACTCCGGGGCGGTGAACCCCCTGGGGGTCCTCGCCGGGGCGGCCAACCCGCTCGCCGCCCTGGCGGGCGCCGTCAATCCCGTGGCGGCCCTCAGCGGGTCGTCCGCACCGGCCAATCCGTTCGCGGCCTTCGGTCAACTCGCCGGCGCGGCAGCGGCTTTGCCCGCTTCCGCGGGGGAGTTGGGCGGCCTGGCCGAGTCCCTGGCCAAGCTGCCCCAGCAGATCGCCAGGCTGACCGAACTGCTTTCCACGCTCGTCGGTGCCCTGGACGCCGTCCGGGAGATCGCGGAGACGACCACCGCGGTGCGTGCGCCGGCCAAGAAGGGATGACCGCCGCCGTCCCGTCGCTCTGTTGTCGCCCTGCTGACCGCTGACCGTGCCCGGTACTCCGGGCCGGTCACCGCAGAACCCGAGGAGGGAGCCCGCGTCGTGAGGGCCTTGGTCGGCGACCGGCTCCGGCTGGTCGTGAAGGTGCTGGGCAGTCTGATCGCCGATGAGGTCGGTCGTACGGCGCGGGAACGCGGCAGATCCAGAAGGGACGGACTGTCCCCGGCGGAGGCTGAGGAGGCCTCCGCCGGGGACGCGCAGCGGCGTGCCCGAGCCGTACGGCACGCTCTGGAGAGCCTGGGGCCGTTCTATGTGAAGCTCGGCCAGATCCTCTCCACCCGGCCGGACATGGTCCCGCCGTCGATGATCGCCGAGTTCCAGAACCTGCACGACCAGGTCGACGTGCAGCCGTTCTCCACGTTCGAGCCCGTTCTGGAGCGTGATCTCGGCGCTGACTGGAAGCTCAGGTTCGACGACATCGACACCGGGCAGCCCCTGGGAGCCGCATCGCTGGCCCAGGTGTACCGGGTGACCCTCCCCGGGGGACGGCCGGCGGTCGTGAAGATCCAGCGGCCCGCGATCCGCGAGGCGGTACAGGCGGACATGGCCCTGCTGCGCAGGGCGGCCCGGATCGTGGCACGGGTGGCACCGCGGTTCAACGAGGTCATCGACGTCGAGGCGATGCTGGGCTCGATCTTCGACGCCATGGAGCCCGAACTGGACTTCACCGGTGAGGCGCACAACATGGAGGAGGCGCGGGAGGCCGTCCGGGACTTCCGCACGCTGGCGGTCCCGGAAGTGCTGTCGGCCACGCCCCGGGTGCTGGTGCAGTCGCTGGCTCCCGGCATGTCCGTGCGGCATCTGGAGCGGGAAGCCTTCAGCGACAGCGAACGCACCGACATCGGCAAGGACCTGCTGCGGTTCATGTACCGCGGTTACTTCATCCAGCGGACGTTCCACGCGGATCCGCACGCGGGCAACGTCTTCGCCCTGCCCGGAGGGCAGGCGACCCTGATCGACTGGGGCATGGTGGGGCGCCTGGACAAGCGGACCAGCCTCCAGCTGCTTCCGCTGCTGATGGCGCTGGCGCAGAACGACGGACACGGCCTTGCCCGTGCCTGGGCCGACATGGGGAAACTCACCGCCTGGGCGAACCTCCCGGCGTTCGCCGCCGACATGGCGGCGCTGGTCCCCAAGATCGCCAATGCCTCACTGGACGAGCTCAATTTCGGCGTGTCCCTGACCACGGTGCTGGAAAGGGCCACCAAACGGGGTATCGGCTCCGCGCCCGCGATCTCGTTGCTGGGGAAGTCCTTCGCCAATCTCGAGGGCTCGGTCCGCTGCCTGGCGCCCGAACTGTCGCTGGCGGAGATCTTCAAGGGCGAGGTCCGGGGCATCCTGCTGTCCCTGCTCGGCGAATTCATCTCGCTGGAGCAGCTGGCTCGTACGGCGATGGACCTGATGGTCACCGCCAGCACCAGCCCCGAGCAGCTACGTGGACTGCTGGCCGACGCGGCCAACCGGCGGTTCGCGCTCCAGGTCCACCAGCCGAGGACGCCGCCCTCCCTGGGAGGCGAGCGCAGATCTCACCGGGGCCTGCTCGCTCTGGGCGCCATGGCTCTGCTGCTGGACCACCGCCGCCGCAGACCCGGATGAGGCGCGAGGCATGCCCTGGAACCGCATCCGTGCCCGTCTCAGACACCGCTCTCCAGGGCTGCCCGGAGGGCGGCGAGTGTCGTCCTCATCGTCGCGCGGTTGCGTTCACGGCGCCGGACGACGCCGGTGACCACGGGGGCGACCGCCGTGAGCAGTCGTCCGGCGACCCCCGACCGCAGATCCAGCCACTCCTCCGTCACCTCGCATCCCCCGGGCACCTCCGTGAACCGGTACGTCCAGCGGGAGAGGGCCACTCCCAGAAAGCCGGCCTCGAAGGAGAAGCGGACTCCCGGCTCGGCGCAGACCACGGTGCACAGGGTGGCCCAGGGCAGCCACGCAGCGCGGTTGATGCCCACGAAGCGTGTTCCGACGCGGGCGGGCCCACGACCGCCCGGCACCCAGGCGCCGCGCGACTCCGGACTCCACCGTCCCATCCGGCTGACGTCGCTCACGGCGGTGTACGCCGTCAGCGGCGTCACCCGGACCGTGATGCGCTCGGTGAGCGGAGCCGGGCCGGTCATGCGCGGATGGTGATGCCGTGCTCACGGTCGTCCGTGAGGATCTCCATCAGAGCGCGGTTGTCGGTCCTGAGTTCGATCCGCTTGCCGGTCATCCGGTTGACGACCTCCACCGTGCAGGAGCCGATCTTCGTGTTGAGGCAGTGTTTGATCCCGCCGGGCGGGTTGTAGTAGTTCAGGCCGACGAACCGCTCCGCCGGGGCCGTCATCCGCCCGCGGATGTCGACGGTCTCGTCGGACGTGGCGAAGTCCCAGTAGAAGTAGCCGAAGTCCGCCTTGGCGGAGAGGGCCTGCCGCAGCGACACCAGGGAGTACTCGCGGTCCTGGTGGCGCAGGACGAGGAAGGTGACCTGCGGAATGCGCAGCCGGCCGATCTTGGCGCGCGCCGTGACGACCTCCAGAAAGCTGTCGGGTTCCCCGTCGAAGCCGGCGACCTGCCCGAAGGCGTAGTGGTCGGTGTGCCGGCTGCCCCAGTTGTGGTTCTGGCTGCCGGTCCAGCCGTCGACGGCGACGGTCTCGCCGCCCACGTGCAGGCTGCCGCTGTACTGGGCGAGCGGCGTGCCGACCAGGCTCTTGGCCTTGGGGAACCCGCCCGTGTACATCTTCGGCGGCAGCAGGAGAAGCGGCGGCTCGCTCCCGGTGTACGTCAGATCCCAGCCGATGCCGCCGTCCGGCCCGGTCGCCTCGCCCTTGAGGCGACCGGGTTCCAGCAGCCGGTCGCCGATCCGGGCGCCGAACGAGTCGGGGCTGAAGTGGCAGTCGGCGATGGGGTGCTCCTCCTTGGCCACCACATGCCGTCCGGTCACTCCGTCGAACCAGATGGCCCAGAGCTCGCCGATGGCGGCCTCGGGCATCTTCGCGGGGCTGAAGACGGTGTACCTGATCCAGAAGGCGCGGGGCTCCGTAGGGTGGTTGGCGCGCTGGTAGAAGCTCTCGTAGTGGCCGGCCTGCCGGCCCGGGCGGTACCGGGTCCAGTTGATGTGCGCGGGGTCGGAGATCCCAGGGTCAGCGTTCATGAGGTCCGTTCTTCGTGATGAGGTCGGCTCTTCGTGAGGAAGCCGGCCGAGGACGTCCGCTGATGCATCGTCATCAGCATCCCGTACCGCGGCCTCAGAGTGATGGTGGCGTGGTTCACCACCCGGTGTGAGGGGACATGCCGGAACTCCCAGCGGCGCACCAGGGCGGTCAGCAGCAGATGAGCCTCCATGAGCGCGAAGTGCTTCCCGATGCACAGATGGGGCCCCGCGCCGAACGGCAGATAGGCGAAACGGTGGCGCTCCTTCCTGACGTCCGGCAGGAAGCGGTCCGGGTCGAAGCGCTCGGGGTCCGACCAATGTGCTGGGTGGCGGTGGATGTCGTACAGGTTGACCAGGACCCGTGACCCGGCCGGTACCCGGTAGCCGCCCAGTTCGGTGTCCCGCAGTACCAGCCGGGGGACGATCGGCGCCGACGGGTACAGCCGCAGGGCCTCCTCGAAGACCCGCAGGCTGTACGGCATCGCCGCCAGGTCGTCGGGGGTCGGCAACCCGTCCCCCAGCACGCCGTCCACCTCCCGCTGAACCCGCCGCAGCACCTCGCGGTGCCCGGACAGCAGGTAGAAGGCCCAGGTGAGCGTGATCGCGGTGGTCTCGTGCCCGGCGGCGAAGGTGGTGATCACCTCGTCCCGCAGCTCCCGGTCGGTCATCCCCCTGCCGGTGTCGGCGTCGCGGGCGGCCAGCAGCATGTCCAGCAGGTCCCCGCCGCCGGCGGGGCTCTCGGACCGCCGGCGCTCCGCGATGATCCGGTGGATGAGGTCGTCGAGTCCCCGCATGACCTGCTGGAAGCGCCGGTTGCGCGGGGTCGGCCAGTGTGTGGGCGGGCTGAACGGGTTCTGTAGCCGGTCGAAGGCGTAGTTGATCGCGATGTCCACCGCGTCCGGTCCGAGCCCGTCCAGGGTCCGGCTCACATCGGTGCTGAACATGCAGCGGCTGACGATGTCGAGGGTGACCCGCATCATCTCCTTGTGCAGGTCCAGGGCCGCGCCCGTCCGGTAGCGGGCGGCCATGTGCGAGATCTGCTCGGCCGCCGAGACACCCATCATGGCGAACATGCCGGCGAGGGCCTGCTTGGTGTAGATCGGCTGCATCATCCGGCGGTTGCGCAGCCAGCTCTTGTGGTCGTCGCTGGTCAGCAGGCCCTCGCCGAGGACCAGTCGCAGCGGGTTGTCCGGCCCGAGTTTGCCGAACCGGTCGGTGTCGGTGAGTACTTCGGCGGCCAGCTCCGGGCTGGACACGCCGTGCACCGTCACCGGGCCGAGCCGGTAACGGACCAGATCGCCGTGGGCGGTGCGCCCCCGGCCCATGGCCTGAAGGATGTCGCGGCGGAAGTCCAGGACGTTGCCCAGCAGCGGGAAGCCTTCCGCCCTGGGGGCGGGCATCGCCGCGGACGTGCGTGCCTCGGTCATCGGCCCGCCCTCACTTCCGTGCCAGGGCGCAGACCCAGCCCAGCGACCGGCGCGGCTCCGACACGAACCGGGCGTCCCGGAAGCCGGCTTCGGTGAGCCTGTCCACCAGGTCGTCCCCGGAGAGGATGTGCAGCCCCGCACGCTCCGAGCGCTCCGTGAAGCGCCGGCCGAAGACCCGCTGCACCAGTGACGGGTCGTCATCGGCCTCGCGGCTCATCTCCAGCGTGATCGACACCTGGCCGCCCGGTTTGAGCACACGGTGCGCCTCGGCGAGGCCGCGCAGGGGATCCGGCCAGAAGTAGTAGGTCTCGATCGCGCAGACCTGGTCGAAGGAGGAGTCCTCGTACGGCAGGTCCGAACAGTCGCCGTGCCGGATCTCGACCCGGCTCCGCGCGATCCCCGCCTGGTTGCGCCGTACCGCCTGCCGAACCATCTCCATCGAGTAGTCCACCCCGGCGGTGAATCCCTGGCCGGCCCGCTGCGACAGCAGCTTCACCGCCATGCCTCCACCGCAGCCGACGTCCAGCACCCGCTGGCTGCCGCGCACGTCCATGTGCTCGATCGCCCACACGGTGAGACTCCGGTGCTGTACGGCCATGAGGTTGCCGAAGAACCGCCCGGCCCGCCCGGCCGGCCTGCGGAAGTTCGCCTCCATGAGTTCCAGCGGCCTCGCCAGCAGCGTGCCGATCATTCCGGTGCCCCTTTCCCGATCAGTACCGCGTCCGTGCTGTTCTTGAGTCCTGCGTCCGCTACCGCCGTGGACCGAGCTCGGGCCATGCCGCACGGCGTACGGTCCGGTCCATCGAGGCCAGACAGGCCCGCAGCAGCGGCCGGGTGACCCCCGGCACCGGCAGCCGCGGTGCCCGGGAGCGGTGCCAGGGCAGCGGCTCCGGAGTGTCCTCGGCACCCAGCAGGGCCGCGGAGAGGTGGGCGCCGTGCGCCACCGACATCGCCAGCCCGTGCCCGTTGCAGCCGCCCGCGTACCAGACACCGGGACGGCCCCGGACCGGCCCCACCACCGGAAGGCCGTCCGCCGTCACCGCGATCCGGCCCGCCCAGCGGTGCGTGCTCTCCACCTGGGCCAGGGCCGGGTGCAGGGTCCGCAGCCACTGCTCCAGCCGGTTCCAGGCAAAGACCCGCAGCTCCGCGATACGGCGGGGGGCGGTCCCGTCCGGGTGGAGGGCGGTGCCGCCCCCCACGACCAGCCGGCCGTCGTCGGTGAGGCGGAAGTACGGGGCCAGCGGCACGGCGTCGATCACCGCCGGGCCGCCCCCGCCGAGGAGTGCGCGCGCCTCGGGGCCCAGTGGCCCGGTCGCCACCGCGTGCACCTCCAGCGCGAGCACCGTACCCACCGGCAGGCCGAGCCCGGCCACGCCGGCGTTCACCGCCAGCACCACCCGCGGCGCCCGTACCGTGCCGTGCGGGAACACCAGCTCGGACATCCGTCCGTCCCGGTCGTGGACCTCCCGCAGCGGGCTGCCGCCGTACAGTCGCACGCCCTTGGCCGCGCAGGCGCTCGCCAGAGCCGCCGCCAGCGCGGCCGGGTCGAGGGTCGCGGTACGCCGGTGGAGCAGACCCGCCTGGTACGGCACGTCCACCCGCCGCCGGATGTCGGCGGCGCTGAGCACCGGCACGTCCAGGCCCAGGGCGCGGTAGGCGGCGGCCTGCCGCGCCAGCGACGCCAGACCGGTACGGGAGCGCGCGGCGACGATCTGCTCCCCGTCCGTGCGGGACACGCCGAGCCGGGCGCACAGGTCCACGGCGTGCCGTACCGCCTCGACGCTGGCCTGGTGCATCCGGCGGGCGGTGGCCGGCCCGTGGCGGCGCACCGCCCGGTCGACCGGCGGGCCCACCCGCGGGCCCAGCAGCCCGGTGCCGCGCCCGCTGGCACCCGCCGCCGGCCGCTGCGCGTCCACCACGGCGATGTCCAGCGAAGGCAGGCGCTGCGCCAGGTGGTACGCCGTGGACAGCCCCACCAGCCCCGCGCCCACCACCGCGACATCGGCGCTGAGCCGGCCGCGCACCGCGGGCAGCGGGTCCTCGCCGCCCCGCCCGGCCGGGTCGCCGGGCACCCAGCAGGGCGTGCCCCCGGCGAACAGGCTCACCGGGGCGCTCCTTCCCCGGCCGTCGGCCCACCCGGCCCCGACAGAGTGCCGAATCCCCTCTCGTGCCAGAGCAGCGGCCGGCCCGAGGCCACCCGCACCGCGGCCACCTGACCCACCACCGCGCAATGGTCGCCGTACCGGCGGATGTCCTCGACCAGGCAGACCGACCACCCCAGCGCGTCACCGAACACCGGCACCCCCAGGACCCAGCGGATCGGCACCTCGCGGAACCGCTCCGCCGACGAGGCCGCCGGATCCGCGAAGCGGGCCGCCCGCGGTCGCTGCTCCTCCCGCAGCAGGTTCACCGCGAACACGCCCCGCGCCCGGACCGCCCTCAGGGTGTGCGAACCCTCGCGCAGACAGGCGAGCAGCAGTGGGGGCCTGGCCGACAGCGAGGTGAGGGAGGAGACGGTCATCCCGGTGGGTCCGCCCGCGTCCTGTGCGGTGACCGCGGTGACACCGGAGGCGAGTTTCGCGTACAGACGCAGGCAGTGCGCGGTGTCCGGGCCCGGTTCGTCCTGCAACTGCCTGCCCGGCCGAGGCGGCTGCGCCAGGGCGAGGTCAGCCATGCTCGCCGTCCGCGGCTTCGGCCGGCGACACCGTGCCGAGCAGACCCTGGAGGATCTGCCGGATGTTGGTGCGCAGGGTCGACTCGGCCACCGGGTCGAGGATCTCCGCCAGGGTGGGGATCCCCAGGTCGAACGAGGCGTGGAAGGTGACGGCGGTGCCGTCCTCGTGGGCTTCGCAGGTCCAGCTGCCCTCGAAGGTCTCGAAGTCGCCGCTGAGCTGTTCGAAGGCGATGGACCGGGTCAGCGGCGAGAAGGCGTCACGTTCCGTCCAGCACATCAGCCCGTTGCGGAAGGAGACCGTCCAGTCGGAGACCAGCGAGCCGTCGGGTCGAGGAGGGTGCACGGTGACCTCGCGCACCGTTCTGGTGAATTCGGGATACCGGCGGAAGTCGCTGATTCTCCGGTAGGCGTTCTCGGGGTCGATGTCGTGGGCCGTCATCCGTACCGTCACCTGGCGCATGGTGTTCGTCCTCTCCGGTGTGTGGTGCCGATGTCGTGACAGGGCAGCGATGACGGTCAGCCGAGGCGTGCGCGCACCGCCCGCAGGGCTTCGGCGAGGGCGGTGAGGAAGAGTCCGGACTCGTCGGGTCCGGCGATCGCCGGGGGCGTGAGCCGCAGCACCCGCGTGGAGTTCAGCGAGTGGTTCACCAGGACGCCGCGGGCCACGAGCTCCAGCAGCGTCTCGCCGACGGCCTGCGCCTCGGTGAACTCGATACCGATCAGCAGTCCACGGCCGCGGACCTCGCGCACGAGGCGGTCCCGGTAGGGGACGCAGGCTTCGAGGACGCCGGCGAGCAGACGTCGGCCGAGCGAGGCGGCCCGGCCCACGATGTCCTCGCGGTCCATGGTCTCCACCGCCGCCAGGGCCGCGGCGCAGGCGATCGGCGAGGCGCCGAAGGTGGAGGTGTGGAGGTAGGGGTCGCGGGAGAACGGACGGTAGGCGTCCTTGGTGGCCACCATCGCGGCCACCGGCACGACGCCGCCGCTCAGCCCCTTTCCGACGAGGAGGACGTCCGGCACCACGCCCTCGGCGTCCACACCCCACCAGGTGCCGAGCCGGCCCAGACCGGTCTGCACCTCGTCCACGATCAGGAAGGCCCCGTGCGCGCGGCACAGCCGGGCCGCCTCCGCCAGGTATCCGGGAGGCGGAACGCGTACCCCTCCCTCGCCCTGCACCGGCTCCAGGATCACGCACGCGCGGTCGCGGCGCTCGGCGAGCGCGGCCTCCAGCTCGGCCAGGTCCCCGTAGGCGACCTGCGCGGTGTCCGGGAGCAGCGGCTCGAAGGGCGCCTGGTACGTGGTGTTGGCGGTGGCGCTCAGTGCCCCCAGGGTCTTCCCGTGGTAGCCGGACACGGTGGTCACCAGGGCGTTGCGGCGGTGGGCGCGGGCCAGTTTCAGACCCGCCTCCGTGGCCTCGGCGCCGGAGTTGACGAAGTGGACGTGGTCCAGCCCGGCGGGCGTGCGGGAGGCGAGCGCGGCGGCGGCCCGGGCGGCGACGGGTTCCAGGAACACCCGGGTGGCCAGCGGATGTGCGTCCAGCTGCCGGTGCACCGCCTCGACCACCGCGGGGTGGCGGTGGCCCAGGATGAAGACGCCGTAGCCCCCGAAGTCCAGATAGCGGCGTCCGTCGTCGGTGTGCACCCAGGCGCCCTCGGAGTACGTCTCGACCATGCCGCCTAGCACGGTGCCCATGACGGCCCGGCCGGAGCCCAGATGGCGTCGGTAGAGTTCGGCGGTGTCCCCCGGCGACCCCACGGCGGGGTGACGGGCCGGCGGTGCGGCGGTCATGACGCCAGTTCCGCCGGGGCCGACGCCGTCAGCGGACGGCGCGGTCGGCGCAGGCCTCCGCGGCCGGCCGCCCAGCACTCCACGTTGCGCACCAGTGCCGACCGGATCGCGGCGCGTGTGGGGGCCGTGCCGCAGTGCGGCGTCCCCAGATGGGAGACGAAGGGCAGCTCCCGCTGGAAGACGAGCAGCAGCTCCGCGTAGTCCTGGAGCCGGCGCCGCACGGACTCGGGGAAGGACGGTCCCTCTAGCAGCGGGAGCAGCAGGCGGTGCACCGCCTCCAGGGGGATCAGCCGCGGCGGGTGCGGGCGCTCACCGTGGCGTTCGGCGAACTCCAGGCAGACGTCGACCACTTCCCGCTGGAGGATGGCCGCGGCCCCGGCGGTCAGCCAGTACTCGCCCTCGGTCACGCCGGCCCTGACCAGGTCGCCCACCGCGCGGGCCACCACGTCCTGCGGCACCATGTCGATCCTCGTCCCGGGCGAGCCCGGAAGTACCGGGACCTGGCCCTTGACGATCCCTCCCAGCGCCCGGGTCAGGCCCTGCATCCGGGCGATCCGGCCGGTGGCCGAGTCGCCCATGACCACGGACGGACGCAGGACGACTCCGGGAACCGGAGCCGACCGCAGGGCATCCTCGGCCGCCGCCTTGGAGGCGAGGTAGGCCGCCGCCCCGGGAAAGCGCTGCCGTTCCTCGGCGTCGACCGGGTTCGCCACGAAGGCGGTGCTCATGTAGTAGAAGGGAGCGTCCGCGCGGGCCGCCAGGTCGAGCATCGAGCAGGTGCCGTCCAGGTTGGTCCGCCAGATGTCGGCCGGCGTCGCCCGCCAGTTGGTGGCGGCGGCGGAGTGCACCACCACGTCCACCTCGGCGGTGAGGGCGAACCGCTCGGCGGCCGAGAGTCCCAGGCCGGGGGCCTGGAGGTCCGCCGTCACCTCCCGTACCCGGGGGTCGTCCAGCGGTGTCCGGTGGCGCAGGCAGATCACGTCGTGGTCGTCGCAGAGCTCGTCGACCAGGGCCTGGCCGAGTACGCCCGCGGCGCCGGTGAGCAGCAGGGTCGGGCGTTGGTTGCGAGGACGGGACTGGTCGCTGGGTTCGGGCGGCATGGTCGAGTGACTCCCATCGGGCGCGGTGCGAAGCGATGCGGTGCGAAGCGATGCGGTGCGGTGCGGCCTGCTGAGCGCGGTATCCGGGCCGGATCAGGCGATGGTGAGCGGCTTGCCGGCCAGGTGGGCCGCGAGCGGGCCGGTCATCCGGGACCGTGCGGGCGGGTGCAGGGACAGCCCGCCTGCGCAGGCGGCGAGATATCCCACCTCGTCCGAGCTCATGAAGTTGAGGCCGCCGAGCAGTTCCACCGCCCGCGGGACCATGCGTGCGAGGGCGTCCTGCACGCAGTACCGGACGCACAGCGAGTCGGCGAGCGCGGACTCGTCCGGGCGGCCCTCGTCGATCCGGCGGGCGATGCCCTCCGCGGCGGACATCGCGCCCTCGGCCTCCACCAGCAGCCGGACCCGCTCGGACTCGGGCACCCGCTCATTGCACAGCACCCGCTCCACCAGCGCGCTGGCGACCCCCAGGTAACTCCCCGTCATCAGCAGCTCGAACCAGACGAAGCCCGCGGTCTGCAGTTCGTCCAGCCCGCCGGCCGGGGCCGAGGTCCGCAGCAGCAGCTCCGGTGGTACCAGGACGTCCGTGAGGGTGACCTGGTCGCTCTCCGCCCCCGCCAGGAACGAGCTGGACCAGAAACCGCTGACGCTCAGGCCCTCGCTCTCGGCGGGCACCAGCGCGACAGCCAGCTCCTCGCCGGTCCCGTCCTCACGGGGCACCATGACGCTCGCGGTGAGCAGGTCCATCGAGCGGGCCAGGCTGCACGGGCGTTTCACACCGCTGATCCGCACCCCGTCGGGCCCCGTCGTGGCGGTCATCGACGGGGACAGGATGCCGGCGCCGGGGCGTCCCTCGGCGAAGCCGGAGGCCACCAGGCGGTTGGCGGAGGCCACGCCTTCGACGAGCATCCACTCCAGGCCGTCGCCGCCGTCGATCAGGCCGACCAGGGTGGCCATGGAGAAATGGTGCATGGTGGTGGCCACGGCCAAGGACGGCGACCTGCTGCCCAGGGCGCGCTGCACCCGCAGGGCGTCCAGGGCGGTGGCGCCCTTCCCCTGGCAGGACTCTGGCGCCACCAGCCCGGGGCCGCCGCTGTCGCGGAAGAGCCGGATGCCCGGGCCGGAGGGGCCCTCCAGCTCCATGAGGGGCACCGCCCGCAGGCCTTCGTCCAGTCCCGGCAACAGCTTCGTCAGAATGGCGCGTTCGCGCTCCAGAAACCTCATGTCCTCCCCTGCTCTGAACGATCCGGTCGAGGGCCCTCCGGCCGGCTCACAACGCCCGGGTGGCGCGCAGCAGTTGCCACACCGCCTTCGGCCCCGGCCGCCCCTGGAAGGCGATGTACTCGGGGAGCACCACGTGGGGCGCCCATTTCTGCTTGTAGTCGAGCTGTGAGGCGGCTGGGTAGATTCGTTCGCCGTGCTCGGCGAGCAGGCGTACACAGCGCGCGAAGGCACGGCTCGCGGACGGCAGTTCATGCTCGTCGGAGAGTCCGGTGAAGGGAGTGAAGCCGAAGTGCAGCCAGCCCTCGCCGTCGGCCGACATCCGCTCCATCGCGGTCGCGTTGAGCGCTTCCATCACTCCTGGCGGAGCGTCCGGGGAGCGTCGGCTGAGGTCGTGGAGCCAGCCCGGCCGGCTGCCGAACACGGGCGAGTAGCTGATGTACCCGACGGCGACCCCGCCGATCCGCCCCAGGAACAGGCGCCGGTACCGCTGAGCGGCTCCGCTCCGCTCGCCCACCAGGAACCGCAGCTCCTTGGTGTGGCGGCCCTTGCCACGAAGCCAGGCCCGGTCGACCGAGTCCAGTTCCCGCTCGGTGGCCTGGTCGACGGGACCTGCCTCGACCACCTCCAGGCCTGCGCGGCGGGCCCTGGATATCTTGTTGCGCAGCCGGACGAAACGTGAGCCGCGCAGCGTGAACCGGGCCAGGTCGACCGCGTACGACGCCCCCAGTTGATTCACCGTGAAACCGTGCGCCGCGTACAACTCGGCGTCCGAGCGCTGTAGTTGCACCGCCACCACCCGGCGTGGACGGGCCTGTCCCACGAAGGCGTCCAGCAGGTCCGCACGCTGCTCGGCCACCGCGAAGGGCCCCGCGAACTGCAGGAGGTGGCGTCCGGACCGGCGGAAGACGCAGGCGCCGTCGAAACGCGGATCCTGGAAGTATTCGTTGCCCTGGTTGAGAGCGAGAAATGAACTCGGATTGTCACTGTGGCGAACCAGGGAATCAAAGACGGACGGCGTCTGCGCCTCTTCGGGAGGCATCGGATCTCCTTCCGGCTGAAGTGGAATACTCCCTCTCGAAATCGGCATACGCCGGATGCGGGTCCGGTTCGAAACGCACACCGAACGGCTTGAGTGAATTGCCGAACAGAGCACGGTCCCCCAGCAGGTGCAGGGGAAGCGCCAGCAGCGCCCATTCCGGTTTCACCAGCACCGCCCACAGTCCGGCGGCCACACCCGCGGTCACCAGGCTGTGCATGGTGTTGTACGCCACGAAGTAGCCGCGCGAGATGCGCCCGTCGCGGCTCCTCCGGAAGGCCACCGCGCCGGGGACGTAGCCGATGACGTCGATGACGGCGAACAGCCCGGCGAAGACCGCCCAGCGTATCTCCGAGAAATGCCGTACGGCGAGCACGGCACACACCGCCAGACCGCCCAGCCATTCCAGTCGCAGCAGGAAGAAGGTGGTTCTTGTTTCGAACCTGTTCTTTGAATCCATGCGCCTCCGCCCTTCACCCTTGTTTACGGGGGATGCGGGGGAAACCCTCGCGCGAAAAACCATGTGTCCAAAGCGACGGACGAGCCGCCCTCCCGCGTAGAGCAGACGACAGCGGCCCACAGGGAGGGATCACGACGTGGCAGGGCACAGAGTCAGGGGCGCGAGGGGTACGGCGGTCGCGGCGGCGGCGATGGCGGCGCTGACCGCGTCACAGGCGCCGGGCGCGGTGCCTGCGCGGGCCGGCGCGCCGGTGGAGCGGCCCGCCGGGCCCGGACCGGGCGTGTCGGGTGACAGCACGTACCGCACGGACCTGCCGCCGCTCACGAGGAGGCACCCGGGCGGTGCGCCGGCGCCGGTCGCCGTGCTGCCCGCGACCGTCTTCGCCGCCTACCGGCAGGCCGAGTCGGAGCTCGCGCGGACCGCGCCCGGCTGCCGGCTCAGGTGGCAGTTGCTCGCGGCGATCGGCCAGGTGGAGTCGGGGCAGGCGGACGGCGGCCGGGTGACCGCGGACGGCACGACCGTGACACCGATCCTGGGTCCGCGCCTGGACGGCGGCGCCTTCGCCGTCGTACGGGACACGGACGACGGGGTGTACGACGGGGACCGGGTGTACGACCGCGCGGTCGGGCCGATGCAGTTCATCCCGTCGACCTGGGACCGCTGGGGCGCCGACGGGAACGGCGACGGGCGGGCCGACCCGGACAACGTGTTCGACGCGGCGTCGGCCGCCGGGCGCTATCTGTGCGCGGGCGGGAGGGATCTGTCCGCCCCGGCCGGGCTCGACGGGGCGATTCTCGGCTACAACCACTCGGAGGCGTATCTGCGGACGGTGCGGGCCTGGTACGCGTACTTCCTGGCGGGCCACCGGGTGGTTCCGGACGGCCCCGCCACGGCGTCGGCACGGCCCTCGGCCCGCCCCGGCACCCCTCGGCCGAGATCCGCGCCGAAGCCGACGCCGTCACCCCGCCCGAGGGCCACCCCCTCCCCGGCACCGCCCTCGCCCGCCCCGTCGACCCCCTCCAACTCCCTTCCAGCGACCGGGAGAACGGCAAAACCCCTGGTCCCCGTACCCGACCCGGCGACCACTCTGCCCACCGGCGACCTGCTGCCCAGCGGCGGTCCGCTGACCAGTAACAGCGGGGACTCGATGGCCTCCACCCCCTCCACAACCGCGGCTACCGGGCGGTAATGTCGCCACCCGCCGGACGGGACGACGCCGGCGGGCGAGCGCGAAGGGGCCCTCATGGCGACGGACATGCCTGCGGACACACCAGCCGCCGACGAGCGTTGGCAGCGCATGTGGAGCCACCGCGAGCAGCTGCTCAAGGTGGCCCGGCGCCGGTCGATGAGCCAGGAGGACGCCGAGGACGCGGTGCACGAGGCGATGCTGCGCGCGGCGGAGCGGCCCGACCTGGACGAGGAGCGGCTCGCCGCCTGGTTGACCACGGTCACGATGCGGCTGTGCGTGGACCGCTACCGGCAGGTCAACCGTGAGGCCGAGGTCCGCACCAGCCCGACCCTGGTCGCGCCCGGACCGGTACCGATCGAGGAGGCCGTGTGCGACCGGGCCGAGGCGAGATGGCTGGCCGTGCGCAGCGGGGAGCTGCCGGCCCGGCAGGCGGAGGCGCTGCGGCTGAAGTCCGAGGACCTGGACGTGAGCCAGGTCGCCGTCCGGATGGGCCTGAGCTACCGGACCGTCGAATCGCTCCTCGCGCGGGCGCGGCGGACGCTGCGGAACTCGCTGGCCGCGACCCTCGGGTTCGCCGCGTTCCTCGTCGGGCGGCTGCGGGCCAGCGGCAAGGCGCAGGCGGTGGCGGCCGCGTCGACGGCGGCGACCCTGGCGGTGGCGGGGTTCGTACTGCCGTACGCACTGCACGGGGACCCGCCGGGTACGACACCCCTGCCCGCCTCGTCTCCCGTGTCCGGGAACGCCCGAGCCGTACGACCCGACGGCACGGGCCGGCCGTCCGCCCCGGCCGTCCGCGAACTGTCGGCCGCCTCGCCCGGCCGGGCGACGCCGTCGGCCGGCGCCCGCGACCGGTCGCTGCTGCCGCTGTCCGTGCCGCCCCTGCCCGCGGCCTCGCTGTCGCCGGTGCCGACGGTCCCCGGGGTGCCGTCCGTCCCGGCGGTCCCGAGCGTGTCCGAGCTGCCGGGCGTGCCGAGTCCGCCCACGCTGCCGGACCCCTCCACGGCCCCGACGACGCTGCCGCCCGTCACCGAGGCTCCCGTCGGCGTACCGAGCCCGACCCCGCTGCCGTAGGCCCTCGAAAAAGTTCCCCTCTCCCGCGACGGACCCCCGCCCTTCCCCCGTAGAGCAGATGTCGGAGCTGCTCCACGGGCCGAAAGGTGGACCGGATGGGTGTGGAGATCTGTGTGGAA
This sequence comes from Streptomyces sp. NPDC046915, assembly GCF_040644935.1. NCBI lineage: Bacteria > Bacillati > Actinomycetota > Actinomycetes > Kitasatosporales > Streptomycetaceae > Streptomyces > Streptomyces sp. NPDC046915. The sequence continues at coordinate 596,822 of NZ_JBEYXB010000004.1, read as the reverse complement.
GGGCTGACCAAGTCCTTCGGTCACCAGGTCATCTGGCAGGACGTCTCGCTGACGCTGCCCGCCGGGGAGGTCTCGGTCATGCTCGGCCCCTCGGGCACGGGCAAATCGGTCTTCCTCAAGACGCTCGTGGGACTGCTGAGGCCGGACCGGGGCTCGGTGAAGGTCGCGGGGCGGGACATCACCAGGCTCCGTGAGCACGAGCTGTACGAGGTGCGCAAGCTCTTCGGCGTGCTGTTCCAGGACGGCGCCCTGTTCGGCTCGATGAACCTGTACGACAACATCGCCTTCCCCCTGCGCGAGCACACCCGCAAGCCCGAGAGCCAGATCCGGCGCATCGTGCTGGAGAAGATGGACATGGTCGGGCTGATCGGCTCCGAGGGGAAGCTGCCCGGCGAGATCTCCGGCGGGATGCGCAAGCGGGCCGGTCTCGCCCGCGCCCTCGTCCTCGACCCCGAGATCATCCTGTTCGACGAACCCGACTCCGGCCTCGACCCGGTACGCGTCGCCTATCTCAACCAGCTCATCGTCGACCTCAACGCCCAGATCGACGCGACCTTCCTGATCGTCACGCACGACATCGCCTCGGCCCGCCAGGTGCCGGACAACATCGGCCTGCTGTTCAGACGCGAGCTGGTCATGTTCGGGCCGCGCGAGGAGCTGCTGACCAGTGACGAGCCGGTGGTCCGGCAGTTCCTGAACGGCCGGATGCAAGGCCCCATCGGCATGGCGGAGGAGAAGGACGCGGCCCAGGTCGAGCAGGAGCTGGCCGCGCTCGGCGACGGCGAGAGCGCACAGTCCCCCGGCAGCCGGGCTCTGACTCCCCGCCTGCTGCCGGGACCGGCCATCACCCGGCCGCCCCGCTGGGAGGCGATCGCACGGCACGAGGCCGAGCTGCGCCGCCGGAAGGCGGTGGCCGACGCATGAGACTGTCACCGACCGGAGCGCTGCGGCAGTCGGGGAACCTGTTCGCGATGGCGCTGGACGTCATCCGGACGATGCCCCGACGGCCTTTCCAGGCAAGGGAGTTCATCCAGCAGGCCTGGTTCGTCGCGAGCGTCACCATCCTCCCCACGGCCCTGGTGTCCATCCCCTTCGGCGCGGTGATCGCGCTCCAGATCGGCAGCCTGACCCGGCAGCTCGGCGCCCAGTCCTTCTCCGGGGCCGCCTCGGTGCTGGCGGTGCTGCGGGAGGCGTCGCCGATCGTCACCGCGCTGCTGATCGCGGGCGCCGGCGGCACGGCGATCTGCGCGGATCTGGGGGCGCGGAAGATCCGCGAGGAGATCGACGCGATGCGGGTGCTGGGCATCGACCCGATCCACCGGCTGGTCGTGCCGCGCGTGCTGGCCTCGATGGTGGTGGCCGTGCTGCTCAACGGCCTGGTGTCGGTGGTCGGTGTGGCGGGCGGCTACTTCTTCAACGTGGTGCTCCAGCACGGCACGCCCGGCGCCTACCTGGCGTCCTTCACCACCCTCGCCCAGCTCCCCGACCTGTGGGCGGCGGAGACCAAGGCGCTGCTGTTCGGGGCGATCGCGGCCGTCGTCGCCTCGTACAAGGGGCTCAACGCGAAGGGCGGGCCGAAGGGTGTGGGCGACGCCGTGAACCAGTCGGTGGTGATCACCTTCATGTTGCTGTTCGTGACGAACTTCGTGATGACCGCGGTGTACTTCCAGGTCGTCCCGCAGAGGGGCTGAGGCATGACGCTGTTGAAAGGTCTGGAGGAGCTGGGCGGCCAGCTCTCCTTCTACGGCCGCTCGCTCGCGTGGACCGGCCGCACGCTGCGCCGCTACAAGAAGGAGGTCCTGCGGCTGCTCGCCGAGGTGAGCTTCGGCCGGGGCGCCCTCGCCGTCGTCGGCGGCACGGTCGGGGTGATCGCCTTCCTGTCGTTCTTCACCGGCACGGAGGTGGGCCTCCAGGGGTACGCCGCGCTCAACCAGCTCGGTACCTCCAACTTCGTGGCGTTCCTGTCGGCGTACTTCAACACCCGGGAGATCGCCCCGCTGGTGGCCGGACTCGCGCTGTCCGCGACGGTCGGCGCGGGGTTCACCGCCCAGCTCGGCGCGATGCGGATCAGCGAGGAGACGGACGCACTGGAAGTGATGGGCGTGCCCTCGCTGCCGTTCCTGGTGACCACCCGGATGATCGCCGGCTTCGTCGCCGTGGTCCCGCTGTACGTGATCGGGCTGCTGTCCTCGTACCTCGCGGCCCGCACCATCACCACCGGCTACTACGGGCAGTCGGCGGGCACCTACGACCACTACTTCCAGCAGTACCTGCCGCCGGTCGACGTGCTGTGGTCCTTCGGGAAGGTGCTGGTCTTCGCCGTCCTGATCATCCTGGTCCACTGCTACTACGGCTACCACGCGAGCGGCGGCCCGGCCGGTGTCGGCGTCGCGGTGGGGCGCGCCGTGCGGACCTCGATCGTCGCGATCAACGTCCTGGACTTCTTCCTGTCACTGGCGATCTGGGGCGCCAACACGACCGTGCGGATCGCGGGGTGAGCCGTATGAGAGTGCTGAGACTGCGGTTGTACGGCGTGCTGTTCATCGCCGTGCTCGCCCTGCTGCTGTCGCTGTCGGTCGCCGTCTACCGGCAGGTGTTCACCCCGGCCGTACGGATCGAACTCCAGGCCGACAGCCTCGGCAGCCAGCTCGACCCGATGGCCGACGTCAAGCTGCGCGGGCTGCTGGTCGGCGAGGTGCGCGAGGTGCACGCCGACGGGCGGAAGGCGACGCTCGACATCGCGCTCAAGCCGGAGTACGTCGCCGACATCCCCTCCGACGTGCGTGCGCGCCTGCTGCCCAAGACGCTGTTCGGCGAGAAGTACGTCGACCTGGTCCCGCCCGCGCACGCGGGCTCCTCGGCCGTTCCTCCCATCCGTGCCGGTGACGTCATCACCCAGGACCGCACCCGCGTCGGCATCGAGCTGCAGCGGCTGATGAACGATCTGCTGCCGCTGCTGCGGACCGTGCAGCCCGGCAAGCTCAACGCCACGCTCTCCGCCTTCGCCACCGCACTCGAGGGACGCGGCGACCGCATCGGCGACAACCTCACGCGCGTGCAGGCCTATCTGCACCGCCTCAATCCTCATCTGCCGTCCCTCACCGAGGACTTCGCACGCCTGGCCGATGTCGCCGAGATCTACGGCGACGCGGCGCCGGACCTGATGGAGATCCTGCGCAACACCGTCACCACCAGCCGCACCCTGGTCGAGCAGCAAGGCCGCATCGCGTCCGCGCTCACCACGACGGCCGGCACGGCCGGCACCGCGCGGGACTTCCTCGACACCAACGGCGACCGGCTGATCACCCTGGGCCGGGTCTCCCGTCCCACGCTGGAGCTCTTCGCCCGCTACTCGCCCGAGTACCCCTGTCTCCTCGCGGGCCTGGTCCACGAGGAGCAGGCCTCCGAGCAGGCGTTCCGCGGCGGCAAGATGCACATCACGCTGGAGGTGGTGCGCCCGCAGGGGGCGTACCGGCCCGGTGAGGAGCCCCGCTACGCCGACCGGTCGGGGCCGGACTGCCGCGACCTGCCGCACCCTTCCGTGCCGGCGCCGGGTGTGCGTCTCGACGACGGTTCGGGGAAGCCGGGTTCGACCGCTCCGCCCGGCGTCTCGGCCACCCGGGCCGAACAGCGTGCCGTCGGCTCGCTCGTGTCGCCCGTGCTGGGCGTGGCCGCCGACGAGGTGCCGCCGGTCACGACGCTGTTGTTCGGGCCGATGGCGCGCGGGACGGCGGTGAGCGTCGCATGAGGACCGCAGGAGCCCGGCAGACCGCCGCCCCGCTGATCAAGTTCAGCCTCTTCGCGCTGGTGACGATCCTGGCGACGGCGCTGCTCGCCGCGACGATCGTCAATGTCTCCCTCACCCCCGAGCACACGTACCGCGCGGTGTTCAGCGACGTCACCGGCCTGGAGAAGGGCGACGACATCCGGGTGGCGGGGGTGCGGGTCGGCGAGGTCGAGGGCATCCGGATCAAGGACCGGACGCTGGCGGAGATCACCTTCAGCGTCGGCGCGGACCGGCCGCTGCTCACCGGCACGCACGCGGTCATCCGCTACCGGAACCTGGTGGGGCAGCGGTACGTCGCCCTGACCGAGGGCGCCGGCGACGGCACCCGGCTGAAGCCCGGCGCCACCATCCCGTTGAAGCGCACCCAGCCCGCCCTGGACCTCAACGCGCTGCTGAACGGCTTCAAACCGCTGTTCGCCGCACTCAGCCCCACGGACGTCAACCAGCTGGCCACCGAGATCATCAAGACACTTCAGGGCGAGGGCGGCACCGTGAACAGCCTTCTGGTGCACACCGCCTCGCTCACCACGACACTGGCCGACCGCGACAAGCTGATCGGCTCGGTGATCGACAACCTCAACACCGTGCTGAAGACGCTGGACAAGCGTGGCACCCGCTTCTCCCAGCTGCTGGGGCAGCTGCGCCGGGTGATCTCGGGGCTGTCCGCCGACCGCAAGCCCATCGGTCAGTCGCTGGTGGGCATCGGCGACCTGACGGATGCCACCTCGGGACTGCTGAAGGACGCGCGGCCGCCGTTGAAGGACGACATCGCCGGGCTGACCGGTCTCACCGGAACGCTGAACGGCAACGAGAAGACCGTGGAGGGCGTGCTGAAGCGGCTGCCGAGCAAGCTCGACGCACTGACGGGGGCCGCGTCCTACGGCTCGTGGTTCAACTTCTACCTCTGCGACTTCGACGGCCGGATCGTGCTGCCGAAGACGAAGCAGGTGCTCACCCCCGATCTGCACGTGGCGAGGGCGAGGTGCGGCGCATGACCCGCAGGAAGCGCCCGGAACCACTGTTCAGGGTGCGTATCGACCCGCCGAGGCTGCCGAGGCCACGGCTGCCTCGCAGGGCGCCCCGCCCCGGGAAACCGCAGCCGCTGGTGAAGGTGCGCATCGAGCCGCCCCGGATACGGCTTCCGCGGATCCGGCGTCCCCGCCCGGTCCCGTTCCGCGACCGCAACCCCGTGGTGATCGGTGCCGTCGGCCTCACCGTCCTCGCGCTGCTGACCGTGGCCGCGTTCAACGCCGACAGCCTGCCGTTCATCGGCGACGGCAGGACGTACAGCGCGGCCTTCTCGGAGGCGGGCGGCCTCAAGCCCGGGGACGAGGTGCGGATCGCCGGCGTGAAGGTCGGCAAGGTCGAGGACGTCGACCTGGACGGCGACCACGTCAAAGTCACCTTCAAGGTGAAAGGTGACCCGCGGTTCGGCACGGAGACCGGTGCGTCGATCAGGGTCAGGACGATCCTCGGCGCCAAGTACCTCGCGCTGCGTCCCGAGGGGCCGGGGCAGTTGAAGCCCGGCAGCGAGATCCCGCTGGGGCGGACGGTCGCGGCGTACGACGTCGTGCAGGCGTTCAGCGACCTGACCACGACCTCGGAGAAGGTCGACACCGGCCGGCTGGCGAAGGCCCTGGACACGATCTCCACCACCTTCCAGGACTCGCCCACCGAGGTACGGGCGTCCATCAAGGGCCTGTCGCGGATCTCCCGGACGGTGGCCTCGCGGGACAAGGCCCTCGGCGAACTCCTCGACCACGCGAACGGCACCACGGGCGTGCTGGCCGACCGCTCGAAGGACTTCACCGCCCTGGTCGACGACGGCGACAAGCTGTTCCAGGAGATCAGCAAGCGGCGCAAGGCGATCCACAGGCTGCTGAAGACCTCCGCCGCGCTCGGCATCGAGCTCTCCGGCCTGGTCGAGGACAACGACAAGGAGATCGGGCCCGCGCTGGGGGGCCTGAACCACGTGGTGCAGATGCTCGAACGCAACCAGACCAGTCTGGACCGCAGCGTCAAGCTGCTCGCCCCCTATGTGCGGGTCTTCACCAACACCCTCGGCAACGGCCGTTGGTTCGACTCCTACGTCCAGAACCTCGTCGCCGCTCCGGTGGCGCCGCGGACGGGAGGGGCCCGATGAGGAGAATGCAAAGACGCCTGGCCCTGCTCACCGCGCTGGCCCTGGTCGCCACCCTCGGCTACGTGCTGTGGCCACGCCCCGAGCCGGTGCACGTCACCGCGTACTTCCCGCGCACCGTCGGCATCTACCCCGGCTCCGACGTCCGCGTCCTCGGCGTGCGGATCGGCGAGGTCGAGAAGATCACGCCCGAAGGCGGCCGGGTGCGGGTGGAGCTGCGGTACGACGCGGGGCGCAGGGTCCCCGCGGGCGCCAAGGCCGCGATCATCAACTCCTCGGTGGTCAGCGACCGTTACGTGCAGCTGCTGCCGGTGTACCGCAAGGGTCCGGTGCTCCGCGACGGCGCCGTCATCCCCGAGTCGCGCACCGCCGTACCCGTCGAACTCGACCGCGTCTTCGACAGCCTGCACACCACGGCCGAGGCGCTCGGCCCCCAGGGCGCCAACAAGGACGGATCCCTGTCACGGCTGCTCAAGGTGAGCGCCGGCAACCTCGACGGGCAGGGCACGAACCTCAACCGGACGGTCCAGGACCTCTCGCAGGCGGTCACCACACTGTCCGACGGCCGCACCGACCTGTTCGGCACGGTGCGCAACCTCCAGGTGTTCACGGCGGCGCTGGCCGCCGACGACAAGGGCGTGCGGTCCTTCGACACCAGCCTCGCCGGCGTCGCGAAGCAGCTCTCGGGCGAGCGCAAGGATCTCGCGGCCGCGCTCACGAACCTGGGTACGGCGCTCGGCGACGTGGCCGCCTTCGTGAAGAAGAACAAGAAGTCGCTGACCTCGAACGTGCGGGGCCTCAGCAAGGTGACCAAGGTGCTCGTCACCCAACGGGCCGCACTGGACGAGCTGTTGCGAGTCGCCCCGACAGGCCTGTCGAACCTGAACGACGCCTACAACCCGTCCGCCGGCACCCTCGACACCCGCAACAACGCCCAGCAGGCACAGGACCCGGCGTCGCTGCTGTGCTCGGTGCTGAGGACCACCGGCGACGAGGGCGGCAAGAACCCCGACTGCAAGGAGCTGAAGAAACTCTTCGACTCCCTGCCCGAGGTGCCGGAGGGCTCCGCGGTGACGGGCACGACCGACCGGACGCTCGGCGGGATCCTGGGGGCGAGCGCATGAACCTGCGACGCAAGAGCGGGGCGATCGCCTGGGCGGCGGTCGGTTCGCTGCTGCTGTCCGGCTGCGGGTTCAACGGCTGGTACGACATCCCGCTGCCCGGCGGCGCCGCCGCGGACGGCCACGCGTACCACGTCACCGTCGAGTTCCGCGACGTCCTCGACCTGGTGCCGCAGTCGGCGGTGAAGGTCGACGACGTCACCGTGGGCGCGGTCGAGAAGGTGCGGCTGGACGGCTGGCACGCGCGGGTACGGCTGCGGGTCGCCGACTCGGTGAAACTGCCCGCCAACGCGGTCGCCGAGCTGCGGCAGACCAGTCTGCTCGGCGAGAAGTACGTGGCGCTCGCCGCCCCGGCCGGCACCGCCGCGGTGGGCCGGCTTCGCGACGGCGACCGCATCCCCCTGTCCCGCAGTGGCCGCAACCCGGAGGTCGAGGAGGTGCTGAGCGCGCTGTCCGCCCTGCTCAACGGCGGTGGCGTGGCCCAGCTCAAGACGATCACCGTCGAGCTGAACAAGGCCTTGGACGGCCGGGAGAACCGGGTGCGGTCCCTGCTGAAGGAGCTGAACACCTTCATCGGTGGCCTGGACGACCAACGCGGGGACATCGTCCACGCGATCAAGGCCGTCGACCGGCTCGCGGGACGGCTCGGGAAGGAGAAGAAGACCATCGCCAAGGCCGTCGACACCATGCCGCCCGCGCTGAAGGTCCTCGCCGGCCAGCGGCGCGATCTGACGAAGATGCTCACCGCCCTGTCGAAGCTCGGCAAGACGGGCACCAAGGTGGTCACCGCCTCGCACGACGACACGGTGGCCGACCTCGAACAGCTCCGGCCGATCCTGCGGCAGCTGAACAAGGCGGGCAGCGACCTGCCCAACTCCCTCGAACTGCTCACCACCTACCCGTTCCCGCGCAACGCCGCGGACGCCGTCAAGGGCGACTACGTCAACCTCCACATCACCGCCGACCTCGACCTGGCCGACCTCTACGGCAACCTGACGGACGGCGGCTCCGGCAAGCACGAAGGCCGTTCCCAGGGCCCCGGCACCCCGGGCGTGCCGGATCTCCCCGACGTCCCGGACCTGCCGAGCGTCCCGACACCGACCGCGCTGCCCAGCGCACCGAGCCTGCCGTCGTCGCCCCCCGTGCCGTCGGCCCCCTCGGGCGGCGGCGGGCCGCTGTGCCCGCCGGTGTGCACCAGCGCCTACACCACCGGCGCGAAGGTGCCCGAAGGGATCGACCTCGCACTGGCCGAACTGATGCTGAAGGGGGTCCAGCCGTGATCACCCGTACGGTCAAGGCGCAGTTGCTCGCCTTCGCCGCCATCACCGCCGTCGGGGTGTCGTACGTCGGCGCCGAGTACACCGGCCTGGTGGACGACGTCCTGGACCGCGGCTACACGGTGCGGGCCGACTTCGCCGACTCCGGGGGCGTCTTCCCCGGCGCCGAGGTCACCTACCGCGGGGTGCCGGTCGGCCGCGTCGGCCCGCTGCGGCTGACCGGCGCCACCGGCGTCTCGGTCGCCCTCGACATCGACGACGGGGCGCCCCGCATCCCCGCGGACACCCTCGCGGTGGTGGCGGACCGTTCGGCGGTGGGCGAGCAGTACGTCGACCTCCAGCCGCGTACGTCCAAGGGACCGTACCTCCTCGACGGCAGCACCATCCCGCGCGGCAGCACCCGCGTACCGCTGCCCACCACGGACCTCGTGCTCAGCCTGGACCGGCTGGTGAACTCGGTCGGCAAGGACGATCTGCGGGTCACCGTCGACGAGTTGGGCAAGGCGTTCGCCGGCACCGGACCGGACCTGAGCCGGCTGGTGGACTCGGGCGACGCGCTCGTCGAGTCGGCGTCCGAGTCGCTGCCTCAGACGGTCTCGCTGATCGAGGACTCGCGGAAGGTCCTGAAGACGCAGGCCGACCAGGGCTCGTCGATCAAGTCGTTCGCACACGATCTTTCCCTGCTCACCGCGCAGTTGAAGTCGAGCGACGGCGATCTGCGCAAGCTGATCGGCAACACCGCGCCGGCCGCGCAGCAGGTCGACTCGCTGCTGAGGTCGACCGGGCCCCGGCTGTCGGTCCTGCTGGCCAACCTGATCAGCGGCGGCCAGGTCACGCTGGCCCGTCTGCCCGGTGTGGAGCAGGCCCTCGTCACCTTCCCGGCGCTGGTGTCCGGCAGCTACACGGTCGTGCCGGGCGACGGCACCACCCACTTCGGGCTGGTGGTGAACGCCGACGACCCGCCGCCGTGCACCCAGGGGTACGGCACGAGCCGGCGGGATCCCTCCGACACGAGCACGCGCGAGGCGAACACCGACGCGCGCTGCGCGGCCCCGCGCGGCGGCAGGACGTCGGTGCGGGGCGCCCAGAACGCCCCGGGCGCGGGGGCCGCGTCCGGCGGTGCGAACCAGGCGGCGTACGTCACGCCGTACGACCCGGAGACCGGCACCGCGACCGGCCCGGACGGAAGGCCCGTCGAGATCGGCTCGACGGGCGGCCAGCGGACGGTGTTCGGAAAGGAGTCGTGGCAATGGCTGCTCGTTGGACCGATGGAATGAGCGGGGCCCTGTCGGGCAGGGCCGTGCCGGTGGGGCTCGCTGTGGCGACCCTGCTCACGACGGCGCTGACGGTCTGGCTGGGCCTCCGCCTGGACCAGCAGCACGAGACGGCACAGCGGCGCCAGGACGTCCTGGCCGCGGCCCGCCAGTCGGCGCTGAACTTCACCTCGCTCGACTACCGGCACTACGACCGGGACAGCACGAACGTCCTCAAGGGCGCCACCGGCGACTTCAAGAAGCAGTTCACCGCGCAGACGGCACAGCTGACCAAGCTCGTCGCCGAGAACAAGTCCGTGTCCGAGGGACAGGTCCTCGACGCCGGCATCGTCCGGTCGGACGCCCGCTCTGCACGCGTTCTGGTGGTCGCCGACAGCAAGGTGACCAACACCGCCGTGCCCAAGGGGGAGGCCCGCACCTATCGGCTGCAGCTCGACCTGGTGCACCAGGGCGGGCGCTGGCTGACCTCCGACGTCGAGTTCGTGGGCTGACCGGCACCACCAGTGAGGAGTACGACCATGGCGAACCCGACCGCCCGCAGCCGCGGCGCGGGCGCCCCCGCCCGCCGGACGATGACCGCGGCCGCCCGCGCGGCGGCCAAGCGGGTGGAGCACCGGAAACAGCCCGAGGGGCGGCGCCCGGCGGAGGAACCGCCCCCCGGGCGGACCCTGGTGATCGAGCACCCGGACGGCTGGGACGACCCGCCCGAGCCGTCGCCGGAGTCCCCCGAGGACGAGGTACCACCACCTCCGTCCCGACGATGGCTGCTCGGCGCGGTGCTCGGTGGCCTCCTCGTCGTGGGCCTGGTCGCGGCGTCCCTGCTCGGGTGGCAGTACCGGGAGGGCCGGCGTGCGGAGGCCGCGCGCGGTGCGGCGCTCACGGCCGCACGGAAGGCCGCGCCGGTCGTACTGTCGTACGACTACCGGCATCTGGACCGGGATTTCGCGCGGGCCCGTGAGCGTTTGACCGGGCACTTCCGTGACGAGTACCGCAAGACCACGGCGAGTGTGGTCGGGCCGACGGCGAGGAAGTACCACGGGGTGGTGAAGGCGACGGTCGCCGAACCTTCGAGCGGTGGCGTCCCCGCGGCCTCCGTCGTGTCGGCCTCTCCGGACCGGGCCGTGGTGCTGCTGTTCGTCAACCAGGTCACGCGGAGCACGCAGGTCTCGGGTTCCCGCCTGGATCTGAACCGGGTGCGGATGACGATGACCCGCACCTCCGAGGGCTGGAAGGTGAGCGCCGTCGACGCACTCTGACCGACGTCTTCGCCATGCCCCCGCGCCTTCCGCGCGGGGGTTTTGCCGTGCCGGCGGTCTTGACAGCGCTCCCCAGCCGCATACAGTCTTCCATTAAGCAGAAATAATTTTCCGCAATACGAAATATCCAGTGCCGCCACGGAAGGGAGCGCCGACCCCCATGGGATTCGCAGAGCAGCGCTTCGACGTCAACCTGTCGATCCTCTTCACGGAACTCCCGCTCCTGGAGCGCCCCGCGGCCGCCGCCGCGGCCGGCTTCACCGCGGTCGAGCTGTGGTGGCCATGGGTCGACTCCCCCACCCCCGAGCGGTCCGCACTCGACGCCCTGAGGCAGGCGATCGAGGACGCGGGCGTACGGCTGACGGGCCTGAACCTCTACGCCGGACAGCTGCCAGGACCCGACCGCGGCGCCCTGTCCGTCCCCGGCGAGGAGTCGGAGAGGTTCCGCGCCAACATCGAGGTGGCCGCCGGCTTCGCCGGGTCCCTGGGCTGCGGGGCGCTCAACGCGCTGTACGGCAACCGCGTCGAGGGCGTGGACCCGGCACAGCAGGACGCGCTGGCCCTGGAGAACCTGGTCCTCGCCGCCCGGGCCGCCGACCGTATCGGCGCGGTCCTGCTGATCGAGACGCTCAACAGGCCGGAGTCTCCGCTGTACCCGCTGGTGTCCGCCCCGGCGGGCATCGGCATCGTCGACAAGGTCAACGAGGCGACCGGTCTCGGCAACGCGAAGTTCCTCATGGACCTCTACCACCTGTCCATGAACGGCGAGGACCTGCCGTCGGTGATCGAGCGGTACGCGGCGAAGACCGGTCATGTGCAGATCGCCGACAACCCCGGGCGCGGTGCACCCGGAACGGGCTCCCTGCCCCTCGAAGACCTCCTCGACCGACTGAAGAAGGCGGGCTACGACGGCTGGGTCGGCCTCGAGTACAAGCCGGGCGACCGCCCGAGCACCGAGGCCTTCGACTGGCTGTCCCGCTGACCCCCCTTGGCGAAAGGCACCACACCATGAGCACCCGCCCGGATTCCTCCCACCCGACCCGCCCGGATTCCTCCCACCCGACCCGCCCGGATTCCTCCCACCCGACCCGCCCGGATTCCTCCCACCCGACCCGCCCTGCGATCGCCTGGATAGGCCTCGGCATCATGGGCTCCCCCATGTCCGAGAACCTGATCAAGGCCGGCTACGACGTCACCGGCTTCACCCTCGAACAGGAGAAGCTGGACCGCCTGGCCGCCGCCGGCGGCACCGCGGCCGGTTCGATCGCCGAGGCCGTCCGGGACGCCGACGTGATCATCACGATGGTGCCCGCCTCCCCGCAGGTCGAGGCGATCGCCTACGGCCCGGACGGCATCCTGGAGAACGCCAGGTCCGGCGCCCTGCTGATCGACATGTCCTCGATCACCCCGCAGACCTCGGTCGACCTCGCGAGGGCCGCCGCGGAGAAGGGCATCCGTGTACTGGACGCGCCCGTCTCCGGCGGTGAGGCCGGCGCGATCGAGGCCGTGCTGTCCATCATGGCCGGCGGCGAACAGGCCGACTTCGAGCGGGCGCGGCCGGTCTTCGACGCGCTGGGCAGGACCATCGTGCTGTGCGGTCCGCACGGCTCGGGCCAGACCGTGAAGGCCGCCAACCAGCTGATCGTCGCCGTGAACATCCAGGCGTGCGCCGAGGCCGTGGTCTTCCTGGAGAAGTCGGGCGTGGACCTGGAGGCCGCGCTGGACGTGCTGAACGGCGGCCTCGCCGGCTCGACCGTGCTGACCCGCAAGAAGGACAACCTCCTGCGGCGCGACTTCGCGCCGGGCTTCCGCATCGACCTGCACCACAAGGACATGGGCATCGTCACGGACGCCGCCCGCGCCGTCGGCGCGGCCCTGCCCGTAGGGGCCGTGGTCGCCCAGCTGGTCGCCTCCCTGCGCGCACAGGGCGACGGCGGCCTGGACCACTCGGCCCTGCTGCGGGCCGTGGAGCGCCTCTCGGGCGCACGGGTCTGAGCTTCTCCCCCGAGACTTCCGGGCCGTGGCGCCGCCGACAGCTGTCCTGTCGCGCCCAGGCGGCGCCACGGCCCGGAACCGACGACCGCGGCGGAGTGCGAGCCAGTGCGGTGGTGAAGGATCCGGGCCCCCTTCCCGACCGGAGGGAAGGGGCGTCCCCGGCTCCGTCGTCCCCGCCGCGGTCCTGATCGTTTATCCGGTTGAGCTCGCACCGCCGAGGCGTGTTGGCTGGCCCGCATGGTGCTCGGAGAACTGGTGAGGCTGCGGCCGCTGGAACCGTCGGACGCGGAGGCGATGTGGCGGTGGCACAACGACCCCGACGTGATGCGCTGGATGAGCGACGGCTACCCCTCGTCCCTGGCCCAGACCAGGAAGCGGATGGAGGAGCGGCCGCGCAACGCGTACGGCGAGGTGCTCTTCGGCGTCGAGGTGCCCGCCGACGCGAAGCTCATCGGCGTGGTCCGGCTGCGTGACGCCGAACCGGAGACCGGGTGCGCCGAGCTCGACCTCTATCTCGGTGAGAAGGACTACTGGGGGCGCGGCTACGCCACGGACACGATGCGGACGATCTGCCGCTACGGCTTCCAGAAGATGCGGCTGCACAAGATCAGGCTGACCGTCGTCACCGAGAACCAGGCGGCCCACCGCGTCTACCAGAAGGTCGGCTTCGTCGACGAGGGCCGGCTGCGGCAGGAATTCCGGCGCGACGGCCAGTGGTACGACATGTTCACGATGGGCCTGCTGGAGGACGAACTCCGCTGACGCCCACGCCGTCGGTCCCCCGGGGTAGCGGATGGCCGCCGCCCGCAGCAGCCTGAAGGCATGACACATCCACCGACGCGGCATCCGCACATCGTGGTGCACTCCCCGGCCCTGGACGGGTCCCGGCGGGTCACCGAGGGTGAGGTGACCCTGGGGATCGCCTCCCATCTGGACGACGTGGTCGAGATCCTGCGGCTGGCCGACCTGGACCGGATCGAGGTCGAGGAGAGCGACCTCATCGACTGGCAGGGCGGCGGACCGGAGGACTGGCCGGGGCTGTCCGAGCACGGGGAGCCGTGAAGACCCGTACGACACCTACGGCACCGGACGTATCCGTGCTACGCAATGCTCAAATCAAGCTCTGAAACACCGCCGGGAGGCTTCGGCGGGCCCCCTCGGCGGGCACATTCCCGTCACGCGGGGCCCGCCGGCACGGGGGCGGCGGGCCCCGCACGGGGGTGTGGCATGAGCGCTACGACGACGATCCCACTGCGACCGCACGAGATCGCGCTGCTCCGGGGCGGTCCCCGCGCGGCGCTGACGGTCGCCGTGCTCGACCTGCACCTGCGGGATGCCGCGAAGGCGGGCCGGGCGGGCACGATGCGCGCCTCCGGCCCGGCGGAGCGGGCGGACCTGCCGCCGCTGCCCGCGTTCACCAAGGCCGTGCACGGGGCGCTGTACCGCGCCGCCGGCATGCGGCAGTTACTGGACCGGCAGGGTGTCCGCCGGGCGCTCGCCGACCTGCGCGACGACCTCACGGCCGCGGGCCTGCTGCGCACCTTCCCGCCGGGCCGCCCGCGGGCCGCCCGCCGTGCGCTGAAGGACCTGCGCGCCCGGCATCCGCTGCCCGCCCGCCGCTCCGGCCTGTCCGCCGAGGACAAACTCCTCCTGGTCGCGCTGTACGGCGACGAGGCGCTGACCCTGCTGGCGCGGCGCTTCGCCCAGGAGGCCGGCCTGACGGGCCGGGGCGGCACCACGGAACGGGAGCTCAGGCAGTCCTGGGGCGACTCCAGCGGCGGGGGCTTCAGCTGCGGGACGGTGTGAGGGCGCGGTACGAGGGCGGGGCGGCGCGCCCCGGGATGCCGGTCCGGCAGCAGCCCGCACCGCCGCCCTGCCGTGCTCGCGTGTGTCAGACCTTGAGCGGCCTGATCGCCGTCGGCGCGTGGCCGGGCTCGGTCGCCGGTTCCTCGAACTCGACCACGTCGCCGATGTCGTTGGTGCCGGACATCGAGATGTCGGTGACACGTTCGAGGATCACCTCGACCACGACCGGCACCCGGAACTCGGCGGCGAGCTTCCTGGCCTGCTCGAAGGCCGCGCCCAGTCGGGCCGGGTCGGTGACGCGGATCGCCTTGCAGCCCAGGCCCTCGGCGACCTTGACGTGGTCGACGCCGTAGACGCCCAGCTCGGGCGAGTTGACGTTCTCGAACTCCAGACTGACCTGGAAGTCGATGTCGAACGCCCGCTGCGCCTGGCGGATGAGGCCCAGGTAGGAGTTGTTGACCAGGACGTGGATGTAGGGGATCTTGTGCTGCGCGCCGACCGCCAGCTCCTCGATCAGGAACTGGAAGTCGTAGTCGCCGGACAGGGCGACGACCTGCCCCTCGGGATCGGCCGTGGCCACGCCGAGCGCGGCCGGGACGGTCCAGCCCAGCGGGCCCGCCTGGCCGCAGTTGATCCAGTGCCGCGGCCGGAAGACGTGCAGCATCTGGGCGCCGGCGATCTGCGAGAGGCCGATGGTGGAGACGTACCGCGTCTCGGGGCCGAACGCCTTGTTCATCTCCTCGTAGACCCGCTGCGGCTTGATCGGGATGTCGTCGAAGTGCGTACGGCGCTGGAGTGCGGCCTTCTTCTCCTGCGCGGCGGCGGCCCAGTGGGAGCGGTCGGGCAGAGCGCCCCGGGCGTCGAGTTCGCGGGCCGCCTCGACGAAGAGTTCCAGTGCCGCCTTCGCGTCGGAGGTGATGCCGTAGTCGGGCGCGAAGATCCTGCCGATCTGGGTCGGCTCGATGTCCACGTGGACGAAGGTCCGGCCGGCCGTGTAGACGTCCAGCCGGCCGGTGTGGCGGTTGGCCCAGCGGTTGCCGATGCCGAGGACGAAGTCGGACTCCAGGAAGGTCGCGTTGCCGTAGCGGTGCGAGGTCTGGAGGCCGACCATGCCGGCGTTCAGCTCGTGGTCGTCCGGGATGACGCCCCAGCCCATCAGCGTCGGGATCACCGGGACTCCGGTCAACTCGGCGAATTCGACGAGGAGTCCGGCGGCGTCCGCGTTGACGACCCCGCCGCCCGCCACGATCAGTGGCCGCTCGGCGGCGTCGAGGAGGGCGATCGCCTTCTCGATCTGGGCTCGGGTGGCGGCCGGCTTGTAGGCCGGGAGCGGCGCGTACGTCTCCGGGTCGAACTCGATCTCGGTGAGCTGGACGTCGACCGGCAGGTCGATCAGCACCGGGCCCGGCCGGCCGGAGCGCATCAGGTGGAAGGCCTGCTGGAAGACGCCGGGGACCTGGGCGGCCTCCAGGACGGTGACGGCCATCTTGGTCACCGGCTTCGCGATGGAGGCGATGTCGACGGCCTGGAAGTCCTCCTTGTGGATCACGCCGGTCGGCGCCTGGCCCGTGATGCAGAGGATCGGGACCGAGTCGCCGATGGCCGAGTACAGGCCGGTGATCATGTCGGTGCCGGCCGGGCCGGAGGTGCCGACGCAGACGCCGATGTTGCCGGGGCGGGTGCGGGTGTAGCCCTCGGCCATGTGCGAGGCGCCCTCGACGTGCCGGGCGAGGGTGTGGGCGATGCCGCCGGAGGCCTTGAGAGCCGCGTAGAAGGGGTTGATCGCCGCGCCCGGCACACCGAACGCGTCGGTGACGCCCTCGCGCTTGAGGATCTCGACTGCCGCGCGGGCAGCGGTCATACGAGCCATCGAGTACTCCTTCGAAGGTCGGATTCGCACTCCCGTCGCGCCCCGCGGGTGAGCAGCTGTTCCGAATATTCCGCATGATGGAAAATTTCTTCTGCTATCTGGAAATAATCTAGGCGGGGCCGCGAAAGCCGTCAAGACAGGGGCAAGTGAGGGACAAGGAGGGCCCGCCTGAACGACGATGGGGGGCATGCCCGAGAGCGTGCCGGTGCGCTGCCCGGCCTGCCGGCGTGAGCACGTCTACACCACGCCGTCGTATCCCTGTACCTGCGGGGCCCCGGTCAGCCCGCCGTTGGACCGGAGGACCGCGCCCACCGCCGTCGCGCACCGGGCCTGGGACGAGGACTGGGTCACCGTGGCGTGCGCCTCCTGCGGCCGCCGTGACCAGTGGCCGCACCCGGAACTGGGCTGCCCGTGCGGGACGGTGCTGCGACTACCGGTCTGCGGGGCGCCGCCGCCGGTGGCCCGCCCCGGCGCCGGCCCCGGGCCGGTCCCGCACCCGGTGCGCCGGCCGCCCTTCCACCCGGTGACCATCCGCACCGCGCGCGACGCGGTCACCGCCGCGGCGCTCTACCTGCGCTGGCTCGGCTACCGCGACATCCGGCGCGCCGACCAGCGTCCCCCGTCCGGTATCGGCCTGGCCGCGCGCGGACTGCTGGCCCAGGTCGACCCCACCGTGCGACCGGCCTCGCTGCGGGACGTGGAGTGCCTGTGGCTGACGGCCATGACGGAGTCCGCGGAGTGTGTCTACTTCTCGCTCGCCGGGTACGCCGAGGCCGCCCGCGTCCGCGCCGACGGCCTCGGCATACCCCTGTTCGTCCTGGACCTCACCGGCACCCCGCAGCCGGTGAACGCCGTCGCCGACGACCTCAACGCCACGGGCACCTGAGCATGCGAGAACCTCGGTCCGGGGCTCCTTAGCGCCCGTACGTCTCCCGCAGTTCCACCTTGCGGACCTTCCCGGACACCGTCATCGGGAAGGTGTCGAGGATCTCCACCCGGCTGGGCACCTTGTAGTGCGCGAGCCGTCCCGCGCAGAAGGCGCGCACGTCCTCCAGCGTCGGCGGACCGGCCGGGTCGCGCGGGACGACGCAGGCCAGGACCTCCTCGCCGTACGTCTCGTGCGGCACGCCTACGACCTGGACGTCGCGGATCTTCGGGTGGCCGTAGAGGAACTCCTCGATCTCACGGGGGTAGATGTTCTCCCCGCCCCGGATGATCATGTCCTTGATGCGGCCGACGATCTCGACGTACCCGTCCTCCCGCATCACCGCCAGGTCGCCGGTGTGCATCCAGCGTCCCGCGTCGATCGCTTCGGCGGTCTTCTCCGGCTCGTTCCAGTAGCCGAGCATCACGCTGTAGCCGCGGGTGCACAACTCCCCCGCACTGCCCCGCGGTCGGGTCACCCCGTCGACCGGGTCGACGATCTTCACCTCCAGGTGCGGCAGCACCCGGCCGACCGTGCCGGTGCGGTGCTCCAGGTCGTCGTCGATCCGCGTCTGGAGCGACACCGGGGAGGTCTCGGTCATGCCGTAGCAGATGGACACCTCCGCCATGTGCATCTCGGCGACCACCCGTTTCATCACCTCCACCGGACACGGCGAGCCCGCCATGATGCCGGTGCGCAGCGACGACAGGTCGTACGTGGCGAAGTCGGTGAGGTTCAGCTCCGCGATGAACATCGTGGGCACGCCGTACAGCGAGGTGCAGCGCTCCCGCTCGACCGCCTCCAGCGTGGCCTTCGGGTCGAAGGACGGCGCCGGAACGACCATGCAGGCGCCGTGCGAGGTGGCGGCCAGATTCCCCATGACCATGCCGAAGCAGTGGTAGAACGGCACGGGGATGCAGATCCTGTCCTGTTCCCCGTAGGCGACCGCCTCCCCCACGAAGTAGCCGTTGTTGAGGATGTTGTGGTGGGAGAGGGTGGCCCCCTTGGGGAAGCCCGTCGTCCCCGAGGTGTACTGGATGTTGATGGGGTCGTCGCAGGACAACTCCGCCGCCCGCGCGAGCAGTTCCGCGCGCCGGTCCGGCGTGCCGCGCCCGGCCATCGCCTCCCAGCTCGGGTCGCCGATGTAGACGGTCTCCCGCAACTGCGGGCACCTGCCCCGCACTTCCTCGACCATCGCCCGGTAGTCACTCGCCTTGTGACTGAGGGAGGCGAACAGCAGGGAGATCCCAGCCTGGTTGAGGACGTACTCCACCTCGTGCGTACGGTAGGCGGGGTTGATGTTCACCATGACCGCGCCGATCCGGGCGGTGGCGTACTGGACCAGCACCCACTCGGCGCAGTTGACCGCCCAGATGCCCACCCGGTCGCCCTTCGCGACCCCGCTCGCCAGCAGCGCGTACGCCAACCGGTCGACGTCGGCGGCGAATTCGGCGTACGTCCAGCGCCGCCCCGACGGCACGTCCACCAGCGCCTCGCGGTCCGGCCAGGCGGCGACCGCCCGGTCCAGGTTCGCCCCGATGGTGTCGCCGAGCAGGGCGGTGGCGCCGGTCCCGTGCGTGTACGACAGCTCGCTCACCGGAAGTCCTCCTCGCGGTACTCCTTCTCCGAGCCCGCCGCCGTGGCCTCGCGCAGCTCGATCCGGCGGATCTTGCCGGAGACGGTCTTGGGCAGCTCGCCGAACTCCAGCCGGCGGATGCGCTTGTAGGGGGCGAGGACCTCGCGGGAGTGCTCGAAGAGCACCTTGGCGGTGTCGGGGCCGGGCTGCCAGCCCTCGGCGAGGACGACGTAGGCCTTGGGCACGGCCAGGCGCAGCTCGTCCGGCGCGGGCACGACGGCCGCCTCGGCCACGGCCTCGTGCTCCAGCAGGGCGCTCTCCAGCTCGAACGGACTGATCTTGTAGTCCGAGGCCTTGAAGACGTCATCGCTTCGACCGATGTACGTCAGATATCCGTCTTCGTCCCGTGAGGCGACATCTCCGGTGCGGTAGTAGCCGCCCGCCATCGCCTCCGCCGTGCGGTCCGCGTCCCCGTGGTACCCGGCCATCAGGCCCACCGGCCGGGCGGACAGATCGAGCGCGATCTCGCCCTCGGCCGCGCCGGGGGCACCGGAGACCGGGTCCAGCAGCTCGACCTTGTAGCCGGGGCTGGGCCGCCCCATCGAGCCGGTCTTGAGGGGCTGGCCGGGGCTGTTGGAGACCTGCACGGCGGTCTCCGTCTGGCCGAACCCGTCCCTGATGGTGACGCCCCAGGCCCGCCGCACCTGCTCGATGACCTCGGGGTTGAGCGGCTCACCGGCGGCGAGGGCCTCGCGGGGCGGGGTGGCGAGCACGCTCAGGTCGGCCTGGATGAGCATGCGCCACACGGTCGGCGGGGCGCAGAACGTGGTCACCCCGGCCCGGTCCATCTCGGCCATCAGCCGGGCCGGGTCGAAGCGGGTGTAGTTGTGGATGAAGACGGTCGCCTCCGCGTTCCACGGGGCGAAGAGATTGGACCAGGCGTGCTTGGCCCAGCCGGGCGAGGAGATGTTCAGGTGCACGTCGCCGGGTTCGAGGCCGATCCAGTACATGGTGGCCAGGTGCCCGATCGGGTACGAGGCGTGGGTGTGCTCGACCAGCTTGGGGCGGGCGGTGGTGCCCGAGGTGAAGTAGAGCATCAGCGGGTCGTCGGCCAGGGTGGGGCCGTCGGGGAGGAACTCGGCGGGTGCGGTGTACGCGTCCTCGTACGGCTCCCAGCCCTCCTCGGGCAGACCGCCGACGGCGATCCGGGTGTAGGCGCCGGGCACCTCGGCGAACTTGGCGGTGTCCTCCGCGCGCACGATCACGTGCTTGACCCGGCCCCGTTCGACGCGGTCGCGCAGATCGGCGGGGCCGAGCAGCGGGGTGGCGGGGATGACGACCGCGCGCAGCTTCATCGCGGCCAGCGCCGTCTCCCACAGCTCGGCCTGGTTGCCGAGCATGACCAGCACCCGGTCCTCGGCCTCGACGCCGCGTTCCCGCAGCCGGTTCGCGACCCGGTTGGAGCGCTCGGCGAGCTCCGCGAAGGACAGCCGGGTCTCGGTGCCGTCCTCCTCGACGATGTGCAGGGCGGTGCGGTCGTTGCCGTCCGCGATGACGTCGAACCAGTCCAGCGCCCAGTTGAACCGCTCGGGGCGCGGCCAGTCGAAGCCCTCGTACGCCGTGGCGTAGTCCTCGCGGTGTTCCAGCAGGAAGTCCCGCGCCCTGCGGAAGAGCTCCGTCGCCGTCGTCATCTGTCCTCCTGGTTGCCGGACCATTGCCGGGCGGCTCTCTGGCATCGTGTAATCCGTGATGCAGGTCTCACTACCCCCGAACGGGGGTGTGGGCAGCACGAAGCCGCGATGAAGGGGCGAAGAGGTGACAGCAGACGCCGCCGGGGTGGTGGAGATTCGCAGTGCGCTGGCCCGGCTGCGACGCACGACCGGGCTCCCGGTCGCCTTCGGCGGCCTGGTCGAGGCCGGCCGGCCGCAGATGCGGATCAGCGAGCTGAGCGGCACCGCCACCGTGGCGCTGCGCTCGCTCGCGGTGACCTCCGGCAACGGGCTGGGCGGCAAGGCGGTGGCGCTGGCCCGGCCGTGCGCGGTGACGGACTACTCCGTCTCCCGGCGGATCAGCCACGAGTACGACATCCCGGTGGCCGCGGAGGGCCTGCGCTCGGTGCTGGCCGTGCCGGTGGTGGTACGGCGCCGGGTGCGGGGCGTGCTGTACGGCGCGCTGCGCACGGCCCAGCCGCTGGGCGACCGCGCGCTGGGCGCGGCGATGGAGGCGGCGCGGGACGTGGAGCAGGCGCTGGTGGTCCGGGAGGAGGCGCGGGGCCTGCTGACCGCGGTCCGGCCGGAGCCCGCCCCCGGCGCGACGGCGGCGGGCCGGGAACGGGTGCGCGAGGCGCACGCCGCGCTGCGCGCGCTGGCCCCGCGGATCGGCGACCCGGAGCTGCGGGCCGAGCTGCTGGCGGCCTGCGGCCTGCTGACCGGCACGGGCCCGGCCGCCGGCCCGAGCCTCGCCCCTCGTGAACTGGACGTCCTGGCCTGCGTGGCGGACGGCGCGACCAACGCGACGGTGGCCCAGCGGCTGGGCCTGCGCCCGGAGACGGTCAAGGGGTACCTGCGCTCGGCGATGCGCAAACTGGGCGCGCACACCCGGGGCGAGGCGGTCTCCACGGCACGCCGCGCGGGCCTGTTGCCCTAGGAACCGTCCCGTCGGCCGGATGTCGTCAGGGCCGTGTCCTCGTGCTGGCGGGCGACCAGTGTCGCGTAGGTGCCGCCGCGGTGCAGCAGGTCGTCATGGGTGCCCGTCTCGACGATGCGGCCCGCTTCCAGTACGACGATCAGGTCGGCGTCGCGGATGGTGGACAGCCGGTGGGCGATGACCAGCTGGGTGCAGCCGAGCTCGGCGAGGTTGCGGCGCACGGTGTCCTCGGCGGCGGCGTCGAGGGACGACGTCGGCTCGTCGAGCAGCAGGATCCGCGGGCGTCCGGCGAGTGCGCGGGCCAGGGCCAGGCGCTGGCGCTGGCCGCCGGACAGCCGCCCGCCGCCTTCGCCCACGTCGGTGCCGTAGGTCATGGGCATCCGCGCGATGTCCTCGTCGATCGCGGCCAGCCGGGCGGCGTCCATCACCTCGTCGGGGGCGAGTTCGCCGTGTCCGAGGGCGATGTTGTCGGCGATGGAGCCGGCGAGCAGGAACGGCGCCTGCGGAACGGCACCGACGCGCTCGCGCAGCCATCCGCGGTCGAGCTCGGGCAGCGGCACCCCGTCGAAGCGCACCTCGCCCTCGGTGGCGTCCAGCAGGCCGAGCAGCACCCGGCCGAGGGTGGTCTTCCCGGAGCCGGAGGCGCCGACCAGCGCGACCCGCCGGCCGGCCTCGACACGCAGGTCGATGTCGTGCAGGACCTGTTCACCGCCGTCGTAGGAGAAACCGACGCCGTGCAGCTCGATCGCCCCGGTCAGGTCCGTGCCGGGGCGGCGGCCGCCGGTGGGCTCGGGGGCGGCGCCGACCACGTCGCCGAGGCGGTCGACGTGCGCGAGCGCGAGGTTGAGCTGCTGGACGGTGGTGAGCAGGGAGGCGAGGGGGGCGAGGGCGGAGCCCGCGAAGGCCGCGTAGGCGAGGAGTTCGCTGACGCTGTGGGTGTCGGAGGTCCGGACGATGTGGGCGATGGCGACGAGCAGTCCCGCGGCCAGCCCGAACTGGAGGGCGCCGGTGGCGGCCTGGATGCCGGCGAGATGGCGGTCGCGGCGGCGCGCGGCGCCGAGTTCGCGGTCGTAACGGGATCGCCAGCGGGACAGTACGGCCCCTTCGCCGCCGCACGCCTTGATGGTCTCGATGCCGTTGAGGGCCTCGACCAGGGCGCTCTGGCTGCTGCTCTGGGCGGCGAGCGTGGCCTGTGAGTGCCGCAGGCTGGCTCGGGCGCCGAGGACCGCGACGAGGCCCTGGGCCACTCCGACCAGCGCCGTGACCAGGGCGATCTCGGGCGATTCCAGGGCGACGACGGCGAGGAACCCGAGACCCATGACACTGTCGAACAGCAGCGCGAATGACCGCTCCGTCAGCAGTTCCCGGAGTGTGGACACCGCGCCGAAGCGGCTGATGAGGTCGCCCGCGGTGCGCTGTTCGAAGAACGCGTACGGCAGTGACAGGGTGTGCCCGACGAGCCGTTCCATGACCGCTCCCGAGGCCCGGGTGTGGACCTGGGCGAAGAGCAGCGACCGCATCCGGGCGGCGGCACCCTGACTGGCGACGGCGCAGCCCACCCAGACAGCGAGCATCGGCACCAGCCCGTCGAGCGTGCCCATCGGGGCCCACTGCGTGGCCGCGATCGTGAGCAGCGGGATCAGCAGCGTGAACACCTGCACCAGAAGCGACGCCCCCACGAGGGCGGCGGCGGTCCGCTTGCCGCCGAGACTGCCGGCGAGCAGCCGCCGCACCGGGTGGCGCTCCGCGCGGTCGAGGCGGGGCGCGAGCCCGTCCGGGCCGGGTTCGGCACACATCGCGACCCCGCTGTAGCGCTCCATGAACTCGGAACGCGGCATGCGTACCTTGCCGACGGCGGGATCGGCGACGGTGACGTCGAGGCGGCGGACCCGTTCGACGACGACGTAGTGGTTGTCGTCCCAGTACGCGATCACCGGCATGGGCAGCTGGGCGACGCTGTCGGCGGACGCGGCGACGGCGCGCATCCGCAGGCCGTACTCGGTGCCGGTGTGCAGGAGTGCCCGGCCGCTCACGCCGCTGCGTCCGGCGGGCATGCGCTCGCGGACCTCCGCGACGGTGGTGCGGCGGCCGAACGCGCCGAGCACCATCGCCAGGCACGCCGCGGCGCAGTCGGTGGTGGTGTGCTGGAGTCTCAGCGGCACGTGCATCGCTGGTCCTTTGCGGGATGGGGCGGCGGACGGGGCGGACCGGCGCGGGATCAGAACCAGTGCCAGGTGATCTGCGCGCGGGAGCGGCGTTCGGCGAGCCAGGCGGCGACGGCCGCGCGGCCCGCGGCGGCGAGCGTGTCGTCGTCGTGGGGTGCGGGACGGCGGGTGAGGACGGCGCCGACGAGCAGTTCGCCGTCGTACGGAACGGGCCGGGGGGTGAGCGTGCCCGCCTCGAGGTCGCGCAGCGGGAGCGGCAGGCCGTCGGGCAGGCTGGTGCCGGTGGTCACGCGCAGGGGCGCGCCGGCTTCGGCCGCGGCGCGGGCGAGTGCGGCGAACTCCTCGGCGTCGCGGGCCTCGGCGAGCCGGGCCAGCGGCGCGGACTGCCGGGCGCCGGCCCAGACGGCGTGGACGTGCTCGAAGTCCCGTGCGTGGGTGCGCAGATGGTCGCGGGCCTGGCTCTCGGCGATGCGGCGGCGCAGCCGGGCCGCCAGGGCGTCGTTGGTCATCTGCTGTTCGAACGCGGCGGTGGTCAGGCCGAGCGAGTCGAGCCAGGCGAACAGCGCGTCGCGGCTGTGCAGGCCGCGGCGGCGGCGGAAGTCGTCCGCGGTGGCCTGGATCTCGGCCGGCGTCACCGGCTCGGGGTCGGCGAAGGCGGCCGTGAGCAGCAGGGCGTGGTCCACCAGCTGGTCGTGCAGGGTGCGGTCGCGGAGCCCCGCGGCCCGCAGGACGTACAGCGCCGCGGGGATGGACACCGAGTGCAGCCCGTCGATGGTGAGCACCTGGCCCGCCGCCCAGTGGGTGGAGTGGTCGACGGCCCACGGCAGGCCGTCCTCGGGCTGGGAGTTGACGGCGACGCAGCCGCCGTCGGGATGGTCGATGAGCAGGTCGTAGTCGACCAGGGGGGTGCCCGGCGGTTCGTCCACGACGAGGACGGCGGCGGGTCCGCCGCGGCGGCGCACGTCCGCGGCCCAGCGCTCGGCGCTGCGGCGGGCGCCGGCCAGGCTCTCGCGGCGGCGGGGCAGGGAGCGCAGCAGGGCCACGGCCTCGGCGAGGGTGGCGTCGAAGGACAGTGCCGGGACCGCGGCGGGTGCCGCGGGGGCGGTCGGAACGGCGGTGGCGGGGGTCATGGCGGTCACACCTTCGCGGGCTGGTCGGGGGCGGTCTTGGCGGCGGGGGTCCGGCAGGGCTCGTCGGCGCTGAGCCAGTCGGCGATGGCCTTCGCGATGGGCATGCCGGTGAGCGTCTCGACCCACCCCCACTGGCCGTTGACGTTGATCTCCAGGAAGACGTAGTCGCCGTCGGGCGTGAGGATCAGGTCGATCGCGCCGTAGGAGAGCTCGAGCGACTCGGCGAGGGCGACGCAACGCCGTCGGACGTCGTCGGGCAGCCGGTGCTCGCGGTAGCGGACGGACGCGTCCTCGTAGTGCCGCCAGTCCTGCGCGGTGGTGCGGGACGCCTGCGAGTCGATCTCCGCGGCGAACACCTGTCCGGCGACGACGGTGACGCGCAGCTCCACCTGCTTGGGCACGTTGGGCTGGAGGATCACCGGCGCGTGGTGGATCCGGCGCCGGCCGGCCAGGTCGCGGCGGCGCACCGGCACCGTGTACATGTGGTGGCGCTCGCCGTCGACACGGATGTCGCGGTAGGTGAGCGCCTTGCTGATCAGGCGTCCCCCGGCGGCCTCCCAGGCGGGCACCAGTTCGTCCGGGTCGTTGGTGACCACGGTGTCGGGGACGGTGAAGCCCAGCTGGACCGCGCGGGTCAGGTTGACCAGCTTGTTGTCGGCGACGGCGGCGCGCGAGAGCGGTCCGGGCATCCAGCGGCGCGCGGGCAGGATCTCCTTGAGGCCGCGGAGGAAGTACGTCGAGACGTGCTCCGACCACGCACGGTGCGTCGGCTCCTGGACGACGTCCGCCGCGCGGGCGGGCTCCGGGCGGCGGACCCACACCGCTGTGACGTCGGCGAGGTCATGGGTGGCGCCACCGGTGTGCAGCAGCGTGCGGGTCGTCCCGCCCCGCACCTGAAGGGTCAGCCGGCTCTCCCCCGGGAAGCGGTCGTCGTTCCACCAGAGCACTTGCGCGCCGAACCGCTCCAAATGCGGGAGTACGTAGCCGACCGTGATGTCTTCCGGGTCGCTGATGATCAGAATCATGGTGTGTGGTCTCCTCCGCCGCGCTCTCGCGACCCGGGGCCGGGCGGGTGCACCGGAGTGCACCCGCCCGGACCGTGGGGTCAGTCGTTCCAGCAGTCCTCGCTGCTGCCCGCCTGAGTGGCGGTGCAGAGGTAGCCGGTGCCCAGGCCGCCGGTCATGGGCATGCCGCCGACAACGAGCTCGAGCTCCTCGCCGGTCAGCTCGGTGACGCCCTCGGTCAGGTCGTCGAGGCGGATGTTCTGGCTCTCGGCCATGGCTGGTTCCCTCCGTGTTGTTGCGTGGCCGGCATGCGCTGTTCCGCTGCCGGGAGACCCCTCCGACCGGTGTTTTCCGTCGGCGTCAGCCTCGGGAAGAACTCTCGCGCGCCCCACTGGGAAGCCACTGGGAATCGAATGGGCGTTTCTTTCCAGCCAGTTGCCAGTGAATGTAAGCTCCGCGAAACGATCTACCGGGGGAACGCATGACCGAAATCGGCCTGGGGGTACTAGGACAAATCAGCGCGGACGTGGGGGGTGAGCCCGCCGCGCTCGGCGGCCGGGTGCCCCGCTCACTGCTCGCCCTGCTGGTGTCCGAGCGGGGCCGGATGGTCAGCACCGACCGGATCGTCGAGGAACTGTGGGAGGGCGCACCGCCCGCGAGCGCCGTCACCACACTGCACGGCTACATCGCCGCGCTGCGCCGGGCGCTGGAGCCGGGCCGCGCGGCCCGCACCCCGTCCGTGCTCCTGGTCCGGCAGGGGCCCGGCTATGTGCTGCGCGTACCGCCGGAGGCCGTCGACGCCGAACGCTTCACCCACCACGCCCAGCAGGGCAGTCGCGCGCTGGCCTCCGGCGACCCGGACCGCGCCGCCGCGGAGCTGGATGCCGCCGAGCGGCTGTGGCGCGGTCCCGCGTACGCCGACTGCCGGGACGCCGAGTTCGCCCGCCCCGAGGTGATGCGGCTGGAGGCGCTGCGGCTGGCCGCGCGTGAGGACCGGTTCGCCTGCGCCCTCGAACAGGGCGAGCACGCGACCGCCGTCGCCGGCCTCCAGGCCCACGCCGACGAGCACCCGCTGCGGGAACGGGCGTGGTCGCTGCTGGCCCTGGCGCTGTACCGCTGCGAACGGCAGGCCGACGCGCTCGCCGCGCTGCGCACCGTCCGCAAGCGCCTGGTGGACGAGCTCGGCGCCGACCCGGGGCCGGAGCTGCGCAAGCTGGAGACGGACGTGCTCGCGCAGTCCCCGGCGCTGGACCCGCGCCGGCCCGCCCCGGCAGCGTTCGCGGCGGTCCCGGCTCCCGTGGTCGCCCAGGCCGATCTCGCCCCGGCCCCGGTGCGCAGGGCCTCCGCCGCCGACCGCACCCGCAACCTGCCCCGGCACGTCTCCAGCTTCGTCGGCCGCGAGGACCAGCTGGCGGTCCTGCGCGCGCTGCTGGACGAGCACCGGCTGGTCACCGTCGTGGGACCCGGTGGCATGGGCAAGACCCGGCTCGCCAATGAGGCCGGGGCGGCCCGCGAGGACCTCGACGGGCCGTGGCTGGTCGAACTGACCACCATTCAGGACCCGGCCGACCTCCCCCACGCGATCGGCTCCGTGCTCGGCCTGGCCGGCGCGAGCTCCGCCGAAGCGCTGGCCCCCGCCCTGGCCGGCCGCAGCGCACTGCTCGTACTGGACAACTGCGAGCACGTCATCGACGGCGCCGCCGAGCTCGTGGAGTCGCTGCTGCTGAACTGCCCCGAGCTGCGGGTGCTCGCCACCAGCCGCGAGCCCCTGCGGATCTCCGGCGAGGCCGTGCTCGAACTGCCGCCGCTCGGCTCCGACGGCCCCGGCTCCGAGGCCGTACGCCTCTTCCGCGACCGCGCCCGCACCCTGGTGCCCACCTGGCAGCCGACCGGCCAGGAGCTGGAGACGGTCGCCGAACTGTGCCGCGCGCTCGACGGCATGCCGCTCGCGATCGAGCTGGCCGCCGCGCACAGCCGCACCCTGTCGGTGCGCCAGATCGCCGACCACCTCGACGACCGCTTCGCGCTGCTCAGCGGCGGCGCACGCACCGCGCCCCAGCGGCACCGCTCGCTGGAGGCGGCCGTCGCGTGGAGCCACGAGACGCTGGACGCCGCCGAGCGTCGCTTCTTCGACCGGCTCAGTGTGTTCGCGGGCAGCTTCGACCTCGACGCCGCCCGCCGGGTGACCGGCGACCAGGCCGCGCTGTCGCGGATCACCGGCCTGGTCGCCAAGTCGCTGGTGTCCGTGGTGCCCGGCACCGAGCCGCGCCGCTACCGCATGCTGGAGACCCTGCGCCAGTACGGCGACCGGCAGCTGCACGAGGCGGAGCGCCACGAGCTCGCCGCCCGCCACCGCGCGTGGGCCGCCCGGCTCGCCGTGGAAGCGGGGCGCCGGGCGCGCAGCGCCGACACCTCCCGCTGGCTGAGCCGGCTGGAGACGGAGCTCCCGGACTTCCGCGCCGCCATCGCGTCGGCGTTCACGGCCGGGGAACCGGACGTCGCGCTGCGCATCGCCACCGAGCTGTACTGGTTCTGCTACCGGCGCGGGCACGTCAGCGAGGGCCTGGGCTGGCTCACCCGCGGGCTCGCGGAGGCGCCGCCGGCCGACCCCGGCCTGCATGCCCGGGCGTACATCGGCAAGGCGACCCTGCACTACCTCTCGGCCGACCTGCCCTCCGCGGGCGCCGCCCTCGACGCGGCGGAGCCGTTCGCCCTGGAGGCGGACGACCCCGAGCACCGTGCGCTCGTGCTGTGCTACCGCGCCTACTTCCTCGCCGCGGTCGGCAACGGCGCGGGCGCGGTCGAGTCCGGCGAACAGGCGCTCGCGCTGGCCCGCGAGGCGGCGCAGCCGTGGGTGGAGGCCGAGGCGCTGATGGTGCTCAGCCAGGTCGCCCGGGCGAGCGGCGACCTGGCGGCGGCGGACGCGCTGATCGGGCAGGCGGTGTCGACGGCTCATGCCGCCGGGCACGACTGGGCGGCGCTGTCGTCCACCTGGATCGGCCTGAAGATCGCGATGGACCTGGGTGACCGGGACCATCTGCTGCGGCGCGGCCAGGACATGGTGCGGGAGCTGTTCGACGAGTGGGACGTCACCTCGTGGCTGGTCGGCCTGCACACGGTCGCCGGCTGCCTGGCGATGACGGGGCGCCCGGCGGACGGTGCCGTGCTGCTGGGCACGGTGGCGGCGATCGGCGGGCGGATCGGGTTCTTTCCCGAGCGGATGGATCCGCTGGACGGTCCCCGCAACGTCGAGATCGTGCGGGCGGCACTCCGCCCGGACGAGTTCGACGCACGGTTCGCCGAGGGACGCAGGCTCTCGCGCGCCGAGGCGACGGCGTACGTGCGGGAACTGCTGGACTGAGCCCGGCCCACCGCACGACCGGCAGCCTGCACTCCTCGCGCGGGCGACCGCCGCCCGGACCGCGGCACGGGCAGCCGGGCCATGCGCATGCTGCCGACCGGTCCGACGCAGCGGGACCGAACCCGGTGCCGGGGGCCGGGGGCCGAGGGCCGGCGACCAGACTCGACCAACGCGCAGGCGCCCGGCGCTCGGGCCACGGCCTCCGCGGCACGGGCAGCCGGGCCATGCGCATGCTGCCGACCGGTCCGACGCAGCGGGACCGGTGCCGGGGGGGCCGGCGGCCGGAGTCGACCATGGAGAGTCCTGGGTGTCGGGCGCGGGCGCGTACGGCCCGCCGGCTTCCTTCGCGGGCCGGGCCGGAGTCGCGACGGGCCCTGCCCGCCCTGGGCGGGGCGCCCCGCTCACCTGCGACGATGCGGCTCCGGCCGGTTCCGGCGGCTTGATCCACCGGTCGGGTCCCGGTCCCCGAGAGCGGTTTCCATTCATGTGATCACGGTTTGAATTTGCGTATGCCTGGGCCCCTGTTATTTCCCTCACCACGGCATCCGTCCGAATTTCGGGCTTCATTGCCTAGAATTTGGCCCGGACACGACACAGGAGGGGAGCGGTGACCGTGCGACGGGACTTCCAGGAGCCTGCGAGATGCCGCCCCGACCTGGTCATCGGCCGGGAGGAGCTGTTCGCCGCCGCCCACGAGCAGCTGACCCGAGGTGGCAGCGTCCTGCTCCACGGCCCGGCCGGAATAGGGAAATCGACCGTACTGCGGGCATTGGCAGCGGAATACGCCGGTGCCGCCCACACCGTGTTGCGCTGCTCCGCCACCGAGTCCGAATCCCACCTCCCCTTCCTCGCGCTCGCCGACCTCCTCGGCCTGGTCCTCGACCGGGTGTCCGCACGGCTGCCCTCCGCCCAGGCCACCGCCCTGGAGTCGGCGCTCACCGGCCGCGGCGAGTCCAGCCTCCAGCGCGACGGACTCGCCCTGCGCCTCGCCGTGCTGTCCGCGCTGCGTGCGCTGGCCGCCGAGGGCACCGTCCTCGTCGTCGCCGACGACCTCCAGTGGCTGGACCCGGCCAGCGCCGAACTCCTCGGCTTCGCCGCCCGCCGCCTGGGTGACACCCCGGTCCAACTGCTGTGCGCGGTCCGCACCGAGGGCCAGGAGTACGACCGTCATCTACGCGCGTCCCCGCCCGACACCCTCGCCGTCCGGCTCGGCTCCCTGACCCGCGCCCAGGTCTCCGCCCTGCTCGACCACCGCGGCCACACCGGCCTGACGCGCTCCACGGTCCGCGAGATCCACCGCACCAGCGGCGGCAACCCGCTCTTCGCGCTGGAGCTCGGCCGCGCCCTCGCCGAGAGCCCCACCCCGCCGCGCCCCGGCGAGCCGCTGCCGGTGCCCACCTCGCTGCGCGCGCTGGTGCTCAGCCGCCTGGACATGCTCTCCGTCGAGGCCCGCCGCACCCTGCTGGTGGCCAGCGCGGGCGCCCGCCCCACCCCGGCGCTGCTGCACGCGGCCGGCCGGGAGAACGCCGAGGCCGAGTGCGCGCAGGCCGCCGAACTCGGGCTGCTGGCCACCGAGCCGGAGGACCCCGCCGTACGGTTCGCGCACCCGCTGATCTCCGCCGCCCTGTACGCCGAGGCCCCCGTCCACGAACGGCGGGCCGCGCACGCCGCGCTGTCCACGGCCGCCCCCGACCCGATAGAGCGGGCCCGCCACCTCGCGCTGGCCACCACCGGCACCGACCCGGAGGCGGCCGCCCGGCTCGCCGAGGCCGCCGCGCTGGCCCGGGACCGGGGGGCGCCGTCCGTGGCCGCGCAGCTCGGACTGCTCGCCGCCCGGCACACCCCGGCCGGCAGCGCGCCCGGCCCGGACGAGCGCCGGCTGCAGGCCGCCGAGGACGCCATCACCGCCGGGGAGGTCGACCTCGCCCGGGACATCGCCCGCGAGGTGCTGACCCGGGCGACGGTGCCCGCCGAGCGGGTACGGGCCTGGATGGCCGTGATCGAGACGGCCGGCCACACCATGACCGAGGTCGACGCCGTCTTCCCGCAGGCCCTGGCCGACGCCGGCGAGGACCCGCGGCTGCTCGCCCTCGTCCACTACCAGATGGCGTGGCGGGCGCTGATCGTGGAGGGCGACTTCACCGAGGCGCGCGAGGCCGCCGCGCACACGGCGGAGCTCGCCGAACGCGGCGGCGACCGGCGCACCGAGCTCCTGGCGCTGGCGTTCCTGGCCCAGATCGAGACCCTGATGGGTCATCCGGCGGCCCCCGCCACCATAAAGCGCGCGATGAAGGAGCCCCAGGACCCGCGGGTGGCGTGCCATCACAACGGCGCGGGCAGCGCCCGGTTCCGCTGGCTGGTCATGGGCGACCAGCTGGCCGAGGCGCGGGCCACCGTCACCGCCCTGCTGCGCGAGGTGCGGCGGCGCGGCTCGGTGGAGAGCGAGGTGCACTTCCTGCGCGGGCTCGCCGAGACCGAACTGCGCTCCGGGCACTGCGGCCGGGCACTGGAGCTGGCCCGGGAGAGCCTCGCCCTGGCCCGGGACTCCGGGATCGGCGAGACGGCCTCCGGCATGCTCACCTCCCTGGCGGAGGCCTCCGGCGGCGACGTGGACCGGGCGCTCGCGCTGGCCCGGGAGGCGGTCGAGCACGCCGAGCAGGACGGGGACCAGATGTATCTCTCCCGGGCCCTGGGCGCGCTGGGCTACGCCCAGTTGGTGGCCGGTGATCCGGCGGGCGCGGTGCGCTCGCTGCGCCGGGTGCGGGAACTGGAGCGGCACCTGGGCATCACCGACCCGGCGCGCGGCCGCTGGCACGGCGACCTCGCCGAGGCCCTCGTCAGGATCGGCGCCCCGGACGAGGCGCAGGACGTCATCGACGTCACCCGTGAGCACGCGCTGCGCCTCGGCCGCGAGAGCGTGCTCGCGGTCCTGGACCGCGCCGAGGCCCTCGTCCGCGCCGCCCGCGGGCAACTGGACCCGGCCGTCGCCCAGTTGACGTCGGCCCAGGACCGGCTCGCCAAACTCGGCTACGGCCTGGAGGAGGCCCGCGCCGCCTTCGCGCTGGCCCAGCTGCGCACCGGGAGCCCGGGGCCGACGGCGTACGACGAGGCGGCCCGGCTGTTCCGCCGCTGCCGGGCGCTGCCCTGGCTGCGTCAGGTGGAGGCGGCCGTCACGGCCCCGGAGCCCGAGCCGGAGCCGGTGGTCACCGCGCCCGCCGCCCTGGACGCGCTGGAGGGACTGGCCTCGATGGAGCGTCAGGTGGCCGCGCTGGTCATGGAGGGCGCCACCAACCGGGAGATCGCCGCCCGTCTGTTCATCAGCGTCAAGACCGTCGAGGCGACCCTGACCCGGGTCTACCGCAAGCTGGGGATCCGTTCGCGGGTGGACATCGTCCGATTGGCGGCAGGCCGCCGCGCGAAGTGACGACCCGCCAGGTTTACTGAGCCGGACCGAGGGTTTTCCCTGCCCCACTCCACTAGGGGGTTCCCTCATTGGGAGGAGGCTGTTCCGGGTCCTAGCTTGAACCCATGCCGCTCGCCCGGGCATACGGGGGTCGGTCCCGCGGCCCCCGCAGTGCACCCCCCACACCCGCGCGTCCCCCCACCGGCAACCCCACTGAGGAGACTCATGTTCGGGCCAAACCGCGCCAAGAGAACCGCCGCCGTCGTCGCGGCGACCGCTGCCGCCGCCGCGACCGCCCTGCTCAGCGCCCCCACCGCGCAGGCCGCTCCCCAGCCCATCGTCGGCGGCACGACGACCACGACGGCCGCGTACCCGTTCATGATGCAGATCACGGACGCCTCCGGTAACCAGTTCTGCGGCGGCACCCTGGTGGCGGCCAAGAAGGTCGTGACCGCGGCCCACTGCATGGTCGGCGAGTCCACCAGCAGTGTCCGGGTGGTCGGCGGGCGGACCTATCTGAACGGCACCGACGGCACGGTCAGCAAGGTCAGCAAGATCTGGATCAACCCGGACTACACCGACGCCACCAACGGTGACGACGTGGCCGTGCTGACCCTGTCCTCGTCGATGTCGTACACCCCCGCGTCGTACGTCTCCTCCTCGCAGACCGGCGTGTACGCGGCCGGCACCACGGCCCGCATCCTCGGCTGGGGCACCACCTCGGAGAACGGCAGCTCCTCCAACCAGCTGCGGACCGCGACCGTCCCGATCGTGTCCGACTCCAGCTGCAAGAGCTCCTACGGTTCGGACTTCGTCCAGACCGACATGGTTTGCGCCGGATACACCTCCGGCGGCGTAGACACCTGCCAGGGCGACAGCGGCGGTCCCCTGCTCATCGGGGGCGTCCTGGCAGGGATCACTTCCTGGGGAGAGGGGTGCGCGGAGGCCGGTTACCCGGGTGTGTACACCCGGCTGACCACCTTCTCGAACCTGGTGACCACACAGGTCAACTCGTAACCCGGAAAGCCTCCCGAGGACCCCTCGGGTAGATGCCAGGGAGGCGTTGCGGGCCTCCACGAGCGGCCCGCAGCGCCTCCCTATCCACGTCTCCGGTCGCCCTCAGCTCCGTACGACGGTGCCGAACCGGATGTCGTACGACGCCTCGGGATGCATCGTCTCCAGCATCCGCCGTCCCTCTTCGCGCACTTCCTCCCGCTGGGCCGCGGTCAGCCGCCCGAAGGGCTCCACGACCAGCGCCGCACCGTCGAGCTTCCACACACCCGCCAGGAAGCCGTCGACGAGGAGCGTGCGGTAGGCCTGGTTGCCCTGCCAGCTGCGGCCCCGGTACTCGGGGGGTACGACGCGGGTGCGGTCGGCGTGGGAGAGCAGCAGGTTGTCGAACTCGGGCAGGAAGCGGGGCGGGGCCGGGGTGTCCGGGTCGGGGCGGGGCGCGTCGGGCAGGTCGAACAGCTCCACGCCGTTGCCGTCCCGGAAGGTGACGAGCTGTGGGCGCAGGCGTTCGAAGGCCGCGCGCAGCCGGGTCAGGCCCGCCCAGGTCTGCATGTCCTTGACGGAGGCCGGGCCGAAGGCGGCGAGGTAGCGCAGCACGACGGCGTCCGGTGCCGGGGCGGGCTCGGCGGGGCGGCCCAGCCACCGCTCGGAGGTGGTCAGGGCGACCTGGCCGCTGCGGTCCCAGAGCCCGCGCGGGGTGACCTGGACGAGCGGCAGCCGGCAGCGGGCGGCGACCGCGAGCGCCTGCGGGTCGGCCTCCGGCCACTTGGCGGAGAGGGCCTGACGCAACTGCGCCATGGTGCGCGGCTCGTCCTCCACGAGCTCACGGGCGAGCGTGGCGAGCCGGTCGAGGTCGACGCCGGTGAGCCCCTTGCGGAAGGCGTTCAGCTCCCGGTCCCTGGCGGGCTGGACGAGCGGGCGCAGGGTGAGGCAGTCCTCGGCCGTGTGGGTGTGGATGGTCGAGCGCATCGTGACGATACGGACGGCGGCGCGGTCGGCCATGAGCCGGGAGAGATCCTGCGGCACGAAGCGGTCGAGACGGGCGGCGAGCGCGTAGTACGGCGGCTTCACGTTCTGCGCCTGAAGCCCGACCAGATGCCCGACGGCCGCCCCGGCCGACAGCGCCGACCGGCGCAACAGCAGCTGCCGCTCGAGGGTCGCCCGGTTGAGGGCCCGGACGGAGAGCGGGGACGCGCTCGCCGTGCCCGTGCCCGTCGCGGCAGGCCTCTCGGTACTCGGGCTCCCCGTGCCCCCGCCGTCCGTGCTCCCCGCGCGCGTACTCACCACGCCACCGTCCTCCCCGCCACGACTCCCGGCGCTCCGATCCGTCATGACGGCACGCTAGTGCCAGTTGCGGACACCTTTGGTCCGCAACTCTCACCGGATCCCGGTCCGCGCACCAGGGACGGGCCGGGTATGCCCCGTATATCCTGCTGGTGATCATGCCGACGCAGGCCGACCGAGAGGCAGCACTCGATGCCCGAGCGACGCGCCGTCCCCGCCTCCAGGAGGAACCTCCGCAAATCCGTCTGGCGGCGCACCCTGCCCCCGTCGAAGCCGCCCACGGCCGAACCGTCCGCGCCGCCCGAGCAGCCGCCCGCCGCGGTACCGGCCGAGGCCGCGAGCATCGTCCAGGCGTCCCTGTACCGCGACGGGGTGCGTGTCTCCGACCCCGCCACGCTCGCCGACACCTACCGGGAGCTGCGCGAGCAGCCGGCCGGCATGGCGTGGATCGGTCTGGCACGGCCCACGGAAGGCGAACTCCTCTCCCTCGCCGCGGAGTTCGGACTGCATCCGCTGGCCGTCGAGGACGCGATGGAGGCGCACCAGCGTCCGAAGCTGGAGCGGTACGGCGACACGCTCTTCGTGGTACTGCGCGCCGCCCGCTATCTGGACGCGCCCGAGGAGGTCGACTTCGGCGAGCTGCACGTGTTCGTCGGACCCGACTTCGTCATCACCGTCCGGCACGGCGCCGCCCCCGACCTCTCCGCGGTCCGCGGCCGTATGGAGGACTCCCCCGAGCTGCTCAAGCTGGGCCCGGAAGCGGTGCTCTACGCGATACTCGACGCGGTCGTGGACGGCTACGCGCCCGTCGTCGAGGGCGTCCAGATCGACATCGACGAGATCGAGACGGAGGTCTTCCGCGGCGACCCCGAGGTCTCCCGCCGCATCTACGAACTCTCCCGCGAGATGGTCGAGTTCCAGCGCGCCACCCGCCCCCTGGTCGGCATGCTGCACGGCCTGATGGCCGGCTTCGCCAAGTACGAGACCGACGAGGAGCTCCAGCGCTACCTCCGCGACGTCGCCGACCACGTCACCCACACCAGCGAGCGCGTCGACGGGTTCCGCCAGGCCCTCACCGAGATCCTCACGGTGAACGCCACCCTGGTCACCCAGCAGCAGAACGCGGAGATGCGGGCGCTGGCGGAAGCGGGCTTCGAACAGAACGAGGAGGTCAAGAAGATCTCCAGCTGGGCGGCCATCCTGTTCGCGCCCACCCTCGTCGGGACGATCTACGGCATGAACTTCTCCCATATGCCCGAGCTGCACTGGGCTTTCGGATACCCCTTCGCCATCGCTCTGATGGGGGTCGTCTGCACGACGTTGTACGTGGTCTTCAAACGACGGGACTGGCTCTAGACGTTCAAGGAATTCTGCTGGATGCTCAATGCCGCCTGTCAGTCCCGCCGAGCGCCCCGAACACTCGAAAGGCGGCCGCGTAATTGAGTACGATCGACACCGAGAAAAGTATTCTCGCCGATGCCCCGGGACCTTCGTCGGTCCGGGACGTCGTGGGCGCTTATCTGTCCCTCTGCAAGCCGCGCATAGTCGAGCTCCTGCTGGTCTCGGCGGTCCCCACCCTTTTCGCGGCCAGCCATGGCGTACCCTCGATCACCGCTTTCCTCGCCGTCACATTGGGCGGCACCTGCGCGGCGGCCAGTGCGGGTGCGTTCAACTGCGTGATAGACCGCGATATCGACCGGCTGATGGAGCGCACCAGGAATCGTCCGCTGGCTCGCCATCGGGTCGGCCCGCGGGCGGCCCTGATGTTCGGGACCGCGCTCTGCGTGATCTCCGTCGGAATCTTCCTCGCCCTGGCCAATCCGCTGGCCGCGGTTCTCGCCCTGTGCGCGATCAGCCATTACGCGCTCGTCTACACCCTGTTGCTGAAGCGGCGGACCCCACAGAGTACGCTTTGGGGTGGTCTGTGCGGATCCGCCCCCGTCCTGATCGCCTGGGCGGCAGCAACCGGATCCCTCTCGTGGACCGCGCTGTCGCTCTTCCTGGTCGTCTTCTTCTGGCAGCCGCCGCATTTCTGGGCACTGGCCGTCAAATACCGGGACGACTATTCCCGAGCCGGTATTCCGGTGCTGCCCGTCGTGGCGTCGATCCGACGTGTACTGACCGAAAGCGTCGTGCACAGCTGGCTCATGGTGACGGCGTCCGTCGCGGTGTGGCCGCTCACTCCCACCACACCCCTCTACGGCGTCACGTCCGTCGTTCTCGGCGGCGTGTTCCTCTTCCAGGTGCACGGTCTCCACAAGGCCGCGCGAAGCGGCCAGGAGCCGCGGACCATGCGGCTTTTCCACACGTCGATCGTCTATCTGACATTGCTCTTCCTGGCGCTGGCCGCCGATTCGCTGCTCCGTCACGGGAGCTGAGGCCTGCCCGCACCGGCACGCCTCAGCCGCACGAATTCAGCCGGCCGGGTCTTTCTCCAGGGCCACCGGAAGGCTGCTGACCCCGGTGATGAAGTTCGATTCGATACGCCGCACTTCACCCCGGAGTCTCACATGGGCGACCCTTTCCCGCAGGACACGCAGCATCGTGCGCAGCTCCAGCCGGGCCAGCACCGCGCCGATGCAGAAATGCAGCCCGTGGCCGAAGGTGAGATGCCGGTTCGGTGAGCGCCCGATGTCGAAGACGTCAGGCGCGGCGAACATCTGTTCATCCCGGTTCGCGGAGACGTTCCAGACCGTCACCACGTCGCCCTCGCGTATGACCTCGCCGTGCAGTGTCACATCGGCCAGCGCGGTCCGCCCGATGTGCGACGCGGGTGTGGTCCAGCGCAGGATCTCTTCCGCCGCCGGGTCCACCAGGGCGGGGTCCCCGCGCAGCCGCTCCCACTGTGCCGGGTTCTCCATCAGTGCCAGCAACCCGCCGCTCATGGCGAGCCGCGCCGTCTCGTCCCCTCCGACGATGAGGTTGTAGCAGTTGAGCAGCACCTCCTGCTTGGTGAGCCGGCGCCCGTCGACCTCGCTGGTGGCCAGCAGGCTGACCATGTCGCTGCCCGGCGCCCCGCCGCGCACCGCGGCCAGGTTCGCGTAGTACTGCAGGATCCGGCTGCGGGCGACACGGATCTCGATGTCGGGTGCCTCGAAGTCACCCGAGAGCATCGCCCTGTTCGTCAACTCAAGTACCCGGGGCCGGTCCTGCGGCGGCACCCCGAGCAGTTCGCAGATGACGGTCAAAGGGATCTGCGCCGCGACGTCCCGCGCGAAGTCGCAGGCGCCCCGCTCCAGCGCCCGGCCCACGAGATCACGCGTCGTGGCCTCGGTGAGGTCCTTGACCAGGTCGAGCACCTTGGGACCGATGCCCGAGAGCATGAGCCGGCGCAGCCCCGCGTGCCACCGGCCGTCGGACACGGCGACCATGCGCCCCGCACCGGTGTCACCGCCGTGCAGCAGGGTCGCCAGCATGTTGCCGCGGCCGACGGTGAATCTCTCGTGGTCCTTCAGCAGGCCGAGCACGTCGGCGTACCGGGTGACGACCCAGAATCCGGGGACGCTTCCCTGCGAGGGGTGCCACCATATCGGGGCCTCCTGCCGCAGCTTCCTCCACAACGGCCCCAGATCGGCTGTCGCATGCAGCCCGGGATCCAGCAGATTCACTCTGTCCAGGTCTTCGAAGGCAACGGATTTCAGCCCGAGCACGAATAGTCCTCCCTGTGCGAAATGGGCCTCGCCCGCTCTTGCGGCCGGAAAGCCGAAGGCACGGGCCCGGATCACCATCACCCTTTCCCGTGGCCTCCGTCCACACCGATGCCGGCCGCACTGGGGGCTCACGACTCCCCTTGGTCCGGCTCCTCATGGAGAATCGCCACCGCGTCCGCACCCGTCGCGCGCGACATCCCCGACGGGAAATCACAGAGGAGTTGACGGATGAGCAGCAAATGGGTTTCCCGGATCGGATCCTCCCGCCCGGACCGGCCGCTTCTCCTGGTCTTTCCGCATGCCGGCAGCGGACCGTCCGCCTATCAGCGCTGGCGCACTGTCGTCCCTTTGGAGGTCGAGGTACTCGCGGTGCGATTCCCCGGCCGTGAGACCCGTATCCGCGAGCCGCTGGTTCCCGACGTGGAAACCCTGGTGAAGGAGACCGCGGACGGCCTCGCCGAGATCCTCCAGGGCCGCCGCTTCGCCTTCCTCGGACACAGTGTGGGTTCTCTCGTCGCCTACGAACTGGCCCTTCTGCTCAGGCGCCAGGGGCTGCCCGGACCCGTCTGCCTGGGCGTCTCGGGATACCCGGCACCACAGGTGCGCATACCGGACCCACTGCACGAGGTGCCGGACGAGAAGCTGCTGAGCTTCCTGCTGGAACGTCAGTACGTGCCCCGGTCGCTGCTCTCCCAGCGGGGGTTCCTGCAGATGTTCCTGCCCATACTCCGGGCCGACTTCTCCCTGGCCGGCACGTACCGGCTGCGCGCGGAGCGGCCGCTGGAGTGCCCCGTCCACGCGTTCGCCGGGGCCTCGGACGTCTTCGCCGACCCCGAGGAGCTGCGGGGCTGGGCGGCGCTCACCGAGGCGGAGTTCTCGCTGGACCTCTTCCCCGGGGACCACTTCTATCTCTTCGACCGGGGCGACGACATCCTCCGGAAAGTCACCAAGCCTTTGCTTTGACAAGAGTCATGTCCCGTCGACGGGACACGTCTTCTGTGCGTCGCGTACCGCACCCCACCGTTCCTTGAGTCCGATCCGGGCCCGGAGCTACGGTGGCGCGGCCCCTGTGTGAGATCAATTCGAAGGAGCGATTGCGGTGAATGGAGTTGCTCGGTTCGTCGGGACAGCGACGGGGCGACGAACCAAGTGGCTCGTTCTCCTGACTTGGTTATTCCTGTTGGTTCTGGTGGGTTCCCAGGGCAGCAAGATGTTCACGCTCCAGAAGAACAGCGCCATCAGCGCCCTGCCCGATTCGGCCGAATCCGTCAAGGCCGACCGGCAATACCAGAAATTCCCCCAGAGCAAGCGGATATCCGCGCTCATCGTCTATCAACGCGGCTCCGCTCTGACCGATGCCGACCGGGCCCGGATCGACGCCGACCGAGCGGCCGTCGGCCGGAAGATCACCAAGAAGGCGCAGGTGCACGAGGCCACCTTCGCGCCTGGCGGCGACACGGCCGTCGTCCGGGTGGATCTCCCGGTGCCCGGCACCGGGCTGAGCTTCGACGAGACGGCCGACGTGGCCGACTCCGTGCGCGCCGTGCAGCACCTGGTCGGCCGCGGGGACGGCGGGCTCGCGGTGGCCGTGACCGGACAGGCCGGGTACGCGACAGCCAACGCCGACATCATGAGCGACGTCAACACGACGCTCTTCCTGGTGACCCTGCTGCTCCTGGTGCTGGTCCTGGTCGTCGCCCATCGCAGCCCCTGGCTGTGGGCCGTCACCCTGGCGGTCGGCGGCATCGCCCTGGCGGTCGCCGAGGGCACGGTCTATCTGCTCGGCAGGGCGACCGGACTCACGTACACGACGCTGTCGCAGGGGCTGCTCACCGTGCTCACGGTGTGCGTCTCGACCGGCTACGCCCTGCCGCTCGTCTCCCGGTACCGCGAGGAACTGCGCGGGCACGCCGACAAGCACGAGGCGATGCGTGCCGCGTTGCCCCGGGCCGGCCGTGCCGCCGTCGTGAGCGCGGTCGCGGTGGCCGGTGGTCTGCTCTGCCTGACGGCGGCGGACCTGCGGACGACCCGCGGGCTCGGGCCGGTCGGCGCGGTCGCGGTGCTGTGCGCGCTCGCCGCGGCCACGACGTTGCTGCCGGCCGTCCTGCTGGTGTTCGGCCGCTGGATCCTCTGGCCCCTCGCACCGCGGTACGGGGACACGGCACAGGCCGATGCCGGCTTCTGGGGCCGGCTGTGCGGGCGGGTCGGCCGGCGGCCTCGGACGGTCTGGGCGGTCACGGCCGTCGTGCTCGCCGCGCTGTCGCTCGGACTGTTCGCGTCCCGCACCGGGCTGAGCACCGACGACTCGTTCACCGGCGAGCCCCAGGCCGTCGCCGGCCAGCGGATGCTCGCCCGCGACCTCCCGGCCGGCAGCACGTCACCGGTGACCGTCGTCGTGCGGTCGGCCGCCGAGGAACGGGTGCTCGCGGCGCTGCGCGCCGACGACGGCCTGACACGGGCCGGGCGCGCGGCACGGGCGGGCGACCTGTCCCTGATCACCGCCGTGCCGACCTCGCCGCCCGCGAGCCCGGCCGCCCTCAGCACCGTGGAACGCGTGCGCGACACGCTGCGCGCTCTGCCCGGCGCGTCCGCCGGCGTCGGCGGCCCCGACGCGGTCGCCCTCGACACGGCGGACGCCGAGAGCCGGGACCGCGAGGTCGTCGTCCCGCTGATGCTGCTCGTCCTGGCGGTGCTCCTCGGCCTGCTGTTGCGGGCCGTGGTCGCCCCACTGGTGCTGGTCTCGACGGTGTTCCTCACCTACACGGCGGCACTGGGCGTCTCGGTCGCCGTCCACCGCCCCGTCTTCGGATTCGCCGGGCAGGAGGGAACCCTGGCACTGCACTCCCTGGCCTACCTGGTGACGTTCTGCGTCGGCACCGGTGTCCTCCTGCTGACGCGCGTCGAGGAGGAGTCCGCCCGCCTGGGCCGGCCGGCCGGCACGGTGCGGGCGGTCGCCGCCACCGTCCCGGCGATCACGGGCGCCGCCCTGGTCGTCGCCGCCCTGTTCGCCGCGCTCGGACTCATCCCGCTGGTGGGCATCGTCCAGATCGCCCTCGTGGTGGCCCTCGGAGTGCTCGTGGACGCGTTCGTCGTCCGGCCTCTGCTGCTGCCGGCCCTGCTGATGGACCTCGGGGAGCGGTCGTGGTGGCCACGGCCGCGGTCCGCGCCGGCCGCCTCCGGGGCCGGGCACCCGGCCCCCGCGCAGTCCACGGCCGGCACGGTGGCGGGAGGCCGGGATGTCTGAGGTCCGGTTGGTGCGCATCGGTCCCGAGCGGCCGACCGCGCCGGTGGTGGTCTGCCTCCCGCACGCCGGGGGCGGCGCCCAGGCCTTCCGCCGCTGGGCCCGCGCCCTCCCCACCGGCCTGGAACTGATGGCCGTTCAGCTCCCGGGCCGCGAGGAAAGGGCCGGGGGCCCCTTCCTCACCGACTTCGACGAGCTGGTGTCGAGGACCGCCGGGGCCGTCACCCAGGCCGTCGCCGGCCGCCCCTACGCACTCTTCGGGCACAGCGCGGGCTCGCTGATCGCCTTCGCGCTGGCCCGGCGGGCACGGCGCGACGGCCGGCCGCTGCCGGCCACGCTGGCGGTCTCCTCGTTCCCCGCGCCCCACACCCTGCGGCCGCTCGCTCTGGACGGTGTCCCGGACAAGGACATTCTGGATTTCCTCAGCGGGCTCTCCTACGCTTTTTCGAACGGTCCGGAATCACAGCCCGAGCTGATCCGGGAAATCCTGCCGGTGCTGCGTGCCGACTTCGCCGCCGTGAGCGGCTACCGACATGCCGAAGAGCACCCCCTGGACTGCCCGCTGCATGTATTCGGCGGCTCGGTCGACCGCTTCGTCAGGCCGGCCGAACTGGAACTGTGGCGGCCTTTCACGGAACGTGAGTTCACCCTGCACATCATGCGCGGCGGACACTTCCACCTCCACCGGAGCACCGCTCGCATCCTGCGCGTCCTGGCCGCGCACCTCACCCAGCAGCCCATCACCGAGGAGGTCTGACCGGCATGTCCGAAAGCAAGGCGGTACGCACCATAGGCGTGATCGGCGGCGGCAGCGCCGGATATCTGGCGGCGCTGACCCTGCGCGCCCATCTCCCGGACACCGAGATCAGCCTGCTGGAATCCTCCAGCATTCCGGTCATCGGCGTCGGCGAGGCCACCACCTCCGAATTCCCGCCCTTCCTCTACAAGGTGCTGGGCTTTGACATCGAGGACTTCTACCGGAAGGTGCGCCCGACCTATAAGCTCGGTATCCGTTTCAACTGGGGCGGCACGGACGAGGACCACTTCTTCAACTACTCGTTCGACACCGGCACGGCCGCCGAGTCCCAGGAGTACGACGGGCACATCCGGCGCAGCACGCTCGAGTCCGTGCTCATGACGGAACACCGCCACCTCGTCGTCCGCTCCGGCAGCCGGCCCCCGTTCTCCCTCGAGGCGCTGTACCCGTTCGGCTACCACATCGACAACAAGCGGTTCCTCGCCTATCTACACGAGACGGCGCGCGCCCGGGACATCACCCATGTCGACTGCACCGTGGCCGAGGTCGAGCAGGGTGACGACGGTCTGGTCACCTCGGTCGTGGACACGGAGGGACGGCGGCACCGGTTCGACTTCTTCATCGACTGCACCGGCTTCAAGTCGCTGCTCCTGGAGAAGACCATGGGCTCCGAGTTCCTGTCGTACGGCTCGACGCTGTTCACCGACAGCGCGCTGTTCGGCACGGCCGGGCACGACGGGACCATCAAGCCCTACACCCGGGCGCAGACCATGGACAACGGCTGGGCCTGGACCATCCCCATGCGGGACGAGGACCACCACGGTTACGTGTACTCCTCGGCCTTCGTCTCGGACGAGGACGCCGAGGCGGAGTTCCGGCGGGTGTACCCGGGTC
The DNA here is from genome assembly GCF_040644935.1 of Streptomyces sp. NPDC046915. NCBI lineage: Bacteria > Bacillati > Actinomycetota > Actinomycetes > Kitasatosporales > Streptomycetaceae > Streptomyces > Streptomyces sp. NPDC046915. Next base: position 553,249 of record NZ_JBEYXB010000004.1, on the reverse strand, counting down.
TCGGACCGGTGCGCAAGGTGCGTTTCCGCTCCGGCCGGCACGACGAGTTCGTCAAGGGCAACGTGGCGGCGATCGGGAACTCCTACGGGTTCGTCGAGCCTCTGGAATCCACCGGCCTGTTCGTCATCTGCCGTCAGTCACTGCTGCTCGCCATGGCCCTGGCCGAGAGCGGGGGAAGGCTGACGCCGAAGACGACCGAAGCGGTGAACGGAGCCATCTCCGACACCTGGGACTTCATCCGGTGGTTCCTCTCCGTCCACTACCGCTTCAACACACGCCGGGACACCGAATTCTGGCGGGCCTGCCGCAGGGACACCGACATCTCCGGGGTGGAGAAACTCGTGGCCCGTTTCGGTGAACTGGGCGCGCTCACCTATTCCACCTCCGATCTGAGCGTCGGCGGCACCGTCAACTTCGGCGCCTTCGGACACGACGTACTGCTCTTCGGCCAGCAGGTGCCGCACCAGCGGACGGGTGCCCGGGAATCCCGGGAGGTGTACGAGCGGCGCGCCGCCGGTTACGACCAGCTGGCCGAGGACGCGCTGAGCCAGGCCGATGCCCTGCGTTTCCTCGAGGAGCACCCCGAGATCCTGCGCGAGCCCGTCGTCAACGAATCCTCCTGGATGGCCAAGTTCATGGGCTCCGTGATCGACATCTGCGAGGAAGCCCTGCGCACGGGCCATTCCAAGGACACCACCATGGCGGAAAGGAACCAGCAGTCATGACCCTCCCCCAGGAAGCCGTACCGGCCGGCCGCCTGCTGCACGAGCTGGTGGCGGAGCGGGCCACGGCGGCTCCCGGCGCCATCGCCGTGGAAGCAGGCGACGACCGCGTCACCTATGCCGAACTCGACTCTCGCGCCGACCAGTTGGCCTGGGTGCTGCGGGACCGGGGCGTCGGTCCCGAGTCGGTGGTCGGCGTCTGTCTCCAGCGTGGTGTGGAACTCGTCGTGTCCCACCTGGCCGTGCTCAAGGCCGGCGGCGCGTACCTGGCCCTGGACCCCGCCGACCCCGGTGAGCGCCTGGCCTACACGATCGAGAACGCCGGCGCGGCGGTGGTCCTCTCCGAGTCCGGCGTCGTCCCGGACTGGCCGGAGACCGCGGCGAGCCGCGTGCTGGACGTGCAGGCGGCCGAGAAGGAGGGTGCCGCCCTGGAGCGGCAGGGTCCGCCGCCGGCCGAACTGAGCGGCGAGCACTGCGCGTACGTGATCTACACCTCGGGCTCCACGGGCCGGCCGAAGGGCGTGCTCGTGCCCCACCAGGGCATCGTCAACCTGGCGCGGTGGCACGTCCGCACCCACCGGATCACCGGCGACGACCGGTGCGCCCTGCTCGCCCGGGTCGCCTTCGACGCCATCTGCTGGGAGACGTGGAGCGCACTGGCCGGTGGCGCGACCCTGGTCGCCGCGCCGGAGACGGTCAAGCAGGACCCGGACTCGACCCTCGCCTGGCTCGCCGAGCAGGCCGTCACCGTGGCGTTCCTCCCGCCGCTGCTCGCGGAACGCCTCTACGACAGCCCGTACACCCAGCAGGTCGAGCTGCGGGTCCTGCTGACGGGATCCGACCGGCTGGCCCAGCACCCGCCGGCCGGACGCTCCTTCGAGGTCCACAACCACTACGGGCCCACCGAGTACAGCGTGATCGGCACCGCCGGCCCGGTGCCCGCGGGCGGCGAGGGCTCCCCGTCCCTGGGTTTGCCGGTCGACGGCACCGAGGTCCGCATCCTCGACGCGTCGGGCGTCCCCGTGCGGGCCGGCGCCACCGGCGAGATCCACCTCAGCGGTGTCGGACTGGCCCGCGGCTATCTGAACCGGGCCGCGCTGACCGCGGAGAAGTTCCTGCCGGACCCCTTCGCCACCGTGCCCGGCGCCCGCATGTACGCGACCGGCGACCTGGGGCACTGGAACGCCGACGGGACACTGGCCTTCGAGGGACGCGCCGACCGGCAGGTGAAGATCCGCGGCTTCCGTGTGGAGTGCGGCGAGATCGAGACACGCCTGCTCGCGCATCCGTTCGTCCGCGAGGCGGCCGTCGTGGCCGGTGAGGACTCCAGCGGTACCGCGCGTCTCGTCGCCTACGTCGTCTCCGCGCCCGGTCACGAGCCCACCGAGGCGGAGCTCCGCGAGCACCTCGGCGCCACGCTGCCCGACTGGATGATCCCCGCCGTCTACCACCCGCTGACCAGCCTGCCGAAGAACGCCAACGGCAAGGTCGACCATGCCCAGCTCCCCGACCCGCACACCGAACGGCCGGACACGGGAGAGGCCTTCGTCGGCCCGCGCAACGCCACCGAGGAGAAGATCGCCCGGATCTGGGGCGAGGTGCTCAACCTCGACACGGTCGGTGTGTACGACAACTTCTTCGACCTGGGCGGGCACTCGCTGCTGGCCACCGAGATCGTCGAGCAGATCGCCACCGAGCTCGACGTCGATCTCGACGTGCGGGCCATCTTCGACTACCCGACGATCGCCGAACTCTCCACGAGCCTCACCTGAGGGAGCACCATGACCGTGATCATCGATGTGGACAGCCACTTCCAGGAGCCCCCGGACTGGCTGGTGGAGGCCGACGCGCAGCTGGCGTCGCGCATCGAACCACGTTGGTATTTCCGGACGTCGACGCAGGACCTCTTCGGGTTCTTCTCGGACGCTGCGCCCGCCGACCGGCTCGCCGTGGACGCGGAACGGCTCACCGCGTCCATCCAGCAGTCGCAGGGTTTCTTCGCCGGCTTCCCGACCCTCCAGGAGGCGGCCGCGGCGGCCAACGAGAGCCGGTTCCGCGGCATGGCGTATCCCTTCGGCGGCTATCTGGCCTCCGAACGGCTGGCCTGGCTGGACAAGAACGAGATCGACGCGCAGATCATCAATCCGGCTTCCGCGCTGGTCACCGTCGACCGGGTCAGGGAGTACCTCGAGCCCGAGGACGTACCGCGGGTCATCCGCGCCTACAACGACTGGGCCGCGGGCTGCGTCCAGGGGCACACCGACCGGCTGCTCACCACCACGCTGCTGTGGTGGGAGAACGTGGAGTGGTGCGTGGCCGAGCTGCGCCGCACCCGGGAGCTGGGGGCCCGCGCCTTCCTGATACCGGGCCGGCCGCCCGCCGGGAAGTCGGTCGCCCACTCCGACTTCGAGCCGATCTGGGCGGCCGCCGACGAGCTCGGCATGCTCGGCGTGCTGCACTTCGGCTTCCTGGGCGGCCCCCAGGTGGCGCCCGGCTGGTACCAGACGGGCCGTCAGGAGCTGAAGGACGTCGGCTATGTGCTGGCGTCCGTCTCGGCCGCGACCCCGCAGATGGTGTCGGCCGCACTGATCGCCGCGGGTGTCTTCGAGCGCCACCCCAACTTCCATCTGACGCTCCAGGAGTACCAGGCCACCGGCTGGGCGCCGAACTGGGTGGGGGCGCTGGACTACCTGCTGACCCTGCCGGTCCTGCGCAACATCACCGGCCGCTGGTCCCTTCCGCTGAAACCGAGCGAGTACTTCAGGCGCCAGGTCCTGGTGGTGGCGCAGCCCGGCGACCGGATCCAGCGGGCCATCGAGGAACTCGACGACTGCGTGGTCTTCTCGTCCGACTTCCCGCACCCGGAGGGCTCCTCGACGCCCACGTCGGACTTCCGCAAGCTCCTCGAACAGGAGCCGGTGGACAAGGCCAAGGAGGCCAGGTTCTTCGGCGGAAGGATGCACGACATCCTGTCGGGGACGGCATGAGGTTCCGGTTCGGGATCCAGTTCGTCGGGGCGAGAACGCGGGACGAGTGGGTGGAGGGCGCCCGGCGGGCGGAAGCGCTCGGCTTCTCCTCCTTCGTGCTGCCCGACCACTTCGGTGGCGGGCAGCTCGCCCCCATGCCGGCCCTGATGGCCGCCGCGGACGCGACCTCCACGCTCCGTCTGGGCACCCTCGTGCTGTGCAACGACTTCCGGCACCCGGTGATGCTCGCGCAGGAGGCCGCGACGCTCGACCTGCTCAGCGACGGGCGTCTGGAGCTGGGCATGGGTGCGGGCTGGATGCGCGCGGAGTACGACGCCGTGGACCTGCCCTTCGACCCGGCCGGCACCCGGGTGGAGCGGCTGGAGGAGTCCGTGCAGATCGTGCGGGGCGTGCTGGACGAGGGCAAGGCCGACTTCACGGGCAAGCACTACCGGGTGTCCGGCTTCGAGGGGGCCCCGGAACCCGCCCAGGAGAAGGTGCCGATCCTGGTGGGCGGCGGCTCGCCGCGCATCCTGCGGCTGGCGGGCCGGCATGCCGACATCGTCGGCGTGCACCACGACCTGCGCGCCGGGGAGGCCCGGGTGCACGACATCACCCCGGAGGGGACGGAACGGAAGCTCGCGTGGGTACGCGAAGGCGCCGGCGACCGGTTCCCGGAGATCGAACTCCAGGTCGGCGTCGGCATCTTCTGGGTCACCCCCCGCCCGCACACCGTCCTCGACGGCCTGAGCCGGCGACTGGGGATGCCGCCCGAGACCCTGGCCACGCTGCCCAATGTGCTGGTGGGCAGCGTGCCCGAGATGGCGGAGAAGATCCTGGAGCTGCGCGAGCGGTTCGGGATCAGCTACATCGTGATACAGGGCCGCGACATGGAAGCCGCGGCCCCGCTGGTCAGTGCGCTGTCCGGTTGCTGAGCGGAACCGTCACCCGGCCGGGACCTCCCCGGCCGGGTGCGGGCCGCCGTGCCGGCGCTCGTACTCGGCCATCGCCGCGGCCATGCCCGTGTCCCAGGCCCGCCCGGCGTCCCCGGTGCGGTCCTGAAGGCCGATCAGCTCCATGCGGCGCAGCAGGGTCCGCCGCGCGCCGGAGTAGCGGTGCGCGTGCTGCTTGCCGAGGGCCGCCCGCAGCGGCGGGATCGAGGACCCCGGAAGTTTCCGCTCGGGAGCCACCAGCGCCATGGTGACCTGGGGAATCGCCTCCATCATGGTGCTCAGGACCGCGCTGCCGTGGCCCGTGCGCACACCTTCCCGTGCCGCGTACATCCCGAAGGCCATGTGCCGGGACTCGTCCCGGATCACGTTGCGCAGACCCGTGTTGAGCACCGGGAGGCTGCCGCGCAGTTGCCGGACCATGGAGAGCATGGCGCCGAGGACGGACATCGCGAGCACGCCCTCCGCCATGAGGTGGTAGTACGTCACCGCCTCGTACCAGGCCCGGGTGTCCTCGGGGTGGAAGCGCACATGGTCGGTACGGGCCTTCAGCTCGTCGTCGAAGATCGTCGAGACCGCCTCGCCGGCCGAGGCCCGGGCGTCCGCGATGACCTTCTCGTGGGCGGGCGCGGACGTCCTCATCTCTTGGAGGTACGTGGCGAAGAACCGTGTGTGCCGCGCCTCGTCGGCTATCTGGGTGCACAGGTACTGCTGCGCGTCCAGGCTGGGGGCGGCGTCGGCGAGCGGTGAGAGGGTGTTGCTGACGGCGGCCTCGCCCAGGACGAATCCCTCGATCATCGACTCGAGTTCGCGGCGGCCGTAGGGGCGCATGGCGGCCCAGTCGGCGGCGTCCGAGGCGATGGGGAGTTCCGTCAGCCGCCACTGCCCGTGCTCCCACTTGCGGAAGAGCTCGGCCGGCGAGATGACACGTTCCTCGTCCGCCTCCATCTCCGTCAGCACCACTGCGTCGGTGGTCACGACTCCTCCTTGGCGGAGTCGTGCACCACGACTCCATCGATGGTTCCGGTCATCAGCTGTTCGAACATGGCCCGTCGCTTGGGCTTTCCGCTGGAGGTGCGGCGGACGGCGCCGCGATTGACCGCGGCGACGACGACGCGCAGTCCGCGTGCCTGCCGGCCGAGTTCGTGGAAGACCTCGGCGCTCCACTCCCCGGGCTGCTTCACCACCAGGGCGGCGACGGTGTCCTGCCCTTCGAGGGTGCCGAGCACGACCGCGTAGCGTGCCTGCCGCAGGGCCTCGGCCTTGCCGAGCGCGTTCTCGAGGTCCTCGGCGAACAGCTGGACGCCCCGTACCTTCAGGCTGTCCCCGAGCCGGCCCAGCACGTACAGCCGTCGCTGCCAGAAGAACCCGGCGTCCCCGGTGACGAATTCGCCGGGCCACGGCTCGTGTCCGCGGTAGCCGTCCGCGAGCGAGCTGCCGCCGACCACGATCTCGCCGAGCACGCCCTCCGGCACGGGGTCACCCGCCTCGTCCCGGACGTCGACGGTGACGCCGGGCAGCACGCTGCCGCTGGCGGCCAGTTCGAGTGGTTCGTCGACCGGGACCTCGCCGGAGTCGACCACCACCTTCTCGCCCAGCCGCAGGCGGCCGCGGTCCACCCGTACGTGGTCGGTGGGTACGTCGAGGTCCTTGCCGGTCACCGCGAGGGTGGCCTCGGCGAGCCCGTAGGCGGGCACCAGGGCTCCGGTGGGCCAGCCGAACGGGGCCAGTCGTCGGGTGAAGGCGTCCAGCACGCGGCTGTCGATGGGCTCGGCACCGACCACGTTGACCCGCACCCGGGAGAAGTCGCAGCCGGCCAGATCCTCGTCGCGGACCCGGCGCAGCATGTGCTTCAGGGAGAACGGCGGTACGGCGGTGATCTGCACGGCGCCGCTGCCGAGCAGCCGCAGCCACCGGCTCGCACCGGTGATGAACTGGTCGGGCTGCATCACCCACAGGTTGGACTGGGTCACCACGCTCGGCAGCACCATGCCCACGAGGCCCATGTCGTGGTGGATCGGCAGCCAGGTTCCGCAGGCGTTGCCCGAGTGGAAACCCAGCCACCTGACGAGCAGCCCGATCTGCGCCTGAAGCGCCTCCCAGGAGACGACGACGCCCTTGGGCGTGGCGGACGAGCCCGAGGTGAACTGCAGGAGTGCGGTGTGCGGCCGGGCCGCGCGCCGGGCCGGCGGCGCCGGCTCGACGGCCGTGCCGAGCGTCAGGGGGCGGTGGCCGTGCTCGCTCAGCGCCGGCCCGAGCTGCTCGGCCAGTTCCGTCTCCACGACGACCACGCGAGGGGCGGCCAGGCCGAGGATCGCGCCCATGTGGCGGCTGTACGAGGTCCGGTCCTGGAACAGGGTCGGGGGCACCACGGGAGAGGGGGTGGCCCCGGCGGCCAGCGCGCCGAAGAACGCGGTCACGAACCCGGGGCCGTTGCGGTGGATGATCGAGACCACGTCGCCGGGCCGCACACCGGCGGCGGTCAGCTCGGCGGCCGCCGCCCTGGTGCGCTCCGCGAGTTCGGGGTACGGCATGTACTGCCACTCCCCCGCCAGGTCCAGGGTGTTGATGCCGCGGTCCGCACGGGGTGCGTCGAGCCAGTCGAGCAGCCCGGGCACCGTCACGTCGCTTGTCTCCATGGTCAGCTCCCTTGACTCTTGTTCGCTATCTCGGTGACGGCACGCACGATGAGGACGACGTTGGCGAGTGCCAGCAGGAAGAGCAGGCGGGATCCGATCCAGCTGGTCACCGGTCCGCGCCAGCCGCTCACCACCGCCCGCATCCGGCCTTGGGCGAAGGTGGCCAGCAGTGCCGCGACCACCAGCAGGACCAGGGGCGGCAGCAGGCTGACGTGGACCACCGCCGGTGCGGTCACCACGATGGGGATCCACAACTGCCAGGAGGGTGCGTTCCGGAGCAGTTCCGCGTCGAGCGCGCGCTCGGTCCACAGGCTGAGCAGGTAGCCGAAGCCGGCGGACAGCAGGATGAACGTCGGGACGGTCAGCCAGAGCGGCTTGACCGCGTAGTAGTCGACGCCGTCGGGGTGGATGAACAGCACCCCGCCGGCGGTGGCCCCGAAGAGGCAGGTCTTCAGCGGCCGGTGCCCCTTGTTCAGCCACGGGCGCACCAGGATGTACAGGGCCCCGACCTGGAGGCCCATGGCGATACCGGTCTCGAGGAGCCCGAAGGTCTTCAGGCTCCACTCCCCGATGGTGGATTTGGCGTCGGTCGTCTTGCCCATCGAGGAGTCGGGGGACGTGAAGCGCAGGGCGAACATCACCAGGCGTCCGCCGACGCCACCGACCAGGAGTCCCGCCAGTGCCCCGACCGTGGCCCCGACGGAGAGCTTCCACAGGGCCGAGCCCGTGTCACGGTCTTCGGCGGTCCGGACCGCCTCATTCGCCACTGTCATGGTGCCTGGAGCCTCTTTCGTCGATCGACCGTCTGTTGAGGGGCGCGTCCGGGTGGGACACGCCGTGGGAGAGGGCGAGTTCGAACCGCCGCGCGAGTTCCGCGACGGTGTCGGACGGCACGCGGGGGGAATGGCCGATGCCGAGCCGTCTGTGTCCGGGTGACTCGTGCACCGAGACGTGCAGGTCGGCGGTGAAGCCCGCGCCCTCCATGCCGTACGGCATCCGGTGCAGCCGGCCGCCGGCCGGCGCGTCCTGCTCGTGAAAGGTCTGGTACACCACGTCGACCGCCCCTGCGCTGCCGCGTCGCAGCCCGCGCAGTTCGGGCCGGGCGAGCAGCCGGTGGTAGGGGATCCGGGCCAGCTCCAGGGAGCGCAGGGTGGTCTCGCGGGTGGCGCGCAGCACCTCGCGGAAGCTGTCCGCGGCGCCCAGGACCACGGGCACGGTGCTGATGAAGGGGCCCAGGGTGTCCGTGAGCGGCCTGAGCCGCCGGGTGGAGACCTCGATCGCGATCAGCGCCGTGGACTGGCCCGACAGACTCCGCAGGGCGATCGACAGGGCGGACAGGCCGGCCATGAAGGGGCTGGCGCGCTCCTCGGTGAGCAGCGACCGCAGGGCGCCGTCGGAGACCCGGTCCAGGCCGAAGGAGGCGGCGAGTCCGGATCCGGGGGCCCGGGAGCGGGGTGCGACGCCGGGCAGTTCGTTCGGCCGGGCGTCCTTCAGGGCGATGACCGACTCGTCGACGAGGGCGTCCAGTGCGTCGCCGTACGTGTCGTGCTGCCAGGCCGCGTAGTCGAGGTAGCCGACGCGCTCGCCGTACTCGTCGCCCCTGCCGTCGAGTTCCAGCTCGATGCGGCGTTCGATCTCGTCGAGGGTGACCGCGTCGGCGACGGTGTGGTGGACGACGGTCGCGAAAGCGTGCCCGCCGTCGGGCAGGGGTGCCAGGGCGCTCGCGAAGACGGGGCCGTGGTGCGGGTCGAGGGGCCGGCGCACGAACTCGCCGAGCAGCGCCACGGGATCGCCCCCGCCGAGCCGTTCGGTGAGCGGTTCCGCGGTCTCGTCCACCACCTGCACGAACCGCCCGTCCTGGCGCCGGATCCGGGCGCGGAGCAGGGGGCTGCGCGCCACGACGCGTGCGACGGCCGCGCCGATCTCGTCGGCCGAGGTCGCGGGGCCGATCTCGTACAGGCGCGGCATGTTGAAGGTGCCGGTGCGGCGCATCCTCGACAGGAAGAGCATCCATTCCTGTTCGTACGAGGCGGGGGCCCGCGTCCGGCCGGTGGCGTGGCCGAGCAGGTCGCTGGTGCGGGTCACCGACCGGGCACCTCCTCGGTGGCGTGGAACTCCGGCCGGATCTCTATGAGTTCGGGGAACAGCCGCTGGTCCAGCTGGTCCCGCAGATAGTCGGCGGAGCGTCCGCCGGTGCCGGCGGCGGCGCCGATCTGCCGGCGCACCAGGCGCCAGTGGCAGGTCATCCACTCGAAATGCCGGTCGTCCAGGTCGACCAGCAGCTCCGCCGCCTCGCGGACACCGATGTCCGGAGTGTCGTACACCTTCGTCAGGCCGCCCCGTTTGTCCGCCAGGTCCGCGAACTCCTTCCACAGGGACCGGCCCGGGCCGCGGCAGGCGTGGACGAACTCGACGTACTGTCGCGACTGCACGGCCGAGGCCGTGCCGAGAGCCGGACGGAAGGCCGCGAACTCGGTGGGCAGCATTCCGCAGAGCATGTTGAGCGCGCCGGAGAGCTGGCCCAGCACGTCCGTCGCGGTGCGCAGCCGGCGTGCCGCCTCGGCGGTGTCCTCGTCCGCGAACAGGCGTCCTGCCGCGCGGGTCTCCCTGAGGAGGGCCGCCAGCCACAGTTCGGACACCTGGTGGACGGCGACGAACATGTCCTCGGCGGGGTGTTCGGTGCGGGGCGAGTGGAGTGCGAGCAGCTCTCCGACCCGGATGTACTCCTCATAGGGGCTGGGGGGTGTGCTCACCACTGTCACCGGTCTCCTTCTGGTCCGCTGCTGGGGTTGCTTCGGTCGCGTAGGCGTCGGCCTGCGCCCGGTAGAGCTCGGCGTAGCGGCCGCCGGCCGCCATCAGCTCCGGGTGGGAGCCCGACTCGACGATCCGGCCCCGGTCCATGACCACGATGCGGTCGGCGAAGCGCACCGAGCCGAGGCGGTGGGTGATGACCACGACGACTCCCCGGCCGTCCGCGGTGACGCTGCGGGCGGCCTCGGCGTAGTGCCGGAAGAGCCGGTACTCGGTCTCGGCGTCGAGTGAGGCGGTGGGTTCGTCGAGGACGAGCAGGTGTGGTGTCCGCCGCATCATCGAGCGGGCCACCGCGAGTTTCTGCCACTGCCCCGTCGACAGCTCGGTACCGTCCGGGTGGGAGCGCCCCAACGGGGTCCGCAGTCCGGCGGGCAGCGCCTGTTCGAGGCCCTGTCCGTCGGCCCGGGCCAGGGCGCCGCGTACGGCGTCGGCGTCGTCGAGGCGGGGCAGGTCGCCGAGGCCCACGGTCTGGCCCGCCTCGGTCTCGAACCGTACGAAGTCCTGGTAGGCGGCCGACACGCCGTCGCGCCAGGCGTCGGGATCCAGTTCGGCGAGGTCCACGCCGTGCCAGGTGATCGAGCCGCCCGTCGGCGCGTACAGGCGGCACAGGAGTTTGGCCAGGGTGGTCTTGCCCGCCCCGTTCTCCCCGACGACGGCGATCGTCCGGCCGCCCGGCACGTCCAGGTCGATGCCCCTGAGGGCCGGGGAAACGGCACCGCGGTAGGTGAAGGTGACGTCCCGCAGGGCCAGTCCGCCGCCGGATTCCCCGGGTGCCCGCCCGCCTTTGGAGGAGGACGAGGCGAGCTCCGCGATCCGCAGATAACGGTCGGCGGTCGCCCGGGCCCGCACGAGCTGGGTCACCGCGTCGGTGGCCATGGTCACCTGCCCGGTCACCTGCGCGGCCAGCGTCGCGGTGAGCAGGACCTCCCCGATGCCCGCGTGTCCCGCCACGGCGGCGAGAACCGCGACGGACACGGCCGCGACGTAGGCGGCGGCGAAGAGCACCGTGGCGTCGGCCTGGGCGCGGAAGGAGCGGTGGGCGCCGCGTTCGCGCTCGTCCTGGGCCGCGTCGGAGAGCCGGCGGTGCCGCGCGAGCATCGGCTCCTGCGCGCCGAGCACGGACAGTTCCTGCGCGTGCCCGGCGTCGCACAGCACGGAGTACAGCTCACGCGCCAGGTTGTCCTCGGGCGTGGCCCGTTCCAGGGACGCCTGCCGCCAGCGGTCCCCGCGGCGGCCGGCCCGGACCGGGACGAGGCCTAGGACGGGAAGCAGCAGCAGGGCGGGGTGCACGTCGGCCAGGACGAACACGGCGAAGAGCAGCTGGCCCAGCGCCCCCATCAGGGTCAGCAGGAAGATGACCACCTGGGCGAGCCGGTTGACGTCCCGCTCGACGAGCGCGAGTTCCTCCGCGATCTCGGGGTCCTCGTGGTGCGCGACGCTCCACGGGGCCATGCTCATCGCGGCGATGTCCATCTCCACCGCGTGCCTGACGCGTTCCTCCAGGACGGTGCGCAGCCCGAACGTGTACCACAGCAGGGCCAGCCAGCTCGCGACGGCGCCCGCGAGCGCCATGCCCCAGGCGAGCGCCGCGTCGGCGTCGCCGGCCACCACGGTGTCGGTGAGCCGTCCGATCAGCAGGGCCACGAGTACGGGGTGGGCCGATATGGCCAGCGTCATGACCACCGCGCCCACGGTCCGTACCGGGTCGGTGCGCAGCGCGAGGCGTGCCATGGCGACGGTGCCGCGCCGGTTGTCCGGGGTCATCGCACTCCTCCCTGCTCGGTGAACGGTGCGGCCTGGGCGAGGAACATCCGCCGGTACAGCCCGTCCTCGCGCATCAGTTCGTCGTGCGAGCCGGACGCGACGATCCGCCCCCGTTCCAGTACGACGATCCGGTCGACCCGGCGGACGGTGTTGAAGCGGTGCGAGACGACGATCCGGATCATTCCTTCGGTCTCGTCGAGCAGCCGGTCGAAGAACTCGGTCTCGGCGGAGGGGTCGATGCTGGCGGTCGGTTCGTCGACCATCAGCACCCGGGCCCCCTGGTGGAGGGTGAAGAACGCGCGGGCGAGGGCGAGGCGCTGCCACTCACCTCCGGAGAAGTCGACCCCGCCGGGCAGGCGGGCGCCGAGGACGGTGTCGGCGCCGTGCGGCAGCCTCTCCACCCGTTCGCCGAGCCCGACCCGTTCGAGGCAGGCGAGGACGGTCTTGCGTGTCTGTTCGTCGTCACGGTCCGCCCGCAGCACGTGCACGTTCTCGGCGACGGTGAGCGGAAGCCTGGCGAAGTCCTGGAAGACCATGGCGAGTTGCCGTCGCCAGTCGGCGCGGCCCAGTTCCCGCAGGGGGATGCCGTCGGCCGTGATGCGGCCCGAGGTCGCCTCCAGCAGTCCCGCGAGCAGCTTGAGCAGCGTGGTCTTCCCGGCGCCGTTCTCGCCCACCAGGGCCACGGATTCGCCGGCCCCGACGCTGAACGACACGCCGTCGAGTACGGTCCGCTTCTCGTCGTAGGCGAAGGTGACGTCGGTGACCTCCAGACGGTGGGCGGGCAGGCCGGCCGCTGTGCGTACGGCCGGGTCCGGTGCGCCGCGGTGCGCGGCCTTGCGCTCCTCCAGCCGGCGTACGGCGGCCACGGGGGCCAGCGCGACGTCCAGTCCGAACGCGGCCGTGCCGCCGGAGACCGCTGACGCGCCGATGAGCGCCTGCAGGAAGACGGCGAACGCGCCGGTGTCCAGGGCACCGTGGACGCCGTCGTCGACGAGCTTCCAGAAGACCAGGCCGTACACCGCGACCAGCGCACAGCTGAGCAGCACGATCTTGGCGTCGCTGGGGCGGCGCCGCTCCCAGGTGGGCCGGATCGCGGTCAGCCATTCCCGGTCCAGCCGGGCCAGCACCCACTCGCGCAGCCCGAAGACCCTGATCTCCTTGGCCGCGGCGGCCTGCACGGCGAGTTTGCGGAAGTACTCGGCCCGGCGCATGACGTGGGCCTGCCCGAAGAGGAGTTCCAGCCGTTTGCCGTTCTCGCGGCCGGCGACGAGCCGTACGGCGAACCAGGCCGCCGCGACCGCGGCCCCGGCCCAGACGTGGAAGAACATCAGCAGCAGCAGCGGGCCGAGGGCGCCGACCAGGGCGGCGGTGACCTCGGCGAGACCCGCCACGGCCCGCTCCAGGGGCAGTCCGCCGGCGGCGCCGGAGAGGATCGCCAGGTCGTCGCGTGTCCCGTCGTCCTGGAGGTGGTCGAGGCCGTCGTCGATCGAGCAGGCCCGCATGGCCCGTTCCCGCAGGGTGATCTCGATCCGCTGGCCGAGGATCTCGCCGACCGTGAAGCGGATCCGGCCGGCCACCTGGGTGACGAGGAAGACCACACCGGCGGCGGCGAGGGGACCAGCGACCCGGCCGGCCCCGTCGTCGACGCCGAGCCGCGTCGCCTCCGGCAGCCGGCCGACCGTGACGCCGACGAGCAGCATGAAGACGGCGGGTCCCACTCCGCCGACCAGGATGGTCGCGAACAGCAGGGCCGTGTTCCCCCGTCCCGACCGCCACGCCAGCCCGATGAGATCCCGTCGGTTGCGCCGATGGGTGCGGTTCACGTGACGTCCTGCTCCCCGGCCTGGGCGTGCTGCTCACTCAGGTGGGCGATGGACTTGCGCAGTTGTTCCTCCTCGAACGTCGTCCCCGTGCGCTCGGCCAGGCCGGTGACGAGGAGTTCGACGTCGGCCACGCTGTGGATGTCGGCGGTCTCCTCCCCGGGCAGCGGCGGGAGCCGGAAGATCTCCTCCAGGGCGAAGGCCAGCTCCGCGAGGGCCAGGGAGTCGTAGCCCAGGTCCTCCGACAACAGCTGCTTCGAGGTCGTGGTCTCCGGGCGGTCGGGGGCCAGCCGGAGCACGACCTCGCGGACGCATTCACGCAGGGCGTCGGTACCGATGGCGGGCATCATGCTCCTTGCGGGGTCGTGGCCACCGCGGGAACGGACCCGGACGGTGAGCGCAGGAAGGCGAGCAGGCGTGCGGCCTCCTCGCGGTTGAGGTCGGCGAGTGAGGTCCGGCCGAACTTGTTGAACAGCACCTTCTCGAGCAGCGGCTTCGGGTAGCCCTTGCCGGCGACGGCCTTGTCCAGCGAGGCCAGTTGCGCCGGGGTGGCGGACGGTTCGGGGGTGGTGATGGCCTCCAGCGACGTACGCACGCCCGGCCGGTAGAGGAAGTTGTTGTTGAGCCGCATCTGGTCGTAGTAGTCGGTCTCGTCGTCGAGCGGGAACAGGAACAGGGGCAGCTCGGGGGTCAGGCCCTGCCTCTGGTGGATGTCGCGGAACACCTGGCGCATCGCCCGGTACTTGTCGTGACGGGAGTCGTGGTCCCGGTTGAACGCCTCGACGACCTCGTCGAGGACCTCCAGCTGCGCCGCGTCCGGCCCGGCGCCCGGGGCGATGCCGGCGAAGGGTTCGGCCACGGCCTGGAGGTACTGGTCGGCGAGGAAGTTCTCCACGGACAGGAACTTGCTGTAGGGGTTGCGGCCGAAGCGCACGTTGAAGGACGCACCGAGGTCCAGGTAGTCCAGGTAGTGCCAGAGCAGCGGCGGGATGTAGATGGCGTCGGTCGGGTGGATGACCGCGTAGGCGCCCCCCGCGAGCTCGATGAACTCCCGGCGCTCCTCGGGGGCCATGACCTGGAGGGAGACGGAGCCGAAGTTCCCGAAGGGGTGCAGCCAGGGGGACGAGGAGGGCGGGAAGAGGGCCACGCCCTTGCTGCCGAAGACCTGGGCGAGCAGGACGTGCCGCTGGTCCATGTCGAAGTGCAGGTGGGCCCAGTTCTGCGGGCCGGCGATGAAGGAGTGCAGGTAGAGGCTGTGGTGCGGGGTCGTGGGACGGCAGAAGTCGGGCAGGGTGAAGCTCTGCAGCAGATCGGTGGGCAGATCCCACTCCGTCACCACCTTGCGGCTCTTCTCCTGGGCGCCGTAGTCGTCCAGGTATTCGGCGAGGGTGCCGAGAACCGGGTCCGGGGCCTTCTGCCGCGTCTCGACGAACTCCTTGCGGGTGTAGTCGATCTGGCGGGTGTACTCGTCCTGCACGAGGACCGGCATGGAGCCCAGCAGCCGGCGTGCCCCGTCGGGCGTCGCCGCCTCGGCGATCGGCTGGTCGGCGTAGATACCGCGGATCACGACGGGCTTGCGCGGCAGCACGAAGCGTTCCCAGAAGCCGTCGGTGTCCGCGGCGGATATCTCGGCGATCTCGAATTTCGGCATTGGTGCTCTTCCTTCCTGGGGCCCGCGGGCGTGCTACGCCCCGGCCCTGACGCGCGCGTCGGCCGTGAACTCGGCGATGGTCCGGCGTTCCAGAACGATGCGTGGCTCGATGGGCAGTCCCAGCCGGGCGGTGAGCCTGGTGGAGATGGCGGCCGCCCGCTCCTCGTCGCCGCCGAGGGCGTAGAAGTCCTCGTAGATGCCCACGGGGCCGCGCCCCAGCACTTCGGCCCAGACCTCGGCCACGGTCTCCTGGATCCGGTTGCGGGCCGCGGTCGCACGAGGTGCGACAGCGGCGACGACCGTCAGTGTGCCGTCGTTGTTCCAGCGGCCGCGGTCGCCCGTGGGCCGGCCCGGGTGAGCGTCGGCGACGCCGGGACCGCTGACGTACACCTGCCCGGTGGTTCCGATCGGTACGGGTTCCAGGGCCGCGTCGAGGACCTGGATCCGCAGGTCGCCGACCGGCCTGCCGTCGACGCTGACCAGCCCGATGTCGCCGGGCCGGTAGTCCAGGGCGACGTCGAAGGAGACCCGCGTGGACGACGGGGACGACGTGGACGACGTGGACGACGTGGAGGGCGCGGCCGTACGGTCGCCGCTCGTGATCAGCAGGCGCAGTGCCGTGCCCGTGGCGTGCGCGCCGTAGCGCAGTGCGTCGGCCGACGCCGGGTCGAGCGCGGCCACCGTGACGCCCTGACCGGCCAGCCACGCGCCGGTGTCCTCGGGGGTCAGCACGACGTCGGGCGGTGCGATCACCGCGGTGGCGCCCGCGGCGAGGGCGGTCCACAGGTGCCGGCCGGCCTCTTCGTGCAGGGCTCCGGGCAGCAGCGCCCAGCGGTCGCCGGACGTCACCGCGTAGGCGTTCAGACAGTCGTCGACCACGGCGACGAGCGCGCCGTGCGACAGCGGGGTCCGCCTGGCGCCGCGCTTGATGCCGGTGTACGCGGCGTTCTCCCGGACCACGGTCGCCTCGGGGCGCCGGTCGCCCCCGTGCGGGTCCGCGTCGATCCGCGTCCAGGGTCCGTCGGGGCCGGCGGAGGGAGCGGCGACGAGTGCCTCGGCACCGGCGTCCCGCATGATCTGCTCGCGCCGCCGCGGGGTCAGGGCGGGGTCGAGCGGCACCACCGCTCCGCCGGCCAGGAGCACCGCCAGCTGGGCGGCGACCGTGTCGGGTGACGGCTCGGCGACGACACCGACCGGGGTGTCCGGGCCGACGCCGTGTGCGCGCAGCGCCGCCGCGAGACGGCCGGCCCGGTCGAGGAGTTCGCCGTAGGTGAGGCTCTCCCCGCCGGCCACCACGGCGAGTGCGTCGGGTGTGCGGGCGGCGCGGTCCGCGATCCGCTCGTGCACCAGGGGCACCGGGGTGTTCGTCCGGGGCCGGCCGAACTCGTGCAGGACCAGGCGCCGTTCCTCCTCCGTCAGCAGGTCCAGACGGGACAGCGGCACCGTGGGGTCCTGCACGATCTGCCGCAGGACCAACAGGTACCGGTCCCACAGACGGCGCATCGTCACCTCGTCGAAGAGGTCCGCGGAGTAGACCACGAGGCCGTGCCAGTCGTCGCCGTCCTCCTCGATGAGGTGCAGTTCCAGGTCGGCCCGGGTCGTGACCAGGTCGAGGTGGAAGGGGTCCACCCGGACGCCGTCGAGGCCGAGCCGGGCGGCGGCGGCCGAGCCGGAGTCGGTCGGCTGGACCACCTGGAAGAGCACCTGGATCAGCGGGTTGCGGCTGAGGTCGCGGACCGGTGCGAGTTCCTCGACGAGCTTCTCGAAGGGGAGGTCCTCGTGGTCGAGGGCGTCGTGCACGCCCTCGCGCACCCGGGCGAGCAGGTCGAGGTACGACGGGTCGCCGCCGCAGTCGGTGCGCAGCACCAGCCAGTTGGCGAAGAACCCGATGAGGTGCTCCAGTTCGCGGTACGACCGGCCCGCCACCGGCACGCCCACGGACACGTCCGGCGTGCCGGACCAGAGGCTCAGGAGCGCGTCGAAGGCCGCGAGGAACACCATGAACAGGGTCGCCGAGCCACGCTTCGCGACTCCTTCGAGCGCCGTGACGAGGTCGGCCGGCAGGGTGAAGTCGAGCCGGTGGCCCACGTAGCTGAGGGTCTGCGGCCGGGGACGGTCGATGGGCAGTTCCAGTGGCCGCAGGCCGGCGAGCCGTTCCTTCCAGTAGGAGCCGAGCTCCTCCAGCACCGGGCCACGCAGTCGGCGTCGCTGCCATTCGGCGACGTCGGCGAACTGGACGTCGAGGACGCGGGCTTCGCCGCCGGCGTACAGCGTCTCGAGTTCCTCGCACAGCACCGACAGGGACCAGCCGTCGGCCGCGATGTGGTGGGAGGCGATGACGAGTACGTGGTCCTCGGCGGCGATCCGGTACAGCCGCGCCCGCAGGAGCTGGTCGGCGCCGAGGTCGAAGAGGGTCCGCCCGAACCGCTCTCCGAGCGTACGTGCTTCCTCGGGTCCGGTGACGTCGATCACCGGCACGTCGACCGGGACGGCGTCGTGCACCAGCTGGCGCGGTGCGCCCGCCACGCGAGCGAACGTGGTCCGCAGTACGGTGTGCCGTTCCACGACGGCGCTCAGTGCCCGGGAGAGCCGGGCCACGTCGACGGGGCCGCGCAGCCCGAAGCCGAGGGCCACGTTGTAGAAGGGCTGGTCGGGGGCGAGTTCGCCGAGGAACCACAGGCGTTCCTGGCCGAAGGACATCGGCAGGTCGGTGCGTCCGACGAGGTCGCCGTGGAAGATCCGGGCCGGCCCGTCGCCCTGCGCCCGGCCTCCGGCGGCCTCCACGCGCTCGGCGAGCTCCGCCAGCGTCGGGCTCTCCAGCAGGGCCGACAGCTCCAGCTCCACCCCGAACACACTCCGCAACCGCGACACCACCTGCGCCGCCAGCAACGAATGCCCACCCAGGTCGAAGAAGTTGTCCTCCGCCCCGACCGACTCCACCCCCAGCACCTCGGCCCACATCCCGGCCACCACCTCGGCCACCGCGGACCCGGCAGCCGGCGCCACCTCGCCCCCCGCGGCCACCACACGCTCGGCGAGCTCCGCCAGCGTCGGGCTCTCCAGCAGGGCCGACAGCTCCAGCTCCACCCCGAACACACTCCGCAACCGCGACACCACCTGCGCCGCCAGCAACGAATGCCCACCCAGGTCGAAGAAGTTGTCCTCCGCCCCGACCGACTCCACCCCCAGCACCTCGGCCCACATCCCGGCCACCACCTCGGCCACCGCGGACCCGGTCCCGGGGGCGTCCGGGGCCGTCGTGGTGGGTGCGGGGCCGGCGGCGGGCGCGGGCAGGTTCCGCCGGTCGGCCTTTCCGCTCGTGGTCTTCGGCAGCTCCGTCAGGGTGACGAACGCGGACGGGACCATGTAGTGCGGCAGCCGCTCACGGACGTGCGCGCGCAGCTCCGCCTCGGGAACGGGGGCTGCCGAGGGGACGACGTGGGCGACGAGGCGCCGGTCGCCCGGAGTGTCCTCCCGAGCGGTCACCGCGGTCTCGCGGATCCCGGGATGGGCGAGCAACTGGGCCTCGACCTCGCCGAGTTCGACGCGGAAGCCGCGGATCTTCACCTGGTCGTCGGCCCGGCCGAGGAACTCCAGAGTGCCGTCGGCGTTCCACCGGCCGTAGTCGCCCGTGCGGTAGAGCCGGGCGCCGGGCCGGCGCGCGAACGGGTCGGGTACGAAGCGCTCGGCGGTGAGGGCGCCCTGCCCGGCGTAGCCGCGGGCGACGCCGACGCCACCGACGTACATCTCGCCGCGCGCGCCCACGGGGACCGGCTGGAGCCGCTCGTCGAGGAGGTAGACCTGGGTGTTGTCGACGGGCCCGCCGATCGACAGCGGCCCGCTGACGTCCCCGGTCCGCTCGGGGAGGTACCTGCGCTCCGTGGAGATGACCGACAACTCGGTGAGTCCGTAGACGTGGTGGACGGCGTCCAGCCGGCCCGACCAGCGGTGGATGGTCCGCGCGGCCAGCTGCTCGCCTCCGATCACCAGGCGGCGCAGCCGCACTCCGGAGTCCGGGTCGAGCCCGGACCACAGCGCGGGCACGGTCTGGATGACCTCGATGCCGGAGTTCCGGAGGAACCGCTCCAGGCCGGGACCGGAGGTGTCGTCGGCGGTCGCCAGGTGCAGTTCGGCACCGGCGGTGAGGGCGACGTAGACGTCGAGGACCGATACGTCGAAGACGGGCGAGACGGCTTGGCCGACCTTGGTGCCGCTCGTCACGCCCCAGGTACGGGCGGAGGAGAGGGCGATGTTGACGATGCCGCGGTGCGGCACCACGACGCCCTTCGGCCTGCCGGTGGAACCCGAGGTGAAGATGACGTACGCGCAGTGGTCGGGGCCGGTCACCGCGGGCGGCGGCCCTTGGCGGGGGGCGCCGGCGTGGACGTCGACCACCTGGCACCCCGCCTGCTTCGCCCAGTCGTCGGCGGTGCCCGGCGCGGCGACGACCAGTGAGGCGTGCGCCGTGCCGGCCATGTACGCGAGCCGGTCCGCGGGGTCGCCCGGCGACAGGGGCAGGAAGCCGGCGCCGGCCTTGAGCACCGCGAGCTGCGCGACGATCGAGTCGATGCCCCGTTCCAGGCACACACCCACCACGGAGTCGGGCCGCAGTCCCTGTTCGTACAGCGTCCAGGCCAGCCTGTCGGCCCGGGAGTCCAGTTCCGCGTAGGTGAGGGAGGCGTCCCGGGAGACGACGGCCACGGCGTCGGGGGCGCGTCGGGCCTGTGCCGCAACGAGGTCGTGCAGCACGAGCTCGGGCACCGGGCGCTCGGTCCCGTTGAACCCGCGGACGACCTCGTGCCGTTCGTCCTCCCCGAGGACGTCCAGTCGGGACAGGGGCAGCTCCGGTTCGGTCGCGAACTGGCGGAGCACCCGGACGTAGCGCGACCAGAGGCGGCGCATGGTCGGCTCGTCGAACAGCTCGGTGGAGTAGACGAGCTGGCCCGACCACACTCCGGTGGAGTCCTGGGCCACCTGCATCTCCAGGTCGAGCCGGGTCGTCAGGACGTCCACCTCGAACGGCTCCGCCTCGATGCCCGGCAGGTCGATCCCGGCCGCTCCGGCCTCACGAGCGCCGGCGACGTGGAAGAGCACCTGCACGAGCGGGTTGCGGCTCAGGTCACGCGCCGGCGCGAGCTCCTCGACGAGCTTCTCGAAGGGGAGTTCCTGGTGGTCGAAGGCGGCGTGGGCGTCCGCGCGCACCCGCCCGAGCAGTTCCGCGAGCGTGGGGTCGTCGGCGCAGGACGAGCGCAGCACGACCGTGTTGACCAGGAAGCCCATCAGGGACTCGAGCCTGCGGTGCGAGCGCCCGGCCACGGGGACGCCGACGGCGATGTCGGTCTGTCCCGACCAGTGGCTGAGCAGGGCGTCGAAGGCGGCGAGCAGCACCATGAAGAGGGTGGCCGAGGACTGTTTGGCCACGGCTTCGAGCTCTGCCACGAGCTCGCCCGGCAACGCGAACCGCAGCCGGTTCCCGGCGTAGCTGAGCGCCGCCGGCCGAGCGTGGTCCGTGGGCAGTTCCAGCGGGGCGAGCCCGGCGAGGCGCTCCGTCCAGTAGGCGCGCTGGCCGTCCAGCGCACCGCTCGACATCCGGTCCCGCTGCCAGAGCGCGTAGTCGGCGAACTGCAGTTCCGGGGCGGGGAGTCCGGTGCCCGCGTAGAGGGCGGAGAGTTCTTCGCACAGGACGGACATCGACCAGCCGTCGGCGACGATGTGGTGCACCACGAACAGCAGGACGTGTTCGTCGGGGCCGAGCCTCAGCAGTCCGTAGCGGACCAGCTGTCCCTTCTCGAGGTCGAACGGGTGCAGCAGCCAGGCGCGGGCGGTCTCCCGCGCCGTGTCGATGCCGTCGACGTCGACGGTCTCGAGGTCGACGGGGCCCGGCCGGCGCACCACCTGGTGGGGGACGCCGTCGACGCGCACGAACGAGGTGCGCAGGACGGCGTGGCGCTCGGCGAGGGCGTTCAGGGCGCCGATGAGCCGCTCCCGGTCGAGGGCGCCGTGCAGCCGGAAGGCCAGGGCCACGTTGTAGAAGGGCTGGTCCGGGGCGAGTTCGCTCAGGTACCACAGCCGCTCCTGGTCGAACGACAGCGGCAGGGCGTCGTACCGCGAGAGATCGCCGTCGTGGCGGCGGACCGGGCCGTCCGTCTCGTTCCGGACGGATCCGGAGCCGTCCGCGCGTCCGCCGCGGGCGGCCTCGACACGGGCGGCGAGCCGGCCCACGCTCGGGCCCTCAAGGAGCGCGGAGATCTGCAGGTCCGCCCCGAACGCCCCCCGTACCCGGGCCATGACCTGGGCGGCCAGCAGCGAGTGGCCGCCCAGCTCGTAGAAGTCCTCGTCGACACCGACCCGTTCGACTCCGAGCACTTCGGCCCAGATGCCGGCGATGGTCTCCTGGACGGGGGTCGTGGTGGCGGCGTACGCCTCGTCGCCTTCGGCGCGGGCGCCGCTCGGCCGGGGCAGGGCCTGGCGGTCGACCTTGCCGCTCGCGGTCTTCGGCAGCCGGTCGAGGACCACCACCGCCGACGGCACCATGTAGTCGGGCAGCCGTTCCCGCAGGCCGGCCCTGAGCCGCGCCTCCGTGCAGCCGCCGTCGGCTGCCACCACGTAGGCGACCAGGCGCTTGTCGCCGGGGGTGTCCTCGCGCGCGGTGACGGCTGCCTCGCGTACGTCCGGGTGCGCCAGGACGTGTGCCTCGACCTCGCCCAGCTCGACCCGGAAACCGCGGATCTTCACCTGGTCGTCCACCCGGCCGAGGAAGGTGACGGTGCCGTCCTCGGCCCGGC
Source organism: Streptomyces sp. NPDC046915 (assembly GCF_040644935.1). Lineage (NCBI taxonomy): Bacteria > Bacillati > Actinomycetota > Actinomycetes > Kitasatosporales > Streptomycetaceae > Streptomyces > Streptomyces sp. NPDC046915. Next base: position 531,141 of record NZ_JBEYXB010000004.1, on the reverse strand, counting down.
TCCCGAAGTCGCCGGTGCGGTAGAGGCGGGCGCCGGGCTCGGCGGAGAAGGGGTCCGGTACGAAGCGGTCCGCCGTCTGGGCGGGGCGGCCGGTGTAGCCCCGGGCGACGCCCGCTCCCCCGACGTATATCTCACCCCGCCGGCCCGCTTCGACCGGCCGCAGCCGCTCGTCCAGGACGTGGACGGTGGTCCCGGGCAGGGCCTGGCCGATCGGGGGATAGTCCTGGACCGGAGGCGTCACCTCGCAGCTGGTGCAGATGACCGTGGCCTCGGTGGGGCCGTAGGCGCTGAAGAAGGCACGGTCCTGCGCCCAGTGGCCGGCGACCTCCGGCGGCACGGCCTCGCCGCCGGAGATCAGCTGCCGCAGCAGCGGGAGTTCGGCCCGCGGCATGGACTGCAGCGCGGCGGAGAGCACGGCCGCCGTGGTGACCTCGTAGTCCTCCAGTACGCGCAGCAGGTCGACGCCCGAGCCGACGGCGCCGGGGGGAAGCAGGACGAGTGTTCCGCCGTTGCACAGGGCGAGACACAGGTCGAAGACGCTCGCGTCGAACCGCACGGGGGCGAGCTGGAGCACCCGTTCGCCCGGCCCGTGCCGGTACAGGGTCCGCTGCGCCAGGGCCAGGTTGACCACGGCCCGGTGCGGGACGACGACGCCCTTGGGGGTGCCCGTGGAACCGGAGGTGTAGATCAGATAGATGGCGTTGCCGCCGTCACCACCGGCGGTCACGGGTGCCGTGGGGCACTTCGCGACCTCCTCGGCGGCCTCGTCGACGTGGATCACGCTCCAGGGGCCGTGATCCCGGGTGTCCGTCATACCGGACCGGCTCAGGACGACGGGCGCGCCCGCGTCCGCGAGCATGAACCCCACGCGGTCCGCCGGATCCGCGGGGTCCAGCGGCAGATAGGCGCCGCCCGCCTTCATGATGGCCAGCAGGGCCACCACCTGGTCGATCCCTCGCTCCAGGCAGAGCCCGACCACGGTCTCCGGCCCGACTCCCCGGTTCCGTAGGAAATGGGCCAGCTGGGCGGCGCGTCCGTCGAGTTCGCCGTAGCTGATGTGTTCTGTTCCCGAGACCACGGCGACCGATTCGGGCGAAAGCAGCGCCTGGTCGGAAATCAACTCATGGAGCAGAGACCGGTCCGGCATTGCGGTCAGCCCTCCTGTGCGGCGCTCGCCGCGACGGACTGCCGGACGCTCAACGGTGTTATGTCGGTCCAAACGTTCTCGATATGGGCGAGGCAGTCTTCCTTCGAGCCATGGAATCCCGCATCACGCCACCCGTTCGGCAATTCATTTCCAGAGAGCCAGATCGAGTACTGCTCTTCATGGTTCACGACCACGGAGTATTCGTCTCCACCGATCATCCTGATACCTCGTTCCACATGCCGGATTAGGGTGTGACCAGCGACTGCGGGATGCTATTTATGGCCGATCTCGACCGTCAAGCTTCAGAGGGCCGCGTGACGTTGGCCGACACCGGCGAGTTCTTGGTTGTGGAGAAGCTCGACCGCTTCCCTGTCGAGCACTCGTTGAATCCACTCGTCCAGTGAAGTGCCGGATCGGCTGGCCGCCGCCTGCCATCGCCGCATTCGGTCGGCCGGCGCCTTGAGAGTCACGGTCGACGGAGCCGGAACCGGGATTCTGTCACCGGTCGCCTTGTCTTCCTTGACATTCCGGCGGAGTTCGGTGACCGACCAGCCCTCCTGCTCGGCACGGTCGAGCCACAGTTCCTGCTCCTCCTCGGAGAGGGCCGCCACTTCGGCGTGGTGCTGCATGCTCAGTGTGTCCCGTCGACGGGACACGTCGAACTTGCGTGCCACCCATGCGTAGTTCCGAAGGGTCTTGTAGTGCAGCGAGCTCGCCTCGATTGCCCGCTTGTAGCGGTCCGGATACCGGTTCTGGCCGTAGATGAGCCAGTCACCGAGCCACCAGGACGACGCGTCGGCGACGGAGAATATCTCCACACCGACCGATATCCAGGCCTCCAGGGGAACGGCCCTGGGAAAGCTGAGACTGGTCCGCTTCTTCTGGACTTTGACGGCGGAATTGACGGGCCGTCGTACGCTCATGGGAAATCCCCCGTTAGGTGATGCTGGACAGGAACAGGAGTCCGTCAGGTGGAGATCGCGAGGACGGCCGGGGCGACATGACGAACACCGGACGCCTTGAGCGCCCTCACCAGTGCCTCCGCTTCCTCACGGCTGTCCGCCAGCAGACATCCCGGCTGGATGCGCAGCCGGTCGATGGCGTCGGCGGGGACGCTCAGCGCGGGGTCCGCCACCTCGGTCACCTCGACGCCGGCCAGGTCGCCGGTCCACTCCGCCACCACGTCGGCCGCCGTCGGCAGCCGGTGCGGCACCGTGACGATGATCAGGACCTCGGCCAGCCCTCCAGGGGCGGCCAGGACCTTGGGCAGATGCTCGACGACGTCCTTGACCAGGCCCTCCGCATGGAGCGGGGGCGTACCGTCCGGTTCGCTCACCCCACCGGAAGCCCGGCCCGGCGCATTGAAGACCACATGGTCCACGGGCCCGAACTCCTCGAGCCCCACCCGGAAGTCCCCCACTTCGAAGACCGCCTCGCGCCCGGCGAGGAGCGCGTTGAGGCGGGCGTAGGCGACCGCCCGCGGGTCGATGTCGACTCCCGTCACGGACGCGTAGCGGTGGGCCCGGCCAAGGGCCAGCACCCCCGACCCGGTTCCGATGTCGAGCAGCCGGCCGCCACGAGGCGTGATGTGTCGCATGAAGCGGAGAGTGCTGGCATGCGGCGGCATCACCGGATCGAAGGGGCCTTGGAGCTTCTTGGCCATGACCGGATATCCGCCGGACTCCGCCGGGCACTCGAAGAGCCGATCCGAGAGGTAATACGATGCGCCGAGCGGCGAGATGGAGGCGCGGGCCCGAATCCTCCCGCCGACGTCGAAAACGAGTCGGAGGGCGTCGAATGCGGAGCGCGCGGTCCGGGAGATCCGGCGCTCGTAGGTTCCCCGGGGAACTTCCGCGTTCCTGACGAACAACTCGGTGAGTACGCCCACCGGGGTGGCGGCCAGTTCGTCGGCCCGGTCCCGTGACCACAGTGCGTAGAGCGCGGAGTTGGCCAGGAGGTCGTAATCATTGGCGGCGCCCAGAAGTGCGGCGACAGAATCCGAGGTGAAACCGTGGCTCCGTAATACGTCACCCAGTTCACGGAGCGCCGGCATGAACGCCGACGAGCGGGGAGTCGGTTCATCGGTCCAAGGAATCATGTGGTTCACCTGTGAGTTGACTGGATGAACTGTCGGTCCACATAGAGCAAAGGGCCCGATTCATGCGCTGTGACACGGACGTCCGTGACAAGACCGATCAGGAGGAGATGGGTGGAGCGGTCCACGACTTCGTCGAGCTCGCACACGAAACCGGCCAGGGAATCCGCGAGCAGGGGAGCACCCGGGCGTTCCTCCCACCATGTGCCATACGCGAAACGGGCTTCGCCCCGCACTCCGGGAATCAGTCCGGCGAAGGCCTCGGCGACCGGCCGCTGACGGGCAGACAGCACATTGACCGCGAATACCGGGGCCTTCTGGATCGCACCGCCCAGACGCGTGTCCTTGTTGACGCACGCGACGAGTGCCGGGGGATCCGCCGTGAGAGAGCAGACGGCCGTTGCCGTCAGGCCGCAGGGCTCGCCACTTTCATCGGCGCCGGTGACGACACATACCCCGCCGGCCAGGTGGCGCATCCCCGAACGAAAGTCCTCAGAACGTCCATCAGAACGTCGATGAATCACCGTCAACTCCCCCGTCTTGAGCCGTCCTTGAACTAGCCCGGACAGGTAATCGATTAGATCAACGGCGGATGTCGAGTGGGAAGGAACAAGCCCTCGGCCGTCACGTGCGCCGAGGCCGCGCCCCGGGCCGCCGAAACACAACCGTCCGAAAGTTGGCTGAATCGGCGTCATATCTGGCTGGAACAAGGGCCGTTCGAGGCATCGAGGCAGCGGCGGGCCGGTTCGAAACCTCGAACCGGCACGCGTCCGAGCCTCTCCCGAAATGACAAGGTGTCCTTGACAAACCCGATTTGTCAATCAAACATTGCCGCATCCCCGCTCATCGCAGCACCCACCCACCGAGGAAACGGATCCCGCATGAGCACGTCTCCCCCCACCGACCTCCGGTTCCCGCCCGCATTACGCAGGGTTCTCCTGGTGACCGTGCTGGGCTCGGTCATGTCGTACCTCGACGCCACGGTCGTGAACGTGGCGCTGCGCTCGCTGTCCGACAGCATGGACACATCGCTGGCCACGATTCAGTGGCTGGTCACGGCCTATCTCCTGGGGCTGGCGGCCGTGATCCCGGTGAGCGGATGGGCCGCGGCCAGGTTCGGGGCGAAGCGGATCTACGTGCTGTCCCTCGCCGCCTTCACGCTCGCCTCCCTGGCCTGCGGACTCGCCAGCAACATGGGGGAACTGATCGCGTTCCGCGCCGTGCAGGGCGCCGCCGGAGGTCTCGCGCTGCCCGTCGCCCAGATGATCACCGTGCGCCTCGCGGGTCCCGAGCGCATCGCCCGCGTCATGAGCGTCAGTGGCGTACCGACCCTGCTCGCCCCCGTCTTCGGGCCGGTGCTGGGCGGTCTCCTGGTCGAACACGCGGGCTGGGAGTGGATCTTCTACATCAACGTGCCGATCGGACTGCTGACCGTCGCGCTCGCCCAGTGGCTGGTGCCGGCGGACTCCGCCCAGCAGGCGGGCCCACTCGACGTCCCGGGCCTGGTGACGATGTCGCTCGGCTTCGCCGTCCTCACCTACGGTCTCGCGGAGATCGGTACGACGGCCCGCGTACTGTCCGCCCAGGTGCTGGTCTCCGTCATCGCGGGCGTCGCGCTGATCGCGGTCTTCGTCCTGCGCGCGCTGCGCACCGAACGCCCCCTCGTCGATGTCCGGTTGTTCGCCAACAAGCTGTACTCGGCCGCCCAGTTGACCAATGTCTGCCTCGGCTCGGCGGTCTTCGGCTCCGTCATCCTGATGCCGCTGTACTTCCAACTGGTGTGCGGCGAGGACCCGGTGGCGACGGGACTGCTGCTCATCCCGCAGGGCATCGGCGCGGGGTTCGCGATGATGGTCAGCGCCCGGCTGGTGGACAAGCTCGGCAGCGGGCTCACGGCCTTCCTCGGCGGCGTCGTGAGCACGGTGGCGACCCTGCCCTTCCTGGTCATCGAGGCGGACAGCTCCTACTGGTTCCTGGGAGTCGCCATGGTCGCCCGGGGCTTCGGCATCGGCGCGTGCGCCATCCCGGCGACAACCGCGGCATACCGCGTCATCCCGCCCGCCAAGGTCAACGACGCGACCGTCCAGATCGGCATCCTGCAACGGGTCGGCGGCTCGACCGGCACAGCGCTGTTCGCCGTGGTCCTGCAGAACGCGCTGGACTCCGCGGGCGACCCGGCGGCGCGGGCCTCCGCCTTCGGTACCGCCTTCTGGTGGGTGCTGGCCGCGGCCGTCCTCGCCACCCTCCCCACCCTGCTGCTGACGGCCGCGGAACGGCGCGCGAACAGGGCCGTCGCCGTACCGGAGCACGCCTAGACACCCGAGGGGCATGCCCGGACACCTCCGGGCCATGGTCCCGTTCCCGCCGGCGCCCACGTCGTGAACCCGGGTTCACGACGTGGGCGCCGCCGTTTTCGGCGGCTTCCGTGGGACGGCACATTCCTGGACCTGGAGGCGGGCCGTTCGCTACGTTCACGCAAGGACCGCAGCCGCCACTGCCTTTCCCACCCCCACCAGGCAGGCGGCCGCCCGTACCGGTTGCAGCGCTCCGCGCTCCCGGCCATCCCACTCCCACGGCTGAGGTAGATGTGACACAACGTGCTGTTCGTGCAGCCACATCCCGGTCATCGACGAGCGAGAGCCGGCCCGCCCGGGGCCGGCGTCGTGTGCTCGGCTACGGGCTGCTGGTCGTCCTGCCCCTCCTGGCGTCCGTGGTCGTCCTGGTGTCGCACGGCTCACGTCCGTCCCGCGCCCAGAGCGCCGCCGCTCCCGACCACGCGGCAGCCCTCTTCTTCGCCATAGCCGTCGTGGTCGCCGCGGCCCGGACGGCCGGCCTGCTCGCGGTCCGTCTCGGTCAGCCGCAGGTCGTCGGAGAACTCGTGGCGGGCATCGCGCTCGGCCCGACGGCACTGGAGCGCATCGCCCCCGGTGCCTGGGCGTGGCTCTTCCCCCAGTCCGCCGTCGCCGGCATCGGCGCCCTCGCCCAACTGGGGCTCGTCCTCTTCATGTTCGGCGTCGGACAGGAGGTGGTGCGCAGCAGCCGGGACCGGATGGGAGGGGACGGAAGCCTGATCGCCCTCACCTCCTTCGTGCTCCCGTTCGCCACGGGCACCGCCGTCGCCCTGCCGCTGGCCCGGCACTTCACGGGCAGCGCCGGTGACAGCCTCACCTTCGCCCTCTTCCTCGGGTGCGCGCTGAGCATCACCGCCTTTCCCGTACTCGCCCGCATCCTCACCGACCTGGACCTCGTCCACGCCCGCACCGGACAGCTCAGCCTGTTCGCCGCCGCCGTCGGTGACGGCCTGGGCTGGCTGCTGCTGGCGGCGACCCTGCTGCTGGCCCGCGGCGGGGACCTGGCGTCGCTGTGGCCGAAGCTGGTGCTGGCCCTGGTGACGGCCGCCGTCCTGCTCGGGCCCGTGCGGATCGGGCTGGCGCGGTGTCTGGGACGCGGGGACCGGCGGCCGGGAGCGGCGTTCGTGCTGATGATCGCGGTCGCCGGCCTCGCGCTGTCGTCGGGCGTCACCGCGCTGCTGGGCATCCACCAGCTGATCGGCGCCTTCCTGTTCGGGCTGGCCTGGCCGCCCGACCTGCCGCGCGAGGTGTCCGTCACGCCCTCCCTCGGTGCCATGGCGCACCTTCTCCTGCCGTTCTTCTTCCTGGGCTTCGGGCTTTCGGTGGACCTCGGTGCCCTGCCCTTCACCCCCGGGACCGCGGCCGTCGCCGGCCTCCTGCTGGGCGTGGCCGCCGTCACCAAGATCCTCGGTGTCGCGCTGGCCGCCCGCTTCTGCGGGATGGACCGCGCGGAGGCGACGACCCTCGGCCTGCTGATGAACTCGCGGGGGCTCACCGAGCTCGTGGTCCTGGGAGTCGGTCATGAGGCGCGCCTGATCGACGGGGAGATGTTCGCGATCCTCACCCTGGTCGCCCTGGTCACGACCCTGATGACCGGCCCCGGGGTGCGGCTCTTCGGCACCCTGCGCGAGCCGGCCCCGGAGACCGCACGATGACCGCTGCCCGCCCCGTGCCGGCCGTGGGGCTGCGGGAGAACCTGAGCGGACTCGCCGCGCTCCGCCGTGACCAGGTGGGTCACCTCTGCGCCCTGGTCCGGCGGCACGGGGACATCTTCCGGGTGCTGCTGGGCGGGATGCCGGTCGTGATGCTGAACCACCCGGACCTCGTCCGGCACGTGCTCGTCGACCGCCACACGACCTACGACAAAGACACCTTCATGTACCGCTCGGTCCGGTCCGTGATCGGCGACGGGCTGGTGGCCCACGAAGGCGGCGCGGTCTGGCACCAGCGGCGCAGGATGCTCCAGCCGGCCTTCCACCGCGGGAGCGTCTCCCGCTTCACCTCCGTCATGTCCGACGAGACGGCCCGCATGCTGGCCGCCTGGACCCGGCCCGGCGACGCGGCCCGCACGGTGGACGTCACCGCGTCCGCCGCGGACCTCGCCCTGAAGATCGTGCTGCGGTCCCTGTTCGGCGCCGCGTCGGACGAGCGCGCGGCCCGCTTCGAGCAGGACTTCCTCGAGACCAACGCGCTGGCCGGCGCGTTCTTCCGCTTCCCCTTTCCCCCGCTGGGCTGGCCCACCCCTGCGCACCGGCGGCTGCGCTCCAGAGTCACCGCCATGCACGGGTTCATCGCGGAGCTGATCGAGAGCCGTTCGCACCGCGGGGACGACGACCCGGACCGCCCCGACCTCTTCTCCCTGTTGCTGCACGCCCTCGACGAGGAGACCGGGAGCCGGCTCACCCGTGAGCAGGTCACCAGTGAGGTCCTCTCCATGGTCGTCGCGGGCTACGAGACCACCAGCAACGCCATCGCGTGGATCTGCCATCAGCTCGCGGACCTGCCGGAGGTCCGGCTCCGCCTCCAGGACGAGGCCGACCGCGTGCTGGGCGCCCGCACGCCCCGCTTCGAGGACCTGCCGCGCCTGACGTACACGCGGATGGTGGTGGACGAGACCCTGCGGCTGTTCACCCCGGCATGGCAGACCATGCGCCGGGCGGCGGCCGACGACGTGGTGGGCGGCCACCACATCGCCGCGGGCACCGGGATCTACATCAACTTCCTCACGCTCCACCGCCATCCGGAGTTCTGGCCGGACCCCGAGCGCTTCGACCCCGAGCGCTTCGACCCGAAGGCCCAGGCCGGCCGCCCACGCCATGCCTACCAGCCCTTCGGCGCGGGCCCGCGCCACTGCATCGGCAAGCACTTCGCGCTCACCGAGCTGCTGGTCGTCACGGCCATGATCGCCCAGGCCTGCACCCTGGCGCGGGTGCCGGGAGCGCCCCGCACCGGCTTCGCCCCGCTGCTCACCCTGCACCCCGCGGACAACATCCGCCTTCACATACGGAGTCGCCGACCCCATGACCCCGCAAGACCTGCCCACCGCCGGTGCCCGTGAGCTGTTCGGCGGCGCACTCGCCTTCAAACGCGACCAACTGGGTTTCCTGGCCGAGAACGTGGACCGGCACGGCGATCTCTTCCGGTTCCGCCCCCTCGGGATCCCGATGATCCTGGCCAATCACCCCGACCACATCCAGCACATCCTCGTGGACGGGGAGGAGCGGTACGACAAGGACGCCACCATCTTCAAGGTGGTCCGCCCCGTGCTCCGCGACGGCCTGATCGCCATAGCCGACAAGGACCGGTGGAGCCGTCAACGCCGCATGATGGCACCGCACTTCACTCCGCGCACCGTCGCCGGGTTCGCCGAGAACATGACCGTCGAGACAGAGCGCATGGTGGAGCGCTGGGAGCGCCGGCCGCGCTCCGCCGGCGACCTCCTCGACGTCACCGACGAGGTGGGCCAGCTGGCTCTGCGGATCGTCAACCGCTCACTGTTCAGTGCCGACGTCAGCCGGGCCGCCCAGGCCTTCGAGCGAGCCTTCGGCGCGGCCAACAGCGTGCTCGGCTCCTTCTTCCGGTTCCCGTTCCCGCCGCTGAGCTGGCCCACCCCCCGGCGGCGCCGACTGCGCCGCGCCATCGACGACATGGACCGCTTCGTGTCCGGCGTGATCAGCGAGCGGCTGAGGGGATCCGACGCCGAGCGGGTGCCGGCGGCGAAGCCGGACCTGCTGACACTGCTGCTGAACAGTGTGGACGACGACGGCAACGCGATGGACCTGGAGCAGCTCCACCACGAGGTGCTCAACCTCTGCATCGGGGCCTACGAGACCACCACGAACACCTTGTCCTGGGCGTTCTACATGCTGGCCCGGCACCCGCACGTCGAGGAGCGGCTGCACGCCGAGGTCGACGAGGTGCTGGGCGGGCGCGTTCCGGTCTTCGAGGACCTGCCCCGGCTGCGGTACACCCGGATGATCATCGACGAGACGCTGCGCGTCTACTCCCCCGCGTACCAGACCATGCGGCACGCGCGCGCGGAGGACGTCATCGCCGGTTACCGCATCCCGGCCGGCAGCAACGTGCTCCTCAACAGCTATCTGCTGCACCGCCACCCCGAGTTCTGGCCGGATCCGGAGAGGTTCGACCCGGACAACTTCACCCCGGAGCGGGTGGCCGCGCGTCCGAAGCACGCGTACATCCCCTTCGGCAGCGGCCGGCGCGTGTGCATCGGAAAGCACTTCGCCCTGACCGAACTCACCCTGGCGCTGGCCACGGTGGCCCGCAGGCACCGGCTGGTCCTGCCGGAGCGGGCGCCCGTCGTACGTCCCGAGCCCCTGATCACGCTGCATCCGCGAGGCGGCGTCCACCTCCGCCTCGCCCGCCGCTGACGCCCCGGCCCCTCGTCCCTGGAGCTCCCTTGATCGACGTGAAGTGTCCCTTCCCCTACTCCGTCAACCCGCACGCCCCGCAGGCCCGCGAGCGCCTGGAGGCCTGGACGCGGGAGCACGGTCTGCTGCGCGGTGCCCGAGCCCGGGAACGGTTCGAGCGGGCCGACTTCGGCTGGTTCGCCGCGCTCGTCTATCCGACCGCCGACGCCGAGGCGCTCGACCTCATGGCGGAGTGGTTCGCCTGGCTCTTCCTGGTGGACGACCAGCTGGACGACGGGGCCTTCGGCCGCTCCCCCGAGCGCATGGCGCAGGCCGTCGCACTGATGCGGGAGATACTCGGCGATCCCGCCCCGCCGCGGGACACGTCCCTGCCGCCCGTCGCCGTCGCCCTCGCCGACCTGTGGCGCCGCACCGCCCGCCGGGCCTCACCGCGGTGGCGGGCACGGTTCGCCCGTCACCTGGAGCAGTGTCTGGTCACGGCCACCGTCTGGGAGGCCGAGAACCGCGTCAGCGGAGCCGTGCCCACCGAGGAGACCTACATCGCCAACCGGCGGCACACCGGGGCCATCTACGTCTGCATGGACCTCGTCGAGACGGCCGAGAACGTCGAGGTTCCGGCGCCGGGCTACGACACACCCGCGTTCGAGGCCGCGCTGAACGCCGCCTGTGACGTCGTCTGCTGGGTCAACGACGTCTACTCACTGGCCAAGGAGCGTGCCCTGGGGGAGGTCCACAACCTGGTGTACATCGTCGGTCACCACCGGGGGCTGGACGAACGCCGGGCGCTGGAGACGGTGTGCTCCGCCATCGCCGCGCGTACGGACGACTACCTGGCCGCCGAGCGGGAGCTGCGCCGCGAACACCCCCGGGACGCACCATGGCTGGAACCCACGCTGGCGGGCATGCGGTCGTGGATGCGCGGCAACCTCGACTGGTCGCGGCGCACCGAGCGCTACACCTCGGACCTCGTCCGGGACGGTGCGGACACCCACTATCTGGAGAGCGCGCTGATGGAGGTGGGCCGGTGACCGCCGTCGGACACGACACCGATGTACGGGAGCTGCTGTCCCGGGCCCGGCAACTGACCGAGCCGGCGCTGTGCAAGGCCGTCGCCCGGCTGCCCGAGCCCACTCGCGCGGTGGCGGAATACCACTTCGGCTGGCGGGACCAGGAGGGCAACCCGGCGTCCGGCGGCTGGGGCAAGGGGATCCGTGGGGCGCTGGTCCTCGCCTCGGCCCAGGCCATGGGCGCCGTACCGGAGCGGGCGGTCGCCGCCGCGGCCGGGGTCGAGCTCGTCCACAACTTCTCCCTGGTGCACGACGACCTCATGGACAGGGACGCCCTGCGCCGCGGCCGTCCCGCGGTCTGGGCCCTGTTCGGTGAGGCACAGGCCGTGCTGGCCGGGGACGCGCTGCTGGTCGTGGCGACGGAGATGCTGGCCGGGGATCCGCCGATGCTCCGGGAACTGTGCGACGCGCTGCTCGCCCTGGTCGCGGGCCAGGGCGCGGACCTCGCCTTCGAGGAGCGCACGGACGTGGACCTGACGGACTGTCTGGCGATGGCCGCCGGGAAGACCGCGGCGCTGCTGTCGGCCGCCTGTGCCCTCGGCGCACGGGCGGCCGGGGCCACGCCCCGGCGTACGGAGGCCCTGCGGCGGTTCGGGCATCACATGGGACTGGCGTTCCAGCTCGTCGACGATCTCCTCGGCATCTGGGGACAGAGCCAGGTCTCCGGCAAGCCCGTGGGAGGGGACCTTCGGCGGCGCAAGAAGTCGTTGCCGGTGGTGGCGGCGCTGCGCTCGGACACGCCCGCGGCCCGGCGGCTCGCCGAGCTGTACCTCACGGGCACGCGTCCGCTCGGGGAGGACGAGGTGTGCGAGGCCACCCGCCTGATCGGCCTGGCAGGCGGTCGCGACTGGGCGGAACGGGAAGCGCGCCGGCAACGGTCCCGGGCACTGGCGGCGCTGGCGGCGGCCGACCCGGCGCCCGAGGGGGCACGGGCGCTCACCTCGCTGGCCGAGGCCATCACACGGCGCCACCGGTGAGACCCGGCCGCCTCGCCCGCGCAGGGGACGCCGGCAGTGCCGGCGCCCCGGCCCGATCCGCCGGTCAGACACCTAGTCCGCGTCCGCCAGTACCTTGGCGAGTCGTTCGAGTCCTTCCTCCAGTACGTCGACCGGTCGGGCGAAGCTGATGCGCAGGGCCCGTTCGGCGCCGAACACCTCGGCCGGCATCACGAGCGTCCGGTGCTGCCGCAGCAGCCGCTCGGCGAGGTCCCGGGACGTGGTCCGGGCCAGGGTGTCGACCCAGGCGAAGGGGGTGCCCTGCGGCGCGACCAGCCGCACCCGGTCGGCGTGCCGGCGCGCGAAGCCCTCCAGGATCCGCAGTCCCGGCCCGACGAGGCGGCGATAGCGTGCCACGTGTTCGGCGCGACGCCGCAACGCGGCTTCGGCGGCCCTTTCCCAGACGAGGGAGTTGGAGACCGTGGTGTAGCGCTTGTAGTTCACCACCGCTTCGACGACCTCCGGGGCGGCGCACAGCCATCCCAGCCGCAGGGCGGGCATCCCGAACACCTTGGACAGGCCGGAGACCGAGATGCCGTGGGGGTGGCGGTGGACGACCGACCCGGCGAAGTCGAGCAGGTACTCCTCGTCGTTGACCACCGCGATTCCGCGCTCGGCCGTGGCGGCCACGACGGTGTCCCATTCGCCCTCGGTGAGCACGCAACCGGAGGGGTTCCCGGGGCTGTTGAGGATGATCAGCCTGGTGCGCGGTCCGATCGCGCGCAGCAGCCCCTCGGAGTCGAAGGGGGTGCCGGGCGGCCAGGGCAGCACGGTGACGTCGCAGCCGATGTGGCGGGGCACCTCCCAGGCCTGCTGCCAGCCGGGGCTGGTGGCGACGACATGGTCGCCGGGCCGGAGCAGGCCGCGGTACAGGAGGTAGAGCCCCTCCTGGGCTCCGTGCGTCACGGCGACGCGGTCGGCGGAGAGCGCCGGGCCGCCGTACATCTCGGCGATCGCGGCGCGCAGTTCCGGCCGCCCGCGGTCGAGGCTGTAATCGAGCTCCCATTCCGGCTCGAGTTCCAGATCCCCGAGGAGCTGGAACTGCACGCCGCTTTCGGCCAGGTCGATGTCGTACCGCCCCTGCGCCTCGTCGAAAAGCCAACGCTGGATGGCGTATTCGGGAATACTCACGCGCTCAACTCCCGTCTCGCTGGAGATCGAAGGTGATGACCACCACATCCCGGTGGGCGATGACGCCGGGGTGTTTCGGAGTGATGGGACTGACGTAGTGCACGACTCTGCGGTCATCGAGATACAGCGTCTCGCCGGGCGCCATCACCCGGTCCAACAGGACGTCGCCCGCTCCGTCCGCCGCGTCGCCTCCGTCGTCTTCGCGGACGAGCGAGATACCGCCGCTCACGTTCTCGGCGGAGACCACCGTGACGGCGACGCCGTCGAAGCCGTCCCGGTGGAAGCCCTCCGGTGCCGGCCGGCCGATCTGGTCGTCACCAGCGACGACGCGGATCTGATGGCAGCCGATGAGGAAGTCCTCGCTCCCCACGAGCCGCCGCAGAGCGGCGTCGCGCACCAGTTCCTCGGCGAACTCGCGGACGGGTTCTCCGAGCGGCTGGAACCTGCGCTCGATGCCTCCCGCGTATCCGTTGACGTCCGTACTCTGCAGAAACGGAGAATCCTGCTGCCAGACGGTTTTCTCACCCTCGACCCGGGCGGTTCCGAAGGCCCGGAAACGAAAGGGGACCAGCGACTTCACATAGTCGTCCGGAGCAAGGGCGTGGAAACTCGTGACAAGTTCGTCCGATATTTTCCCGCACATGTTGAGGAGAGCCAGACGCATGCAGTGCTCCACATTCCCGACGATCCGAACTCCAATGTTCATCGAGTCGAACACAATGCGCTTCCAGGGGTCAAGAATTGGTCTCGCGCCCCACGGGACCACTCCTCACCATGCAAGCAGTGCTTGACAAAACAGCAACTGTCAAGAGTTACTTGCCTCATGACGCTTCCAGACCTCGACGACCTCATCGCCGAAGTGGACAGGACCTGTGACTCCGCCCATCGACCGGGCGTCCAGGACCAGCCGGACTGGCTGGCCCTGCTGACCGTGGCCGCCGGCATCTCCGGCCAACTACAGGCACTGGCGGACGACCTGGTCGAGGACTACGTCGAGCACTGCCGTATGCACGGTGTCTCCTGGGCGGACATCGGCGGGGCTCTCGGAGTCACCCGCCAGGCGGTGCAGCAGCGCTTCCACGCACCCCACAAGCGCTACACGCCCGAGATGCTCACCGAAGGCCTGCGGCAGGCCATGACGCACATGAAGCGGGCCGCGGTGCAGCACCGCAACAACTACCTCGGAACCGAGCATCTGCTGTTCGGCCTCACCACCACGGAGGACGAGGGCCCGGAGAACAGCGCGGTGCGGCTCATGCGCGCGGTGGGCGCCTCTCCGGAGAAGATCAACCGCGCGGTGGAGGGGCGGTTGAGCTGGGGAGCCTCCCAGGCGGCGGAACGCATCGCCTGGACCCCCTTCTCACGCAAGGCGATCGCCATCGCGGAGGAGCGGGCCACGCAGGAGGGCCCCGCCACGCTCATCGACTGCGACCACCTGCTGCTCGGGCTGGCCCACATCGGCCGGGGCCTGGCCGCGACGGTGCTGACCGAGGCCGGTGTCGCCCTGGAGGCCCTCGAGGAGGCCTTCGCGCACAGCAGGTCGGCCGGCGACTCCGCGCCGAAGCACTGAGGTCCGTGAGCCGTCACGACGTCAGGCGAGGGCACATCTGGGTTCGGTGAGAACCGACAGGGTCGAGGTCCACTCGGGCTGGTACTGCCCCGCACCCCCCTGCTCGGGGGCCGGGGTGCGTCCGAGGTGCAACGCGGTGAAGCCCTTGCGGGTCAGGTCCCCGATGAGATGGCGCAGCAGCGCGTGGTCCGGCGCGAGGCTGCGGTGCGCGGTGTCCGTCACCGGCACCAGGGAGTAGCAGTGCCGGCCGCGCGTCAGGCAGAGCCGCGCCGCGACCACCGTGTCGTCGATGGCGAGTGTGGCGATGAAGGTCGTCGTGGGGTCCAGCCGGCGCAGGACGGACCGCCAGTGCTCCGGGCGGCCCGTGGGGGCCCGTTCGGAGAGCAGGTCGTCGTACCAGCGGGCCGGCCGCAGACCGGCCATCACGGCATGGGCGTCCAGGAGGGCCTGCGGGTGGTGGGTGCGCGCGTACGTCACCCGGTGGTTCGCGGCCGCCCGGTCCCAGCTGCGCTGCCGCCGCAGGTGTTCCCGCCGCGTGGGGCGGGACAGGGCGGCGTAGACGAACGGCAGGCGGACCGTGGCGTACTTGGTGTCGACGCGGTTCCAGCCGTCGGCCTGGGAGATCTGCCTCAGGTAGCGGCCGAGACCGCTGGTCGCCAGTACGTCGGTCATGCTGATGTCCTGACCGCCCTCTTCGGTCAGCAGCATCAGATGGAACACGAACGACGCCGCGACCTCCGGGTCGTCCGCGAACGGGCCGACGGGCCGTATGCACTCGGCGTACGGCGCCGAGAGCGGGACGATGCGTGTGTCGGCCCCGTCGTCGTGGCGGGCCAGGGCCAGAGCGGCCAGCGGTCTGCCCGTAGCGCCGACCGAGGCGAGGACGACGGGCCTCATCGTGGCCGGCAACTGCTCCGCCCACGCGCTGAGCCATTCCGACGACTGGAACGGGGTGGCGGCCGGGTCCAGCCGGTACAGCTCGCGCCAGCTGCCGGCGAGGAAGTCCATGGCCTGCGAGCCGGTGAGCATACGAAGGGCGTGTGTCATGGTCGTCCTCTTGCGTTTGCATATGTGGGGGGAGGGTCGCGGACGTGGACGCGTGCCCGGCCCGCGTGGGGCGGGACGGCACGGAACGACGCGCGGGCACACCGGACCGGTGGCACGGCCCGGGGCGGCAGTCAGTTTCGCGCCGCTCCGGCGAAGCGGACGGTCGTCACTTCCGCCGTCCCGGACGCACCGGGTGGACGCAGCGAGAACTCAGTCGCGCCACGAGGAACGCGTGCGCACGACCATGGGCCTGCCACTCGGGTCAGGGACGCGTGCGGGTGAAGGCCTGCTGACGAAGTACGGACGAGGCGTGGCCGTGGGCGCACGGCCTCCCGGTTTCGCGCATGAGTGGATCTCCCCGTTTGTCGTGTAGGCGAGCGACGGCCGGAAGCGACACCACGGACAACCGGACGGCACACCTTCGCTGTCCGGGATATTGCTATGCGCAAACGGCGCCTGTCAACGATCGTTGAAGATGCCAGAAGCTCATCGTTGAGCGCCCGGCTCGTGGTGCGTAGGCTGATCGGTCACAATGCATCAGCCCCCTCCGCCTGCCCGGGAGTTGCGTCAGTGGAACCTGTGCCGTCTCTGCGCGAGGCGCTCGAACGCCTCGACGCGGTCATCCAGGAGCGGGGCCTGAAGCGACGCGATCTGCTCGACCCCGAGGCACTCTCGGCCCGGACCGCCCTGCCCGTCACCACCGTCCGCCTCCTGCTCCAGGGCGGCGACCCGCCGGACGAGGCCGTCGGCGAACGGGTCCGTGCCCGCATACAAGCGCTGTCGGAGGCGCGGCTGGCGCGCAGCGGCGGGCGTATGTCGGAACTCACCGGCGACATTTCGCGGCGTCTGGGGGTCTCCGAGTACTGGGCGCGGCAGGTGTGCGACGGCAAGAAGGTGCCGAGCGTGGAGTTTCTGCACGGGCTCGTGAACTTCTTCGGTGTCCCGGGGGGCGAGGCCTTCTTCACCGCCCCGGCCGACGACGCTCTCCGGTACGCTCTGCTGCCCGTCCTGCGCCAACTGGAAGGTTCGGGGGAAGGTTACGTGGTGGCGTCCCCGCAGCATGCCCAGGAAACCCTGGAGGAGGTGCTGCAGCGTTTCCGATGTCTCAACGAGCATGAGCAACTCCAGGTGCTGATGCGGCAGTTCGGCGTCGATCCGCAGCTGATCGCGTTCCGCGGAGGTGACCGTCCCTCGCCCAGCCAGCTGGCCGCCCTGCTCATCCTCGCCCTCAGGGACGACGCATGAGACCGAGAGGACCACGAAAGCCGCCGCCTCCCAGGAGGTTCCTTCCCGGTCTCATCCGGGAGACCGTGAGCCGGCTGACGCTGCCGACCGAGCCGACGGCTTTCCTGCACGCGTTGTGCGCCACGCTCAGCCCGCGGCTCGACCGGCCGGTCCGGCTGAAGTTCCTGCGCTTCCCGCCCGGCCTCGACCTGTCCGGGATGACCTTCGCCAAGGACGACGAGTACGTGGTCGTGGTGGAGGACGGGGTGCCGGACGCCCACAAGTTCGTGATCGCCGGGCACGAGCTGGGCCACTGCTACTACGGGACCCTGGGCGTGCACTACGCGGCCGGGTTGCCGGCGGCGGCCCGCGGACTGCCGACCGGGCCGGACGAGGACATCTCCTGGGACCGTGTCGTCGCCCTGGCCACCCGCTCACCCGCCGCCGAAGACCCGGTGGCCGAGTGGGAGGCGGAGGAGTGCGGCCTGCGTCTGGCGGCGATGTTCCACAAGATCGTCGGCCCGCACGCGACCTCCAGCCGGCTGACGCAGGAGACGCTGACCGAGCGTCTGTCGTCGTCGCTGACCAACGTCGACGGGCTGTGATGCTCGGGAACACCACCGGCCACATCGCCGCCTACGCGGTCCCGGGAGCGCTGGCCGCGGTGGCGTTCGCGATCAAACTGCCGTTGCTGAGGCGAGCACGGCACGACCCGATCCTGCGGGCCACCGCCCTGTTGCTCGCCATCGGGGTGGTCACCTTCGTCTCGCTGCCTCCCCAACACCTGCACCGCATCAACGAGATCACCGGTGTGCCCAACTTCGCGGCGCCGTGGGCGTATTCGCTGATCACCGCCTACTGCGGGGCCTGCCTGTGGCTGGTCATCCTGTGGCGCAAGCCGCCCTCGCCCGGCCGACGGCGGCAGATCCGCCTGGTGTGGGCCGCGTACGCCGCGATCATCGCCGGTCTGTGGGTGACCTTCCTGCTCGGTGACCACCGTGTCGAACGGTTGCGTGACCTGGACACCTACTACGCCAACACTCCCTGGATGCGCGAGCACATCGTGCTCTACCTGCTCGCGCACACGGCGTCCAGTGTCGTCACCACCGTGATGCTGTGGGCCTGGTCCAAGGAGATCGACAAGGGCTGGGTACGCCGGGCCGTGGTGTGCCTGCTGCTGGCCTACGCGTTCGGATTCCTCTACGACGTGGCCAAACTCTGCGCCGTCGGCGCGCGCTGGGCGGGCTGGAACTGGGACTGGCTGTCCACCTACGCGGCACCGCCGTTCTCCGTCGCGGAGGCGTTCCTGGTCGCCGTGGGCTTCATCCTGGGTCAGCTCGGCCCCCTGGTCGAGGGCCGCCTGCACATGCGGCGCGCCTACCGCCGGCTCGAGCCCCTGTGGCGGCTCCTGCAGCCGGTCACCGCCTCCCCGGCGCCGACGACGGGCCGGGTCGGCGGCGCCGCGCTCCAACTGGAGCTGCGCAAGGCCACCATCAACGACGGCCTGCTCAGACTCACCCCGCACCTGAGCGACACGCGCCGGACACGGGCCCGCCGGGCAGCCCTGGCGGCCGGTCATCCGGAGCGGGCCGCGCGCGGTATCGCGGGCGCGGTGGACGTCCTCGTGGCCGTCGACGCCCTCCGGGCGGGGCGAGCGGCCACGGTGAACGGCCGGTCGTCCTCGCCCGGCGCCGCCCCGGACGGGGAGCTGGAAGCCATCGCCCGTGCGCTACGCCATCAGCGGTCGGCCGTGGAGACGTTCCACCACGAGGCGGCCGTGGCCGAGGGTTTCGGCCCACGGGCCTGACCCGCCCGGTCGGCGGCGAGGCGGCATCAGGCACCGAGGCAGCGTCAGCCGCGGGCGCAGACCGACGACAGCCAGGTCAGGCCGCCCTTCTTCCTGAGGGCTTCCAGGTCGCGCAGCAGCGAGTCCAGCCTGTCCGGCCGGGCCAGGAAGTCGATGGTGGCCTGGGCGAAGGCGTCGCGCACCGAGGGGGGCATGGCGTCGGAGGCGTCGAAGCAGTGCACGGCCCCCCGGTCGAGCAGGGTGGCGGCGAGCAAGCGGCGCTGCGCCCCCTTGTACGTGTTCACGTCCACCTCGTTGTTGACGGAGAACCCGGTCTCGACGCTGCTCCAGGCCTGCTGCGCCTCGGCGGAGGCCAGATAGCGGATCAGCTCCCTGGTCTGCGGGGTCTCGTGCAGCAGTGCGACCAGGTCGCCGGAGACCTCCCAGGAGCCGGACCCCGCCTTGCCGGTCAGCAGCGGTGAGGACGGCCCGTACTTGCCCTTCCCGTCCTTCCAGGCGTCCTCGGTGCCGACGAACGAGGCCTGGTGCTCCAGGCTGCACTGCGGCGGTTTCCTCGCGGCGCGCGCGGAGGCGTCCCGGTAGGAGGTCACCAGGGCTCGCCCCACGACCTTCTCGTCCCCGGCGCCGACCAGCCCGTGCCAGGTGTTCCAGGCCTTCTTGACCTCCTTGGAGTTCCAGGACAGCTGCCCGAGGGCCCACCGCTGGTACGTCCGCCAGCCGGCCTGCTGGAGCAGGATGTCCTCGATCCAGTCCGTGCCGGGCCAGCCGCTGGTCGCGCCGGAACCCATCCCCAGGCACCACTGACGCGGCTGCCGGGCGGCGTCGGCGCGCTGCTCGTCGCTCATGCTCCGGGGGGACCAGACGATGCTCTTGAGATCGGCCTTGAGCGGGAACCAGTAGACACCGCCGTCGAAGGTGGGGGTCCAGGACGTTCCGAAGCCGTCCTTGGGAATCAGCCCGTCGATGCGCTTGAGCTTGCCCTGCCGGTAATAGGAGGCGAGTTCGCCGGGCCCGGTGAGCACCACCACGTCCGGCGGGGTGCCCGCCTCCACGTCGGCGCTGAGCACCTGGCTCTCGGCCGAGCTGCCCTGGTAGTCGACGTGGATGTGGTGCCGCTTCTCGAAGGGGACGAGTACGGCGTCCTCGAACTTCTTCGCGTCGCCCAGCGTCCAGTTGGCCAGCAGGGTGACCGTCGGCTCGCGGCCGAAGTGCCGTACGCCCACGATCACGGCGGCCGCGATCAGGGCCAGGCAGCTCGCCACGAGGGTGACGGTACGCAGGAGGCGGCGGGACGGACCGGGCCGGCGGGCGGGGGCGGCCTGGGCTCGGCCGTCGTCGGGCGCGCTCACCGGGGCGTGAACCGGTAGTCGTTGATGTGGCGTCGCAGGCCCGCGTCGGCCAGTGCCATGAGCACGATCCCCCCTACCAGGATCCACACCGCCGCCGCCGCGCGGAAGCCGGTGTTCGACAGGTGGTCGGCGACCTGTTGCCCCACCTCGAGGCTGTCCCGGGGTGGCTTCGCCAGCCGTTGGTGCGTGTCCGCCATGCCCTCGTGCGTCCACAGGGTGAACAGCGCCAGGATCACGGTCCCTCCGGTCATCAGGGCCCCGGCCGCCAGCAGGGGCCTGCTGTACCGCCGCCGGAACCGCCGGCGCAGGAAGACCTGGGTCTCCAGCAGGGCGGCGGCCAGGGCGAGCACGAGCAGCAGGACGAGGCTCCAGCCGAGCCACAACGCCCAGCCGAACCGGGTCTGGCGGTTCACCAGGTCCTGCTGTTGACCCTGCAACGTGAGCAGCCGGGGCAGGATCCCCGTGTCCTTCCCGTCGTGCAGGATGCTGTGGGCATAGCTGAGGTACGCCTCCCGCAGCGGGCCGGTGTCCTGCTCGCGCAGCGCCTTCTGGACCATGCCGGTGTAGACGGTGATCAGTCCGGCGACCGTCTGGAGGGCCTGCCGGCCCGGCGCTCCGCCCTCCTCGTCGGCGGCGGCGACGGCCAGGCTCTGCGCGGCGACCGAGATCTGCGTCTGGAACGTGCTGCCGGAGGGGACGCGGGAGCGGGCCTCGTCGTCGGCCGCGCCGAGCGCGTGCCGGGCGGTGTCGATGGCCACGACGGCCGGCGCGCTCGAGGTCCGCAGCGGGCCCGCGTCGCCGTGCACCCCCTCGTAGGAGAGGAAGAGGACGAGGGTGAGCGCCGCGCTCAGCCCGAGCAGCAGCCGGTGGCGCAGGTTCAGCTCGCGGGCCGTCGTGCTGCCGTCGCTGTCGCCGCCGTCGCCGGTGATCCGGTCGAGGAGTCGGGACAGGGCGGCCGGTGCGGGGTGTCCGGCCGTGTCCAGGACCGGTGTCGTCTTCCTCATGCGGGCTCCCCGAGCGGCCTGCCGCATTCACCGCCGCAGAAGCGGGAGCCCGCCGGGCCGAGCCATTCGCAGTGCGGGCACTGGACGAGCTCGCCGACGCCGTCACCGGCCGGGCCGGGGTCGCCCGGGCCGGCGGCGGCGTACCCGGGTGCCTCCCCCGGTTCGGGCGGGGTGGTCACGGAGCTGGAGAGGATCAGGTGCTGCCAGTCGACGTGCTTGAGGTCGTCGCGGACGTGGACCTCGTGCGGCGGCGTGGCGTCCCGGTCGGCGACCCGCAGCAGTTCGTCCCGCATCCGGGTGTCGCCGAGCCGGTCCGCGAGCGACAGGGCCCTGGCGAGCTCCGCGCTCGCCCGCGCGCGGCCGTCCGCGCCCCGCAGCCAGGCCCGGTAGGCCTCCGCGACCGCCTCGTAGGACTGCTGGTAGAGCTGGTGGCGTGCCACACCGGGGTGGGGCCGGGAGACGTCGTCGGGGTTGTCGGTCCAGTTGACCAGGATGGGCTGCGGGGCGGGCAGCCGCACGGGTGAACCGGTCTCGGGTACCTGCAGTTCCACGGCGGCGAGTTGGAGGTCCTCGCCGAGTTCCCGGCCGGCGGGGTCGGCGGCGAGGACGACCTGGTAGTGCCGGATCTCGTCGGCCCAGCCCCGGGTGACGTACTCGGTGCCGCGCGTCTCCGGTTCGGCGCCGGCCGGCCGGAGTGTCTGTTCGCTCGGCACCACCTGCTTGACCTCCCGGATCTCGGTGCCCTGGGTGGGGACCAGCCGGATGCGCACCTCGGGGAGCGCGGTGCCCAGCAGTCGGTCCATCAACTCCTCATAGGCCGACGGGAGTTCGGCCTCGTCGCGGACCGCGGCCGCGTGCCCGTGCAACTGGTCGGCGACGCTCAGGAGAACCTCGGCGTCCCAGCCGTCGCCGATGCCCCAGGCGTCGCAGATGAACTGTCCGTCACAGGCACGGAGCACCTTCTCCAGCCGTTTCTCGGTCCGGTCGTCGTGCTCGTTGCGTCCGTCGGTGAGCAGCAGGACGTGTTTGACGGGCGCGTCCTGACCGTGGAGGAGCCGCCGGGCGAGGTCGAGCCAGGGGCCGAGGGCCGTACCGCCGTCCGCGTCCAGCATCCGTACGGCGTATTCGGCGCTCTCGCGCTCGCGCGGGTCCGCGACGGCCAGTGCCTCGGTGCCGGAGCCGGGATGGACCACGGTGGCGTCGAAGCGTCCGGACAGTACGGCGAAGGGGGTGCCGTCGGGGAGCAGCCGGATGGCGGCGACGGTGGCGTCCTTGGCCGCGTGGAGTTTGGTCTCGGGGTGGAGCATCGACTTCGAGGTGTCGACGATCAGTACTTCGGCGAGGGCGGCGCCGGTGCCCTCGCGCCGGCCGGACGCGGAGGCGTGGCCGCCGTCGCTGACCCCGACCTCGATGATGGCGTGCATCTCCGCGCGGCCGGGCGGGCCGGTGGACGCGGGCGCGGCGGACAGGTACTTGTTCTGGCCCACCTTCAGCGTCACCTCGACGGCACCGGCCTCGCTCGTCGCGGAACTCCCCGTTGAATTCACGCTCATCACAGCTCTTTCAGAATCTGGTCATCGGACGGACGGTGTTGGCCAGGTCCAGCAGCCGGCCGTGTTCGTCGGCGGTGTGCGCCTGTCCGGCCAGCTGCCGGAAGGACTGCTCGAGGAGTTCCGCGAGCGCCTGCCTGGTGCCGGAACCGAGCAGTGTCCCGGCCGGGAACTCCGGCCCCCAGCCCTGGCGCGGCCAGCGGTCGAGGACGTTCTCCCGGACCTCGGCGACCAGCCGGTCCCTGGACGCGCCGTCGCTCTCACCGCCGTCGAGGCGGAGCAGGGGCAGCCGCCGGGCCGCGTCCCTGAGGTCGGGCACGGACGGCGGGCGGCCCAGCAGGGTGCCGGTGCGGATGCGCACGGCGGCGATCCGGGCCCTGTCGTAGTGCCGTGAGGTGGAGGGGACGTCGTCGAGGACCGCCACGGCCTTGTCGCGTTCGCCGGAGGCCAGATGGCCGCGGGCCAGTCCGAAGGCGGCGGCGGTATGGGCGAAGTCCCGTTTCCACACAGCCTCGTAGAAGGTCATGGCCCGGGTCGTCCGGGCCTGCCGGTGGAGTTCGTCGTCCCGGTCCGCCCAGGCCTCGGCGTGCCGTTCCGCGCAGTAGCCGAGGGCGAGCTTGGGCACGTACTCGCCGGGCAGCGCCTGGAACACCGCGTCGAAGCACCGGTCGGCGCCGTCCACGTCCGAGCTGCTGAGGTGCAGGACGCCGCGGTGCCAGGCGATCCGCCAGTCGTAGCGGGCGTCCTGTTCGCCGAGTTGGGTCTCGGCCTCGGCGAGCCAGGTCTCGGCCTCGTCCTGCCGGCCGGCCCGCAGGTAGGCGCGGCACAGCCACAGCGCGGTCTCGGCGGTGCCGAGGCGGGACTCGCGCCGCCACTGCTCGGCGACCCGGTCCGGGGCGTCCGGCGGGAAGGTGTCCAGCAGCAGGGCGGCCCGGTCGTCGGGGTCCGGGACGGGCTGGGGCAGGGCGCCGGCCACCTCGGCGGCGGCTGGGGCGCTGAAGGAGAGCTCGCGCGGAGTGCCGTCGGGGCGGTTCGTCCAGTGGCCGAGTGAGGGGATGGCGCCCAGCCCGGCGTCGAGGGCGGCGTCGGTGGGCGAGAACCGGGTGGAGCTCTCGGGCAGCTGCTCGCCGAACTGGAGGGAGCGGAACTCCCGCAGCGCCTCCCAGAGTTGGCGGGACATCTCGGCCGCCGAGCGGAACCGGGCGAGCGGGTCGCGGTGGGTGGCCCGCTCGGTGATCAGCCGGAAGGAGTCCGGGGAGAGGCCGGGGGCGGGCTCGGTGCCGCGGGCCAGTGCTTCCAGGGTCACGCCGACCGTGTAGAGGTCGCTGTCGACGTGCCAGCCGCGCCGGTCTATCTCCGCCTGGGGCGGCGCGTACACGTCCGTGTACACGTAGGCGGAGGTGCGGTCGCCGATCGCCCGGACCGCGCCGAGGTCGACGACCTTGATCTCCCGTCCGAAGTGGATGACGTTCGCGGGCTTCATGTCGCAGTAGAGCAGCCCGCGTTCGTGCATGTACTGGAGGGCGCCGAGGATCTTGCACCCGTAGGTCAGCACGTGGTCGAGACGGGGGCGGCCCTTGAAGAGACGGGTGACGTCGTCGGAGTCGAAGAGCCGTTGCAGGGACCGGCCGGCGATGTAGTCCATGACCAGGTAGCCGGTGGGCGACCGGTCGGGTACCTGGTGTTCGGCGTAGGTGATGAGGCGGACGATGTCGGGGTGGTGCAGTTCGGTGAGCGAGCGCTGTTCCTCGACGGCGTTGCGGCGGGCCTGCGCGTCGTGGACGTTGATCAGGCCCTTGAGCACGACGTGCATGCCCTGCGCACGGGTGTCCGCGGCGAGGTAGACCCAGGAGAGGCCGCCGCCGGGGATGCAGCCGAGGATCCGGTAGTGGTCCATGACCTTGCGGCCCGGAATCAGTTCGGGCAGGAAGGAGTAGGGCGTGCCGCACCGCGGGCAGCGGCCGGTGGCCCGGGGCGGCTGGCCGCCGTAGCCGACGCCGACCGTCATGGTGCAGCCCTTGTAGCCGCAACGACGGCCCCCGGAGGGCGGTGCGGCTTCCTCTTCGAGGAGTTCGTCCAGCTCCGGGACCGGGACCTCGGGCAGGACGACCAGGCCGTGCTGGTCCAGGTCGCCGGTGCCGGCGACGGCGTGCACCGGGACCGGGGCGGGCGGCTCGCGGCGGCTCCGGACCGGGGCGCCCGACGTGGCGGGCCGTGGCCCGGGGTCCCGTTCGGCGGCCGGTGTCGCGGCACGGTGGCCGCAGGTGTCGCAGTAGCCGGTGGCCATGACGCGGCCCGCACAGCCGGGCCGGTTGCACGGCTTCATGAGGCCCCCTCCCCCCGCGCACCACCGAAGCCACGAAGGCCGCCGGCACCGCGCAGGCCCCGCAGCCCCTTGACGCCACGGGCGGCCGGGGACACCCCTGCCCTCGCCTCGTCGTGGGCCCGCGGGCCGTCCCCGCCGTCGCCCGGGCCCCCGCCGTCGCCCGGGTCCCCGCCGTCGCCCGGGTCCCGGCCGGAACCGGAGTCAGGGGCCGCCGGATCGCCGGGCTCGGGCGAGTCGTCCTCCCCCGCTGACCCGTCACCCGGGTCACGGCCGTCCCCGCCGTCGTACGGGACTCCGCCGTCGTACGGCACTCCGCCCTCGCCCTGCCGTCCGGACCCGAACGCGACGAACCGCTCGACCGCGGCCTCGGCCTCCTCGATGTCGCAGGGCCGACGGCGCAGCAGGCGGGAGGCGGTTTCGTAGAGCCGGTACGCCTCCATGTCGCGGGTGATGTCCGGTGGCCCGGACCGCTGCCGCCACAGCGCCCATATCCCGGCGACCCGGCCGCGCAGTTCGTCGTGGCGCAGGACGCGGGCGTCGAGGGCGCCGACGGCCTGCTCCAGGCGCCGTCTGCGGCGCCGGGCCGCCGCCTCGTAGGCGAACAAGTCCTCGGCGTGCCGCGGTTCGGGGACCGGGCGGGCGGCCACCTGTTCACGCAGGACGACGGTGCGCCGGAAGGCGTCGTCGGCCCGCGCGATCAGCTCCTCGGTGCCGGGCCGCGGCAGCACCCGGCCGAGGCGTTCGTGCAGGGCGGGGCCGAGCCGGTCGACGATCCGGTCGAGTTCGGCGCGCATCCTGCTCCAGCGGTCCGGCAACGGCACCCGTACCAGGGTCTCCTCGGCCTGTGCCAGGAGCCCGCCCCGCCTGCGGAACACCAGCAGCAGGCGTGCGCCCTGCTGGGCGAGCCGTTCCAGCAGGGCGAGCAGCCGCCCGGGTTCGGCCGCCAGGTCGACGCCCACCAGGACGGCGGCGAGCGGCGTGCGCGCCTCGGCGAGTTCCTCCGGCAGACCGCCCAGGGGATCCACGGGGGCGCCGAGCCGTTCCGTGATCCGCTCGGCGACCTGGGCGACCGTCAGGCCCTGGACGCCGAAGGCGAGGTCGTGGCTGCCGGCCGGGGGGACGGTGTCGGGCGGGTCGTCGGAGAACCGGCTGGTGTTGCGCCGGGTGCGCAGTTCGCGGTCAGCCAGCGTGATGGCCCGGCCCAGCGTCCAGGCCCGGCGGCCGCGGGACGGGACGACGGTCACCAGCACCGGCCAGCCCTCGCCGCGGAACCAGCCCGCCAGTTCGGTGGCGAACTCCACGTCGAGTTCGCCGGTGTCGTGCTTCGGGCGCAGCCCGGGGTCGACGGCGGACCGGCCGGCCGTCCAGGCGGCGACCTGCGGGAGGTGGCGCAGGACGGTCTCGGCGGGGCTCATGTACGTGAAGAGGGAGGCGTGGCCCTCGTCCACGCTGAGCACGATGCCGATGAGCCGGCCGGTCGCCAGGTCGACGACGCCTCCGCCGCTGAATCCCGGGCTGGCCAGTTCTCCCGGGGTGTCGGGGCGGAGTTGGACCTGGCCGTCCCGGCCCCGGCCCCCGACCACCGTGCCGCCGTGCCACCGGCCGCCGTCGTCGCCCACCGGGAAGCCGTACATGCGCACGCCCTGCCGCGAGGTGGCGAGGCGGAACAGCCGGGTGGCGTCCTCGGCGGGCCGGGGTTCGGCCAGGCGCAGCAGGGCGAGGTCTCCGGCGCGGTCGCCGAAGTCGTCCGCCTCCTCCGGGATCCACTCCCGCTCGCCGACGGTGGCGGTCACGGACGGGACGGTTCCCTCGGCCGCGCCGACGAAGCTGACGACGTAGGTCCGGTCCGGTTGGACGACATGGGCGCAGGTGAGCACCCGGTCGGGGCTCAGCAGCACCCCGGCGCCCACGACGTGTCCCTCCGCGTGGTGGATGCGGGCGATCCACCGCGGTGTGCGTAATTCCAGTTCGACGGCTTGCTCCCCCGTGCCTGCCATGTCTTGTGAGGTTACTCGCGATGACTCTCCGGTACCACTGATGTGCGCAGAGTCCCGACAGACGGGGGTGACGGCGGGCGACAGGGCGGGGGCGGGACAGGTACGGGGGCGCGGTCAGTGCGCGTGCAGGGCGTCGAGCACCTCGGCGTCGGTGAGCTGCCCGAAGTCCTCGTACCACTGGCCGACGGCGGCGAAGGAGGCCGGCCGGAGCAGGCAGACCACGTCGTCGGCCTCGCCGCGCAGTTGGTCGAGCGAGCCGGGGGCGCCGACGGGTACGGCCAAGACTACACGGGCGGGTGCCCGGCGGCGCACATGGCGCAGGGCGGCGCGTGCGGTGGAGCCGGTGGCCAGTCCGTCGTCAACGACGATCACGGTGTGTCCCGCGAGGTCGGGCGGCGGGCGGCCCTGCCGGTAGCGCTGCTCGCGGCGGTGGAGTTCGGCGCGTTCGCGTGCCACCACGGGGGCGAGTTCCTCCTCGCTCAGGCCCAGCCCGCGCAGGGTGTCCTCGTCGAGGAGCGGGGGATCGTCACCGGCGATCGCGCCGACGCCGAACTCCTCCTGGGAGGGTGCGCCGATCTTGCGTACGACGAGCACGTCGAGGGGGGCGTCGAGTTCCCGGGCGACCTCCTCGGCCACCGCGACGCCGCCGCGGGGCAGGGCCAGGACGACGGGGTCGGGCAGAGTGCCCTGCTCCTGCATGGTGCGCAGCCGTACGGCCAGTTCCCGTCCGGCCTGCCTGCGGTCCTGGAAGCGCATGGGTCTTCCTCTCCGGCGCGGCTCGGTCCTCTCCCTCCATGGTGACCGGAAACCCCTCCGGGCGAGACTCTCGAACATATGCTCTATACACTGAGTGTATAGTCCGCCCATGCTTCTTTCGACCGACAAGCTCTCGACCAACAAGATGCAGAGACGGGCGCCCCGGTTCCGTCTCACCGCGGCGGCCTCGGCCGCCGGTCTGGCCCTGGTGCTGACCGGCTGCGCGGACGTGGACGCCACCAGCCCCGGCGCCGCCCGCACCCAGGCGGCCGGTGCCCCGGCCCGGTTCGGCACCGTCGACTGCCGCGAGGCAAAGTGCATCGCGCTCACCTTCGACGCCGGGCCCAGCGAGAACTCGGCCCGGCTGCTGGACATCCTGAAGGAGAAGAAGGTCCCGGCGACCTTCTTCCTGCTCGGCAAGCGGCACATCGAGAAGTACCCGGAGCTGGTGAAGCGGATGGCGGCCGAGGGCCACGAGGTCGCCAGCCACACGTGGGACCACAAGATCCTGACCCGGATATCGGACGCGCAGATACGCGAGGAGCTGAAGCGGCCCGACGACGCGATCGAGCGGCTGACCGGGCACAGGCCGACGCTGCTGCGTCCGCCGCAGGGCCGTACGGACGCGAATGTGCACAAGATCGCCAAGGCGGAGGGCCTGGCGGAGGTGCTGTGGAGCGTCACCGCGAAGGACTACACGACCACCGACTCCGCGCTGATCACCAAGCGCGTCCTCGCGCAGGCCTCCCGGGACGGGATCATCCTGCTGCACGACATCTACAAGGGCACCGTGCCCGCCGTGCCCGGCATCATCGACGCGCTGAAGGAGCGCGGGTACGTGTTCGTGACCGTGCCCCAGCTCCTCGCGCCCGGGAAGGCCGAACCGGGGAAGGTGTACCGGCCGTAGGGCTGTTCGCACGGGGATTGCGCCGTCCGCGTGATCCGGCGGCCGATGTGCCACTGGCCCGGCCCGCTTCCCTACGATCGTGCCGTGGTCAACTTCCTCCTCGAACGCACGGCACCGCTCCCCATCGACGAGGCGTGGCGCCGGCTCACGGAGTGGTCCCGGCATGCCGACGCCGTCCCGCTGACCCGGATCACCGTGGTCACGGACCCGCCGACCCGTCAGGGCACGCTGGTCGTGGCCCGTTCGGGGATCGGGCCGCTCGCCATCGACGATCCCATGGAGGTCACCGTCTGGCGCCCGCCGCGGGACGGCGAGCCCGGACTGTGCCGCCTGGTCAAGCGGGGCCGCGTGGTGCTCGGCTGGGCCGAACTGGAGGTACGGCCGGGACCGGGCGGCCGTACCCGGGTGGTGTGGCGGGAGGAACTGCGGGTCCGCTGGCTGCCCTCCGCCTTCGACCGCCCCCTGGCCGCGACGGCCCGGACGGTGTTCGGACGGGCCGTCAACACCTTGCTGCGCAGCCCGTGACGGACGGGGCGGCCCGGACTGTCGTCGACCCGCGGCGCCGGGACGACCGGTTCACCGCCGGGCGCGGCTCCCGCCGGATCGATGCGCACAGGACGCGGCCGCCCGCCCCGGCCGTGCTGCCGCGGCGCGGGGAGGGTTGCCGGACGGGCCGTACGCGCGTGGTGTGCGCAGCCCCTGACGGACAGGACGGCCCCGACGGTCATCGGCCCGCGGCCCGTGCGGGAGGCTCGCGGCCGGGCGCGCCCGGCCGCGGTGTCGTGGTCGGGGCCGCGCCGGTCAGGTGCCGCCGGTTTCCCTCCGGCCTCGCCCGCAGGGGCAGGTGCCGGCCTCGGGCACCGTACGCCCGTGGTCGGCCGCCCTCCGGTGGTGCTCAGGCCACCGAACCGATGCGTCGGGTCGGGGCCGGGGCCGGGTCGTGGTGGATCGGGGTGTGTGCGCCGGTCAGTGAGACGCCGCTGCCGCCGCGCCGGTCGGCGACGATCTCCGCGGCGATGGACAGGGCGGTCTCCTCGGGTGTGCGGGCGCCGAGGTCGAGGCCGATGGGCGAACGCAGGCGGGCCAGTTCCAGCTCGGTGACGCCGACTTGGCGCAGGCGTTCGTTGCGGTCGAGGTGGGTACGGCGGGAGCCCATCGCGCCGACGTACGCGACCGGCAGTCGCAGCGCCAGCTTCAGCAGCGGCACGTCGAACTTGGCGTCGTGGGTCAGCACGCACAGGACCGTCCGGGCGTCCACCGGCGTCCGCTCCAGGTACCGGTGGGGCCAGTCGACGACGATCTCGTCGGCCTCGGGGAAGCGGGCCGGCGTCGCGAAGACGGGACGGGCGTCGCACACGGTCACGTGATGGTTCAGGAACTTGCCGACGCGGACCAGCGCCGAAGCGAAGTCGATCGCACCGAAGACGATCATCCGGGGCGGTGGGACCGACGACTCGACCAGCGCCGTCAGCGGAGCCCCGCAGCGGGAGCCCTGTTCGCCGATCTCCAGGGTGCCGGTGCGGCCCGCGTCCAGGAAGGCCGCCGTCTCGGCGGCCACCGTGCGGTCCAGCTCCGGGTGTCCGCCGAAGCCGCCCTCGGACGAGCCGTCCGCACGCACCAGCAGCGCCCGGCCCAGCAGTTCGGCCGGTCCGGAGACGATCCGCGCCAGCGCCGCCGCCTCCCCTCGCGCGGCGGCGGCGAGCGCGGCGGCGACCACCGGACGGACGGCGTCGCCCGCCCGTACCGGCACGACGAGGATGTCGATCACGCCGCCGCAGGTCAGGCCGACGGCGAAGGCGTCCTCGTCGCTGTACCCGAAGCGCTCGAGCACGGACTCGCCGTCCTCCAGCGCCTGCCCGCACAGCTCGTACACCGCGCCCTCCACACAGCCGCCGGAGACCGAGCCGATCGCCGTCCCGTCGGCGTCCACCGCGAGGGCGGCGCCGGGCCGGCGCGGGGCGCTGCCGCCGACGGCCACCACGGTGGCGACGGCGAAGTCACGGCCCTGCTCGACCCACCGGTTCAGCTCCTCGGCGATGTCCAGCATCTCTCGGTCTCCTTCAAGCGCTCGTGCGGCGGGGGTCCGACGGTCCGGCTAGTGCACGCCCAGCCAGCCCTCAATGGGATGGAGGGCGAAATAGACCAGGAAGATGCCTGTCAGGCCCCACATGAATGCCCCGAGCTCCCGGGCCTTGCCCTGAGCGGCCTTGATGGCCGTGTAGGAGACGACGCCGGCGGCCACGCCCGTGGTGATCGTGTAGGTGAACGGCATCAGCACGACCGTCAGGAACACCGGGACGGCGGTCGCCCGGTCGGCCCAGTCCACGTGCCGGGCGTTCATCAGCATCATCGCGCCGATGACGACCAGGGCGGCGGAGGCGACCTCCTGCGGCACGATCGCGGTGAGCGGGGTGAAGAACAGGCAGGCCGCGAAGAGCAGGCCGGTGACGGCGGAGGCCAGTCCCGTGCGGGCCCCCTCGCCCACCCCGGTCGCCGACTCGATGAAGACGGTCTGGCCGGAACCGCCCGCCACACCGCCGATCGCGCCGCCGGCGCCGTCGATGAACAGCGCCTTGGACAGGCCCGGCATCCGGCCCTCGTCGTCGGCCAGCCCGGCCTCCGTGCCGACGCCGATGATGGTGGCCATCGCGTCGAAGAACCCGGCGAGGACGAGGGTGAAGACGATCATGCCGACGGTCATCGCGCCGACCTGTCCCCAGCCGCCGAACTCGACGTGCCCGAAGAGCGAGAAGTCGGGCATCGACACCGCGCTGCCGTGGAGTTCGGGGGCGCCGCCCGCCCACTGCCCGGGGTCGATGACGCCGAGGCCGTTGAGGACGGCGGCGACGGCCGTGCCGCCGACGATGCCGATGAGGATGGCGCCGGGGACGTTCCGGGCCTGGAGCATGAAGATCAGCAGCAGCGTGCCGGCGAAGAGCAGCACGGGCCAGCCCGCCAGTTCACCCGCGGGTCCGAGGGTGACCGGGGTGGCCTTGCCCTGGTGCACGAAGCCGGACTTGTAGAAGCCGATGAGGGCGATGAACAGGCCGATGCCCATGGTGATCCCGTGCTTGAGCGCCAGCGGGATCGCGTTCATGATCATCTCGCGCAGACCGGTGACGACCAGCAGCATGATGACCGCGCCGTACACCACGCACATCCCCATGGCCTGCGGCCAGGTCATCTCCGGCACGACCTGCGAGGACAGGACACCGGAGACGGAGAGGCCGGCGGCGAGCGCGAGCGGCACCTTGCCGACGAAACCCATCAGCAGCGTGGTGCAGGCCGCCGCGAACGCGGTCGCGGTGATCAGCGCCTGCTGCCCGAGCGTGTCCCCCGCCGCGTCCTTGCCGGACAGGATCAGCGGGTTGAGCAGCAGGATGTACGCCATCGCCATGAAGGTGGTGACGCCGCCGCGGACCTCGCGCGCGACGGAGGATCCGCGCCGGGATATGTGGAAGTACCGGTCGAGCCACGACCGGCCGGCCGGGACGCGGGTTCCCGCGCCCGCGTCCTCGGCGGTGGTCGTCGGCTCCAGGGACTGCTGGGCCATGGGTCATCTCCCAAGGTTCATAGGGACACCCGCGAAGCCTCCCGGCGATCACGGGATTTGGGATGTGGACGACCCGGGGGACGGCCCGAGACGAACAAAGGAACCGGGGGACGAAGCCCCCCGGGAGTCACGCGGTTCCGGTGAGGTGCTCGGGCCGGACCGGCGTGCGGTTCAGCTCCAGCCCGGTCGCGTTCCGGATCGCCGCGAGGACGGCCGGGGTCGACGACAGGGTCGGGGCTTCGCCGACGCCGCGCAGCCCGTACGGGGCGTGGTCGTCGGCGAGTTCGAGAACGTCGACCGGGATGGTCGGCGTGTCGAGGATGGTCGGGATCAGGTAGTCCGTGAAGGAGGGGTTCTGGACCTTCGCCGTCTTCGGGTCGACGATGATCTCCTCCATCACGGCCACGCCCAGGCCCTGGGTGGTGCCGCCCTGGATCTGGCCGATGACCGACAGCGGGTTGAGCGCCTTGCCGACGTCCTGCGCGCAGGCCAGCTCGACGACCTTGACCAGGCCGAGCTCGGTGTCGACCTCGACGACGGCGCGGTGCGCGGCGAAGGAGTACTGGACGTGCCCGTTGCCCTGGCCGGTGCGCAGGTCGAAGGGCTCGGTCGGGCGGTGCCGCCACTCGGCCTCGACCTCGACGGCCTCCCCTTCCAGCACGTCCACCAGGTCGGCGAGGACCTCGCCCGCGTCGGTCACGACCTTGCCGCCCTCCAGGAGCAGCTCGGCGGTGGCCCAGGCGGGGTGGTACGTGCCGAACCGGCGGCGGCCGAGGTCCAGGACCTTCTCGCGCACCAGCTCGCAGGAGTTCCTGACGGCGCCGCCGGTGACGTACGTCTGACGCGACGCGGAGGTCGAACCGGCGCTGCCCACCTGCGTGTCGGCCGGGTGGATGGTCACCTGGGCGACGCCCAGCTCGGTCCGGGCGATCTGGGCGTGGACGGTGACGCCGCCCTGGCCGACCTCCGCCATCGCCGTGTGCACGACGGCGACCGGCTCGCCCGCGATGACCTCCAGGCGGACCTTGGCGGTGGAGTAGTCGTCGAAGCCCTCGGAGAAGCCGACGTTCTTGATGCCGACCGCGTAGCCCACACCGCGTACGACGCCTTCGCCGTGCGTGGTGTTGGACAGACCGCCGGGCAGCTGCCGTACGTCGGCGCCCTCGCTGCTCTCCCACTGGCGCTCCGGCGGCATGGGCATCGCCTTGACGCGGCGCAGGAGTTCGGCGACGGGGGCGGGCGAGTCCACCGGCTGCCCGGTCGGCAGGAGCGTGCCCTGCTCCATCGCGTTGAGCTGCCGCAGCTCCACCGGGTCGATGCCGAGCCGCTTCGCCAGCTTGTCCATCTGCGCCTCGTAGGCGAAGCACGCCTGGACCGCGCCGAAGCCGCGCATGGCGCCGCACGGCGGGTTGTTGGTGTAGAGGGCGATGGCCTCGATGTCGACGTCGTCGACCCGGTACGGGCCGATGCCGAGGGAGGAGGCGTTGCCGACCACGGCCGGGGAGGCGGAGGCGTACGCGCCGCCGTCCAGCACGATGCGGCACCTGACGTGGGTGAGCCTGCCGTCCTTCGTCGCGCCGTGCTCGTAGTAGAGCCGGGCGGGGTGGCGGTGGACGTGGCCGAAGAAGGACTCGAAGCGGTTGTAGACGATCTTGACGGGCTTGCCGGTGCGCAGCGCGAGCAGACAGGCGTGGATCTGCATCGACAGGTCCTCACGGCCGCCGAACGCGCCGCCGACACCGGCCAGCGTCATGCGCACCTTCTCCTCGGGCAGGCCGAGGACGGGCGCGATCTGGCGCAGGTCGGAGTGGAGCCACTGGGTCGCGATGTAGAGGTGGACGCCGCCGTCCTCCTCCGGCACGGCGAGGCCGGACTCCGGGCCGAGGAAGGCCTGGTCCTGCATGCCGAAGTAGTACTCGCCCTGCACGATCACGTCCGCCCTTTTGGCGGCCTCCTTCGCGTCGCCGCGGACGATCGGCTGGCGGTGGACGATGTTCGGGTGCGGGACGTGGCCGATGTGGTGGTCGGTGCGGTTCTCGTGGACGAGGACCGCGTCCGGGGCGGTCGCGGAGGCCTCGTCGGTGATGACCGGCAGCTCGCGGTACTCGACCCTGATCTTGGCGGCGGCGCGGCGCGCGGTCTCCGGGTGGTCGGCGGCGACGATCGCGACCGGCTCGCCGTGGTGGCGTACCTTGCCGTGGGCGAGGACCGGGGTGTCCTGGATCTCCAGGCCGTAGTTCTTCACGTCGGTCGGCAGGTCGTCGTACGTCATCACGGCGTACACGCCCGGCGTCGCGAGGGCCTCGCCCGTGTCGATGGAGACGATCTCGGCGTGGGCGACCGTGGAGCGCAGGATCTGGCCCCAGAGCATGTCCTCGTGCCACATGTCGGACGAGTACGCGAACTCGCCGGTGACCTTGAGGGTGCCGTCGGGGCGGAGCGTGGACTCGCCGATGCCGCCCTTGGTCCGGGTGCCCTGGGTGAGCTTGGTGGGAGCGCCGTTGGTGGGCATCAGACAGCCTCTCCCTGCCGGGCGGCCGCCAGGCGGACCGCGTCCATGATCTTCTCGTAGCCCGTGCAGCGGCACAGGTTCCCCGACAGGGCCTCGCGGATGTCCTCGTCGGTCGGGTCCGGGTTGCGCTCGAGCATCTCGTCGGCGGCGACCAGCAGGCCCGGGGTGCAGAAGCCGCACTGGACGGCGCCGGCGTCGATGAAGGCCTGCTGGATGGGGGAGAGCGCCGCGCGCGGGGACGGGCCGGTGCCTTCGCCGGTCCGGGAGTCGGTGCCCTCGGCCCGCCAGGCCTTGGCCTCGTCCAGCGAGGTCCCGCGGGAGTCGCCGCGGGCCCGCTGCTCGGCGTGGTCGGCCAGCCCCTCGACCGTGACGACGTCCCGGCCCTCCACCTGACCCGCCGCCACCAGGCAGGAGCACACGGGCACACCGTCGAGCCGGACCGTGCAGGACCCGCACTCCCCCTGTTCGCAGGCGTTCTTGGACCCTGGCAGGCCGAGCCGCTCGCGCAGCACGTACAGCAGGGACTCGCCCTCCCACACGTCGTCGGCTTCCTGCGGGCGTCCGTTGACGGTGAAGTTGACACGCATTACGCGACTCCCTCCGAGCTGCGGCGGGTGCCGCGGTACGACTCCCAGGTCCAGGTGAGCGTCCGGCGGGCCATGACGCCGACCGCGTGGCGGCGGTAGCTCGCCGTGCCCCGGACGTCGTCGATCGGGTTGCAGGCGGCGGCGCACAGGTCCGCGAACCGCTTGGCGACCGACGGGGTGATGATCTTGCCGTTGTCCCAGAAGCCGCCCTCTTCGAGCGCCGCGTTCAGGAACTCCTCGGCGGTCTTCGCGCGCACCGGGGTGGGCGCGGCCGAGCCGATGCCGGTGCGGACCGTGCGGGTCCCGGGGTGCAGGGCGAGGCCGAAGGCGCAGACCGCGATGACCATGGCGTTGCGGGTGCCGACCTTGGAGTACTGCTGGGGACCGTCGGCCTTCTTCACCCGCACCGCGCGGATCAGCTCGTCGGGCGCCAGGGCGTTGCGCTTCACGCCGGTGTAGAACTCGTCGATCGGGATCAGCCGGGAGCCGCGCACGGACTCGGCCTCGACCTCGGCGCCCGCCGCGAGCAGCGCGGGGTGGGCGTCGCCGGCCGGGGAGGCGGTGCCGAGGTTGCCGCCGACGCCGCCGCGGTTGCGGATCTGGGGGGAGGCGACCGTGTGCGAGGCGAGGGCCAGGCCGGGCAGCTCGGCGCGCAGGTTCTCCATGATCTGCGTGTAGGGCACCGAGGCTCCCAGCCGCACGCTGTCCTCGCCGGTCTCCCATTCGTAGAGATCACCGATGCGGTTGAGGTCGAGGAGGTACTCGGGCCGGCGGTGGTCGAAGTTGATCTCGACCATCACATCGGTGCCGCCCGCGATCGGCACAGCGGTGGGGTGCTCGGCCTTCGCGGCGAGCGCCTCCTCCCAGCTGGCGGGGCGTAGGAAGTCCATGACCGGCTCTCTTCCTGGTCTCGAGGTCATACGGTTCGAGCCAGATCGGGTGCGGCGGGCCCGGCTCGTTCATGTGGTGTTCACGCTGAACGGGCTCAGTACACAGCGCTGTGCTCCGGCCGGGTCAGTCACGGAAACCATGAAGGAGTTGGCTGGCCAGGGCAGGCATCTTGTAGATTCGTATGAACGGAGGCTCTCAGTAACCTCCTCGTTTTTCCGAGGAAACGTCAGCGGGCCCGCGCCCCACGAGGCCCTCCGAGATCCATCGTAGATTTCGAGACAGAGAACGGCGGACGAGAATGCGGCTGCGCGCACTGCTGGACACCGATGCGCTGGGCCTGAGGCTGCTCGGCGGCGAGGACGAGCTGGACCGCACCGTCCGGGGCGTGATGACCACCGACCTGCGCGACCCCAGCCGCTACCTCTCCGGCGGCGAGCTGGTGCTGACCGGGCTGGCCTGGCACCGGGACGCCGCGGACTCCGAGCCGTTCGTACGGATCCTGGTGCAGGCCGGCGTGGCCGCGCTCGCCGCCGGCGAGGCCGAGCTCGGGGACGTCCCGGACGACCTGGTGGTGGCCTGCGCGCGGCACCGGCTGCCGCTGTTCGCGGTGCACGAGTCGGTGGCGTTCGCGACGATCACCGAGCACGTGGTACGGCAGGTCTCCGGCGAGCGGGCCGGGGATCTCGCGGCCGTGGTGGACCGGCACCGCCGGATGATGACCGCGGGCCCGGCCGGCGGCGGTCCGGACGTCGTCCTGGACCTGCTCGGCTCGGACCTCGACCTGCGGGCCTGGGTGCTGTCGCCGGCCGGGCGTCTCATCGCCGGCCCCAAGACCGGGGGCCCGGCGCTGCCGGCCGAGGCGTGCGCCCGGCTGGCCGCCGAGCACCTGGCCGCCGTGCGCACCGGCCGCCGGGGGCCGCACCGGCTCACGCTGGGGTCCACGACGTACTCGCTCTTCCCGATCCGCAGCAGCGGCCGCTCCCCGCAGGCCGCCCGGGACGTACGCGAGACGGTGCTGTCGGACTGGCTGCTGGCGGTCGAGGCCGACGCCGGGGACTGGCCCGGGGAGCGGCTCGACCTGTTGCAGGGCGTCACCCAGCTGATCGCGGTGGAGCGGGACCGGCGGGACGCGGCCCGCACGGTCCGCAGGCGGCTCGCCCAGGAGGTCCTGGAACTGGTGCAGACGGGCGCGGCGCCCGCCGAGATCGCCGCCCGGCTGAGGGTCGCGGCGCCGGTCCTGCTGCCCGGCCTCGGCGCGGCCCCGCACTGGCAGGTGGTGGTGGCCCGGGTCGAGTGGGAGGGCGGCGCGGTCGAGGGCGGGCCGGTGGCCCAGTCGCTGCTGGAGGAGATCCTGGTGGACCCGCAGGCGACCGGCCCGGAGCCCTCCGACCGGATCGCCGTCGCGCACACCGGTGACGAGGCGATCGCGCTGGTGCCGCTCCCGGCCGTGTCCGCCGAGCACGACGGCTCGGAGGCGGGGATACTCGCCGACGCGCTCCTGGAGTCCGTACGGGCCCCGCTGTCGGCCGGGCTCGAGGAGGACGGGCGGGTCACCCTCGGCGTCAGCGCGGCCGTGCACTCGGCGGAGGGGCTGCGCGGGGCGCTGGAGGAGGCGCGGCACGCGCGGCGGGTGGCGGCGGCTCGGCCGGGCCGGGTGTCCGCGGCGGGGCACCAGGAACTGGCCTCGCACGTACTGTTGCTCCCCTTCGTCCCGGACGACGTCCGCCGGGCCTTCACCGCGCGGCTGCTGGACCCGCTGCGGGACTACGACCGCCGGCACCGGGCGGAGCTGATCCCGACGCTGGAGGCCTTCCTCGACTGCGACGGTTCCTGGACGCGCTGCGCGACGCGGCTGCACCTGCATGTCAACACGCTGCGGTACCGGGTGGGCCGGATCGAGCAGTTGACGGGGCGTGATCTGTCGCGGCTGGAGGACAAGCTCGATTTCTTCCTGGCACTGCGGATGAGCTGAGCGCGGGAAGTGGTCGCGGAGGAGATCACTCCCGTCACTTTGTGAAAAGTTTCACCCAGCCCCTTGGCCCGGCCCGTCGATTGGTGCTGGAATGCGGCCACCACTCACAAGCTCGATGGCGTGCTCGGGGAGGGCAACGTGGCGTATTCCGCCATGTCTGGTAACGGAACGACCGCCGGTGACGATCCACTCCAGACGGCGGTATGGCGGTTGCGCTCGCGGGCCTGCTGGGCCGACGCGGCGGCCCTGCTCCCGCCGGACAGCGCGACCGCCGCGCTGCAACGGGCCGGGCTGCTCGTCGAACGGTGCCTCTACACCGAGCGGGGGTGGGAGGAGGCCGAGGACGCGCTGCGTACCGCCGAGGCGCTGGCGGGCGGTGACGAGGAACGGGGGGCCGCCGCCTGCGAGCGGGGGCAGCTCGCCTACGCGGCCACGCTGCACGGGGTGCGCGACCGGGCCGACGAGGCGCGGGCCGCGCTCGGGCGGGCCGCCGCGCTGATCGCGCCGGACGCTCCCGGCCGGGCCCTGCTGGACTTCCGGCGGGGGCTGCTCGCCGAGAACCTGGCCCGCTCCCCGCAGGCGGCCCGTGCCGCGTACCGCCGCGCCCACGCGGGCGCCGCCGCGTACTCCGATCCGCTGCTGCTGTCCTTCACCTGGCGGCACCTGGCCGGACTCGCCCTGCGGGAGGGGGAGCTGGCGGAGGCCCGGCACGGCTTCGCCGAATCCCTGCGGATCAGGGAGG
Organism: Streptomyces sp. NPDC046915; assembly: GCF_040644935.1. Lineage (NCBI taxonomy): Bacteria > Bacillati > Actinomycetota > Actinomycetes > Kitasatosporales > Streptomycetaceae > Streptomyces > Streptomyces sp. NPDC046915. The sequence goes on along the minus strand of NZ_JBEYXB010000004.1, from coordinate 492,170 downwards.
AGTTGGGCTACCTGGTCGGCACGGCCCCGGCCCTGGCCTCCCTGGCCGACACCGAGACCGAGCCGGAGGCTTCGCGCCTGCGGGATGAGGCCCGGCGGTTGTTCCGGCTGCTCGGCGGCGTACCCACGTGGCTGGCACGGCAGTTGGCCCCGCCGGCGCCGGGGGCGGCCACAGCCTGAGCGTCACCTCAGAGGAAACTGAGAGGTTCCTGTGCCAGGCTGGCGCGCCCGACCGGCGGAGGAACCCCCCGATGAGCCTTGTCAACGGCCTGCCCGCGCACGTCCTGCTCGTCCATGTCGTCGTCGTCCTGGTCCCGCTGACCGCGCTGGCCCTGGTGGCGTGCGCGGTGTGGCCACGGGCCGCCCGGCGCCTCGGCCCGCTGCTGCCGCTGCTCGCCCTCGTCTCGCTCGTCAGCGTGCCGCTGACCACGCAGGCCGGCGAGTGGCTGGAGCGGCACGTCGACAGCGATGCCCTGGTACGGCGACACACCGAACTGGGCGACGGGCTGCTGCCCTGGGTGCTGGGTCTCCTCGTCCTGGCGACGGCCGTGTGGTGGGCGGCACGAAGGCCGGCCGCCGCGGCCGCGACCGACGCGGACGCCGCTGCGACGGACACCGGCCGCTGGTCGGCCCTGCCCGTGCGGATAGCCGTGGCCGTGCTGTCGCTGGCCGTGGCCGCGGGCGCGGTAGTCGACGTCTACCGCATCGGCGACTCCGGCGCGAAGGCGGCCTGGCACGACGGCTTCTCCAAGTCCACGAGCGACGGCTCCTGACCTGCCCCGGGCCCACACGTCCCGGCCCACAGCCGACACCGCTTCGACGGCCGCCGACCGGCCCCCGCCCGTGCGGATCGCCGCGGCGGGGCGGCCGCGAAGGCGGCCCGGGGCGGCTTCTCGAAGACCGCGAGCGACGGCCCCTGACCGGGACCGGGACCACACATCCCGATCCACGACACTTCGGCCGACACCTGGCGCCGACCGGGCCCCGCCCGTGCCAATCGGCCGCAACCGGGCCGCCGCGAAAGCAGCCTCGGGCCGCTTCTCGAAGACCGCGAGCGACGGCCCCTGACCGGGACCGGGACCGCACATCCCGACCCACGACCCACGACACTTCGGCCGACACCGGGCGCCGACGGGGCCCCGCCGGGAGGCCGCTCAGGCCGCGCCCGTGAAGTGCTCTCCCACCAGGGACCGTACGACGGTCAGGTCGCGTGCGATCAGGGCGTCCAGCAGGGCCGTGTGTTCGGACGCGTCTGCCAGGAGGTCGGCTCGGGCGGGGCGGGCGGGGCCGCCGACCAGGGGCCACTGGGCGCGCCGGTGCAGGTCCTCCGCGATGTGGACGAGCTGATCGTTCCCGGAGAGGCGCAGCACCGCCCGGTGGAAGGCCCGGTCGGACTCCGCGTACGTCGCCCGGCAGCCGGAGGACGCCGCGCGGACCGTGTCCTCGGCCAGCGGCCTGAGCTCGGCCCAGTGTTCCGCGGGCACCGTGCGGGCGAGCCGCAGCATCACCGGTACCTCGATCAGCGCGCGCACCTCGGCGAGTTCCGCGAGTTCCCGCGCGCCCCGCAGCACGACCCGGAAGCCCCGGTTGGGCACGACCTCCACCGCGCCCTCGAGCGTGAGCTGCTGCATGGCCTCCCGCACGGGCGTCGCGGAGACCCCGAACCGTTCCCCGAGGGCCGGCGCGGAGTACACCTCGCCGGGCTTCAGGTCGCCGGCCACCAGCGCGTGGCGCAGGGCGTCGAGGATCTGGCCGCGGACCGAGGACCGCTGGACGGCGGGCCGGGAGTCCGGGACGGGCGGCTCGCCGTGCGTGTGCTCGCCGCGGGCGGCCGGGGAGGCCGGGGTGTCCCGCTGACGGTCCACGCCCCGCGCCCGGGGCTGCGGGGGTACCCGGACGTCGCCCCGGAGGTCCGGTGTCCCCGTGCCGCCGGAGTCCTGCACGCCCTGCTTCACGGGGTCCTCCTCCGGCTTGTCGGCACTTGGGGTCATTACGACGGGTTGTTACTCGTCCGTCAAGCACCTTAGGCGCAGGAAGCGCCAGTTCAAACTTCCCCGAGAGGTGAGTAAGGTAAGGCTTACCTCTTTAGCTTCACGATCGGCGGTACCCCCATGCCCGTCCCGGCCTCACCCCTCTCCGGCGCCTACGCCCGCCTCACCGAGGCCTACCCGGGCCTGACCGTCACGGAGCTGGGCCCGGGGGAACCGGCCCCGCGCGGCGGCGACTGGGTCCGGGCCGCCTCGCTCGCGGAGGACGGACCGGCCCTCGCGGGCTTCCTGGCCTGGGACGAGGCCCAGGTGCTGCGGGACTACGGACAGCGGGCCCGGCCGGACGTGGTGGCGAGCTTCGGGCTGCACCGCTACGCCTGGCCCGCCTGCCTGCTGATCACCGTGCCGTGGTTCCTGCACCGGCGGGTGCCGCGCCTGCCCGTGACCCAGGTCTCGTACGACCGCACCGCCGGCCGCATGGCCGTCCGCGCCGCCTCCTTCGCCTGCCTCCCGGACGACCCGGCGGCGGCGCTGCCCGGCGCGGTCGTGGTGCCGGACGAGGAGGCGCTGCGGGACCGGGTGCGGGCGGCGGTGGCCGAGCACCTGGAACCCGTGCTGGCCGGGTTCGGACCGCGGATGCGGCGGCGCGGGCGGGCACTGTGGGGCATGGCGACCGACGAGCTGGTAGAGGGGCTGTGGTACATCGCCCACCTGCTCGACGAGCAGGACCGGGCCGTGCGGGAGCTGGAGCTGCTGCTGCCGGGCGCCACCCGGCCGTACGTCGGCTCCGCCGCCTTCCGCACCCTCACCGGACCGGACGGCGAGCCGCTGCCCACCCGGGACCGGGCGAGCTGCTGCATGTTCTACACACTCCGCCCCGAGGACACCTGCGCCACCTGTCCGCGCACCTGCGACACCGACCGTGTCGCCAAACTGACTGCCACAGCGGCCGCTTGAGGCACCCTCAGGTACGGGGGCGCCGCCGCGTCCACTAGGATCGCCGCGATCGGAGCGCCCGCCCGGAACCGGCGTGCCGGCCGCACGGGAAAGGGAATTCACAACTTCCTCACCCGTCGCGGGAACTTTCCGAGGAACCATCCGTCCGGGTACTCTTATTCGAACTCAACTCCCGCCCCTCACGCGGCAGTTCGAGCAGAACGCCGCCCTGGGCATCCCCTTGCACTTCCTTGGCGGCCTCTTGCCCCGAAACCCCCTGAGGGCCGGTGGGGTTGGGCCACTATGGCGGGCGTTACGCCCTATCCCAATGCAAGGGACCCCAGATGAGATTGACCGACATATCGCTGAACTGGCTGCTTCCCGGCGCCGTACTGCTCCTGGGCATGCTGGCGGCGGTGGCGGTGCTCGCGCGCGGCAAGCGCTCCTCGGGGGAGAACGCGAGCGCGGACGACTCGTGGGAGCGCAGCGAGGAGCGCCGCAGGCGCAAGGAGGCCATCTACGGCACCGCCTCCTACGTCCTTCTGTTCTGCTGTGCGGCGGTCGCCGCCGCCCTCTCCTTCCACGGCCTGGTCGGCTTCGGCCAGCAGAACCTCGGCCTGACCGACGGCTGGGAGTACCTGGTCCCGTTCGGCCTGGACGGCGCGGCGATGTTCTGCTCCGTGCTCGCGGTGCGCGAGGCCAGCCACGGTGACGCGGCGCTCGGCTCCCGCATACTCGTTTGGACGTTCGCCGGCGCGGCCGCCTGGTTCAACTGGGTGCACGCGCCCCGGGGCATCGGCCACGCGGGCGCCCCGCAGTTCTTCTCCGGCATGTCCCTGTCGGCGGCCGTGCTGTTCGACCGCGCCCTGAAGCAGACCCGCCGCGCCGCGCTGCGCGAGCAGGGCCTGGTGCCGCGTCCGCTGCCGCAGATCCGTGTCGTCCGCTGGATGCGGGCCCCCCGCGAGACCTACAAGGCCTGGTCGCTGATGCTCCTGGAGGGCGTGCGCAGCCTGGACGAGGCGGTCGAGGAGGTCCGCGAGGACCAGCGCCAGAAGGAGCAGACACGTCAGCGCCGCCGCGAGCAGAAGCGGGTGGAGCGCGCCCAGCTGAAGGCGATCAGCCGCGGCCACCGGGGCTTCGTCGGACGCGGCGACCGTCAGATGGAGGTGGAGGTGCAGGTGGAGCGCGCCTCCGCCCAGGCCGCCGAACTCACCGCGGAGCCTGCCATATCCGCGCCGGAGCAGCTGCCCGTACGCTCACGGCCCTCCCTTCAGCCCGTCCGCAAAGGGTCTGAGTACGGAACGGTCGACCTGACCGCGGAGGACGACACCATGGCGCTGCCGCGCCTGGACTCCCTGGAGCGCAAACTCAAGGACCTCGAGCAGCAGTTCGGCTAGGTTTCGGATTCGGTCTCGGTCTCGGTGAAGAGGCCGGGGCACAGCGGTCCGGCCGGGACCGGACGCCACGGGACGGGGGCGTGACCTTCAGGGTCACGCCCCCGTCCCGTTCACGCGGCCTCCGCGTCGAGTTCGAACCAGACCGACTTCCCCACCCCGTGTGCCCGTACGCCCCACGCGTCCGCGAGGGACTGCACCAGCAACAGGCCCCGGCCATGCGTGCCGTCGTCGGCGTCCGGCACGCACGGTCGGGGTCTGCGGGCGACGAAGTCCCGTACCTCCACGCGCAGTCCGTGCGGTTCGACCACGGCCGTCAGGACGGCGTCGCGGTCGGTGTGCACGAGCGCGTTGGTGACGAGTTCGCTGGTGAGCAGTTCGGCTATCTCGGAGCGCCCCGGCTTCCCCCAGTGCCCGAGGAGTTCGCGCAGCGCCCTGCGGGCCTCGGGCACCGCCCGCAGATCCGCCCGTCCCAGTCTCCGCCTCAACTGGGGCGGTCGCGTCCGTTCCGTGTTGTCGGCATCTTCCCCCGCCTGCTTCGCCGAGGAGGCCCCGATGACCACGGGACCGCCCCCTCGTGCCTGCCTCTTCATGTCCCCCGCCCGCACGCCGTTGCCGTTGCCCCTCCTGGTCGAACACGTTCACGGGGATCCATGCCCCATGTGCCGGTGGGCAGTCATGCCGGGTCGGCGACGACCAACGGTTCAGCCACGGGTCCACCGTGGCCGAGGCGCGGCTCGAGCACCGTGGTAACCGCGTTCCGGGCGAATGGGCCGCCGCAGTACGTCACGGGCGTCCCGTCACGCCGGAAGGGGGACACCCGCTTCCTGTCCCGGCGACCGCGGCCGGCCGCGCGAATCTGGCCGGAATCCACCGGTCCCCGGAGTGGCCGTTCAGGGCCGGGGTACGTTGCGCAGGTTGGACCGCGCCATCTGAAGCATGCGGCCCACTCCGCCGTCCAGCACCATCTTCGACGCGGACAGCGCGAACCCGGTGACCATCTCGGCGCTGATCTTCGGCGGGATGGACAGCGCGTTGGGGTCGGTGACGACGTCGACGAGGGCGGGGCCCTTGTGCTGGAAGGCCTCCTTCAGGGACCTGGCGAGCTGTTTGGGCTTCTCGACCCGGATCCCGAAGGCGCCGCAGGCGCGGGCCACGGCGGCGAAGTCGGGGTTGGTGTTGGCCGTGCCGTGCGCGGGCAGGCCCGCGACCAGCATCTCCAACTCGACCATGCTGAGCGAGGAGTTGTTGAAGAGCACGACCTTCACCGGCAGGTCGTACTGCACCAGGGTCAGGAAGTCGCCCATCAGCATGCTGAACCCGCCGTCCCCGGACATCGACACCACCTGGCGGCGGCGGTCGGTGAACTGCGCGCCGATCGCCATCGGCAGCGCGTTCGCCATGGACCCGTGGGAGAAGGAACCGATCACCCGGCGGCGGCCGTTGGGCGAGAGGTAGCGGGCGGCCCACACATTGCACATCCCGGTGTCGACCGTGAACACGGCGTCGTCGGCGGCGAGTTCGTCCAGCACGGCGGCCACGTACTCGGGATGGATCGGCACGTGCCGGTCCACCTTGCGGGTGTAGGCCTTGACGACCCCCTCCAGCGCGTCCGCGTGCTTCTTCAGCATCCGGTCGAGGAACCGCCGGTCGTCCTTCTGCCGCACCCGCGGGATCAGACAGCGCAGGGTCTCGCGTACGTCGCCCCACACGGCCAGGTCCAGCCGGGACCGGCGGCCCAGCACCTCGGGCCGCACGTCGACCTGGGCGATCCGTACGTCGTCCGGGAGGAAGGCGTTGTACGGGAAGTCGGTGCCGAGCAGGATCAGCAGGTCGCACTCGTGGGTGGCCTCGTAGGCGGCGCCGTAGCCGAGCAGTCCGCTCATGCCGACGTCGTACGGGTTGTCGTACTGGATCCACTCCTTGCCGCGCAGGGCATGCCCGACCGGTGACTTGACCTTCCCGGCGAACTCCATCACCTCGACGTGCGCGCCCGCCGTGCCGCTGCCGCAGAACAGGGTGACCCGGTCGGCCCGGTCGATCATCCGGACGAGTTCGTCGATCTCGGCGTCACCGGGCCGGACGGTGGGCCGGGAGGTGACGAGGGCGGCCGAGGCGGTCTTCTCCGGGGCGGGCTGGGCGGCGATGTCACCGGGTAGGGACACCACGCTCACCCCGCTGCGGCCCACCGCGTGCTGGATCGCGGTCTGGAGCAGGCGGGGCATCTGCTTGGCGCTGGAGATCAGCTCGCTGTAGTGGCTGCACTCGGTGAACAGCCGGTCGGGGTGGGTCTCCTGGAAGTAGCCCAGGCCGATCTCGCTGGACGGGATGTGCGAGGCGAGGGCGAGGACCGGGGCCATGGAGCGGTGGGCGTCGTACAGCCCGTTGATGAGGTGGAGGTTGCCGGGGCCGCAGGAGCCGGCGCAGGCGGCCAGCTTCCCGGTCACCTGGGCCTCCGCGCCGGCCGCGAACGCGGCGGTCTCCTCGTGGCGTACGTGGATCCAGTCGATCGCGGAGTTGCGGCGCACCGCGTCCACGACCGGGTTGAGGCTGTCGCCGACGACGCCGTACAGACGGCGCACGCCGGCGCGGACGAGGATGTCGACGAACTGCTCGGCGACGTTCTGCTTGGCCATGCCTTCCATCAATCCACAGGAGCGGCGGTTACGCCTCCCACACGGCGGCCACCGTCCGGTCGTCGGCGTAGCCCTTCACCCTCACCTGGGTGTCCCCGAGGAACGCGGCGAGGCCCGGCGCGGTGCGGCCGGACCAGCGTCGTGCCAGGTAGGCGCAGAGGGCGGCCTCGCCGCGCAGCGGGTCGGCGAGGCCCGCGGTGCACATCAGCAGGGCATCACCCGGTCGGGCTATGGAGGTGCGGAAGCGGAAGGGTTCGCGGGGCGGCTCGGGAGCCGGCTCGAAGGGGCTCGGGGGTGTCGGGATGCCGAAGTCCATGGTGAGCCGGTCGCCCTCCGGCGTCTCGGCCGGCAGCGAGCCGAAGCCGACGACGGGCTCGCCGGCCGCGGAGGCGGCGGAGACCCGCGGCTCTATGTCCTGCCACTCGCCGCCACGCAGCCGGAACAGCCCGCCCGCCCCGACGCCGAAGAACACGCGCGTACGGCAGTCGGGGTGGGCGGGCAGCAGCAGGCAGCGCAGGGTGGCCGCGTACTCCTCCGGGTCCACGCCCTGTTCGGTGGCGCTGGCGCGGAGCTGGCCGAGGCTGCGGTCGGTGAGCCGGTGCAGGCCGGACTTGAGCTCGCCGCGGCGGCCGGCCCGGATGTCCTCGACCAGGCGTGCGTGGCTGCGTCCCACGGCCCGTCCGATCCACTGGCAGGCCTCGGCCGCCACCCGGTGCGCGTCCGGGGTGGCCCGGGCCCCGGTCGCCATCGCCACCAGCACCAGCGCCTGCTCCCCGCTGCCGAACCGTGCGGTCAGCAGCGAGTCGCGGCGCGGCTCCCCCCGGAACCGCGCGGAGTCCCCGCGCACGGAAGCGGCCCGCAGCGTGCAGGCCCCGTAACGCGCCCCGTCCAGCACGGTGTCCGCGACCAGTTCGTCCAGTCCCTCCGGGTCGGCGGCCGGCAGCGCGGTGGGCTCGGGATCGTAGGTGGGCGGCCCGGACCCGACGTAGTCGACCCCGGCGGGAGGCGGTGGCAGGGCGGGCAGATCGAGGTGGGTGACCGGGTGGACGGCCTCAGGCTCCGGGGCGGCCGGGGCCACGGCCGGTTTCGGCGGTGCGGAGGGGCGCGGCGGCAAGGACGCCGCGGGGCTCTCCTCGCGTGGTGGTCCGGTGTACTCCGGCGGCTCCCCGGCCTGCCGTACGGGCTCGAACCCCGGCGGCCGCGGACCGGGCGGAAGGACGGCCGGGGACGGGGGTGCGGCGGGGGGTGATGTCCAGGGAGCGCCTTGCGACGGTGAGCCGTCGGGCGGAGCGGCGGCGCGTTGCGGTGGGACCGTGCCCTCGGCGGGCGGCCCCGGCGGCGCGGTTCCCGCGCCGGGCCCCTCACCCTGCCCCGCGTCGCGCGGGTCCGCCGGGCGGTCGGCCGGGCGCGGCTCGTCGGCACCGGGCGGGGCGCCGACCGCTCCCGCCGCCGAGGCGAACCGGTCGTCCAGGGAATCCGCCCCGGCCGTGGGACCCGTGTCCGGGGTCGGGTCGTCGTACAACTGCCGCCACCAGTCGTCCTCGTGGTCGTCCTCGTGACGGATGGGCCTGCCCCCCTGCTGGTTCATGCCCCTAATTGTCCACCGCTCGGGCCATATGAAAACGGGGCATCCCGAAAATCCGGCGCACCTTCCCGCCTCGAACAGCATGCCGAATGCGCCGTCGAACGACCGTACGGGGTACCGGAGTTGCCAGCGACGCGAGAGGTGAGCCGGGGGCGGGCCCGTGCCGTGGCCGGTTTCCGTCTCAAGGGGTCTCAAGCCGCGCACCGGGGGTCCACTGCAGCAGGGCGGCCAGGTCGACCGCGTCGGCCAGCGCCCGCGAACCCTCGTCGTTGAAGTGCAGGTGGTCGCCGCAGTCGTAGGCGGGCAGGATCCGCTGCGGCCGGTCCGGGTCTCGGACGGCCGCGTCGAAGTCGACGACGGCGTCGAAGGCACCGCCCGTCCGGATGAACGCGTTGACCTGCTCCCGTACCGCCTCCCGTGCCGCCGTGAAGGTGCCGTGGCCGCCGTACGGCGTGAGGGTGGCCCCGACGACCCTGATCCCGCGGTGGTGCGCGCGGGCCACGATCGTCCGGTAGGCGTCCTCGAAGGCGAGGACGTCGCCGGTCTGCGGGGTGCTCCTGATGATGTCGTTGATGCCCTCCAGCACGATCAGCGCCCGCGCCCCGGCCCGTGCCAGGGCGTCGGCGTCGAGCCGGGTCAGGGCGCCGGGGCCGGTGCCCTCGCGCAGCAGGCGGTTGCCGGAGATCCCGGCGTTGAGGACACCCGGGCGGCGGCCCGGGGGCAGTGCGCGCAGGCGTTCGGCGAGCCGGTCGGGCCAGCGGTGGTTGGCGTCGGGGGTGGTGCAGGTGCCGTCGGTGAGGGAGTCCCCGAACGCGACGACGCTGCCGGTGGCCGGGCCGCGGACGTCGACGCCGGTGACGTAGTACCAGTGGCTGGTGGCGACCGGATACGCGCTGCCGTCCTCGTCGGCGGCCACGTCGTCGCCGTCGCCCTCGCCGCCGGGGGCGACATAGCCGGTCTGGAGGGCGGTGCTGTGGTACGTGGCGGGGCCGGCGGCGCTGCGCGTGTGGACCGTGACGAGCAGGTCGGAGGCGGCCGGCGCGACCAGCCGCACCGGGTCGGTGACCAGGTCCCGGCCCGGCGGCACGGTGACGGTCGGGGCGCCGTCGAAGGTGGCGGTGCGCATCGTGCCGGGCACCGCGTCCGGGCCGCCCGCCCGCCGCAGGGCGACCGTGACCGCGCCGAGGGTGAGGGGCGCGGTGCCGAGCCGGTTGCTCAGCCGGACCCGCAGCACCCGCCCGCCGACGCTGAGGTGCACCACGTTGCGGATGGTGGCGCCGGGCACCACGGACGCGGTACCGGAGGGGGCGGCCTCCCAGCTGCCGGTCCAGGCGGGCCGCGCCTGCGCCTTCGGGGGTACGGCGGGACCGGCGCCGGTCGTCGTCGCGCCCGCCAGCGTCAGCAGCGCCGCCGCGAGGATCCACCCGGAACCGACCATGTGCGCCCGCCTTTCCCGCAGATCCGCCGGAGGCGAAGGTGCCACACGCGGACCGGACACTGACGGAACATCACCGACGGACCACCCGCACGGCCGAACCCGAACAGGCCGACGGTCCTAGGGCCAGGAGCCGATGCGCCGGACGGGCGGGCGTGTTTGGCTGCTGCCATGACCGAATTCAGCGCGGCCGAGCGCGTCTACCTCCGATCGCAGCGGCTGGGGCGACTGGCCACCGTCGACCCGCACGGTCAGCCACAGGCTAACCCGGTGGGCTTCTTCCCGCAGGACGACGGCACGATCCTGATCGGCGGCCATGCCATGGGCCGCAGCAAGAAGTGGCGCAACCTGCGGCAGAACCCCAAGGTCGCCCTCGTCGTGGACGACATCGTCAGCCTGGACCCGTGGCGGGTCCGCGGTGTCGACATCCGCGGGGAGGCCGAACTCCTCACGGGTCCGCACGACTTGGGCCCACACCTCAGCGGGGAGGTGATCCGCATCCATCCGCGGCGGATCCACAGCTGGGGGCTGGAGGAGGACTGAGACTGAGGAGGACTGAGGAGGACTACGGCCTCCACTCCCCCGCCACCACCAGGTGCTGGACGGCGTACGACCGCCAGGGCCGCCAGTCGTCCGGGAGGGCGGTGCCCGGCGGGGCCACGTCGGGGTCGCCCAGCGCGCGGGCGCGGACGACGGCGACGACGGCCGGATCGAGGCCGGGCAGGGCGAGCAGTGCCGCCTCGGTGTCCTCCCGGTCGGCGCCCGGGTCCAGCCGTACGGTGCCGTCGGCGAGCGCGGCGGCCAGCGCGCCCAGGGGGCCGTGCGGCTCGGCCTCGGCGAGTACGGCGGGCTCCGGGAAGAGGTGGGTGAGGCTGCCGCAGGGGGCGTCCAGCACCTTGCCGTACCGCTGGACGAGACGCTCCGCCGCCACCCGCCCCACCAGCGCCCGCACCGCGAGCTCGGCCGGGTCGGCGGTGCCGGGCGAGCGCAGGCCCGGCCGGGCGGCGACCAGCGGGCCCAGCCGCGGGTCGGCGCCGAGCCGCTCGTCGACCGCGTACGGGTCCGCGTCCAGGTCGAACAGCCGCCGCAGCCGCTGCACGGCGGTCGTCAGGTCCCGCAGGTCGGTGAGGTGCAGCCGGGCGTCGAGCCAGCCCCCCGGGTGGGCGGCCGGCCCCGTCCTCGGCGCGCCCGTGCGCTCCTCGACGGCGACGATTCCGGTGCCGTACGGCAGCCGCAGCGTACGCCGGTGGGTACGCCGGCCGGGCGGGCCGCTCACCTCCTCGACTCCGGGTACGGCCTCCCGCTGGAGCAGGTCGAAGACGGCGGCGGAACGGTACGGGCCCCGGTACGCGAGCCGCAGCGGGATCCCGGCCCCGGGGGTCGCGGTCCGGCGGCCCCGGCCCGGTCCGCGGGGCGCGGCGGCCCGCAGCCCGCTCGGCGTGGCGGCGTACACCGCGCGGATCGTGTCGTTGAACTGCCGCACACTGGCGAACCCGGCCGCGAACGCGATCTCCGTGACCGGCAGTTGGGTGGTCTGGAGCAGCACCCGCGCGGTGTGCGCCCGCTGCGCCCGGGCCAGCGCGACGGGACCGGCGCCGAGCTCACCGGTGAGCTGCCGCTGGACCTGCCGCGCGCTGTACCCCAGCCGCGCGGCGAGCCCGGCGACACCCTCCCGGTCCACGACGCCGTCGCCGATCAGCCGCATCGCCCGGCCCACGACGTCCGCGCGCACGTTCCACTCGGCGGACCCGGGCACGGCGTCCGGCCGGCACCGCCGGCACGCCCGGAACCCCGCCCCCTGCGCGGCGGCGGCCGTCGCGAAGTACCGCACGTTGGGCCGCTTCGGCGTCACCGCCGGGCAACTGGGCCGGCAGTAGATCCCGGTCGTCTCGACGGCGAAGAAGAACTCCCCGTCGAACCGCGCGTCCCTGCTGCGAACGGCCTCGTACCTGGTGTCTTCGTCCGTCATGCCATCCAGTGTGGGCGAGGGCCGGAGCCGACGGCTGGCGGAAATCGGACACGAGCCTCAGCCGGTCCGCCCGGCATCACCACCCCGCCCCGCATTGTTCAGCCCGTCCGGCGTTTGAGGACGAGGCCCGTTCAGGGCCGAAGCGGGGGCCTGGGGGCGGCAGCCCCCAGTCACGGCGACGACAACCCCGCCCCGCCCCCTACCGCCACCCCCTCCGTTTGGCCTCCATCGCGGCCTTACCCTCGGCGCCCTTCCGCTTCCAGTCCCGCCGAAGCTCCGCACGGGCCCGCGCGTCGGTCTTGGCGACGATCCACTGGTTCTCCCGCATGAGCTTGCGGTAGCTCTCCAGCCGCCGCACCGGCAGCTCGCCGGAGTCGAGGGCGGCCAGCACCGCGCACCCCGGCTCGCTCTCGTGCCCGCAGTCCTGGAACCGGCAGCCGTCGGCCAGCTCCTGGATCTCGGAGAACACCTGCCCGACGCCCGTCTCGGCGTCGAACAGCCCCACTCCTCGCAGCCCGGGGGTGTCGATCAGCACGCCCCCGCCGGGCAGCGCGAGCAGATTGCGCGTGGTGGTCGTGTGGCGTCCCTTGCCGTCCACGTCCCGCGCGGCCTGGACGTCCATCACGTCCTCGCCGAGCAGCGCGTTGGCGAGCGTGGACTTGCCGGCGCCGGACTGTCCGAGCAGCACGGACGTACCGCCGCCGACCATGGCGACGAGCACGTCCAGCCCGTCGCCGTGCAGCGCGCTGACGGTGAGCACGGGCACGCCCGGCGCCGACGTCTCCACGTCCTGCACGAGATACGACAGCGCCACCGGGTCCGGCACGAGGTCGGCCTTGGTCAGTACGACCACGGGCTGCGCGCCGGACTCCCAGGCGAGGGCCAGGAACCGCTCGACGCGGCCGAGGTCGAGTTCGAGGGCCAGGGAGACGGCGATGACCGCGTGGTCGACGTTGGCGGCGAGGATCTGCCCCTCGGACCGCTTGGAGGAGGTGGACCGCACGAAGGCGGTACGGCGCGGCAGATACGCCCGCACGTACCGCGGATCGCCGCCTTCGGGGTCGACAGCGACCCAGTCCCCCGTGCACACGACCTTCATGGGGTCCCGGGGGACGACGAACTCGGTGTCGGCCCGGACGGTGCCGAGCAGGGTGACGACGTCGCACTGACCGCGGTCGACACGTACGACACGACCGGGCAGGAGACCCTGCTCGGCATACGGAGCGAACTCCGCTTCCCAATCCTCGTCCCAGCCGTACTGGGCCAGAGGGTGCAGTGAAGCGGAGGAAGCCGAAAGAGAGGAGAAATTCAAGGGGAACCCTTCACAGGGCGGCCCCGGCCGCGCGCGCTCACAGGCGCGAAGAAGACAGGAAAGATCAGCCGGAGACCACGGAGGTGGAGTGGACGGACTTCTGGTCGCGGGCAGCGCCCATCACAGAGACAGCCATCGGTCACACCTCCCGTTTCTCATTTCGGCAGACGGCAGCGGCCAACAGCCACTGCGCGAAGCAGGCTCCACTCTAGAGGCGCCCGCATTCCGGCGCCACCGATTTTCCGGCGGGGTCACAGGCGGTGCTGGTCCGTCCTCGATGGGCACGGATTGATTGCGGCATGGGCTTCCCGCCACGACGGCGCCCGCGCTGCGGCAGCATGACGGCCCATGAGGAGAGACCGCTACGTCGACTTCTTGCGCGCGTGGGCGATCGTACTGGTGGTGCTCGGCCACTGGCTGATCACCGCTCTGGTCCGGGAGCCCGGTGGACGGATCACCGCCCCGGAGCTGCTGGCGACCGTTCCCTGGACCCAGTGGTTGACCCTCGCGTTCCAGATCATGCCGCTGTTCTTCCTGGCCGGGGGCCATGCCGCGGGCGGCTCCTGGTCGCGTGCCCGGGCGGCTGGGGGTACGGCCGCCGGGTGGCTGGGGCGGCGCGCGCTGCGACTGCTTCTTCCGACGGGCCTGTACAGCGGTCTGGTGCTGCTCGCCGTCGGTATCTGTTCGGTGGCCGGCGTGGACGCGGCCACACTGGCGCTGGTGGGCTGGGCGATGGCCATGCAGTTCTGGTTCCTTCCGGTGTATCTACTGCTCAGCGCCCTGACACCGCCGCTGTACGCGGCACACCGGCGCTGGGGACTCCTCGTCCCGCCGGCGATGGGGACGGTCGCACTGGCGGCCGACGCGCTCGTGGTGACCGTGCACGCGCCGTATGTCGGACTGCTCGACCACGTGCTCGTGTGGGGTGTCGCCTACCAGTTGGGCTTCTGCTGGCGGGACGGTCTGCTGACCGGGCGCCGGCCCGTGCCGTTCGCGATGGCGGCGGGCGGCGGGCTGGCGTTCGCCGCGCTCGTGGCCCTCGGGCCGTTCCCGGTCAGCCTGATCCTGGTGACCGGGCAGAGCCCCAGCAACACCAACCCGCCGTCGGCCGCGATGCTGGCGTGGGTCGTGGCCCAGGTCGGACTGTGCCTCCTCGCCGCGCCGCCCGTGCGGCGGCTGCTGGACCGCGAACGGGTGTGGCGCGTGGTCCGCCCCGTGGGTGCGGCCAGCATGACGCTGTATCTGTGGCACATGCTGCCGGTGCTGGTCGCCGCCGCCGCGTTCTATCTGACCGACCTCGCGCCCGAGCCGCCGCTCGGGTCCGCGGCGTGGTGGGGACTGCGCGTCCCGTGGCTGCTCGTGCTCGGCGCCGTCCTGGCCGGCGTCGTGTCCGCACTGCGGCCGTGGGAGCGCGGGCTGGTCGTGCTGTACGAGCGGACCAGTCCGGACGCCGGTCTGCGCCGGGCCTGGCCGCTGTGGCTCGGGCTGGCCATGAACGTCGCCGCGCTGGGCCGCTTGGCCGTGCAGGGCTTCGCACCGAACGGCCGGTTCCCCGTGCTGCCGGCGATGGGCCTGGTGTTGGGTACGGCGCTGGTGATGCTTCCTCGGTGGACGGCGGCGCGCCGGCTCGAACAGCCCGAGGCGGGTCGAGCTCCGGAGCGCGTGTGAAGGTGGCGTCCGGGCGGCCTTCCCTCATGCCCCGGGCTGCCGTGCATGATGGCTTGTTGTTCGGGACCGAGCGTGAATCCGGCATCTCCAGGCAGGAGTTGAGGATGATGCACGCACCGCAGTCGGCGGTAGGGCTGCCCCGCAGGATGAGGCACCTCGAGGTCGACCACCGTGGCTATCCGGTGATCGCCACAGTGGATCGCAGCACGGAGGGGGTGGATTTCGGGGCCGTCAGCGAACGGCGGAAGCTGGTCCTGGCCGCGTTCGACTGGTGTGCGGTGTGCGGCATGCCCTTCGCCGACGAGCCGCGCCGGCAGTCGGTGTACGACAACGGGCCGCTGCCGAGCGCCCTGACCAGCGGGGAGGCCCCGGTGCACGAGGTGTGCGCGCTGTACGCGGCGCAAGTGTGCCCCTACCTCTTCTCCCCTCGCTCGCGTCTGGGGGACGACATGCGCAAGGGAACGGTGCGCGATCCCGTGATGCGCTTCGCCGGCTTCAGGTCCACCAGCGCGGTGACCGCCCGGGAATCGCAGCTCCAGCCCGGCGTCCACACCCTGCACTTCGAACACCGCGGCCAGGCCGACGAGTTCTCCTACCGCTCCCCGGAAGAGATCCGTGACCGGTTCGCCGACGTCCTCGCGCGGGAAAAGGACCTGCCGGTCAGCGATCCGGAAGGCGCCCTCATCCGGCCGTTCAGCCGGCTGGACGAAGGTGGCGAGGTGACCGGCGCGGCCCTGGTGGCGGGGGCCGCCTTCGCCAAGGACGTCTTCGCGATGCCGGGTCTCGAACCGTTCCGCGGCAAGCACCACCTCACGGTCGCCGGGCTGATGCTGAAGGGCACCGAGGAGGAGATCCGTGAGTTCTCCGACGGCTCGCAGGACGAGGCGTTCGGCGCCGTCGGCCCTTGGGTGCTCGAGCGGACCGGCCAGTTCCCCTTGGCTCTGCAACGCTGGCGGGCCCGTGGCCAGGGCATGGTCCGCCGGCCCGCCCCTCCCCCACCACCGGGCCCCGGGCGCACGGTGGCCAAGAACGCGCCCTGTCCGTGCGGCTCAGGCCGCAAGGCCCGCCGCTGCCATCCTTCCGGCCTCGCCGGCTGATGGCAGCCTGCACGCACCAGGGCAGGCGCCACCGATCATCCCCGCAACACGCAGGTCTCTGTTCGCACGCGGCCCTTGACGCCCACTCACGGGCTGCCCAGAATTCGACGGACTGTTAACGAGACCAACCAGAAGGCACACATGGCCTCTGCAAGGGAACCACTTCTCACGGCATCCGGCATCGTCAAGCGATTCGGCCACGTCCAGGCGCTCCAGGGCGCGGACTTCACTGCATACCCCGGCGAGGTCGTCGCCCTGATCGGTGACAACGGTGCCGGGAAGTCGACTTTGGTGAACGTACTGTCGGGCGTCGTCGCCCCGGACGGCGGCGAGGTCCGCCTGGAGGGGGTGCCGGTCCGGTTCACCGGGCCGATGGACGCGCAGCGCCACGGCCTCGAGACCGTCTACCAGGATCTTTCGTTGGCGCCCGACCTCGACGCGGCGGCCAATCTGTACCTCGGCAGGGAACGTGTGCGCGGAGGTGTCCTCGGTCGCCTGGGTGTGCTGGACCGGCCCGCCATGCGGCGGGACGCGGTCAAGGCGTTCGCCGAGCTCGGTGTGGAACTGAAGGACGTGACCGCTCCGGTGACAACGTTGTCGGGTGGTCAGCGGCAGTCCGTGGCCGTGGCTCGCGCGGTCGCGTTCGCCAACAAGGTCATCTTCATGGACGAGCCGACCGCCGCGCTGGGCGTCGTGCAGCGCGCCCGTGTTCTGGAGACCGTGCGCAGGGTCGCCGACCGGGGCATCTGCACCGTGCTGATCAGCCACAACATGCCCGAGGTGCTGTCGGTGGCGGACCGGGTCGAGGTGCTGCGGCTGGGCCGGCGGGTCGCTTCGTTCACCGCGGCCGACACCACGATCGAGGAGCTCGTCGGGGCCATGACCGGATCGCTGGACGACCCCGCGCGGCAGGACCAGGCCCTCGGCCCGGCCGCGGTGAAGGAATCGGAGGACGGGGGATGACCGCCGACAGCCAGAAGATGACACCGCCCGCTCCGGCGCAGGATCCGCCCGTTCCCCCTCGCACGGGGGCGGCGGTCCAAGTGTGGCTGCGGCGGGCGGCCGGCATCAGCGAAGTGTGGACCTTCGTGATCCTCGCGGCGCTGGTCGCGTTCTTCACCATCGCCGCGCCCGGCAAGTTCTTCACCACGTACGACCTCACGCAGATCGCCGTGAACGCCTCCATCTATCTGGTGCTCGGTGTCGGCATGACGTACGTGATCATCACGGCGGGCATCGACCTGTCCATCGGTTCGGTGCTCGTCCTGGCCGCGGTGGCCGCGGGCGAGTACAACCTCCACCACGGCGGGGCCGAAGCGGGCTGGGGCACGGTCGCGGTGTGCGTCCTGATCGCCCTCGCCGTCGGCACCGCGTGGGGCGCCCTCCAGGGAGCGGTGGTGGCGACCGGGAAGGTGCCCCCGCTGATCGTGACGCTCGGCGGCCTCGGCGCGGCGCTCGGCCTGGCCGAACTCGCGACCGGCGGCCAGGATCCGGCCGGGGCGGCCGCCACCCATCTCCAGAACAGCCTCGGCTTCGGCAAGGTGCTCGGCATCCCGTGGATGGTGGTCCTGGCCGCGGTGGTCACCGCCGTGTTCGGCGCGGTGCTGGCCGGTACGACGTTCGGCGAGCACACCCTGGCGATCGGCTCCAACCCGGCCGCCGTACGACGCGCGGGCATCTCGGTGGGGCGGCACCTGATCAAGGTGTACGGGCTGATGGGTCTGCTGGCCGGGCTGGGCGCGGTGATGTGGCTGGCCTCGTACGGCACGACGTCCATCGCCGGTCACTCCACCGACAACCTCAAGGTGATCACCGCGGTGGTCCTCGGCGGTACCAGTCTGTTCGGCGGGCGCGGGTCGGTGCTGGGCACCGTGATCGGCGTGTTCATCCCCGCCGTGCTCACCACCGGACTGATCGTCATCGGCGTCCAGCAGTACTGGCAGGACGTGGCGGTGGGCGTCGTGCTGGTGGCGGCCGTCTACATCGACCAGATGCGCAGGAAGACCCGAGAGCGCTCATGATCAAGGAGAGCACCGTCATGTCCAAGTCGAGTATGCCGAGCGGGTGGAGTGTGTCGAGTGTGCCGGGTCCTCGCGGCAGGCGCAGGCTGCTGGTCGCCGCGGGCGTCGTGCTGGCCCTGACCGGCGCCGCCGCGTGCGGTTCGTCGGACAGCGGCGGTTCCGGGTCCTCGGGCGGCGCCACCCACAAGAAGGTCCGGCTGATCACCGGTGTGAAGAGCGATCCCTTCTACATCACCATGACCTGCGCGGCCAAGGCCGAGGCCAAGGCCAAGGGCATGGAGTTCACCGCCGACGGTTCCGCGCAGTGGGACGTGTCGGTCCAGCGGCCCCTCCTCGACTCCGTCGCGGCGGCCCGGCCCGACGGGCTGATGATCTCGCCGGTGGACACCAGCGCGCTCACCCCCTCGCTCAAGCAGATCCAGTCGTCCGGGACGAAGGTCGCGCTCGTGGACACCACGGTCACCGACTCGTCGGTCGGCATCACCCGCATCTCGTCCGACAACGAGAAGGGCGGCCGGGTCGCCGCCGACGCGCTCGCCAAGCTGATGAACAAGAAGGGCTCGGTGATCGTGATCAGCGTCAAGCCCGGCGTCTCCACCACCGATGCCCGGATCAAGGGCTTCACCGAGGAGATGGCCAAGTACCCGGACATCAAGGTGCTGCCCACCCTCTACGACAACGACCTGCCGGCCACCGCGGCCTCCCAGATCCAGTCGACGCTGGCGGCACACCCCGACCTGGGCGGCGCCTTCGCGGGCAACACCAACACCGGTCAGGGCATCGCCACCGGCCTCAAGCAGGCGGGCAAGCAGGGCAAGGTCAAGGTCGCCGCCTTCGACGCCGAGCCCGATGAGATCGCCGCGCTCAAGGCGGGCACCCTCCAGGTCCTGGTCGCCCAGGATCCGGCGGCGATCGGCAGGCAGGCCGTCGACCAGCTCGCCGCCGCGTTCGAGGGCAAGTCGGTCCAGAAGTCGGTGGGCACCGACATGGTCGCCATCACGAAGGACAACATGAACCAGCCCGCGGTCAGCAAGTACTTCTACAAGTCGGGCTGCTGACCGGCCCGCCCACGACGGCCGGTGGACCCCCTTCCTCGTCGGGGGCCACCGGCCGCGCTACTTCGCGCAGCTCTCGCCGTTGAGCGTGAAGTGGTACGGCGCCGAGTTGTCGCCGTGCCAGGAGGCGAGGAATCCGAAGGAGAGGGTGCCGCCCGCGGCGACGGACTTGTTGTAGTCGGCCGCGGTGGCGGTGACCCGGGAGCCGTTCTGGCTGACACTCGCGTCCCACATCTGGCCGACCGACTGGCCGTCACGGAAGGACCAGGCGACGCTCCAGCCGGACAGGGCCTCGTCGGTGGTGACGGTGACGGTGGCCTGGAAACCGTCGGGCCACTGGTTGACGAGGTCGTACTGGACCCGGCAGACGGCCGAGGTGCCGGTGTCGCCGCTGCCACCGCCGCCGGTGGCGCTGCCGCTGGGGGTCTCGTGGGCGGTCGAGGAGGAGGTGCCCTGCGGTTCCGGGTCGGAGTCGGAGCCGACGGGATCGGCGGGGTCGGACTTGCTCGCCGTACCGCGCGAGGACGGGCCGGTGGAGCGGGCCGAGGCCGAGGGCAGCGGGTCCGCGGACGGCAGGGAGGGGCTGGGGTCGGCGACCGGCTGACGGTCGTCGCGGGCGGCCGCGGTGTCGTGGCCGGAGCCGAACGGCATCATCGACACCCC
Source organism: Streptomyces sp. NPDC046915 (assembly GCF_040644935.1). Taxonomy (NCBI): domain Bacteria; kingdom Bacillati; phylum Actinomycetota; class Actinomycetes; order Kitasatosporales; family Streptomycetaceae; genus Streptomyces; species Streptomyces sp. NPDC046915. The sequence continues at coordinate 472,412 of NZ_JBEYXB010000004.1, read as the reverse complement.
GAGCGCCAGCAGGGACAGCAGTACGGCGGCGCCGAGCAGCCCGTTGCGCACGACCCGGTGGCGGTGCGTGGCGTCCCTGAGCTCCCCGGCCTCCGGGTCCTGCTGCTGGGGGTGCGCCTTGCCCTGGCGCACCTCCACGGCGCGGCGGCGGCGCTCGAGGTAGGCGAGGCCGCCCCAGCCGATCACGCCGCCGGCCAGGGCCGCGGGTATGCCACCGCCGTGCAGCCGCAGGCAGGCGGCGGCCTCCGCGCACTGCACACAGGTGGCGAGGTGCCGCGAGAGGTCCTCGGGGGTGTCGGCGGCGGGCGAGCGGGTGACCGCGTCGAGGAGACGCGCGTAGCTGCGGCACTGCGCGTCCATCGGCGAGTCGACGTGGGCGCGGTGGCAGCGGTCCCGGAACAGGCCGCGTACCTGGTCCAGTTCGCGGGCCGCGTCGGCCGGGTCGAGGCCCAGGCGGCGGGCCACGTCGGGCAGCGGCAGCGCCTCCACCTCGGCCAGCCACAGCAGCGACGCGTCCGCGTCCTGCATGTCCCGCAGGCCGCACAGGGCGACCGGGCGCAGCAGGGGCGGTCCGGTGTAGCGGGCGGCCTTGTCGGAGTTGAGCCACAGCCTGAGGTCGGGATCGAGCTTGTGGCCGCGGCCGCCTGCCTCCCACGCCGTCGCCGTGGTGCGTACGGCGGCGAGCAGCAGGGGGATCATGGGCAGCCGGGCCGGCCGGCGGCCGGCGCCACGCCCGGGGGAGGCCTCGGCGGCGCGGGCCTCCCGCAGGCCGAGCGCGAAGGCCTCCGTGGCCAGCTCGTTGGCCGAGGCGGCGCCGGAGGTGCACAGATCGGCATAGGAGAGCACCGCGTCCCAGTACTCGGAGAACAGTGCGGCCTCGACGGCGTCCTGGGGCTTCGGCAGGTCGGGCATGGGTCTCCTGCATCCACGAGCGAGGTCAACTCACCATATTGGCAACGGAGTTGGGGGGAACCTCACGGCAGGGCCAGAGCCTTTCACGCCTCAGACACAACTGACAAGCGGCATATTCAAAACCGGTTGCCGGTAACCCCACGACCATGCTCCGCCCCGGCATGTCAGCCCGGATGATACGGACATGACGACCGGGGCCGGCGCATGCGTGCCCGCCGTGACCCACAACTCCGGCCTCTTGTACGGACGGGACCGCGTTTCTACTCACCGTCCGTCGCGGAAGGGTTACACCTGCGCCGGTGCCTCCGCCGATTCCTCCGCCGGTTCCCGCGCCGGAAGGCTGTCCATGAAGGAGCTGACGGAGAACACGGCGCGTCCGGGGCCGGGCGGCCCGTAGCCGGGGGGCGAGGAGAGGCCGAAGTCGTCCATGGTCTGGCGATAGGCCTGGAGCAGCCGGATGTGGTACTCCAGCGGCGCGCCCTGCGGGTTGGCCTTGCCGAGCGGAGTGGTGGGCTCGGGGCACCAGGTGGTGAAGCGGGGCGTGATGCCGTGCGACATGAAGAAGCGCAGGCCCTCCGTGGTGGAGGCGATGGCCTCGTCGACGGTGGCGAAGCCGAAGGGCTCGGCCATCTCCACTCCCGCCACGAAGTTGGGGATCACGTTGCGCGCGCCGAAGATCTCGGCCGAGTCGAGGATCCGCTTGTGCCACTCGTCGCGGCCGACGTAGCGCTCCTTGCCCGGGCAGTACAGCTCGAACAGGCGGCGGTCCCACACCTCGTAGTTGGGGTGGTAGATCTGCACGCCGTAGTCCTTGAACCGCTGCACGTCGTCGCGCGGCAGCGCCTGGGCGACGACCTTGCCGATCCAGCGGCCCGGGAAGCGCTCCTCGATGGCCTTGGCGTAGTGGCCGTAGAAGTCGGCCTCGTCGCGCCCGGCGACCGTCTTGGTGATGGCGCCGCCGGTGAGGGTGTAGGCGGTGGACGCCTTCTGGGTGTCGTACCGGTCGATGATCTCCAGCGCCTCGAGGACCTCCTCCACGTCCTTGACGCCGGTGTACGGGCGGCCGGCCGCCTTGTGCTGGCGCCAGTTGTGGTTGATGTCGCAGTACTGGCACTCCTCCTTGGCGCCGAAGTACTGGCAGACCCGGAAGACGGTCAGGTAGATCAGGTAGCCCCACTGGATGGTCGGGGCGACCTCCATCACGGACTTCCCGTTGGACAGGGTGTGCCGGTAGTACTCGGGCATCGGCGGCACGCCGACGTCCGCGATCCGCTTCCCGTCGAGGTACAGCCCGAGCAGCCCCTCGCCGTCGGCGGCGACCCGGTAGGGCGAGGCCGGGTTGACGCGTACGGAGACGACGGTGCGCCGCAGGTCGTACGGGCCGCCGGTGAGGATGATCTCCTCGGGGGGCCGGCGCAGCGCGGCCTCGCCGAGCTCGGGCAGGGTGCCGTGGTCGAAGGAGAAGATGAAGTACGACTTCGGCTTGACCTCGCCGTTCTCGTTGTCGGAGAGCGCGGACGCGTCGAAGGCGACCCCGCCGCGGAGCAGGTCCTCCTTGAAGACGGCTTCCCGAGGTACGTGCGGGAACCTCTCCATCAGATCCTCGACCAGCGCGGTGCGGCTGCCCATCCCGTGTCTCCTCCCGGCTCAGGCGTTCGACTCCTCACGGTATGCCCCCGCCTGTGCGACTGCCCGGCCGGGTCCCCCCATGGGTGAGGTGTCGGCCGCCGAAGGGTGAGGGGACGGGCCGCCGAGGGGGGAGGGGGCGGCCGCCGGGGGGCGATGGTCAGTCGGCCGCCGGGGGGGTGATGGTCAGTCGGCCACCCGCCGCGTCGACTCCCGGAGCACCACATGGGTGCCCAGCACCAGATGCTGGCCGTCGGGCAGCTCGTCGCGGTGCAGGGCCAGGCGGACGGCGGCGCGGCCCAGCTCCTCCTGGGGGACGCGCACGGTGGTGAGCGCGGGATACACGTCGCGGGCGACCGGGATGTCGTCGTACCCGGCGACCGCGACATCGTCGGGGATGCGCCGGCCCGCCTCGCGCAGGGCCTGGATCACCCCGGTGGCGATCATGTCCGTGGCGGCGAAGACCGCGGTGAACTCCCCGCCGCCGTCCAGGAGTTCACGGATGGCCCGGTAGCCGTACGAGCGGGAGAAGGCACCGTCGAGGATCAGGGCGGGATCCGGGGCCAGGCCGAGGAGTTCGTGGGCCCGGGTGAAGCCGCGGATGCGCTGGCCGCTGGTGGACAGGCCGGGGACCCGGCCGAGGTAGGCGATGCGCCGGTGGCCGGCGGACAGCAGATGGGTGGTCAGGGCGAAGGCGCCGCCCTCGTTGTCGTAGTCGACGACCGTGGCGGGCACGCCCGGTCCGAGCGGCGGGCGGCCGACCAGGACCAGCCGGGAGCCCGCCCGGTCGAGGGCGTGCGCGAAGTGGGTCATGCGGTCCTGGTAGGCCTTGTCCTCCCAGGCGCCGCCGACCACGATCACCGCGTCCGCCCGCTGCTCGCGCATGGTCTCGACGACGGCGAGGACGCGGCGCGGGTCGCCGTGCGTGGTGCACAGCATGCACAGGCGGCCCTCCGCGGAGGCCTGCTCCTCCACCCCGCGCGCGATGTGGGCGTAGAAGGGTCCGGTGACGTCGTCGACGACGAAGGCGACCGTCTTGTTGGTGGCGCCGCCGAGGGCCCGGGCGTGCGCGTTGACCACGTAGTCCAGTTCACGCATGGCCTTGAGGACCCTGGCGCGGGTGGACTCGGCCACCGGGTAGGTGCCGCCGAGGACGCGGGAGACGGTCGAGGCGGAGACCCCGGCGCGCGCGGCGACGTCCCGCACGGTCGAGGCGTCGCCGCCCGCCGGCTGCGTCCGCTTCGCCGTGGTCACGCCGCCCGCTCCAGCGCGGTGTGGTCGATCGCGTACGCCAGCCGGCCGCCGGTCACGAGCCGTTCGGCCTCGTCCACGACCGTCTGCCCGAGACGGGCCACCTCGTTGCCCTGGGAGCCGGCGAGGTGGGGGGTGACGAAGGCGTTGGGCAGGTCGAAGAGGGGCGAGTCGGCGGGCAGCGGCTCGGGGTCGGTGACGTCGAGGACGGCGCTCAGGCGTCCGGCGCGCAACTCGGTGACGAGGGCCTCGTGGTCGACGAGCGAGCCGCGCGCGGTGTTGATCAGGACCGAGCCGGTGGGCATCAGGGCGAGTTCGCGGGCGCCGACGAGGTGCCGGGTCTCCGGGGTCTCGGGGGCGTGCACGGTGACGATGTCCGAGGTGCGCAGCAGTTCGTCCAGCGTGACGAGCGGGACGCCGAGCCGGGCGGCCTCCGTCTCGTCGACGTAGGGGTCGGCGAGGCTCACCCTCAGGTCGTAGGGGCGCAGCAGTTCGATCAGCCGGCGGCCGATGCGGGAGGCGCCGACGACGCCGACGCGGCGGCCGTAGTTGCCGATGCCGGGGAGGATCTCGCCGTAGGGGAATTCGCGGCGGGTGCGGAGCTGGTCGCGGTAGCCGAACACGTCCTTCCCGGCGAGCAGGATCATGGCGAGGGTGTATTCGGCGACGGGCAGCGCGTTGGCGGCGGCGGCCGAGGAGACCGCGATGCCGCGCCGCCAGACCTCCTCGGTGGTGAAGCCCTTGACCGAGCCGGCCGCGTGCAGCACCGCGCGCAGCCGGGGGGCCGCGTCGAGGGCGGCCGCGTCCAGGCGGGGGCAGCCCCAGCCGGTGATGAGGACCTCGGTGCGGGCGAGCGCCTCCCGGATCCGTGGGTCGGTGAAGTCCCGTGCCACCAGAGTGGGATCGATTTCTACGTGCTCACGCAGCCGCGCGAGCACCACCGGCGGGAAGATGTGCGGCACGTTCTGGTCCGTCATGGCGAACAGTGCCTGGGGACGCTCGGGCAAGGAAGTGACCTTCCGGCTCGGTGACGCATGGATAGCAACCGGTCTCTACGGTAGGCGGCGGCGAATGAGAGGGTCAATGGACACGCAGTCATGGACACGCAGTCACCGGGAGGGGCAGGGATGACTCAGGCGGTCACCAACTGGGCGCGCAACATCACCTACACGGCGAAGGAGTTGCACCGTCCGCACTCGCTCGACGCGCTCCGGGCCCTGGTGGCCGGCAGCACGAAGGCGCGGGTGCTGGGCAGCGGGCACTCCTTCAACACGATCGCCGACCCGGGCGCCGACGGCGTCCTGCTGTCGATCGCCGGTCTGCCGCCGGTGCTCGACGTGGACACCGCGGCCCGTACGGTACGGGTCTCGGGCGGCGTCCGGTACGCGGAACTGGCCCGCGCCGTCCACGCGCACGGCCTCGCCCTGCCCAACATGGCCTCGCTGCCGCACATCTCGGTGGCCGGTTCGGTGGCGACCGGCACGCACGGCTCCGGGGTGGGCAACGGGCCGCTGGCCGCGGCGGTGCGCGCGGTGGAACTGGTCGTCGCGGACGGCTCTACGGTGACGTTCGCGCGCGGGGAGGCGGGCTTCGACGGCGCGGTGACCTCCCTGGGCGCGCTGGGGGTGGTCACCGCACTGACCCTGGACCTGGAACCGGCGTACGAGGTGGAGCAGCACCTGTTCACGGAACTTCCGCTGGAGGGGCTGGACTTCGAGGCGGTGGCGGGGGCCGCGTACAGCGTGAGCCTGTTCACCGACGCGCGGGCGGCCGGTTTCCGGCAGGTGTGGGTGAAGCGGCGCACCGACCAGGCGCCGGTGGACTTCCCGTGGGCCGCGCCGGCGACCGTGGCGCTGCATCCGGTGCCGGGCATGCCGGCGGAGAACTGCACCGAGCAGTTCGGGGTGCCGGGGCCGTGGCACGAGCGGTTGCCGCACTTCCGGGCGGAGTTCACGCCGAGCAGTGGGGCGGAGTTGCAGTCGGAGTATCTGCTGCCGCGGTCGTCCGCCCTCGGTGTGCTGTATGCGATCGACGGAATCCGGGAGACGGTGGCCCCCGTGCTCCAGACGTGTGAGGTGCGGACGGTCGCCGCCGACCGGCAGTGGCTGAGCCCGGCCCACGGGCGGGACTCGGTGGCCGTCCACTTCACCTGGGTCGAGGACGCGGCGGCGGTGCTGCCGGTGGTGCGGCGGGTGGAGGAGGTGCTGGGCGCCTTCGATCCGCGGCCGCACTGGGGAAAGGTGTATGCGATGTCTGCATACGATCTCCGTCGACGGTATGCACACCTCACCGACTTCCTGGCGCTGACCCACTCTCTCGACCCCACCGGCAAGTTCACCAACGCCTTCGTGCAGGATGTCCTCGGCACCTGAAGAGCACCGGACTTTATAAAGCCCCTTTCCTAACCCCTTGTCGAAAGTCCTCCGCAGACCATAATCTTGCGCCGCGCCGGTGCCGACGTGCCCCGGCCTGCCTGAGCTGAAGGGACGGGGGCAACCCTGTGAAGCGCACATCACGTGACATCCGCACCGCGAACCGCTACGAGGTGCTGCGCCAGATCATCGCCCACTCGCCCACCTCCCGGCAGGAGCTGGCGGCCGCCACCGGGCTGAGCCTGGCCACGGTCGCCACGCTCGTCGGCGAGCTGCTCGACCTGCGGATGATCACCGAGGTCGGCTTCGAGGACTCGGCCGGGGGCCGCCCCCGGGGACTCGTGGCCGTCAACGCCTCGGGGGGCGCGCTGATCGGCGTGGACATCGCCGAGACGTACGTCCACGTGGAGCTCTTCGACCTCGCGCTGAACGTGCTCGCCCGCGCCGACGAGGACATGCGCCCCGGTGAGAGCCTGCCGGAGCAGGTGGTCAGCCATGTGGCCGCCGCCGTCGGCTCGGTGGTCGCGCAGGCCGGCATCGAGGGTGCTCGGGTGCTGGGCGTCGGGGTGAGCGTGCCGGGGCAGGTGGACCGGGACACCGGCGTCTCGGAGTACGCGCCCAACTGGGACTGGCACGACGTACCCCTGCTCGACCTGCTGTCCGAGGTCATCGCCTACCCCCTCTACCTGGACAATCCGCTGCGCGCCGGCGCGGTCGCCGAGATGTGGTTCGGGGCGGCGCGCGGGCGAGGGGACGCGGTGGTGGTCAACCTCGGGACCGGCGTCGGCGCGGGGCTCGCGCTCCACGGCGGGCTGTACCGGGGAGTGAGCAACAGCGCCGGCGAGTGGGGCCACACCACGCTCGTCCTCGACGGACGGCTGTGCCGCTGCGGCAACCACGGCTGTGTGGAGGCCTACGTCGGCGCGCCCGGCATCATGCTGAACCTGCGGGAGCTGAGCCCGCAGAGCCCGCTGCTGCACCCCGAGGACCAGACCGCCACCATCGACGCGCTGGCCTGCGGCGTGGACGCGAACGATCCCGTGGCCCTCAAGGTCGTCCGGGAGACGGCCCGTTACATCGGCGCGGGCATCGCCAACCTGGTCAACGTCCTCAACCCCGAAGTGGTCGTGCTCAGCAGCTGGGTCGCCCGCAGGCTCGGCGAACCGCTGCTGCACGAAGTGCGCGAGGCCGTCGGGCGGCACGCGCTGAGGCGGCCGTTCGCCGCCACCGAGATCGTCCTCTCCCCCATTCCCACCGATCCGGCCTGCCTGGGCGCGGCGACGTTCGCACTGGAGGGTGCCCTGCAGTCGGTGGGACAGAGGACCGCGAAACGCACCACCCCTGCAAGGAGCCGTACCGCACCACCTTCATGACGACGGAAGGGATGCACATGCCTCACCCCCACCGCAGCAGACCGGTCCTTCTGACCGCCGCGGCCACGCTCGCCGTCGCGGGACCCCTGATATCCGCCCCGCCCTCCTCGGCCGCCACCCCCACGGCGGCCGAGGTCTCCCCACACGCCGCCCAGACGATCGACGACATCGGTGCGTCGGGCGCCTGGTGGGTCAACGACCTCCAGCACTTCTCGCCCAAGGTCCAGGCCCGGGTGGCCAAGCTCCTGTTCTCCTCCAAAGGGCTGGACCTGAGTTCGTACCGCTACAACATCGGCGGTGGCGGAGTCGCCGTCACCACGCCGGCCCGGGCCGCCGAGGACTTCCTGAAGTCCGACGGCAGCTACGACTGGAGCAAGGACGAGGGCGGCCGGACGTTCCTCGAATACGCCGCGAAGTACGGCGTCGAGGACCTGATCGGCTTCGTCAACAGCGCGCCCGCCCGGTGGACGACCAACGGGCAGAGCTGCGGCGGCCAGTTGAAGGCGGAGAACGAGTCGGACTTCGCCAAGTACGTCGCCGACGTCACCGACCACTTCGCCCGCACGGGTGCCCGGCTGGACTACATCAGCCCCTTCAACGAGCCGGACAACGACTTCGGTTCGTGCGGTCAGGAGGGCATGAAGGTCACCCCCGACCAACGCGACGACATCGTACGGGCGTTGGGGGCCGAGCAGCGGGCCCGGCACCAGAAGACCTCCGTCATCGCGGACGAGTCCAGCCAGACGACCCAGTTCGTGTCCGAGGTCCCGCAGTGGATCTCGCAGCCGGGCACCGCGCAGTACGTGTCGGCGCTGGCCCACCACACGTACAACAACCCGAACGACGGCCAGCTCGGCAACGTCTACGAGACGGCGAAGACGGCAGGCAAGAAGTCCTGGGCGACCGAGATCTGCTGCTTCGGCAAGGGCACCACGGGCTGGAACCAGGAGTACGACCCGACCATCGACAACGCCCTGCTGATGTCGAGGATCATCCACAAGGACTTCGCGAGCTCCCACGACTCGGCGTTCCAGTGGTGGGTGGCGCTCGCCAGCGGGTACGGCAGCGACCCGGCCACGAAGAACGACGAGGGCTGGAACGACGGCCTGATCTACTACGACCCCGACTACGCCACGAACGGCGACCAGACGCTGTACTTCACCAAGCGGTACTACGCGCTCGGCCAGTACAGCAAGTTCGTGAAACCGGGCTCGGTCGCGCACAACGTGACCGGGGCGCCGGACGGTGTGGAGGTGTCGTCGTACGACCGGGACGGCAAGTGGGTCGTCGTGGTCAACAACCACAACACCACGGACACCGCGCTGAACCTGCACTTCAACAGCGAGGCGCCGGTACGGGCCAGGCAGGCCGTCCGCACCTCGGCCACCGAGAACTGGGCGGACGTCGCCAAGCCGTCCGTCAGCGACGGCACGGTGTCCGCGACGCTCGCCGCGCGCTCCGTCACGACGTACGTCTTCGACCAGCGGGGCCACGGCGGTTCGGCGGTCACCGGCGCCTGGCAGGGCAAGCAGTCCGGCAAGTGCCTGACGGCGGACGCCTCCGGGGCCGCGATCGGCACCTGCACCGGCGAGGCCGGACAATCCTGGTCGTACGACGCCAAGGGCACCCTGAAGGGCGCCAACGGCTATCTCACCGCCGGTGCTTCGGGCCTGACGACGTCCCCCGAGTACACCGGTGACGCGAGCCAGCGCTGGCTGCTGAACGCCAACGGCCAGATCCTGAGCGAGGCGTCGGGCAAGTGCCTGGACGTCAGCGGACAGGCCACCGCCGACGGCGGCAAGGTGATCCTCTACAGCTGCAACGGCGGCTCCAACGAGGTCTGGAACAAGGCCTAGTCACCCCTGACCGAGGGCCGCCGGCCAGCCCCCCTGACCCGGCGGCCCTCAACCCACCCACACCTCCCCCTTGTTCGCGATTCCGAACCGGACACAACGCTTCGAACAGACTTCGTCCAACCCCTTGCCGAAGCCTTAGCCGAAGGTTAACGTCCCGCACCGCAGCAGCATTTCGAGCCATCGAGCCATCCGGCGCCGAGCTGAAGCGAAGAGCCACAGCACCACTCGACAAGACAAGGACGTCAGCATGTCGGCAATGAGCAGCAGTAACTGGGACCGCCGTTCCATATTCCGGGCCGCCGCGGGCCTGGCCGCCGCCGGCACGCTGGCCGCGTGTGGCAGCAACAACGGCCGGGGCGGCGGCAGCGGTTCGGGCAAGCAGCTCACCCAGTTCTTCCACGCCTACGGCGAGGCAGGCACCCAGCAGGCCCTCAAGCGGTACGCGGCGGCCTACAAGGACGCGAACGTGACCACGCAGTGGATCACCAGTGCCGACTTCGAGAGCAAGCTCTTCGCCACGCTGCTCACCAAGAACGCGCCCGACCTGTTCGAGTTCCACCCGCAGATCCAGATGGTCAAGAGCGGCCAGGTGGCGGACCTGAGCGACATCATCGACCCGGTCAAGGACGACTTCAACCCGGCCGACATCAAGTCGCACACGGTCGACGGCAAGGTCTACGGCGTCCGGATGATCGACGACCCGCAGTTCTTCTTCTACCGCAAGTCGATGCTCGACAAGGCGGGCGTCAAGCCCCCGACCACGTTCGACGAGCTGATGGAGGCCGCCGCCAAGCTCACCACCGGCAAGGTCAAGGGCCTGTACATCGGCAACGACCTGCACGCGGTCATCAACCCGATGATCTGGTCGGCGGGCGCCGACACCCTCGACGACAAGAACCAGATCGCCTACCACACGGACGGCGTCGTCGAGGGCATCAAGAAGATGCGCAAGCTGTTCACCAGCGGCCACCTCCTGCTCGGCGCCCCGACCGACTACTGGGACCCGTCCGCGCTCAACCAGGGCCTGTGCGCCATCCAGTTCTGCGGAATGTGGGCGATGCCGCAGTTCCAGCAGGCGCTCGGCGACGACTGGGGGATCTTCCCCTTCCCGAAGGTCACGGACAACGGCAAGCAGTCGGTCTACAACGGCGGCTGGTCGATGTTCGTCAACGCCAAGGGCAAGAACGTGGACGCGGCCAAGGAGTACGTGAAGTGGCTGTGGATCGAGCAGAAGAAGTACCAGGAGGACTGGGCCACTTCGTACGGCTTCCACATTCCGCCGCGCAAGTCCATCGCCTCGACGGCCACCAAGCTCAAGTCGGGCAACGCGGCCGAGGGCGTCAAGCTCTTCAACGAGTTCGGGCACTTCGACAACATCGGCTGGACGCAGGCCATGATCACGGCGCTGGAGGACGTCTTCGCCGACTCCGTCCGCAAGGGCGGTGACCCGGAGGCGGCCCTCGACAAGGCCGACAAGGCGGTCAACCGCGAGCTGAAGAAGCTCTTCGGATAGGCCGCGGGCGGAACTGCACCATGTCGACGACCACGACGCGCGACCTCGCGCACCCCGCCCCGGCGAAGCCTGCGAAGGCCAGGCCGCGGCGGGGGCTGCGGGCCAGCAGCACCTTCAACTTCTGGCTCTTCTCCGCCCCGTTCCTCATCGGGCTGGCGATCTTCGTCTACGTCCCGATCGGATGGAGCGTCTACCTCAGCTTCTTCGAAGCCCGCTTCACCGTCACGCCGAGCAAGTTCGTCGGCTTCGACAACTACCACTTCATGCTGACGAACGACGACTTCGTCGGTTCCCTCGGCACCTTCACCGTCTTCGCCGCGTTCATCGTGCCCACCACCTGGGCGTTGTCCCTGGGCCTGGCCATGATGGTGAACCGGCTCAGGTTCATGCGGGCGTTCTTCCGCTCGGTCTTCTTCCTGCCCACGGCGTGCAGCTATGTCGCCGCCTCGCTGATCTGGAAGATGTCCATCTTCAACGGGGTCCGCTTCGGCCTCGCGAACACGGTTCTCGGCTGGTTCGGGATCGACAACATCGCCTGGCTGATCACCCCCGACCCGCCCTGGTACTGGCTGGTCATCGTCACCGCCCGTCTGTGGCTCCAGTCCGGCTTCTACATGATCCTGTTCCTGGCCGCGCTCCAGAACATCCCCCAGGAGCTGTACGAGGCCGCCGCCATCGACGGCGCCAAGCCGGGCTGGCAGACCTTCCGGTACATCACCCTGCCCCAGCTGCGGGCCACCTCGACCGCGGTGATCCTGCTCCTGCTCGTCGCCGCCTACCAGGCCTTCGACGAGTTCTTCAACCTGCTGTCGAAGACGACCTGGGGCCGCCCGCCGCTGGTCGAGCTGTACTACCGCGCCCTGGGCGAGAACCAGGACTACGGATCCGGCAGCGCGGGCGCCGTCATCCTGACCGTGCTGATCTGCGTACTCACCCTGTTCCAGGGCAAGATCATGGGCTTCGGAAGGGGGGAGGAGTCCAAGTGACCACCACCGCACCAGAGACCGACAAGAGCGCGCCGCCGTCGAACCGGCCGCGCCGCGCCCGGCGCGGGGGCGGCGTCATGGGCAACACCGGCCTCTACATAGCCGTCAGTGTCGCCGCGTTCCTGTTCCTGATCCCGTTCTACATCATGGTCCGCAACGCCCTCTCCACGGACCCCGAGATCACCGGAGAGCACTGGAAGGTCTTTCCCACGCACCTTCAGTGGGGAAACTTCAGTGAGTTGTTCAACGACCCCATGGTGCCCTTCGGCCGGTCGCTGCTGAACTCCGCGCTCGTCGCCGTCCTGCACACCAGCGGCGTCCTGCTGATCTGCTCCCTCGCCGGCTACGCCCTGGCCCGCATCCCCTACAAGCACGCCAACAAGGTCTTCTACGCGGTCCTCGGCACCCTGATGGTCCCGACCGCCGTGACCTTCGTCCCCAGCTTCGTGCTGGTGTCGTCGCTCGGCTGGGTGGACAGTTACCGGGGTCTGATCATTCCGGGTCTGTTCAGTGGTTTCACCTGCTTCCTGTTCCGGCAGTACTTCCTGGGGTTCCCGAAGGAGCTGGAGGAGGCGGCGCGCGTGGACGGACTCGGCTACTGGGGCGCGTACTGGCGTGTCGTGGTGCCGAACTCGCTGAACTTCTTCGCGGCGATCGCCACCATCACCTTCATCAGCGGCTGGAACTCCTTCCTGTGGCCGCTGGTCATCGGCCAGAGCCCGGACGCGTGGACCGTGCAGGTCGCACTGTCCAACTACATGACCAACCAGACCGTCGTCTTCCACACGATCTTCATGGCCACCGCCATTTCCATCCTGCCCCTGGTGTTCGTGTTCCTCTTCCTCCAGCGCTGGCTGGTGCAGGGGATCGCGCAGACCGGTATCAAGGGATGAGCTAGGAGACCGATGACTTTCCGCACCACAGCCGTCGACTACGTCGAGGACGTCTCACCCGGTGACGGGGCGCTGCCGCCCCGCGCCCGGTATGCCACTTCGGACGCGAGAAACCTTTCCCTGAACGGCAGTTGGCGGTTCCGGCTGTCGGCGACGGCGGACGCAGAGGACGACGCGTTCGCCGAGCCGGGGTACGACGCCGACGGCTGGGCGGAGGTGTCGGTCCCGGGCCACTGGGTGCTCCAGGGCGGGGGCATCTTCGGATCCCCCGCCTACACCAACCATCTGTACCCGTTCCCGGTCGACCCGCCGCGCGTGCCGACCGAGAACCCGACCGGCGACCATCTGCGCGTCTTCGACCTGCCCGAGGACTGGGACCTGGAGGAGGGCGGCGCGGTACTCCGCTTCGACGGCGTGGAGTCCTGCGCCCGGGTCTGGCTGAACGGCACGGACATCGGCGAGTTCAAGGGGTCCCGGCTGCCGCACGAGTTCGCGGTCGGCCATCTGCTGAAGACGGTCGGCAACGTACTGGCCGTCCGTGTCCACCAGTGGTCGGCGGGCTCGTACCTGGAGGACCAGGACCAGTGGTGGCTGCCCGGCATCTTCCGTGACGTCACCCTGCTGCACCGACCGGCCGGTGCCGTCCTGGACCACTTCGTCCACGCCTCCTACGACCACGTCGGCAAGGTGGGCACCCTGCGCGTCGACTCCGACGTGGACGGCCGGGTCACCGTGCCGGACCTCGGCATCGACGTCGCGACCGGTGAGTCGGTGACGGTGCCGGTCGAGCCGTGGTCGGCGGAGACCCCGAAGCTGTACGACGGGGTGCTCGCCACCGAGGGCGAGCGGGTGCCGCTGCGCATCGGCTTCCGCACGGTCGAACTGGCCGACGGCCTGATCAAGGTCAACGGAAAGGCGGTCCTGTTCAAGGGCGTCAACCGGCACGAATGGCACCCGGAGAAGGGCCGCGCCCTCGACCTGGAGACCATGCGCGAGGACGTGCTGCTGATGAAGCGGCACAACATCAACGCCGTCCGCACCGCCCATTACCCGCCGCACCCGGCCTTCCTGGACCTGTGCGACGAGTACGGGCTGTGGGTGATCGACGAGTGCGACCTGGAGACCCACGGCTTCACCGAGCAGGAGTGGCGGGACAACCCCGTCGACGACGACCGCTGGAAGCCGGCGCTGCTGGACCGCGCCGCCCGCATGGTCGAGCGCGACAAGAACCACCCGTCCGTCGTCATCTGGTCCCTCGGCAACGAGGCGGGCACCGGCCGCGGCCTCACCGCCATGGCCGAGTGGATCCACGGCCGGGACTCCTCGCGGCTCGTGCACTACGAGGGCGACATCGACTGCCGTGACACGGACATGTACTCACGGATGTACGCCAGTCACGCGGAGGTCGAGGAGATCGGCAAGGAGCTGGACGGCGGCACGCACAAGCGCCGCGAACTCCCCTTCATCCTCTGCGAGTACGGCCACGCCATGGGCAACGGCCCCGGCGGCATCGGCGACTACCAGCGGCTGTTCGAGACGTACGACCGGCTCCAGGGCGGCTTCATCTGGGAGTGGATCGACCACGGCGTCAAGGACGAGCGGTACGGCTTCGCGTACGGCGGCGACTTCGGCGAGGAGCTGCACGACGGCAACTTCGTCTGCGACGGGCTGCTCTTCCCCGACCGGCGGCCCTCCCCCGGTCTGGTCGAGTACAAGAAGGTGATCGAGCCGGTCCGGATCGAGGGCGACCTCGCCGACGGGACGGTACGGATCACCAACGGCTACGACTTCGCCGATCTGTCCGCGCTGGCCTTCGAGTGGTCGTTCCAGGTGGACGGCGAGACGGTCGAGTCGGGCTCGTTGTCCGTGCCGGTGCTCGCGCCCGGCGAGTTGGCCGACGTGAAGCTGCCCGAGCCGCCCGCGGCCGGAGGCGGTGAGACGCAGTGGACGGTACGGGCGTTGCTCGCCGCCGACACGGCGTGGGGGCCGAAGGGCCATGTCGTCGGGTGGGGACAGTCCCCCGTCTCCGCACGGCAGGTGCCGTCCGTCGCCGCGACCGCCGGACCGGTGCCCGGCGACCGGCTGATCACCCTGGGCCCGGGCTCCTTCGACGCCCGCACCGGGGCGCTGCGGTCGGTGGGCGGGGTGGAGGTCACCGGTCTGCGCCTCGACGTGTGGCGGGCGACCACCGACAACGACGACGGCGCGGCCTGGCAGACGGACATCCGCTACGGCCAACTGTGGCGCAAGTTCGGGCTGCACCGCATGCGGCACCGCCTCGACGCGGTGGAGGCCGGCGACGGCGCGCTCACCGTGCGCACCCGGGTGGCACCGGCCGCCTGGGAAGTGGGGCTGTCGACGGTGTACCGGTGGACGTCCGACGGAGACCGTCTACAGCTGACCGTGTCCGTGACACCGGAAGGCGACTGGACGGTGCCGCTGCCCCGGCTCGGCATCCGCTTCGGGCTGTCCGGCGCGGACACCGACGCGGTGACCTGGTTCGGTGGCGGTCCCGGCGAGGCGTATCCGGACACCCGGGCGGCGTCGATGGTCGGCCGCTGGCAGTCGGCGGTCGACGGTATGCAAACACCGTATGTCCGTCCGCAGGAGAACGGCGCCCGCGCCGACGTCCGCTGGGCGGAACTCGGCGGACTGCACATCGAGGGCGACCCGGCCTTCGGGTTGACCGCCCGGCGCTGGACCACCGAGCAGTTGGACGCCGCCGCCCACCGCACCGACCTCACCCCGGGTGAGACGGTGTGGGTCAACCTCGACCACGGCCAGCACGGCATCGGCTCGCAGTCCTGCGGCCCGGGCCCGCTCCCGCAGTACTACCTGCTCGCCCGCCCCGCCGAGTTCTCGTTCGTCTTCTCCGCGGCAGGCGGACCGGCTGGATCCTGACGAACCCGCGGAATCCGGCGCAGAACCCTGCGCCCGCGCACGACCCCACGCCCGCGTACGACCACGCGCCCGTAAAAGAAGTGGCGCAGGTGACGTACGCGGGTGTGGGCTTGTTCCATCCCGTCTTCCGTCCCCCCTTCCGTCCCGTCCGTCCCGGTTGCCGAAGGAGACATGTCTGGCCATGAATGTGACCGGTAACATCGAGGTTCGCGGCCTCTCCCGCACCTTCCACACCACCGTCCGCCGCCCCGGTTTCGCGGGCGCCCTGAGGTCCCTGGTCAACCCCGAGCGCGTGGCCAAGCACGCCGTCGCCGACATCTCCTTCGACGTGGCCCCGGGTGAACTCCTCGCCCTGCTCGGCCCGAACGGCGCGGGCAAGTCCACCACCATCAAGATGCTGACCGGCATCCTCACCCCGACCGCCGGCGAGGCGCGCGTCGCGGGCGTGGTGCCGTACGAGGAACGCGAGCGCAACGCCCGCAACATCGGGGCGGTGTTCGGGCAGCGCACCCAGCTGTGGTGGGACCTGCCGGTGCGGGAGTCGTTCGCGATCCTGCGGGACATCTACGAGGTCCCGAAGGCCGAACACGCCGTACGGCTGAGGGAGTTCGACGAGCTGCTGGACCTGTCCTCCTTCTGGGACACCCGGGTGCGCCATCTCTCCCTGGGACAGCGGGTGCGCTGCGACCTGGCGGCCGCGCTGCTGCACGATCCGCCGGTCGTCTTCCTCGACGAGCCGACCATCGGCATGGACGTGGTGGTCAAGGAGCAGGTCCGCGAGTTCCTGCGGTACCAGGTCGCCGAGCGCGGCCGTACCGTGCTGCTGACCACGCACGACATGACCGAGGTGGAGCGGCTCGCGGAGCGGGTGGTGCTGGTCAACCACGGGCGGCTGGTACTGGACGGCACGCTGGACGAGATCCGCCGGAAGTTCGGCTCGACGTGGCAGGTGCGGGTGACGCTCGCGGACCCGCACGCCGAGATCCTGCCGCTGCCGGGCATCGCGGTGGTGCGGCGCGAGGGCCCGCAGGTGGTCTTCGGCCCCGAGGGGCCCGAGGGCTCCGCCGCGCCGACGGTGCACCAGGCGCTGAAGCTGGTCGTCGAGCGGTACGAGGTGACGGACATCGCCCTCGACGAGGCCGATCTGGAGGACGTCATGCGGGCCGCCTACGTGCACGCCGAGGCGGTGTGACATGGCCCTCCCCGTCGCCTGGCGCGCCGCCCGCGTCACCCCGCTCGGCGAGCTGTACACCCCGCCCCGCGTCACGGCCGCCCTGCTGCGGCTGACCGTCCAGGTGGTGCTGGTGGCGTCCCTGTGGCGCGGCCTGTACGCGCACACCGGTACGACGGCCGGGCTCTCCCGGGACCAGGCGGTGACCTACGCCGTGCTGGCCGTACTCGCCTCCCGGCTGCGGGAGCTGGACCAGTACGCGGCCCGGGACACGGTCGTCCAGCATCTGCACTACGGCACGATCGTGTACTGGTACCTGCGTCCGCTGCCGCCCCACCGCTACTACGCGCTGCGCGCCCTGGGCGAGCAACTGTACGGCTTCGCCTGGGCGTTCGCCGGATACGTGATCTGCCTGGCGGCCGGCGTGGTCGCGCCGCCCGAGTCGGCCGCCGTCGCCGGAGTGTTCGCGTTCAGCCTGCTGCTCGGGCAGTGGGTGCTGCACTACGTCATGCTGCTCATCGACCAGTTGTGCTTCTGGACGCTGCGCAACGACGCCGCCATCCTCATCCTGATCTTCGCGCAGAACCTGCTGTCCGGGGTGTACGCGCCGCTGTGGTTCTTCCCGCACTGGTTCGTGGTGCTGAGCGGCTTCCTGCCCTTCCAGGCCACGCTGAGCGTGCCGCTGTCGCTGTACGTGGGCCGCATCCCGCTCGCGGACGCGGGTGCCCAACTCGCCGTCCAGGCGGTCTGGGTGGTGGCCCTGCGGTTCCTGACCCGGTTCCTGTGGCGGCGGGCCGGCCGCCGTGTCGTCTCGCAGGGAGGCTGATGCCCGTGAACGCCGTCCGGATCGCCTGGCGCGTCACGCGTCTCAACTTCCGCGCCCAGCTGGAGTACCGCACCGAGTTCCTGATGATGATCGCGATCGGGGCGATCTGGCAGGTGTCGGTGATCGTCTTCGCGACGGTGCTGCTGACCCGGTTCACCGGCATGGGCGGCTGGGACAGCTCCGACGTCCTGCTCATCCCGGCGACCCGCATGCTGGCGCACGGGCTGTTCGTGCTGTTCCTGGGCCGCGTGCACGGCCTGGGCCGGCACATCCAGGAGGGGAAGATCGACGGGTATCTGCTGCGGCCGATGCCGGTCCACCGCCAGGTCCAGCTCCAGTTCTTCCCCACCAACGCCATCGGCGACCTGACGGTGGCCGCGGGCCTGATGGCGGGCGCGCTGGGCCGCAGCCATCTGGACTGGACGGCCGGCCGGATCACCTACCTGATCGCGGCCGTCCTCGGCGGAATGCTCCTGGAGGCGGCCCTGTTCACCGTGGTCGCCGCCGCCTCGCTGCGCTTTCCGGCGGCCGGCTACTGGGGCCGCTGGCTGGAGGAGCTGCTCGGCACCTTCGGCAGCTACCCGCTGAACGTCCTGCCGAAGGTGGTGGGCGGTTTCCTGACCTACGGCCTGCCGCTCGCGTTCGTCGCCTACTTCCCGGCGGCGGTGCTCACGGGCCACGGCCACCACGCCGGGGCCCCGTACTGGCTGGCCGCCGCGTCACCGCTGCTCGGCGCGGTCGCGTACCTGCTGTCCCGGCTGCTGTGGCGGTTCAGCCTCGATCACTACACGGGGGTGAACGGATGACGGCGGTCGCGGACACGTCGTCCGGCTTACGGACCCGGCTCGCGGTCGGTCTGGTCTTCGTCGTCCTCGGCGGCACGCAGGGCGGCTGGATGGCCCGGATCCCCGCGATCCGGGACGCGGTGGGCCTGGACTCCGCCCGGTGGGGGCTGGTGAGCAGTTCCTCGGCGGCCGGGGACGTGGTGGCGCTGGCACTGGTCACGGTCCTGATCGGCCGGGTCGGCAACCGCACGCTGAGCCTCGCGGCGGCCACCCTGGTGCTGGTCAACGCGCCCCTGCTGGCGGGCGCGTCGACCGTACCGGCGCTGGTGGCGGGCCTCGCTGTGTGGGGGCTGGCGGCGACCTTCCTCGCGACTCCGGTCAACGCCCTCGCGGTCGCGGTGGAACGGCGGGCCGGCCGCCCCCTGCTGTCCGGTTTCCACGCCTCGTACAGCTGCGGGGTGCTGGCGGGCGGCGCGCTGGGCACGCTCGCGGCGGCCACCGGTGTGTCGCCGGGCGTGCAGATGGCGGTGAGCAGCGGGGTGCTCGGCGCGCTGCTGATGGCGCTGGGCGGCGGACTGCCGGACGAGAGGGACGGCACTGACGACAGGGTGAAGGAAGCGCGGCGCCCGCTCAGGCGCCGTTTCACCCCGCAGTTGCTGCTGCTGGCCGGCGTCGCGTTCCTCGGTTGCTTCATCGAGGGGGCCGCGTCCCAGTGGAGTTCGGTGTATACGGCCGACTACCTGCGCGAGGGATCGGCGCTCGGCGCGGCGACGTACACCTGCTTCTCCGTCGCGATCCTCGTCGCCCGGCTGCTGGGCGACCGGTTCGTGGCCCGGCTGGGCCGTCGTGTCTTTCTCCGCCTGACCCTGCTGACGGCGGCGGTGGGCGCGACGCTGCCCGTGGTCCACCCGGGCCTGGTGACCGCGCTGGCCGGGTTCACGGTGGTGGGTCTGGGCATCGCCTGCGCGCTGCCCGGCGTGATCGCGCTGGCGGGGCGGCAGCCCGGGATGCCGGCCGGCGAGGCCCTCTCGGTCGTCACGATCGGCCAGTGGCCGGGCTTCCTGCTCGCCGGCCCTGCGGTGGGGCTGCTCGCCGCGGCGACGAGCCTGCGGGTGGCGCTCGGCGCGCTGGTGGTGGCGGGGGCGGGCGCCGCGCTGCTGGCGGGGCGGGCGAGAGTCCCGGCATGACCGGCACGCCTCTGCCGCCACCCGAAGCGGCCAGTCAACTCACAGGCCACGCATTAATGTTGAACAGTTTTCTCAACTACCCTTCAAAATCAGGCCCGTTGACATGAACATGGGCCTCATGCGACCCATGAGACAACTCCTCGGCACCCTCGCGGCGGGCGCGCTCGCCCTCGCCGGACTCTCCGCCTCCGCCGGCACCGCGCAGGCGGAGACCGCCGCCTCCGGCAGCTTCAACGTGCTGACCTACAACGTGGCCGGCCTCCCCGAAGGCCTCAGCTCCAGCCACCCGGCGACCAACACCCCGTTGATATCGCCACGGTTGGCGCCCTACGACATCGTGAACGTGCAGGAGGACTTCAACTACCACGCAGCCCTGTACGCGGGCGACAACCACCCCTACCGCACCGCCACCAGCGGCGGCGCGGGCATCGGCGACGGTCTCAACACCCTGTCCCGCTACCCCTTCGACGACTTCGAGCGCGTCAAGTGGAACGACTGCACGGGCACCAACTGCCTGACCCCGAAGGGCTTCACACTTGCCCGGGTGCGGCTGGCCGAGGGCGTCTACGTCGACCTCTACAACGCCCACCCCAACGCGGACGACACCGACGACGCCCTCGCCGCCCGCCGCGCCAACATCGCGCAGCTCTCCGCCTTCATCCAGGCCAACTCAGCGGGCAACGCCGTCATCGTCATGGGTGACACCAACACCCGCTACACGCGCACCGGCGACAACATCCGCACGCTGGTCGACGACAACGGCCTGACGGACGCGTGGGTGAAGCTGATCAAGGGCGGTACGGCCCCGGCGCAGGGCGCGGACCCGCTGCTGTGCCCGACCTCGGCCCCGCCGAACGACTGCGAGGTCGTGGACAAGGTCCTCTACCGCGGCAGCAACCTCGTCTCCCTCTCCGCCACCCGCTACAACGACGAATGGGCGTCCTTCCTGGACTCCTCCGGCGGCAACCTCTCCGACCACTTCCCGCACACCGTCGGCTTCTCCTACACCCTCAACTCCAAGCTGCGGGCCGGCGACTTCTTCGGAGGTCCGCACGGCACGGCCTTCAACGACGCCGACGACCTGCCGGCCACGGTCTCCCCCCGCACCCTGACCCTGCGCGGCAGCGCCCGCCTGGACGCGGTGTCCCTGACCCACGACGGCGGTACGACCCTGTCCCACGGCGGTACGGGCGGCACGGCGGCCTCCCTGACCCTCGCCTCCGGCGAACACCTCACCTCCGTGAAGCTGACCGAGGGCCAGAAGGACAGCCGCACCCGGATCTTCTCCGCCGCGTTCACGACGGACAAGGGCCGCAGCCTCTCCGCCGGCACGGCGACCACCGACGCCACCACGTTCACGGCCCCGTCCGGCTGGCAGATCGTCGGCTTCACCGGCCGCTCCGGCGACGAGATCGACAAGCTGGGCGTCCTGTACGCGCCGATCGGCTGAACCTAGATGCCCTAGGATTGCACCTAGGCAACCTAGGAGGTGTCGTATGGCTCGCGTCGGACTCACCGCCGACCGCCTGGTGGCGGCGGCGGCCGAGCTCGCCGACGAGGCGGGGTTCGAGAACCTCACCCTGTCGGCGCTGGCCCGCCGCTTCGGCGTGAAGGACGCGAGCCTGTACTCGCATGTCAGGAACATGCAGGACCTGCGCACCCGGCTCGCGCTGTTCGCGGGCGGCGAGCTGGTCGACCGGATCGCGGCGGCCGTGGCCGGCCGGGCCGGCAAGGAGGCGCTGGCCGCCTTCGCGGGGGCGTACCGGGAGTACGCCCTCGAACGGCCCGGCCGGTACGCGGCCACCCAGATCCGCATCGACCAGGACCTCGTCGCCGACTCCCCCGCCATGCGCCGCACCGCCGAGGTCACCTACGGCATGCTGCGCGCCTACGGCCTCGACGAGCCCGACCTCACCGACGCCGTACGCCTGCTGCGCAGCACCTTCCACGGCTACTGCGCCCTGGAGTCCGCCGGCGGCTTCGGCGCCTCCCGTGACGTACAGACCTCCTGGGACAGGGCGATCGACGCCCTGCACGTCGCCCTCACGCACTGGCCACGGGAGAGGAACAGCCATGACTGAGCCGCACTACGACGTCACCGGCAGCGGGCCCGTCCTGCTCGTCGTCCCCGGCGGGGCCGGGCATCCGATGGGGCTCGGCCCGGTCACCGAACGGCTGGCCGAGCGGTTCACGGTGGTGATGTACGACCCGCTCGGCCTCGCCCACGGACGGCTCGGCTCGCCGGTCGCCGACCAGTGGCCGGCGGACTGGAGCGAGGGGGCGCACGCGGTGCTGGAGGAGGTGCTCGCGGCGGACGAGTCCGCGTACGTCCTCGGGACCAGCTCCGGCGGGATCGCGGTCCTCGACCTGCTCGCCCGGCATCCCGGGAGGCTGCGGCACGTGGTGGCGCACGAGCCGCCGTGCGTGACGCTGCTGCCGGACGGTACGGAGCAACGGGCCCGGCTGATCGAGGGGTTGCGGGCCGGTCAGGCCTCGGCCGAAGGACCCATGGCGGTGTTCCTCGCCCACGTCCTCGAGCCGTTCACCTCGTACGCGCCGGCCTTCACCGCCTCCCCCGGCCGTCTCACGGTGGCCGCCGGGACCGGCTCCCGAGGGCACGTCCTGTACGAGGCCGCCGTGTCGGTGGCCGAGCGCACCGGCGGCGCCTTCACCGAGTTCCCGGGCGGCCACCTCGGCGCGCTCGAACATCCCGAGGCGTTCGCCGACCGGGTCGCGGAAACACTGATTCCGGCGGACGCCCCAGGGGCACCGCTGACCACTTAGACTGGAAGCTTCGCGGGTGCCACGTGCCGCCGCCCTGGGGGAGGGAGCGCGCCTTGTCCCAACAGCAGGTCGGACGCGGGCCGTTGAGATCTCCCGGCGCCGCCCCCGTGCCCCCGGACGGCACCGGCACGCCCCCGGCGCGTTTCGTCGGCTGGCTGGGCAGCCTGGGCTGTGCGGCCGCCGGGTACGGGATGTTCCAGTTCCTGTTCGGGGTGCTGCCCGACTCCCTCGGCGGGGAACTCGCCAAGTGGCTGGTCTCCGGGGTGAGCGGGGTCGGTACGGGGCTCGCGGCCTGGCTGGCGGCGGCCCTGCTGAGGGCGCGCTCCGGCCGGGCGGGCCGGGCCGTCCCGGTGACCGTGCGGGCGGCGACCGCCGCTTCCGGTCCGCTGCCCGGGGTGTTCGCCGCCGCGTACGAGACGCTGGTCGACCAGGTGAAGGTGGTCGACGACCCGGCCCGCGGGCGGCTGACCGGCTGGACGCACTCGCTGGGCGAGACCACCCCGTGGCCGCCCACGCCCGTCGGCACCGCGTACGGCCTGCACATCATGCTCGACCTGGGTGTGCCGGACGGGCGGCTGAGCACCGGCGACCTGGTGGACACGCTGTGGCGCCTCAGGCTGCCCGGCGGTGGCTGGTCGGCGCGCTCGCAGGGCTCTCAGGCGCGTCCGGAGGTGACGGCGCTGGTGCTGGGCGCGCTGGCCCGGACGGGCTCCTCCGGTGAGCGGCTCGCCGCGGAGGTCGCCCGGTGCGTCGCCGCGTTCACCCGCGAACTCGACCCGGCCGGGCGGGAGTCCACGCACGTCGTGACGACCGTACTGCGCGGGCTGCTACGCGCGGCGCCCCGCTCGGCGCTGCTGCCGCCGCTGCGGGAGGCCCTGGTGGACGGCGCGATCGACGACGAGCGCCGCGAGCACCTGCGCTGCTGGGGCTACCGGCTCCACCCGCCGTACGGCCCGCCGTCGCCGCTGCACACCGCGCAGGCGGTGGTCGCCCTGGACCGGGCGGCCCGGGTGCTCGGTGAGACGGCGGGGGCGCGGGCGGCCCGCCAGGACGGGGTGCGCTGGCTGCTGGCCTGCCCGGACGCGCCGCACCACGCCTGCCTGGACGTGGAGAACCTGCGCGAGGAGGTCCGCCGGACGCGCACCGACGATCCCACCCGGCAGGAGGTGCTGAACGTACGGCACTTCACCGCGTCCTGGATGGTGCGTGCCCTGCTCACCCCGGGCGCCCGTGAGGTGGCCCGTGCGGACGGGCTCCAGGTGCAGTGGCGGGAGCGGCTGGACGGCGCGGTCGGCGCCGTGTGGGCCGGGCAGTCGGGCGGCATCTGGAGCTG
The DNA here is from genome assembly GCF_040644935.1 of Streptomyces sp. NPDC046915. Lineage (NCBI taxonomy): Bacteria > Bacillati > Actinomycetota > Actinomycetes > Kitasatosporales > Streptomycetaceae > Streptomyces > Streptomyces sp. NPDC046915. The sequence continues at coordinate 448,643 of NZ_JBEYXB010000004.1, read as the reverse complement.
GGGCCGGGGCGACGGCACCGAGCTGCGCCGGCCCATGTGGATGACGTATCAAGGGCTTTCGGCGCTGCGGGCGCATGCCGTATGGATGTATCAGCCGGTCGAGTGACCGTTGGCGAAGTGGGGTGTGCATGGGCGGTCGGCAGGTCCTGGCGGCACGGCGGCTGCTGACCGAGACGCTGGACGGTGAGCTGACCGAGCACGCCACGGTGGCCGCCGCCCGCGCGGTGGTCGCCGAACTCGGTTCGCACGAGCGGCTGTTGGAGCTGGTCGCCGAACTCGCCTCGGGCGAGGGCGATCCGGAGGGCTGCGCCGGCCTGTCGTACCGGCACGTCCTCGGCTTCGACAAGCTGCTGCTGATCGACGGCGGCCCCCGGCACAAGTTACGCGCCCACGTGTGGCATCCGTCGGCGGCCGGCCCCGGCGAGGAGGACGTGCACAACCACCGTTCGCCGCTGGCCTCCCACATCGTGCGGGGCAGGCTCGCGATGGAGCTGTACGAGGCCGGAGCGGACGAGGACGGGATCGGTGCCGACCGTTACGTGGAATCCCTCGCGGACCGGTCGGCCGACTGGCTGCTACAGCCGGCCGGGCGGGCCCGGCTGCGGCTGACGCACGTGGGGCAGTACGCGGCGGGCAGTTCGTACGCGCTGCCCGCGCACACCCTGCACCGCGCCTGGTGCGACACGGACGCGCCGACGGTGACGCTGTTCCTGGAGACGGGCGCCGGACGGCGGCGCCACACCGATGTGTTCACGGCCGCCGGTCCGCACCCGGGGGCGGTGCCCAAGGTGCCGTTGGACGTGGGCGGCTACCTGGCCGCGTTGAGCGATCTCGCGGAGCTGCTCAGGAGTTCGTGAGGGCCTGGCGCACGACGTCGAGGTTGTAGTCGTCGACGTCGACCGTGGGCAGCGCGTCCGGTGTCAGCCAGGCGTACGCCTGGTCGGCCTCGGGCAGCGTGACGAGCCGGGTGAGCGGCCTGACCAGGAAGTTGGCCTGCCAGTTCTTGACCTCGTGCCCGCGATAGTCGCTGACGAAGGACGACTCGCCGACCCGGCGGACCACCTCACCGAGCAGCCCGGTCTCCTCCTTCAGCTCGCGCAGGGCGGCGTCCCCCGGGCTCTCGCCCGGCTCCAGCTTCCCGCACGGCACGCCCCACACCCGCGGCAGGAACCGCTCCCGCTCGCTGCGGCGCACCAGGAGCACCCGCCCTTGCTCGTCCATCACGACGGCGGCCGCCAGTCGCCTCTCGCCGGGGATCTCCATGTCCATGGTTCCTCGGTCCCTCGCCGGTGATGAGTCCACAGGGTCTGATACCCCGGAAAGCGTCCACGGTACCAGGACCGGGCGAACGGGGCTGTGCCGTCGCTCTCAGTCCGGCCGGCGCCCCAGCGCCTGTACGGCGTCGTACGAGGGCGTCGTCCCCGGCGGTGTGCGCCCGCCCGCGATGTCGGCCATCGCGTCCAGCGCGGCGCCCAGCGCGCGGCGGTAGAGCAGGGAACCGAGGCTGATCCGGCTCACCCCGAGTTCGGCGAGGCGGGCGACGGTGGGCCCGGACGGTGAGTAGAGGATGTTGAGGGGGACGTCGAGGTGCCGTACCAGGGCGGTGATCCGCTCCGGGTCGGTCAGGCCGGGGACGAACACGCCGTCCGCACCGGCCTGTCGGTAGGCGTCCAGGCGCGGCAGCGTGCCCTCCCCGTCGGCCAGCCAGTACGTGTCCGTACGCGCGTTCACGAAGAGGCCGGGCGCGGCCGACCTCGCCGCCGCGATCTTCGCCGCGTGCCGGTCCACCGGGCCGTTGCCGTCCTCCAGGTTGATCCCCACGGCGCCGACGGCCCACAGTTCCCGCGCCAACTCCCCCACCTGGTCCGGGTCGTCGCTGAAGCCGCCCTCCGCGTCCACGGACAGCAGGAACGGCCCGGTGCCGAGGGTGCGGGCGAGCCGCAGGGTGTGCTCTCGGGTCGCGGCGGCGCCGTCGGGCAGCCCCACCGCCGCCGCGACGGCGAGGCTGGTCGTGCCGATCGCGGCGTAGCCCTGGGCCGCGAGGGCCGCCGCCGAGGCGTGGTCCCAGGCGTTCGGCAGGAGCAGGGGCGCGCCCGGACGGTGCAGATCGGCGAACCCTGTCCTGCCTGGCACGGCCGTCATGACAGGTCTCCCACGGCGTCGGCGTAGTAGGTGGAGCCGTTCAGGTGGCGGGCGAGTTCGCCGAAGCTCCAGCCCTCGCCGGGCGAGGCGTCGAGCTGCTCCTCGGTCAGCGCGTCCAGGCGGTGTGCCCAGATGCGGGCGAGGCGGGTGAGGCGGCTGCGGGCCTCGTCGAGGTCCTCGGCGGTGAAGGGCGCGAGATCGGCGGTGGTGGTGATCGCGGAGGCGTGCCAGTGGTCGGGCTGGGGCTCCGCACCCGCCAGCCGGGACTCCAGTTCCGCCAGGTGGTCGACCAGGTGGTCGGCCACCCGGCGGATCGCCTTGTGCGGGGTGTAGACGCGGTCGTCGACGGGGGCGGGGATGCCGTCCCAGGCGGTCCAGGTGGCGGCCAGGGCGAGGACGTGGTCGACCATGGCGGTGACGTGCCGGGCGGGGGTGGCGGGTGCGGTGACGGACGTCGTGACAGGTGCGGTGTCGGTCATGCTTCGACGCTAGGCGCGGATCACTTCGGTCGCGGCCGAAGTGTGCGCGCCAGGTGCCCGCGCCGTACCGCTCCTACTGGGCGCGTTCCCCCGCGCTGCGCTCCACGCAGAACTCGTTGCCCTCCGGGTCGGCCAGGAGCGCCCAGCCGGTGCCGTCCGGCCTGCGGTGGTCGGCGACCAGCGTGGCGCCGAGCGCGAGCAGCCGCTGGACCTCCTCGTCTCGGGTGCGGTCCTGCGGCTGGAGGTCCAGGTGGACGCGGTTCTTGACGGTCTTGGCCTCCGGCACGGTGACGAAGAGCAGGCCCGCGCCCTCGATCAGCGCCTCCGGGTCACCCGGGTGGTCGTCGTCGTGCACGGGCAGTTCCAGGACCTGGGACCAGAAGGTGGCGAGCGCGTAGGCGTCGGCGCAGTCGACCGTGATGTGACGGATCTTGGAAGTCATGGACGTGATTCTTGTGGATGTCCGAGAAAAGGGTGACGGAATTTCGGCAACCTTCCCGCATCCGGCGGCGACCCGGGGTCATGACATCTGCACGACGCACGACACGCCACCGCCGGGTACGCGCGGCCCGCAAGCCCGCGATCGGCGCGCTGGCGGCGGCCGGGCTGCTCGCCGGCGCGTGGTACGCGACCGCCGGGGCGGCGACGACCTCCCTCACCGTCACCAGCACAAAGGTCAGCCTGTCGGCCAAGTACCCCTATCTGTCAGCGGGTTACAACGACACCCGGGAGTGGAACCGCACCGCCACCGCGGTCGCGCCCGACGGGACGCTGCGTGTGGCCTGGCCCGCAGCGAACGGCATCCACGTCACCCCGCTGACCTCGGCCGGGAAGCGCTCGGGCGCGGACACGGTCGTCAAGGGCGCCAAGGAGGTCGGCGGGCTGGTCGCGCACAACGACGGCTTCGCGCTGCTCACCCGCGTCGCCGACACCAACAAGTGGCATGAGACGGCCGCCGCGATCGTCCGCTACAAGGGCGGCGCGAAGAGCTGGACGACCAAGCTCACCAGCACCGCCTCCCACGACACCGCCCCGCTGCTGGACGGCCAGTTGACCTGGAACGGCAGCAAGTACGGCGCCTACTTCGTGGTGCACGGAGCGGGCGGCTTCGCCGACGGGCACTACGGCGACAAGCTGTCGTACGTCAGCGCCAAGGGCGCCAGGCTGAGCGGCGGCTGGAGCTGGGGGTGCAGCCACAACGAGGGCATAGCGCTGCACGCGGAGACCTCCGGCGCCTTCACCTCCCTCTGCTTCGACGACTGGCGTTCGGGCCTGTTCGTCTCCACCGGGATCGGCGCCCCGGACGTGGCTCCGGTGGTGCAGCGCGAGCAGTGCTGGGCGGGGTACTGCGGGGGCACCTTCCCCGGCCGCACCGGCGACCTCGTGAAGTCCGCCACCGGCCGCTACGCCACCGCCTTCGCCTCCCGGGGCGCCGCCTCCGCGAAGAAGAACCCGGACGACTCCAGCGGGCGCGGCTGGACGGTCACGCCGAAGACGTCCACCCACCAGGTGGCGATCGCCTTCCTCAAGAACCGCGACTCCGGCCCCGGCAAGGCGGTCTACCTGTCGAACACCAAGGGCACCGAGCACGTGAACGTGCACCTCGCCCCGTACGGCAAGGACAAGCTGCTGCTGTCCTGGGAGTCGCTGAAGAACGCCAGGTGCGCAGCCGGCACCTGCACCGGCACGTTCACCGGCACGCATCTGCGTCTCGTCGACTGGAACGGCAGATTCGTGTCCGCGGACAAGGTGGTGAGCGCGCGGATCACCGGGGACGTCGCGGTCCTCAAGGACGGGACGCTCACCTGGGCCTACGCGCCGGTCACCCCCTCCTACGGCACCAAGCTCACCGGGGCGTCACCGACCACGACGAGCCTGCGGATCGCCCGTCTGACGCCGTGAACCGGAAGGTCCTCGACGGGCCCGCCGCCCAGCGGACCACCAGCTCATGACTCCCCCGCACCTCCACGGTGACCAGTCCCGTGAGGTGCGGGGGTTCCAGCTCGGCACTGAGGCGGGCCAGGGCGACGAACAGGGTCGCCTCCTCGCCCGTCACGCCCTCGAGGTCCTCCGACAGCCCCACGGCGGCGGCGAGTTCGGTCCGTACGCCCTCCGGTGCCGGCCAGCCGGTCACCCGCACCGGTGTCCCGGGAGCCGCGCCCGCCACCAGGTGCGCCCGCACCTCGGCCGCTCCCTCGGCCACCACCAGGCTGATCACCGTGATCCCGTCCCGGACGGTGTGCCGGGAGGCGGCCCAGCCGTCCCCGACGCCCAGCGGCACGATGTCCGTACGGCTCGCGTCGTCGCCGACGATCACGCTGTTGTCCGGCCGGTCGCCGTGGGCGACGGCGGGTGCCGTCACGGTGGAGTAGGCGAGCCGCGTGTAGTGCGGGTCGTAGCGGACGTCCTCGCTGCCGTGGTTGTGCAGGCGGACCAGGCCGTCCGAACGCGTCGACTGGAGCAGCCAGTTGGGGGCGGCGACCGGGGTGACCGCGTCCGCGCGCTCCGCCGGGCCCGGCGCCTCGGCCGCCGTCCACACCTCGTGGTCCGGGGGCAGCAGCAGGCCGAGGAAGCCCTTGCTCGCCCAGTACGGCGACGCGGGTCCCGAATAGCCCTGGAGGACCGCCTCGTCGGGGCCGTGCCAGCCGAGGCTCAGCAGATCCCGGTCGTCGGCCGCTCCCCGGTCCAGGAAGTACTTCAGCGCTCCCGACGCCAGCCGCCGCGTCTCTCCCGGCGCCAGCGGCGTACGGCCCGTGAGCGCACCCAGCCACAGCGGGGCCGTCGTCGCGAAGCGGTAGGTGAGGGAGCGGCCCTGGTGCATCGGGGCACCGTCGGCGCCGAACAGGCGGGCGTAGTCGGCGAGATGGGTTTCGAGGCGGCCGCCATAGAGGTCGAGGAGGCCGGGATCGTCGGCGAGCCAGGCGTGGAGCACCGGGTAGAGGTGCATGGCCCAGCCGTTGTAGTAGTCGAACTTGCGGCCGTCGCCGTCGGTGTACCAGCCGTCGCCGACGTACCACTGCTCGATGCGTTCCAGACCGTGGTCGACGGCCTTGCGGGCGGCGTCGGGCTCGTGGCCGGTCTCCGCGAGGAAGCCGCCCACGGTGACGGGGAACAACTCCCAGTTGCACGGCCAGGGTTCGGCGGTGAGCGCGCCGGCGAGCCAGTCCGCCGCCCGCTGCCGTACGGCGTCGTCCAGGCGGTCCCACAGCAACGGGCGGGTCAGGCGCAGTGCGAGCGCGATCGAGGCGGCCTCGACCAGGGGCTGGCCGCGGTCCTCGATGCGGGGCCAGACGCCCGCGGTGCCCGCGGCGAGGCCTTCGGCGTAACGGCCGAGCGCGGTCTCGTCACGGCGGAAGGCGGCCAGCAGGAGGGTGCGGGCGTACCCCTCCAGGCCGTCGGAGAGGCGGCCCGACCAGCTCGCGCGCTCGCCGGGCAGGTGGTACAGGGCGCGGTCGGGGGTGGCGTACGGCTCCACGGCGGTGAGCAGGGCGTCGGCGGCGGCCTCCCAGTGCGCACGGGTGTAACCGGTGCGAGGGCTGAGGGCGCGGTCGTCGGCGGGCAGGTGCATCAGGTTCCTTCCAGGGCCCGGGGAGGGGGCCTGGGACGCCCCGGTTCCGGTCGGGGCGCCCCAGGGTCACTGTCCCACCCGCACCTTGCCCTTCGGGACCAGGTGCTGGGCGAGGAGTTCGTCGCGGACCAGGCCGGCGTAGACCGTGGCACCGTGTGCGGAGGTGTGCGTGTTGTCCTTCTTCTCGTTGTACAGGTACAGCGCCTTGGAGCCTTCCACGCCCAGCGACTCCACCAGCGCCTTGGTCTTCGCGGTGAGGTCGATCAGCGGGACGTCCTCGGCGGCGGCGACCTGGCGGATCACCTCCGGGTGGTTGACGCCGAGGCCGTTGACCAACAGGGCCGTGTCGTTGTTCAGGGTGCCGTCGGCGTTGAACCAGCGGCGCACGATCGGGGTGACGAGGACCGGTTCACCGCCCTTCTCGCGCACGCCCGCCACCAGTGTCTCCAGGTTCCCCCGGTACGTCGTCTCATCCGTCGTCTTGTCGTTGTGGGCCAACTGGATCAGCACCAGGTCGCCGGGGCGGATCAACGGCTGGACGGTGCCCCACAGTTGCGGGTTCTGAAGATAGGTGACGGTGCTTTCGCCGGAGTCCGCGTAGTTGGCGACGGACAGGCCCTTGCCGAGGTACTGCGGGAGTTGCTGGCCCCAGCCGGAGTACGGGTCGGCGGGCTGGTCGCAGACCGTGGAGTCGCCGACGAGGAGGATCTGGCGGGGGTGCCGGGCGGGGGTGACCCTGATGCCGGCGAGGGCGGGTGCCGAGCCGCCGAGTGCCAGGTCGAGGCCGGGGTTTCCGGCGGGGCCGGTCGGCTCGCCCTCGCGGGTGCGGACGTTCACGGTGAACGCGCGGGTGAGGTGCCGGCCGGCGGCGACGGCGGTCTCGGGGAGCAGGGAGCGCCGGGTCTCGCCGGTGACGGCGGTGCTGGACGCCGTCTCGCCGCCGAGGACCACCTTCACGTCGTAGGTGCCGGGCGGGACGTCGAAGTGGCAGGCGGTGGCGGTGCAGTTGTCGAGGCCGAGGGGTGGTCGCCGGTCGTGGGCGTGGGCGGGCGCGGCCGACAGGACGGCCGTCAGCGTCATGGCCGCCAGCGCGGCCGTACGCACACCGGTGAAACGTCTCACTCCTGGCTCCTCCGTCCCGGCGACATACCTGGCGGCTGGACCGTATCGCTCTCCACAAGCGCTTTCTAGTCCTTAGGTGTTTTTCACAGGACTGCCAAGTGTCTCTCGGTGAAAGCCCTTTCGCGAAATCGATTCAACTGTCACTCTGCCTGACACCCGCACCCCCACATCTCCGAAGGAGGCACCCCCATGTCCGGATCCGTGAACAGGCCGGTCGGACGCCGCACCTTCGTCCTCGGCACGGCCGCGGCCGCCGGTTCGGCCGCCCTCGCCGGACCGCTCGCGACCCCCGCGGCCGCGGCAGGTTTCGGCTACAGCGACGACGGCTCCAACTACGTCGTCGACACCGGCGCCAGCCTGGTCTTCAAGGTCAGCAAGACCAACGGCGACCTGACCTCGCTGGTCTACCGCGGCACCGAGTACCAGGGCTACGGCGGCAAGAACTCGCACGTGGAGTCCGGCCTCGGCACCTCCACGGTGACCGTCAAGCAGTCGGGGACGACGATTCTGATCTCCGTCGCCTTCGGCACGCTGAAGCACTACTACGCGGCCCGCAGCGGCGAGAACAACGTCTACCTGTGGACCGACAAGGCGGACTCCTCGGTCAGCGCCACCCGGTACATCGTGCGCGTCAAGGCGGGCCTCTTCCTCAACGACGAGCCCGACTCCTACACGTACACCACCAGCACCGTCGAGGCCTCGGACGTGTTCGCGAAGTCCGACGGGCAGACGCGGTCCAAGCACTACTCGAAGCTCCGGGTGATGGACTACGACTACATCGGCTGGACGACGGGCGGCGTCGGCCTGTGGATCGTCCGCAGCAACCACGAGAAGGCGTCCGGCGGCCCGTTCTACCGCTCGCTGCTGCGCCACCAGAGCGCGGACGGCGGCGGCCTGTACGAGATCCTGTACTACGGCGAGAACCAGACGGAGTCCGAGCGCTACGGCCTCCAGGGCCCGTACGTCATCGCCTTCACGGACGGCGGGGCGCCCTCCTCGTCGCTGTTCCCGGGCACCCTGACCACGTCGTGGGCGGACTCGCTGGGCATCTCCGGATACGTGCCGGCGAGCGGCCGGGGCCGGGTGGCGGGCGTCGGCATCTCCGGGCGGAACACGGCGTACCCGTACACCGTGGGGCTCGCGAACTCGGCGGCGCAGTACTGGGGGTCGGCGCGGGCGTCGGACGGCTACTTCTCGGTCGGCGGCATACTGCCCGGTGCATACACGCTGACCGTCCACAAAGGCGAGCTGGCTGTGTACAGCACCTCGGTGACGGTGTCCGCCGGCGCCACGACGACCCTGAACACCATCGCCGTCCCGTCCTCCAACGACCCGGGCAACGCCACCGCCGTCTGGCGGATCGGCGACTGGAACGGCTCCCCGGGCGGCTTCAAGAACGCGGACCTGATGACGTACGCGCACCCCTCCGACGTCCGGGCCGCCTCCTGGACCGGCAACGTGGTGATCGGCAGCGGCAGCGAGACGTCCGCCTTCCCGTGCTACCTCTGGAAGGACGTCAACAGCGGCATCGTCGTCTACTTCAAGCTGACCGCCGCCCAGGCCGCCGCCGCGCACACCTTGCGCATCGGCGTCACGACGGCCTACGCCAACGGCCGCCCCCAGGTCGTCGTCAACGACACCTGGACCTCCGCCATCCCCTCCCCGCCCACCCAGCCGAGCACCCGGTCGCTGACCGTGGGCTCGTACCGGGGCAACAACTACACCTTCAGCTACAGCATCCCGGCGTCCGCCTGGCAGACGGACACCAGTGCCTACAACACCCTGAAGATCTACGTGGTGAGCGGTTCGGGGACGACGTCCTATCTCAGCGCGGGCACGTCGGTCGACGCCATCGATCTGCTGGCGTGAGCCGCCGGCTGTTCGTCATGTACCGCGTGTCCACTGCTGGTTGGTGCCTCCGTTGCAGGTGTACGTGATGATCGCGGCGGAGTTGGCGGTGGACGCGCCGGAAACGTCCAGGCACTCGCCGGTGGTGCGGGCCTTGAGGGTCACGTAGGAACCGGAGGCGGTCAGCGACCACTGCTGGCCGGTGGCCGAGGCGTTGCAGTTCTCCTGGGTGACGGTGGCGGCGTTCTCCTGCACGCACAGGGAGCTGTTCCTGACCACCAGTTGGTAGTAGCCGCTGCCGACGGACTTGAACCAGTACTTCTGGTTGTTGCCGCCGTTGCAGTCGTACTGCTTGATCTGGGCACCCTGCCACAGCGACTGGCTGGTGATGTCGGCGCACCTGCCGCTGTGCCGGGCGACCAGCGTGTTGTACGTGGCGGCGGTCCCGGTGACCGTCCCGGCGGCCGTGTCGACGGTGACCTCGGGGTACCAGGACATGGACATCGTGGTGGAGGTCGGGAAGGTCAGCGGCAGCCACACGTAGCGGGAGTCGTTGACGGTGCCGCCGAAGGAGTTGCCCCAGCGGTCGCCCATGTAGAGGTAGGACGTGCCGGATGTCCCCTGTAGGGGAAGAACGTATGCGGTCTGCGATCCGTAGGCGGTCGAGTCGCCGACGTTCGTCATCGACGTCCACGGGCCGGCGAGGGAGGTCGCGGTGGCGTACTGCTGCTGGTTGGGGTTCCAGCCGGTCGCGGCCGAGGTCAGCATGAAGTAGACGCTGCCGCGCTTGAACAGCGCCGGGGCCTCGCGGTGGCCGCCCGGCCAGGGGTTGGCGACCAGGCTCGCGATGCCGGTGTAGTCGGCGGTGAGCTTGTAGATCTGGAGGTCGTAGTTCTCGTTGGCGGCGGAGACCATGTAGGCCGTGCCGTCCGTGTCGACGAACGTGGTGATGTCCCGGGACATGTACTGGCCCAGCGGGCGGAAGCTGCCCTGGTAGGTGTACGTCCCGTCGACGGTGCTGGAGACGGCGACGGCGGCGCGGGCCTCGCTGTAGTCGGTGCCGTTCTCCTTGTGCATCCACATGACGAACTTGCCGGTGGCGGCGTTGTAGATGACCTTGGGCCGCTCGATGTAGGCGGTGGCCAGCTCCGAGGCGCTGGACTGGGTGAGGACGTGGCCCCGGAACTCCCAGCTCTTGAGGTCGGTGGACCGGTAGGCGTCCACGTACCGGAAGGTGTTGTCGGAGTTCCGGTCCTCGCCGAACCAGTAGTAGTAGGACCCGACCTTGATGACTCCGCCGCCGTGGGCGTGCAGGACGGCGCCCGAAGTGTCCGTGAAACCGGTGCCGTCGGTGACGGTCGCGGCCGCGGCCTGGGCGGGCCCGGCGGTCGCCAGAGCCGCGGCGAGGGCGCAGCACAGGGCCAGGAGGATCGCGTACACACGTCTCATCTCAGGCACTCTCCTTCACGGTGTCGGCGACGGGCACACCGAAGTCCGGGGTGCCGTCCGGGTTCCAGCCGAACTTCTGGATCCGGGTGTGGCGGTTGGGGTCGTTCAGCGGGTCGCCGGTGATCTCCTTGTACTGGCGGGCGTGGTAGACGAGGACGTCGGTGCGGCCGTCCTCGGCGACCGTGAAGCAGTTGTGGCCGGGGCCGTACTGCTTGGTGCTGTCGTTGCTGGTGAAGACGGGGGCCGGCGACTTGGACCAGTTCGCCGGGTCCATGAGGTCGCCGCGGGCGTCGGCGGTGAGCAGGCCGACGCAGTAGTGGTAGTCGGTGGCGCTGGCCGAGTAGGTCAGGAAGACGCGTCCGTTGCGCTTCAGGACGTACGGGCCCTCGTTGACCTTGTAGCCGACGCACTCCCAGTCGTACTCGGGTGTGGAGAGCCGGATCTGAGGCCCTGTCAGGGTCCAGGGGTCGGCCATCTCCGAGAGCCACAGCGCGGTGTTGTTGTCCATGCCGGGCTCGTGCTGGGCCCAGGCGAGGTAGTGGGTGCCGCGGTGGGTGAAGGTGGTGGCGTCCAGGGAGAAGGTCTCCCAGGCCGTCTTGATCTGGCCCTTTTCGGTCCAGGTGCCCTTGAGGGGGTTGGGGTGGGCGTTCTCCAGGACCCAGATGCGGATCGCCCATACGTCCTCGGCGGGCGCGGAGGCGAAGTAGATGTACCACTTGCCGTCGACGCGGTGCAGTTCCGGCGCCCAGATGTGCGCGCCCATCGGGCCGGTGGTGTGTGCCCGCCAGATCACCGATTCGGCGGCGGTGGCGAGGCCGTTCAGGGTGCGGGAGCGGCGCAGGACGATGCGGTCGTACTCGGGGACGGTGGCCGTGAAGTAGTAGGAGCCGTCGGTGTGGCGGGTGATGTGGGGGTCGGCTCGCCGGGGAACGAGGGGGTTCAGGTAGGGGGCTGCCTTCCGGGGCGCGGACGCGGCGGACGCCGTGGGGGCCCCGGACACGGCGGTCAGGGCGACACCCGCGGCGGCGCCCTTCAGCAGCACTCTCCGGCTGGGGACTCGGGGCAGGTCGTGATCGCGGCTCATGCGGACTGCCTCTCGGTGGGGGAGACATGAGGATGTTCGAGATCACGGACATGATCTGTGATTACGAACGCCGAAAAGGTAAGGGTGAGCCACCACGGGGTCAACGGGTCTGACGGGACAAGGGGGTAAGCGATTTCTGAGGACGGATTTCCGAGAGCGGATTTCTGTTATCGGCCGACTCCCCGTCCGTCTCCCAGTACGTGCGCAGCCATATCCACAGGACAGCAGCGACCGTCGGCGCCCTCGCGACGGTCGCCCTCATGATCGGCGCTCCCCCGGCCGCGGCCGGCACCCGTGACGTCACCGCCGACGTGCTCGCGGGCCGGGACGTCACGCTCAGCGGCGACACCGTGGTCACCGTGCCCGCCGGGACCACGACGTACGACGGCGTCTTCCACGGCGAGGGCACCCTCACCGTGCGCGGTGGCGGAACGCTGATCCTCACCAGGGACAGCGACTTCACCCTGCCGAAGTCCCGGCAGCGGCAGGCGGTACGGACGGAGGGCGGCAACCACCCGTACGTCACCGTCACCCGCCCGGACCCGCCGGCCGTCACGGTCGAGCGCGGGGCGACCCTCCAGTACGGAAACGGCGGCACGGCCGGGCTGATCGGCCACTTCCCCTACGACACCCCGGCGTTCCGCCTCAACCAGGACAACATCCGGGTGGACGGCACCCTGCGGCTGTCCCTCAAGAGCGCCTACAACCTGGGCACGGTCAGCGGCTCCGGTCTGATCACCCAGCCGAGGTTCCTCTGGGGCACCTGGGACCTCTCCGGCACCCACCCCTTCTCCGGGGTGATCGACAACGGCACCGGGCTCAACGCCGGACGGCCGGAGTACGCGACCTCGCTGCCGAACGTGCGCAAGGTCCTCAACCAGGGCACCTGGACCGTCGACACCCCGCTGGGCCGGACCGTCACCATGGGGATGGACTTCTACCAGCGCGAGTACGGCAGCGACATCAACGTGCAGTCCCGGCCGGGCGGCAAGGTCGTGCTCACCGGCCAGTACAGCTGGTCGAACCGGGGCGGCGACACCGATCCCTCGCTGAGCGACCCCGCCCTGAACTGGACGCCCGCGCGGAAGAACGTCAACAAGCGCGGCACCAACATCAAGGGCGCGAACGTCCAGTGGGGCGACGGCACCACGGACAGGATCTTCATGCCGGGCACCGCCGAGACCGTCTACATCAATCTGCTGGCCGCCCGGTCCCGTTCACTGCTCACCTTCGACTACAACGGGCCCGTGACGCTGGGCGCCCCCATCGGCGGCGGCAAGTACCACGACACGCTGGCCGCGCCCGGCGCCGGCGACATCGTCGTCAAGGGCACGAAGGGCAACGACGTCACCTTCGCGGCCATCCAGTACTACAACGGCTCGACGACCGTCGAGAAGAACGCCGTGCTGCGGCTGGGCAGCGGCAAGTACGGCGGCGACGGCGGACTGTATACAAAAGGCGGCCTCTACAGGATCGTCGACAACGGCTCGCTGGTCCTGAACAACAAGTACACGGGCCTGACCCTGTCCCGGATCAGCGGCAGCGGCTCCCTCACCCAGTCGGGCGCGGCGCCCCTCACGCTCACCGGCAGCGCGGTGACGTACACCGGCACGACCACCGTCACCAGCGGCATCCTCGCCCTGCGCGAGGGCGCCACCCTCACCCGCAGCAAGGCGATCCGGCTCACGTCGGCCGACGCACGGCTGGACACGGGCTCCTCGGCACTGCGCGTGGCCACCGCGCTCACCGGTGAGGGCACGGTGCGGGGTTCGGTGACGAACGACGGTGTGGTCGCCGGGGGTCTGACCGTGACGGGGGACTACACCCAGCGCGCGGAGGGCGAACTGGTGCTGCGCGGCGGGCCGTTGCGGGTGGCGGGCAGGCTTCGGCTGGCCGGTTCCTTCGACATGTCCGCGGCCGGTGGCGACCCCGCGCCGGAGATCACCGTCGTCGATCACCAGGGAGAGTCCGGGACCGTCGGCGCCTTCGACGGCCTGCGCGAGGGCGCCGAGGTGAAGCTGGCGGACACCGTCTACCGGATCACCTACCGGGGCGGCGACGGCAACGACGTCGTCCTCACCGCCGTCGCGGACAGCCCGGCGGCGAGCGCCCGCCCCGAGGCCGCGACAGGCCCGAAGGCGGCCGACACCCGGAGCACGAGCAGCGCGGCCGAGGGTTTCGGCTGGTGGCCTTACGTCCTCGCGGTCGGCCTGCTGGGCGGGCTGATGCTCCCCGCCAGCGTGCGCGGGCGGGGCAGGGCGCGGCGACGGGGCGGACGGCACACCGCGGGCTGAGCTTCGGCGCCCGCCGGGCGCGCTAGGGGCTGTGTGAGGTTGCGATCGGTCTTGGGTTCCATTCCCGTGTGGGGGTGGGGTCTGGTAGGCCGCCGGTGTCTTCACCGGCCAAAAAAAGGGGGCGGCCCGCCGGAACACGACGGGCAGGGCCCGGCCTACCCGTCCCGCTCCAACCGCTTCTACCTCACCCACTTGATCACAACTAGAAGCCTGATGCTTCTAGAGCCTGTCGGGCCTGCGGGTCAGCCCCTGACCTGCGTGTCGAGGAACCTCGCCGTGGTCCGCTGGGGCGCGCCGCACGCGGCTACGGAATTCTGGTACCACTGCTTCCACGGGCCGTAGACGGTGTACGTGTTGCCGTTGATGCCGTCCGTGCAGAGGATCTTGATCCGCTGCTCTCCCGGGCCGTAGTGGCAGGTCGAACTGATCGAGTAGGTGTTGATCTCGTGGAACCCGCAGCCGTGCGGCGCGGCACTGGCCGGGGTGGCCAAGGCGATGGGCGCGGCCACGGCGATGCCGCCGAGCAGAAGCGGGGTGGAGAGGAGCGAGGTGAGCTTCCTCTTGCCGAGCGTCTTCCTGTTGAACACAAGATCCCCTTTGTTCGGGCCGGCTGGTCAGGCCGGCCGCGCGCCGTCGGTTGTGGATGACCGACAGGCTGGTCGCGAAGCACGATACTGATCCGTCGCCGATCATGTCCACGCATTTGGCGGCCGCCCCTGCTGCCCTTCTTCTTGCGGTTGGCGGCCTGGGTTGCGGGGGGCGGCCGACGGGCCGGCCGGTATCTCCCGCCACTGCCCACCCGTGCGAAACGGCCAGATCATCCCCTCGAACTGCTGCCGCAACCGCTCGGGGAACGGCCCGAACCGCCCTATCGGCAAGAAGGGATCGATCAGAACCGGATACCTGCCCTAGGCGGGCTCCTCCGCCGGGCCGCGCCGGCCGCGCAGCCACACGTAGACCGGGATGCCCGCGAAGAGGAACAGCACGCCCTGGTAGACGGCGGCGTAGCCGGCGCCCGCGATCAGCCAGAAGGAGAAGGCGAAGGAGAGGGCGGCGACGATCAGGTCGCGGGTGAGGCCGGCGGGGCGGACGCGGTCGCGGCTGCCGCGGGCCAGCCAGTACAGCTGGGCCGCCGCCGAGAGCAGGTACGGGACGCAGCCGGTGAAGGTGGTGATGAGGACGAGGACGCGGAAGGTGGTGTCCGGGCCCGCCGTGTAGTTCAGGGCGATCAGGACCGTGCCGAGGACCGCGCAGGCCCACACGCCGAACGCGGGCACCCCACCCTTGCCGGCCTTGGCGAAGGGCGCGGGGAAGAGTCCGTCGCGGGCGGCGGCGTACGGCATCTGCGCGGCCATCAGGATCCAGCCGTTGAGGCAGCCGGTGATGGAGGCGACGGCGACCAGGGCGATCGCGGTGCCACCCCAGTGGCCGCCGGTGATCGCGTTCACCGCGTCGGCGAAGGGCGCGCCGGAGTTCACGAGCCTGTCGTGCGGGACCAGGCCGAAGACGGCGACCGTGCCGAGGAGGTAGACGAGGGCGGAGCCGAGGGTGCCGAGGACGCTCGCGCGGCCGACCGTGCGCTCGGGGTCGTCGACCTCGCCCGCGCTGACCGCGGCCGACTCCACGCCGAGGAAGCTGTAGAGCAGCAGCGCGGCGGAGGCGGCGACGGCACCGGGGACGCTGCCGCCGGAGGCGTTGAAGGGGCCGAAGTTGTCGGTGTCGACGAAGAACAGGCCGACGGTGGCGACGAGCAGCAGGGGTACGAACTTCAGGACGGTGGACACGATCTGCACCGCGCCGACCCAGCGGGTGCCGGCGAAGTTCGCGGCGGCGGGCAGCCACAGCGCGGCGGCGGCGACGATGCCTTCCGCGAGGTGGTTGCCGTGCAGGGGGACGAGGACGTCGACGTAGCCGACGACGGCGACCGCGAGGGCGGCGATGCTGACCCAGCACATCGTCCAGTACGACCAGGCCGACAGGAAGCCCGCGAACGGGCCGAAGGCGTCGCGCGGATAGACGTACAGCCCGCCGGTGACCGGGCTGCGCCGGGCCAGCCGGCCGAAGAGCAGCGCGAGCAGCACGGCGGCGACGGACAGGACGAGGAAGGCGAGCAGACTGACCGTGCCGTACGGGGCGACGGTCGCGGGCAGCGCGAAGATGCCGCCGCCGATGATGTTGCCCATGACGAGGGCGGTGGCGGCGCCGAGCCCGAAGGCGCGGCGGCGCGGAGCCGGGGAGAGCTCCGACGGGGTGGTCTCGGTGGGGCTGGGGGAGGTCATGGCGGTTCCGGTGTGAACAGGGGTGGGGAGGGCGTGATCGTAACCCGGCTCCCACATGGTGGGCGATCTGTTCATGTACTGGACATACTCGGCTGTCCGCACCCGCTTGGACTAGCGTCGGGGCATGACCAGCGCCACCCCTCCCCCGCCCGCCGAAACCCTCGCCGAAGCCCTCGCCGCCGGCACCGTCGTGCTCGACGGCGGCATGTCCAACCAGCTCGAGTCCGCCGGGCACGACCTGAGCGACGAGCTGTGGTCGGCGCGCCTGCTCGCCGAGCGGCCGGAGGCGCTCACCGAGGCGCACCTCGCCTACTTCGAGGCGGGCGCGAACGTGGCGATCACCGCCAGCTACCAGGCCACCTTCGAGGGCTTCGCGAAACGCGGGATCGACCGGAAGGAGGCGGCCCGGCTGCTCACGCTGAGCGTGGAGCTGGCCCGGGAGGCGGCGCGGCGGGCCCACGCCGGGGGGACGGCGCGCCCGCTGTGGGTGGCGGCTTCCGTCGGCCCGTACGGGGCGATGCTCGCGGACGGCTCCGAGTACCGGGGACGGTACGGGCTGAGCGTGGCCGAGCTGGAGCGCTTCCACCGGCCCCGTCTGGAGGTGCTGGCGGCGGCCGGGCCCGACGTGCTGGCCCTGGAGACGGTCCCGGACGCGGACGAGGCGGCGGCGCTGCTGCGGGCGGTGCGCGGATTGGATACACCCGCCTGGCTTTCGTATACCGTCGACGGCGGTCGTACCCGCGCCGGACAACCCCTGGAGGACGCGTTCGCCCTGGCCGCCGACGCCGACGAGGTGATCGCGGTCGGCGTCAACTGCTGCGCCCCCGAGGACGTGGAGCACGCGATCGAGACCGCGGTCCGGGTGACCGGCAAGCCGGTGGTGGTCTACCCCAACAGCGGCGAGGCCTGGGACGCCGGGGCCCGCGCCTGGAACGGCCGCTCCAGCTTCTCCGCCGAGCAGGTCGAGGCCTGGCGGAAGACGGGCGCCCGGCTGATCGGCGGCTGCTGCCGGGTGGGCCCGGAGGCGATCGCGTCGATCGCACGAACGCTGGACGCGGCCTGAGGACAGGCTCGCCGTCTCGCCGCAGGGGGTCCCCGCGTCCTTTTGGGCTTGCCCCCCTGCCTGGAACCGGTTGCCGGCATGTTGCCGCTGTTCCCTAGGGCGGGGAGAGGGGCGAGGGGCTTGACCAGGAAGAGCGGGGACGCCGGACGGAGCACGATCCGGGACGTGGCGGCACGGGCGGGGGTGTCCGCCTCGACGGTGTCCCGGGTGCTGGGCGGTGACTACCCGGTGAGCACGGCGACGCGCACACGTGTGCTGCGGGCGGTGCGCGAGATGGACTATGTCGCCGACGCCCGCGCCAAGGCCGTCGCCGGGGCCGGCACGCCCACGCTGGCCTTCGTCCTCGAGGACATCACCGGGCCGTCGTTCGCGCACATGGCGCACGGCGTGGAACGCGAAGCGGCCCGGCTCGGGCACCTGTGCCTGGTGTGCGGCACGGACGGGGAGGTCCGGCACGAGCTGGAGTTCGTCGAGATGACGCGCGCGCAGCGGGCCGCCGCCGTGATCCTGGTCGGCGGGGCGGCGGACACTCCCGAGTACCGCGAGCGCACCCGCCGGATCGCCGACTCGCTGGCGTCGGCCGGTTCCCGGCTGGTGCTGTGCGGCCGCCCGCCGCTGGGGCCGGGCGCGCCGGTGACGGTCATCGAGTACGACAACGAGGGCGGCGCCTACGCCCTGGTCGCTCATGTCCTCGCCCAGGGCCACCGGCGGGTGCTGTTCCTGGGCGGCAAGCCGGACCACACCACGGCGCAGGGCCGTGAGCGCGGCTACCTGGCCGCCCACCGCGCCCGCGGCGTGGAGACCGACCCCGAGCTGCTGCTGCACGGCGACTTCACCCGCGACTCGGGGCACCGGCTGATGAGGGAGGCGCTGCGGCGGGGGCTGGAGTTCACGGCGGTGGTGGCCGCCACGGACATGGTGGCGGCGGGGGCGCTGACCGCCCTGCACGAGGCGGGCCTCGACGTGCCGGGTGACGTGTCGCTGGCCGGGTACGACGACATCCCGTTCGCCCGGGACCTGTATCCGGCCCTGACCACGGTCCACGTCCCGTACGAGGAGCTGGGCCGCCTCGCCGTGCGCACCGCGCTCGGCCACACCGCCGACTCGGCCGACGAGCACCTGCTGCTGGGCACGCACGTGGTGGTGCGGGACTCGGTGGCGAGTCCGGCCGGCTCGGCGGACACGGCGGACACGGCGGACCGCTGACGGCCGGCCGCCGCGGACAGCGGCCGGCACCGGTTCTCAGTGCGGGCGGACGCCGACCGACCGGCGCAGCCTGCGTACCGTCGCCGCGAGTTCGGCGCTGCGGGCGGTGTGTGTGCCGTCGAGCGCGATCGGTGTCCCGGCTGTCCCGGCGGCGGTCGACCACAGTCCGACCTCGGTGTCCCGGGGACCGTATGCGGTATACGGTTCACCGTCGCCGAGGATCCGTACGGGGTGGGCCGGGTCCCACGACTCCCATCCCGGATCCCCGCCGGTCACGAACCGCACCCAGGCCGAGTGCATCGTGTCGGCCAGCTCCTGCGGCGCCCCCTCGCCGGCCAGCCAGGCGGATTCCGGGACGTCCCCGGAGTCGAAGACGAAGCCGAGCTCCAGGGCGTGGCAGGCGCCCAGCCGGGGCAGGTTCGAGGGCCACGCGAACTCGTAGACGTACGACGATCCGGGCCGGGCGTCGGCCAGGCGGTGCATCGGGACCCGCAGCAGATGGTCGGTGACCAGCTGCCCGACTAGCTCGGCGGGTGAGGCGTCCGGGTGCAGGGTGCGGTAGCCGCGGGGCACCTCGTGGCCGCAGTGGCAGCGGGCCATGGCACCGGCCACGGCCACCGCGCCGAGCCGGTCGACGCGCTCGATCAGCCCGCCCGGCACCAGCCACAGCCGGTACTCGTCCCGGGTCCAGCCCATGAGCAGGTCGACGTCGCGTGCGGCCTCGCCGTCGATCAGTGCCTGGAGCGGGTCGCGCGGGACGAGGTCGCCGTCGACGACGATGCCGAAGGACGGGCCGCCCAGCACCGGGCTGCTGAGCCGGCCGGCCTCGGCCTGGGTGTGCAGCAGCAGGTCCCGGTCGACGGCGGCGAAGGCCTCGGCGGTGGCGGGGATCTTCAGCCGGTTCGCCATGCGGCGCACCATCCGCCGTACCTTTTCGCGCTCCGCGGCCTCCGGGGCCCCGCTCTGGAGCACGGCCCGCCGGACGAGGCCCTGTGCCTGGGGTGCGGCGAGCAGGGCGCCGGCGCTGATGGCACCGGCCGACTGCCCGGCCAGGGTCACCTGTTCGGGGTCGCCGCCGAAGGCCGCGATGGAGGCGTGCACCCAGCGCAGGGCGGCCAGCTGGTCGCGCAGGCCGGGGTTGGCGGGGGTGTCCGGGAACAGTCCGTAGCCCTCCGTTCCCAGCCGGTAGTTCACGGAGACGAAGACGACGCCGTCGCGGGCGAAGGCGTGCCCGTCGTAGACGGGCACGGCGGAGGAACCCCTGGTCAGGGCGCCGCCGTGCAGCCATACGAGGACGGGGAGCCGGGCCGCGGGGCCCGGCTCGGGGGTCCATACGTTGAGGTTCAGGCAGTCGTCGCCGGGCACCACCGGGTCGGACAGGTACTGCGCGAAGGCCTCCGAGTACGGCGGTTTCGGCGCCGTGGGCCCGAAGGCGCCCGCGTCGCGCACCCCGTCCCAGAGTTCGGGCGGCTCGGGCGGGCGGAACCGGAGCGGCCCGAACGGCGGGGCGGCGTAAGGGATGCCGCGGAAGACGGCGATCCCGTGCTCGTACCTGCCGCGCACCGCCCCGTGCGGCGTTCTGACGACGGGGTCCGTCCGGTCTGCCGTCATATGACCACCAGCCCTTCGCGGTACTCGTGCACGGGTAACACCACAGCACCACATCACTGCCGGGTATTCCGCCGCTCGAACGCGCGCTGAGGGCTATTTGGCGTACATGAGAGTGCCGAAGCCCAGCCGGCTGCTGCTGGTCGTAGCCTCCGCTGTTGACATCCTCCCCCTCTTAGGACAGGGGGATTCCAATCCGGATGGATTGAGGTTCACGGGCGCTCGAGCGGCTGGCGGCCGCTGTCACCCCTCCGGCACCGGCTGTTCGCCGGGGCGGGGGATCCCGCCCTGTCCTGCCGCGACGTTGATACTTGCGTTCTCATCGGCGTTGCAGGTGAAGCCACAGGACACACAGACGAAGTCGGCTTGGCTCTTGCGCGACTTCTTCTCGATCCATCCGCAGGCACTGCACCGCAGCGACGTAAAAGGTGCGGGCACATCTTCGACCCGGCCCGGAGCCTTCTGCTCCGTGCGCTGCCTCAGCAGTCCGCAGCCCTGAGCGAGGATGCCCCGGTTCAGCCCTGCCTTCTGTCGAACGTTGGTGCCAGGCTGCTCGACCGTACCCTTCGCCGAGCGCGTCATGGTCCTGATGCTCAGCTTCTCGAACCGCACCAGGCGGCACGACCTGGCAAGCATCGTGCTGGTCTTCTCGCACCCGTCCTTGCGCCGATTCGCCTCACGCGCCTTCAACCGGGCGACCTTCGCGTGCTCGGCGGCCCTGCCCTCACTGCCCCTCGGCGCGCGGGCGGCACGCCGCTGGTGCTTGCGGATCTGGGCGCGCTCCCTGACCGTGAGCTGCGGGCAGTTCAGCTTCCGGCCGTCGGACAGAGCGGCCGTGATGGTCACACCCCGGTCGATGCCGATGACCTCGCCCGTTGCCGGCGGGTCGATCGGCTCGGGGACGACGGCGAACGCAACATGCCACTGCCCGTTACGGAAGGTGACCCGGAACGTCTTCGCGACGGGCAGTTCCGCACGGGTGAGGCGGAAACGCACCCAGCCACAGCCGGGCACCTTCACCCGCGCCCACCGCCGGTTCAGCCTCTGCACCACGACCGAGCGGCCCATGACCTGCTTGCCCTTGGCGTTCAGCTTCGGGCTGCCGTCCGACTCAACTCCGGGACACGGTCGGTACCGATGACCCTAAAGCCCTCGTGCACGTGCTTCCTGCGCCAGGTCGGCTCGCGGAACCCCGAGGTGAAGCGGGCGTTCCTGGCTGTAGCGAAGTCCTTCAAAGCCTGCTGCTGCACGTCCGCGTTCCCAGCAGCGAGCCACTCGTTCTCACGCCGCGCCTCGGTCAGCTGACGGCACTGCTCCGCAAAGCCCGGCGCGGACCCGCGGCCGGGCCGCCAGTACGCGTGCTGCTCCACCGCCAGGTTCCACACGTACCGGGCGTGCGCGCAGTGCAACAGCATCTGCTGCGCCTGCACGGGTGTCGGATACAGCCGGAAACGGGACATGCCACGAACACAGCCACCCCGTTCCCCTCCCGCGTACGCCTTCGACCGACATCACCCCCGAGAGTGACCGACATGCCCTGCCATCCAGGGACAGCTCCTGACCAGCGGGCCCTCAACTCGCCATCCGAACCTCCTGCTTGGATCGCCCTGCCCGTAATCGCCAGGCCGGTTGTCCGACGACCACGGCTCCCGGTTGCGCTTCACCGGTGTGACGGCCGCGATCCACGCCGTGGATCTGGTGGACGCGTCCTCCACCGCGGATTTCACCGGGTTCCGGCTCATGTGTACGCCCGACAGGCCGGTTCCACTGTTCGAGGTTTCGAAAGTTCCGCGCGCCGTGATCCTGTGAATTCCCATGTCTTCCCGCCGTGTTGACGCGCACCTATCGTAGGAAGCGCTTTCTGCCCGATCGGTGTCCGGGCCTCGGAAGCAGCGTTGGTCGCAACTTTCGGAGGCCCTCGGGCGGGTTGGGAAGGCGGGTTCGGCGATGGTCCGTACGGGGAGTGCGAGCATGGCGGCCGGTCCGACGCTGGCCGTGGTGGCGCGCGAGGCGGGGGTGTCGGTGCCGACCGCGTCCAAGGTGGTCAACGGGCGCGAGGACGTGGCGCCGGAGACCCGCCGCCGGGTCACCGAGGCGCTGGACCGGCTCGGTTACGTCCGCAGACCCCGCTTCGACGCGGGCAAGACGCCCGGCCTGGTCGACCTCGTGGTGCACTCGCTGGACAGCTCCTGCTCGGGCGCGGTGCTGCACGGCGTGGAGGAGGCGGCGCACGAGGCGGGCCTGGAGGTGGTGGTCTCCGCCGGGCTC
This sequence comes from Streptomyces sp. NPDC046915, assembly GCF_040644935.1. NCBI lineage: Bacteria > Bacillati > Actinomycetota > Actinomycetes > Kitasatosporales > Streptomycetaceae > Streptomyces > Streptomyces sp. NPDC046915. The sequence continues at coordinate 426,233 of NZ_JBEYXB010000004.1, read as the reverse complement.
AACCGGACCCGGGGCGGGCGGCCGGAACGGGGCTGGCTGGACAAGCTCACCGCGCGCGGCTCCTCCGGGGTGCTGTTCAACCTGGCCGAGCTGTCCCCCTCGCAGTACGCCTGGCTCGACCAGCACCGCATTCCGTACGTGATGATCGACCCGGTGCACGAACCCCCGCCGGGCGTGGTCTCGGTGGGAGCGCAGAACTGGCAGGGCGGGGTGACCGCGACCGAGCACCTGCTGGGGCTGGGCCACGAGCGTGTCGCCGTGATCGCCGGGCACCGGCGCCGGATGGGCAGCAGCGCCCGGGTGGCCGGCTACCGCTCGGCGCTGGCGTCGGCCGGGGTGCGGCAGCGCGCCGAGTACATCCGCCACGCGGGCTTCGACGAGGCCACCGCGCGTCTGCACACGCACGAACTGCTGGATCTGCCCGACCCGCCGACGGCCCTGTTCGTCTGCTCGGACCGGATGGCGCTCGGGGTGTACGCGGCGCTGGCCGAGCGGGGGGTGCGGGTGCCGGACGAGATCAGCGTGGTCGGCTTCGACGACCTGCCCGAGGCCCGGTGGGTCACCCCGCCGCTGACCACGGTCCGACAGCCGCTGTCGGAGGTGGCGGCCACGGCCCTGAGGCTGCTGGTGCGGATGATGCACGGCGAGCGCCCGGAGGGGACGCGCACCGAACTGTCGACCCGGCTGGTACGACGGGCGAGCACGGCACCGCCGCCCGGCGGGGACTGAGCACGGGCGGCGACGGGGACGGCCGGGCAGCTCCCGCACGGGGTGCCCGGCCGACTCGTACCTCACGACGCGATCAGTCCTCGTCGTCCTGGTGCGGGGCACCGACGAGGGCCTCCATCAGGTCGACGGCGCTGCCGTCGTGGTCGCTGCCGGCGGTGCCGCTGCCGGTCGAGATGTTGTTGGTGCGGTCGACCTCGACGATGGAGTCCGCCTGCGAGTTGTCGATGACGGTGACCAGGCTGCCGCCGTTCGCGGCGGCGGGTCCGGCGGCGGCGCCGAGGACGGCCGCCGCGATCACCGTCGCCGTACGCAGCCTGGGGAGGGTACGGCTCACACGCCCACGCCCTGGGGGGCGGGCCGGTGACGGGCGATGTTCCGCTCCAGCAGGCTGGTGGACGCCTTGACGCCGATCCCGCTCGTGGCGTCCACCTCGGGCAGCCGTCCGTCGGCCGCCTTCAGGCCGCCCAGCGCGGAGTCCATCGCCTCGTGCGCGGCGAACAGGCACGGGGTGCTGTAGATCGCGACGTTCACCCCGAGGTCGGACAGCTCGCTCAGCGACAGGCGCGGTGACTTGCCGCCGGCGATCTGGTTGAACAGCAGCGGCTTGTCGCCGACGACCTCGCGGATCCTGCGGATCCACGCCACGCTGCGCACCCCGTCGACCAGGATGACGTCGGCGTCGGTGGCGGCCAGCCGCTCGGCCCGGTGCAGGATGTCGTGCTCGTCCGTGGCGTCCGTGCGGGCGACCACCACCAGGTCCTTGCGGGTGGCGAGGACCTTCTGGAGCTTCTCCAGGTACTCGTCCAGCGGCAGCACCTGCTTGCCGTCGGCGTGCCCGCAGCGGCGGGGCCGCTTCTGGTCCTCGAGGATCACACCCGAGGCGCCGATCCGCTCCAGGCCCTCGACGACATGACAGGCGACCTCCGGATCGACGTACCCGTCGTCGATGTCCACCAGCAGATGGTGGTGCGGGAACGCGCCCCGCAGCCGCTGGACGAACGCGACCATGTCCGGCCAGGCGATGAATCCGATGTCCGGCAGCCCGTAGTACGAGGCCGCGAAGCCGAAGCCCGAGACGAACATCCCGTCGTAGTGCTTGGCCGCGATCGATGCCGAGTACATGTCATAGACGCCGATCAGTGGGGTGGTCCCCGGCCCGGCGATCTGCTCGCGCAGCTTCTTCCCGTGAGTCAAGGTCCGGCTCCTCATGTGGGTGGGTGGCGCGGTCGCCGAAATGGCGCCGCGTCGCGACAGCCCTTTGCCAAGACAAGAGCTTCTCTAGATATTTACGTGGGATGGACCTTAGGAGACCTTTACTCACCCCGATGGAGCAGCCGGTTCACCGCAGAAACGTCACGCGAACCGGTCCGCCGCCCACCCGAGCCCGCCTTCGAGGTGGGCGCGGAAGGCGGGGTCGGCGTAGGCGGCCGAGGCGTGTCCGAGGGCGGTGTAGAAGACCCGGCCCGCGCCCTGCTCCCGGCACCAGGCCAGCGGGTGGTCCTCCCCCATGCCGCCGCCCTGGTACGAGGATTCGTCGGCGCGCAGCAGGACCCGCACGGCGCCGCGCGGGCCGGCCTCGAAGTCGTACCACTCGTCGGTGAAGTCCCAGACGGCGGGCAGGTGCCGGGTGGCCGGGTGCGCCGGGTCCTCGACCACCGCCCGCCCCGGCTGGTACGCGGGGTGCCGGGCGAAGCGGGCGCCGAGCAGGTCGCCGTAGTACGGCCAGCCGTACTCGGTGCACGCCGCCGCGTGCACCCCGGCGAAGCCGCCGCCCGCCTCCACGTACCCGGCGAGCCGGTCTCGGCCGGCGGGGGTGAGCACCTCGCCGCTGGTGGAGAGGAAGACGACCGCCGCGTACCGCTGAAGCGGCTGTTCGAGGGCGGCGGGATCCTCGGTGGCGTCCACCGCGAAGCCGTCGAAGGAGCGTACGGCGGCGACGGCGTCCGGGATGGAGTCGTGGCGGTAGTCGGCGGTGCGGGTGTAGACGAGCAGTCGGGCGGCCATGCCGGGGACCCTAATGCCGCCGGGCGGTACCAAGTCCCTTGAAGGGGCGCGGGGATGACCGTAGCCTCGGGCGGAATGAACCGTATTCCCCCGCTCTTGGACCATCTCGTCCTGGCGACGCCCGACCTGGCGGCGACGGTCACCGACTTCACCCGGCGCACGGGGGTCACGCCCGCGCCGGGCGGGGTGCACGTCGGGCTCGGCACCCGCAACCACCTGGTGTCCCTGGGCGGCCGGAGCTATCTGGAGATCATCGGGCCGGACCCGGAACAGGGCGACCCGGCGGGGCCGCGGCCCTTCGGCGTCGACGGGCAGACCGGACCGCGCACGGTGACCTGGGCGATCAGCCCGCCCGACCTCGCCGCGGCGATCACCGCGGCCCGCGCCCGCGGCCACGATCCCGGACCGGCGTTCCCGATGAGCCGCCGCACCCCCGACGGCACCCTCCTGAGCTGGCACCTGACCGACAGCGACACCGCGGACCCCTCCGGTCTGGTGCCCTTCCTCATCGACTGGGGCACGTCCCGGCACCCGGCCGACTCGGGCCTGCCCGTCACCCCCCTGCTGGACCTGACCGCCACCGCCCCCGACCCGGACCGCATCCGCCCCCTGCTGGCGGCCCTGGACACCGGACTGTCCCTCGCCGAGGGACCGGTGGGCTTCTCCTTCACCGTGGGGACGCCCAAGGGGTCGGTGACCTTTCACTGAGGCCGGCGGCGGACGCGCTGGAACGGCCGCTGCCGCGGGGCCCCGGCGCGATCCCGCGGCCCTAGGGGGCCGGACGTGTCCGATCCGTTCAAGACCGGCCGGCCGGGCCCTGCCTACCGTGATCGCATGACTCCACGATGCGCAGTGATCGGCGTGGTGGCCTCCGACCTGGCCGCCTCGCTCGCCTTCTACCGCCGCCTCGGGCTCGTCTTCCCCGACGGCGCCGAGGACCAGCCCCACGTCGAGGCCGAGCTGCCCGGCGGGCTGACCCTCGCCCTGGACACCGAGGCCACCGTCCGTTCCTTCCACCCCGGCTGGCGGCCGCCGGCCGGCGGGGGCCGCGTCGCGCTCGCCTTCCGGTGCGGGACACCCGCCGATGTCGACGCCGGGTACGAGGACCTGGTGGGCGCCGGATACCACGGGGAGCTCAAGCCGTGGGACGCCTTCTGGGGGCAGCGGTACGCGACCGTGCACGACCCGGACGGCAACGGCGTCGACCTGTTCGCGCCGCTACCGGCGGCCCAGTAGCTCCCCGAGCGTCGCCCCTCCCAGTTCGCGCACGTCCCGGGCCAGGTGCGGCTGGTCGGCGTAGCCGGCCCGCGCCGCGGTCTCGGCGAACGGCACCCCGGTGCGGGCGAGCGCGAGTGCCCGCTGAAGCCGCAGCACCCGGGCCAGCGTCTTGGGACCGTAGCCGAAGGCGCTCAGGCAGCGGCGGTGCAACTGGCGTGCGCCGAGACCGAGTCCGTCGGCCGTGGCGGCGACCGGGCGGCCCGCGTCCAGCGCCGCGACGAGCCGCCCGAGCAGCGGGTCCGGCGGGCCCGCCTCGGCCACCCGCTCCAGCGCGATGTCCTCCAGGGCGGTCGCGGGTTCCGGCGCCGCCTCGACGCGGTCGCGCAGGCGCCGTACCTCGGCGGCGGGCCACAGATCGGCCAGCTCCACCCGTCGGTCGCGCAGTTCGCGGGCCGGGACGCCGAGGAAGCCGGGCGCGGTGCCGGGGCCGAAGCGGAGACCCGCCCAGCGCCGGGCGGGACCGCCGGGGACGTACGCGCGCGTGTCGGGCCCCGCGACCAGCAGGCGTCCCTCGCTCCACAGCAGGTCCATACAGCCGTCGGGCAGCACCGGCCGCACCTCGGGGTCCTCCAGGGTGCGGCGCCACACCACCGCGCCGCTCAGCCGGGACACCCGCTCCTGGTACACGCCCGCCAGGCTACGCCGCCCGCGCTCACTGCTCCGGTGGCCGGGTGTCGTCCCCCGCCTTGTGGTGCGCGTTGTGCCGGCTCTTCACATTGTGCTGGCTCTTCACATGGGCGCGGAGGCGTGCCGTCACGTCCTCCGGGGGCAGGAAGCGGGACCAGCGTTCGGGGAACTCGGACGGCATGTCGGGGTCGTCGGGATCATAGGGGTCCGCCTCGCGGGCCGCGGCGGCCCGGGCGACGTACTCGGCGACCTGGACCTCGCGCAGCCGCCCCTGGGCGGCACGGGCGGCGGCCGTGGCGGCGGCCGGCCAGACCCGGTCGATGGCCGCGTTCACGGCGGCCCCGACCAGCACGGCGAACGCGGACACACCGATCCACAACAGGACCGCGACCGCCGCGGCGAGCGAGCCGTAGATCGTGGCGCCCTCGATGGTGTGGGTGAGGTAGATGCGCAGCAGGAAGCTGCCCAGGACCCACATGGCCAGGGCGACCAGGGCGCCGGGCACGTCCTCGATCCACGGCGAGCGGACGGGCACGGACACGTGGTAGAGCGTGGTGAGGAAGGCGATCGACAGAATGATCACCACCGGCCAGTACAGGACCTGCACCAACGTCTCCGACCACGGCACGATCCGCACCACCGCGTCCGGCCCCGCCACCATCAGCGGCAGCGCCACCGAACCGATCAGCAGCCCCACGATGAACAGCAGGAAGGCCATGATCCGGGTCCGCACGATGCCCCGGACCCCGTCCAGGCCGTACATCACGGTGATCGTGTCGATGAAGACGTTCACCGCGCGGGAGCCCGACCACAGGGCGAACACGAAGCCTATGGAGATGACGTCCGGGCGGCCGCCCTTCATCACGTCGTGCAGGATGGGCTCGGCGATCTCCTTGACGCCCCTGTCGGACAGGACGGTCCGGGAGGCCTCCAGGAGGTTGTTCTCCAGGGACTGGATGGTGTCGGCGCCGGTCCAGTCGTCGACGTAGCCGAGCAGCCCGATCAGGCTCAGCAGCAGCGGCGGCACGGACAGCAGCGTGAAGAACGCCGCCTCGGCCGCCAGCCCCAGGATGCGGTACTCCATGCACGAGTTGACGGTGTCCTTCAGCAGCAGCCAGGCGGTCCTGCGCTTGGAGACGTTCCGGTAGAGGGCTCTGGCCCGGTGGAGCCGGCCGCCGGGCCGCTCGGGGGGTTCACTTGCTGGCTGCACGACCTAAAGGTATCCGCCGGGGACGACCCGGCTCATCTCGCGGGCGACGGTACGGACGGCGGCACCGGCAGCGGCACGGGGCGGCCCCCGGCCAAAAGCGCCCGGCGGCCCGGCCTGTGCCACTCTGGGGCCATCACCGCCGTCGCCCCGGGTAGGTTCGCTGACATGGCAGGCACCAGCACGCACACCGTGACGAACCAGCCACCGCCGCTGGTCGAGTACGACCTTTTCGGCGCGGACCGGGCCCTCTCCGAGGCGGTCGAGCGGCACACCGACCCCGAGCTGATCGACGAGGTGCGCGACGATCTGTCCGGGCTCGGGCGGACCTCTGGCTCGGCGCAGGTGCAGGAATGGGGGGTACTGGCCAACGAGAACCCGCCCAGACTGCGCACCCACGACCGCTACGGCCACCGCGTCGACGAGGTCGAGTTCCACCCGGCCTGGCACCGGCTGCTCGGCAAGGGCGTCTCGGCGGGGCTGACCACCGCCTGGGTGCGCCCGGCCGGGCACGTACGGCGGGCGGCCGGCTTCCTGATCTGGTCCCAGGTCGAGGCGGGCAACGGCTGCCCGCTGTCCATGACCCACGCCGCCGTGCCCGCGCTGCGCACCGACCCGGAACTCGCCGCCGAGTGGGAGCCCCGGCTGACCTCCACGATCTACGACCGCGACCTCAGGCCCGCCCGCCTCAAGGCCGGGGCGGTCTTCGGGATGGGCATGACCGAGAAGCAGGGCGGCAGCGACGTACGGGCGAACACCACCACGGCGACGCCGCTGGCCGAGGCCGGGACGTACACGCTGACCGGGCACAAGTGGTTCTGCTCGGCGCCGATGTCGGACGGCTTCCTGGTGCTGGCCCAGGCGCCGGACGGGCTGACCTGCTTCCTGGTGCCCCGGGTCCTCGACGACGGCACCCGCAACGTCTTCCTCATCCAGCGGCTCAAGGACAAGCTGGGCAACCGGTCGAACGCCTCCGGCGAGATCGAGTTCGACGGGACCTGGGCGCGCCGGGTCGGCGAGGAGGGGCGCGGGGTGCGGACCATCATCGAGATGGTCGCCGCGACCCGGCTGGACTGCGCGCTGGGCTCGGCGGCGCTGATGCGGCAGGCGGTGGCGCAGGCCGTGCACCACTGCGCCCACCGGGAGGCCTTCGGCGGCAAGCTGATCGACAAGCCGCTGATGCGCAACGTCCTCGCGGACCTGGCGCTGGAGTCCGAGGCGGCCACCGTGCTGGCGATGCGGCTCGCGGCCGCCTACGACGACGGGAGCGAGCGGGAGCGGGCGCTGCTGCGCCTGGCGGTGCCCGCCGCCAAGTACTGGGTGACCAAGCGGTGCGCGCCGGTGGTGGTGGAGGCCGCGGAGTGCCTGGGCGGCAACGGCTACGTCGAGGAATGGGGCATGCCGCGGCTGGTGCGCGAGTCGCCGCTCAACTCCATCTGGGAGGGCGCGGGCAATGTGCAGGCACTGGACGTGCTGCGGGCGCTGCAACGCGAACCGGGTGTGCTCGACGCCTATCTGATCGAGGTCGGCCGGGCGCGCGGCGCCGACCACCGGCTGGACGCGGCGGTGAAGCAGCTGCTGGCCGAACTCGGTGAGCTGGAGGCCGTGGAAGGGCGTGCCCGGCGGCTCGTGGAGCGGCTGGCGCTGGTCCTTCAGGGGTCGCTGCTGGTGCGGTTCGCGCCACCGGAGGTCGCCGACGCCTTCTGCGCCTCCCGGCTGGGCGGCGACTGGGGCACGGCCTTCGGCACCCTGCCGTACGGGCTGAATCTGGCCTCGGTGGTGGAGCGGGCCCGCCCGGTGTCCTGAGGGCCTGCGTCACGTCCCCGGCCGGATCGGCGCGCGTCGCGTCCGGTGCGTGCGATCGCAAGGCGCCGGAGTGCCCTCGATGGGGGTCCCCCCGCGCGAGCGAAGCCGAGCGTGGGGGAGTGCGTGCCGGACGACGCGCGCCTGGTCGGGGGCGTGACACAGGCACTGAGGGCGGCCTGCGGCCGGGAGCTGTCGTCGGGGTCCCCGATGCGGGGGTGGTGCTGCGCCGACACGGCACCACCCCCGCCCACGGCCCGTTGCAGGCCACGGCGCCGCCTGGGCGGCGCTGCTCAAGTTTCGGCCACCGCAGGCCCGTTCACCAGGGTTGCAAGGGGTTGCAACTTGTCGTTGGCTGTGCGCGGACCGTGTGTCCTCGAGGTGCCCCGACGGGCACCATGGGGCGCACACTCGGACCGGAAACCGCCGTCCGGACCGCTTGACAACCGCTTGCTCGCGCGGCGGTCCCCGTACCTGTCCCGGGAGGACTCCGTGGCCGACTCGTCGATGGACGTGGCGCGGCTCGCCGCCATGGACGTGACGCGGGCGGCGCGGGTGCTCAGCGAGGTGCGCGCGGCCGCGCTCGCGGGCCGGCGCACACCCCTCGCGCCCCGCCCGGTGATCGAGCAGTCCTGGGGGCGCATGCTGCGGGGCGGCGTCGATCCCGACCGCGGTTCCCAGGGCGGGCTGCTGTCCGCCGAGGAAGTGCGGCGCAGACGGGAGGAGTCGCCGCTCGGGCAGGTCCTGCCGGTGCTGCGGCAGGGGTTGTTGTCGGTCGCGGACGTGGCCCGGCACATCATGGTGGTCGCCGACGCCGACGGGCGGGTGCTGTGGCGCGAGGGCAGTGCGGCCGTGCTGCGCAAGGCCGACGGCGTGGGCCTGGAGGTGGGCGCCGACTGGCGGGAGGACGTCGTCGGCACCAACGGCGTGGGCACCTCGGCGGTGGTGCGCCGGCCCGTCCAGGTGTTCGCCGGCGAGCACTTCGTCCGTTCGCACACCTCCTGGACCTGCACCGGCGCCCCGGTCACCGACCCCCGGGACGGGCGGCTGCTCGGTGTGGTGGACATCAGCGGCCCGCTGGAGACGATGCACCCCGCGACGCTGGCCTGGGTGGACTCGGTGGCCAAGCTCGCCGAGGCCCGCCTCAAAGAGCTGCATCTGACCTCGCTGGAGCGGCTGCGGGCCGAGTCGGCGCCGGTGCTGGCCCGGGTCGGCGGGCGGGCGGTCGTGGTGGACCGGGACGGCTGGACGGCGGCGGTGACGGGGCTGCCGTACACCCCGCGCGTGGGGCTGCCCACGGCACTGTCGGCGGGCCGCCGGTGGCTGCCCGTGCTCGGTCTGTGCTCGGTGGAGCCGCTGGCCGGGGGCTGGCTGGTGCGCGCGGTGGACGAGCCGCCGCCGGGCGCCGCCCGGATCGTGCTGGACCTCGCCCGGCCGCGCCGCTGGACGGTGACGATCTCCGGGCAGGCGGGCTCCTGGTCGCGGGAACTGAGCCCCCGGCATGCCGAGTTGCTGTATCTGCTGGCGCTGCGGCGCACCGGCAGCAGCGCCGCGGGCCTGGCCGCGGACCTGTTCGGCGATCCGTCCCGTACGGTGACGGTACGGGCCGAGATGTCGCGGGTGCGGCGGTACCTCGGAGGGTTCCTGCAACACCGGCCGTATCGTTTCTGCGATGCCGCGGAGGTCGAGGTGCTGCTGCCCGAGGACCCGCGCGAATTACTGCCCCACTCCACGGCGCCGGCCGTGATCACAGGCCGGACATCGTCACCCACGGCCTGAAAAGCGGCAAACTGCACCCTCATTTGGCATATTCAGCGCACGCGAGGGTGCATCTTCCGCATATTTGCGAGGTCTTCGACCTGAGCCGCCCTCAACTGCCGTAGCATCCAACTACGGGCCTCCCCACCTGCTCCTCGGACAACGCACGGACCATCAGGCGCAGTTGGCCCGCCTCGGGAGGAGACATGAAGCATCGCGGCAGACACCGGCGGCGCAGACGGGGCGCGGCACTGCGCGCGGTCCTGGCCGGGACCGCCCTCGCGCTCACCGCGGCAGCCACTCTGATCAGCGCCTCGCAGGCCACGGTCGCCGACGACCCGGGCGCCCTGAAGCCGCTGCCTTCCTCCGCCGAGACCGGCGTACTGCGGCTCCAGGAGCGCATGACGCCGACCCGCTCGCTGGACCGGCTCGCCTCGGCCATGGGCCGCCCGGTCGGTGTCGGCGCGGTCCTCGACAGCGCCGACCGCACCCTGCGCGAGGCGGCCGACTGCACCTCCGAGGAGCGGGACTCGCTGCCCGTCACCCCGGCGGCCACGGCGGCGTACTGCTGGGACCCGGCAGACACCACCGGCACCGACTGGCAGCCGGCCTCGGTGACCACGTCCGGCGACGCGGACGACGACGGCACCTGGGGCGCCCACCGCGTGATCCTCGCGGGCTGGACGCACAGCACGACGACCGGCCCGACAGCCGAGCGGGGCCGGGCCCGGGTCGCCTTCGTCGACGCCGACGACCCGCGCCACCCGGTCTACCGCTGGGTGCTGCTGGTCGTCCCGGACGACGGGGGCCGCGACTACCGGGGCCTGGCCTCGCCCGTCTCCGGCATGGTCTGGTACCAGGACAAGCTGCTCGTCACCGCCGGCACGGGCGCGGCCGAGGCGCTCTACGTCTACGACATGAACCGCATCCAGCGCACCACGGTCGACGGCCCGGCGGTCGGCCGGGTGCCCGGCGGCTGGTCGGCGGACGGCTACGGCTTCGTGATGCCGGCCGTGGGCTCCTACCGCTTCCCCGCCGGACACTGCTCCACCGCGGAGAGCGGCACCCCGTGCCCGGGCAGTCTCTCCCTGGACCGAGGATCGGCCCCCGACAGCCTGGTCGTCGGCGAACGGACCCCCGCCGGCGGCGACCGGGACGCCCGGCTGTGGCGGTACGCCTTCAGCGTGGAGCCGGCCCGCGGCGGTCTGCTCGCCGCGGACCCGCTGGGCCGGGTGGACGCGGTCGAGGCGTACCGGACGGGGGCGACCGGCATCCGGGGTGTGCTGTCGTACCGTCAGCCAGGCTCGGAGCGGTCCACGTGGTACGTCGGGCACCCGCCCGGGGACCTGGACGGCCACGGCACGCTCTGGCGTCAGGACACCGACGGCGCGAAGGCGGCACACTGCGGCTCGGACGCCACGCACCACTGCTGGGCCGAGGACGCCGGGTCCCTGTCCTACTCGCAGGCGACGGGCGAGGTGTGGTCGGTCACGGACCGCATGCTGTTCTCCCTGCCCCTGGCCTCGATCGACAGGTCCCTGGGGTAGATGATTCCCTGACCCCCATGAGCAGCGTCATGGTCACCACCTGGTCCCTGGAGCAGACGTCCCCGGCCGACCTCCTGCCGGCCACCGCCCCCGACGGCGGCGTACGGATCGTCCGCTCCGAGGTCCCCTCCCCCGAGTTCAGCCGCTTCCTGTACGCCTCGGTCGGCGGCGACATCCGCTGGACCGACCGGCTGACCTGGAGCTACGACCGGTGGCGGGAGTTCCTGGACCGGCCGGGCGTGGAGGCGTGGGTCGCCTACGACCGGGGCACCCCGGCCGGGTACGTGGAGCTGGACCCGCAGGACGAGGGGGTCGTGGAGATCGCGTACTTCGGGCTGATCCCCGCCTTCCGCGGCCGGCGCATCGGCGGTCATCTGCTGGCCCACGGCACGGCCCGGGCGTGGGACCTCGCCGACCGGTGGCCCGGGCGGGCGCCGACGAAGCGGGTGTGGCTGCACACGTGCAGCAAGGACGGCGAGTTCGCCATGGACAACTATCTGCGGCGCGGCTTCCGGCTCTTCGACACCAAGGTGGAGGAGGAGCGGGAGGTGCCGGCGCCGGGGCCCTGGCCGGGGGCGTAGCGGCCGGCGTCGTACCACCCACGACGCACTACGCGATGACACAGATCACAGTGTCCACCATTCGGGACACGCATGTCCAACATGCGGATAACGGTGGACTGGCCAGAGATCCGCATGACACGCTTCCGTCATGTCTGGAACTGGAATTGCCTTGGTGAGTCGGCGGCACGTCGACCTCGGCCGCATGTCCAGCGCCATCTGTCCGGCGAGCTGACCACTCCAGCAACGCCGACAGTCCCGACTTTCCCCTCTTCCTGCGCAACGATGCGCACGTATGCCCGTATGCGCCCATACGGGCAGGTCAGAGCCGCTTTCAGCCTGTCCCGAAGGACGTAACAACCATGGCCGCCACCCCGCAGAACCCTGCCGCCTCCGCGCCCCGCCGCAAGGTGAGTCGTCACCGCGGTGAGGGTCAGTGGGCCGTGGGTCACTTCACCCCGCTCAACGGCAACGAACAGGTCAAGAAGGACGACGACGGTCTCAATGTGCGGACACGCATTGAGACGATCTACTCCAAGCGCGGCTTCGACTCGATCGACCCGAGCGACCTGCGCGGGCGTATGCGCTGGTGGGGGCTCTACACCCAGCGCAAGCCCGGGATCGACGGCGGCAAGACCGCGATCCTGGAGCCGGAGGAGCTGGACGACGAGTACTTCATGATGCGCGTCCGCATCGACGGCGGGGCACTGACCACCGAGCAGTTGCGGGTCATCGGCGAGATCTCGCAGGAGTTCGCGCGCGGCACCGCGGACATCACCGACCGGCAGAACGTCCAGTACCACTGGATCCGGATCGAGGACGTACCCACGATCTGGGAGCGCCTGGAGGGCGTGGGCCTGTCGACGGTCACCGCCTGTGGCGACACTCCGCGTGTGATGATCGGCTCCCCGGTGGCGGGCATCGCCGAGGACGAGATCATCGATGCCACCCCCGCGCTGGAGGAGATGAAGCGCCGGGTCCTGAACAACAAGGCGTACTCGAACCTCCCGCGGAAGTTCAAGACGGCCATCTCCGGGTCGCCGCTGCTGGACGTGGTCCACGAGATCAACGACGTCGCCTTCGTAGGTGTACGCCACCCCGAGCACGGCCCCGGCTTCGACGTGTGGGTCGGCGGCGGCCTGTCCACCAACCCCAAGCTCGGTGTGCGCCTCGGCGCCTGGGTGCCGATCGACGAGGTCCCGGACGTCTACGAGGGCGTCATCTCGATCTTCCGTGACTACGGCTACCGCCGGCTGCGCAACCGGGCCCGCCTGAAGTTCCTCGTCGCCGACTGGGGCCCGGAGAAGTTCCGTCAGGTGCTGGAGGACGAGTACCTGGGCGGGCGCAAGCTGATCGACGGGCCCGCTCCCGAGCAGCCCGTCCAGCAGTGGCGCGACCACGTCGGCGTGCACCGGCAGCAGGACGGCCGGTTCTACGTCGGCTTCGCCCCGCGCGTGGGACGCGTCGACGGCGCCACGCTCACGAAGATCGCCGAACTCGCGGAGGCCCATGGCTCGGGCCGGGTCCGCACCACCGTCGAGCAGAAGATGATCGTCCTCGATGTCGAGGCGGACCAGGTCGACTCGCTCGTCGAGGGCCTGGAGGCGCTGGACCTCAGCGCCAGGCCGTCCCCGTTCCGGCGCGGCACCATGGCCTGCACCGGCATCGAGTTCTGCAAGCTCGCCATCGTCGAGACCAAGCAGCGCGGTTCGCAGCTGATCGACGAACTGGAGCGCCGGATCCCGGACTTCGACGAGCCGATCACCATCAACCTCAACGGCTGCCCCAACGCCTGCGCCCGTATCCAGACGGCGGACATCGGTCTCAAGGGGCAGCTGGTCCTGGACGAGCACGGCAACCAGGTCGAGGGCTACCAGGTGCACCTCGGCGGCGCGTTGGGCCTCGAGCCCGGCTTCGGCCGCAAGGTGCGCGGCCTGAAGGTCACCGCCGAGGAGCTCCCCGACTACGTCGAGCGCGTTCTCAAGCGCTTCCAGGCCGAGCGCGAGGACGGCGAGCGGTTCGCCGTCTGGGCGGCCCGTGCCGGCGAGGAGTCCCTCTCATGAGCGAGCGGGCCGCCCCCTTCTACTGCCCCTACTGCGGCGACGAGGACCTGCGTCCCAGCGACGAGGGTCACGGTGCCTGGGAATGCGCGGCGTGCAACCGCGCATTCCAGCTGAAGTTCCTCGGGCTTCTCGCCCGGGGGTTTCAGCGAGCCGACGACGGAGGGGATGACCGGACATGACGACGGCTCAGGAAGAACGTTCCGCCGAGGAACTGAAGGCGCTCGCCGAGCAGGCGGGCCGTGACCTGGAGGACGCCTCCGCGCTGGAGATCCTCCAGTGGGCGGTGGACACCTTCGGCGAGGGTTTCTGCGTCACGTCCTCCATGGAGGACGCGGTGGTCGCCCATCTGGCGTCCCGTGTCCGCAAGGGCGTGGACGTCGTGTTCCTCGACACCGGCTACCACTTCCCGGAGACCATCGGCACCCGCGACGCGGTCGAGGCCGTGATGGACGTCAACGTCATCACCCTCACCCCGAAGCAGACGGTCGCCGAGCAGGACGCCGAGTACGGCCCCAGGCTGCACGACCGCGACCCCGACCTGTGCTGCAGGCTCCGCAAGGTCCAGCCCCTGGAGGAGGGCCTCAAGGGCTACCGGTCCTGGGCGACCGGCCTGCGCCGCGACGAGTCCCCGACCCGGGCGAACACCCCGGTCGTCGGCTGGGACGAGAAGCGCCAGAAGGTGAAGGTCTCCCCGATCGCCCGCTGGACCCAGGACGACGTGGACGCCTACGTCGCCGAACACGGCGTGCTGACCAACCCGCTGCTGATGGACGGCTACCCCTCCATCGGCTGCGCCCCCTGCACCCGCCGGGTGCTCGAGGGCGAGGACGCGCGCGCGGGCCGCTGGGCGGGCCGCGGCAAGACCGAGTGCGGGCTGCACGGCTGACCATGACCGCGATTCCCACGAATTCCCCGACGACCTCCCCGACGACCTCTCCGACGAACAAGGAGACCCACGTGACGACCGGAGCCACCGTCTGGCTCACGGGTCTGCCGAGTGCCGGCAAGACCACCATCGCCCACGAGCTGGCGGGCCGGCTGCGCGAGGAGGGCCACCTCGTCGAGGTGCTCGACGGCGACGAGATCCGCGAGTTCATCTCGGCCGGCCTCGGCTTCAGCCGCGAGGACCGGCACACCAACGTGCAGCGCATCGGCTTCGTCGCCGAACTGCTGGCCCGCAACGGCGTCAAGGCACTGGTACCGGTCATCGCGCCCTACGCGGACAGCCGGGACGCGGTGCGCAAGCGGCACCAGGAGAACGGCACGGCGTACCTGGAGGTGCACGTGGCGACCCCGGTCGAGGTGTGCTCGGTACGCGATGTGAAGGGGCTGTACGCCAAGCAGGCCGCGGGCGAGCTGACGGGACTCACGGGCGTCGACGACCCCTACGAGGAGCCCGAGTCGCCCGACCTGCGCATCGAGTCGCAGCACCAGAGCGTGCCGGAGTCCGCGGCCTCCGTGTACGCCCTGCTCAGCGAAAGGGGACTGGCATGACGACCGTCACCAGGGCCAAGGAGGGCGACGAGGGCACGGACAGCCCGTACGCCCTCAGCCACCTGGACGCGCTGGAGTCCGAGGCGGTGCACATCTTCCGCGAGGTGGCGGGCGAGTTCGAGAAGCCGGTGATCCTCTTCTCCGGCGGCAAGGACTCCATCCTCATGCTGCACCTCGCCCTGAAGGCGTTCGCCCCCGCCCGCGTCCCGTTCTCCCTGCTGCACGTGGACACCGGACACAACTTCCCCGAAGTACTGGACTACCGGGACCGCACGGTCGAAAAGCACGGACTGCGCCTCCATGTGGCCTCCGTACAGGACTACATCGACCGCGGTGTGCTCAAGGAACGCCCCGACGGCACCCGCAATCCCCTCCAGACCGTCCCGCTCACCGAGAAGATCCAGAGCGAACGGTTCGACGCCGTCTTCGGCGGCGGCCGCCGCGACGAGGAGAAGGCCCGCGCCAAGGAACGGGTGTTCTCCCTGCGCGACGAGTTCTCCCAGTGGGACCCGCGCCGGCAACGCCCCGAACTGTGGAACCTCTACAACGGCCGCCACGCCCCCGGCGAACACGTCCGCGTGTTCCCGCTCAGCAACTGGACCGAACTCGACGTCTGGCAGTACATCGCCCGCGAGGGCATCGAGCTGCCCGAGATCTACTTCGCGCACGAGCGCGAGGTGTTCCAGCGTGCCGGGATGTGGCTGACGGCGGGCGAGTGGGGCGGGCCCCGCGAGGGCGAGACCGTCGAGAAACGGCAGGTGCGCTACCGCACCGTCGGCGACATGTCCTGCACCGGCGCCGTCGACTCCGACGCCACGACGCTGGACGCCGTCATCGCCGAGATCGCCGCGTCCCGGCTGACCGAGCGCGGCGCCACCCGCGCCGACGACAAGCTCTCCGAGGCCGCGATGGAAGACCGCAAGCGCGAGGGGTACTTCTAAGCATGAGCACGACGACGACCGAGGTCCTCTCGGCCACCACCCTGCTGCGGTTCGCCACCGCGGGCTCCGTCGACGACGGCAAGTCCACCCTCGTCGGCCGCCTGCTGCACGACTCCAAATCGGTCCTCACCGACCAGCTGGAAGCCGTCGAACACGCCTCCCGCAGCCGCGGCAAGGACACACCCGACCTGGCGCTGCTGACGGACGGTCTGCGGGCCGAGCGCGAGCAGGGCATCACCATCGACGTGGCCTACCGCTACTTCGCCACGCCCAAGCGCCGCTTCATCCTCGCCGACACCCCCGGCCATGTGCAGTACACCCGCAACATGGTCACCGGCGCCTCCACCGCCGAACTGACGGTGATCCTGGTCGACGCCCGCAACGGCGTCGTCGAGCAGACCCGCCGGCACGCCGCGATCGCCGCCCTCCTGCGCGTCCCGCACGTGGTCCTCGCCGTCAACAAGATGGACCTCGTCGACTACCAGGAGTCCGTGTTCGCCGCGATCGCCGAGGAGTTCACGGCGTACGCGCTCGAACTGGGCGTCCCGGAGATCACCGCGATCCCGATCTCGGCGCTGGCCGGTGACAACGTGGTGGACCCGTCCGCGAACATGGACTGGTACGGCGGGCCGACCTTCCTGGAGCACCTGGAGACGGTCCCGGTCAGCCACGACCTGAGCCACTGCCACGCGCGTCTGCCCGTGCAGTACGTGATCCGGCCGCAGACGGCCGAGCACCCGGACTACCGGGGCTACGCGGGCCAGATCGCCGCCGGTTCGTTCCGCGTCGGCGAGGCGGTGACGGTGCTGCCGTCCGGCCGTACGTCGAAGATCTCCGGCATCGACCTGCTGGGCGAGCCGGTCGACGTCGCCTGGACCACCCAGTCGGTGACGATCCTCCTGGAGGACGACATCGACATCTCGCGCGGCGACCTGCTCGTGCCGACCAAGGACGCCCCGGCGACCACCCAGGACATCGAGGCCACGGTCTGCCACGTCGCCGACGCCCCGCTGACCGTCGGCCACCGGGTACTGCTCAAGCACGGCACCCGCACGGTCAAGGCGATCGTCAAGGACATCCCCTCCCGGCTCACACTCGCCGACCTGTCCCTGCACCCGCACCCGGGACAGCTCGTCGCCAACGACATCGGCCGGGTGAAGATCCGCACCGCCGAGCCGCTGCCGGTCGACTCCTACTCGGACTCGCGGCGCACCGGCTCCTTCATCCTGATCGACCCCAGCGACGGCACCACGCTCACCGCGGGCATGGTCGGCGAGTCCTTCGCGGCCCCCGAGCCGGTCAAGGACGAGTCCGAAGACGACGGCTGGGACTTCTGAGCATGAGGACGACCGACGTCTACTCGACGTTCGCGAAGGAGGGCGGCCGCGTCGGCAGCGGCGCCCTCGGCAGCGGGCAGGGCGGAGTGGCGCGATGTGTGCGCTGACGTACGCGCACCGCTTGCGCGCCCTCACCCCCCGCCCGACGTCCCGGAAGCGACGAAGACCCTTAGCCGAACACCCGGCCACGACCTGAAAGACCGTGACCGCCGGGCCAACGAGAGGAACACCTCCCGTGCCTGCCAACCGCTCAGCCCGTCCGCCCCGTTCGAGGTTCCTTCGCCGCGGCGTCGCCGTGGTCGCCGCACTCCCCCTGCTGACCCTCGCAGCCTGCGGCTACGGCTCGAAGTCCGAGGACACCGCCGCCAACCAGAAGGTCGCCGCCGGTGCCAAGAAGATCGACGGCCTCGACTCCGTCAAGATCGGCTACTTCGGCAACCTGACCCACGCGACCGCGCTGGTCGGCCGTGAGCAGGGCATCTTCCAGAAGGAGCTCGGCGCCACCAAGGCCTCGTACGCCACCTTCAACGCCGGCCCGTCCGAGATCGAGGCGCTCAACTCCGGCTCCATCGACATCGGCTGGATCGGCCCGTCCCCGGCGATCAACGGCTACACCAAGTCGAACGGCAAGAGCCTGAAGATCATCGGCGGTTCGGCGTCCGGCGGCGTGAAGCTGGTCGTGAACCCGAAGAAGATCAAGTCCCTGAAGGACCTCAAGGGCAAGAGGATAGCGACGCCCCAGCTCGGCAACACGCAGGACGTGGCGTTCCTCAACTGGATCGCCGACCAGGGCTGGAAGGTCGACGCGCAGAGCGGCAAGGGTGACGTCACGGTCGTCCGCAGCGACAACAAGGTGACCCCGGACGCCTTCAAGGCCGGGTCCGTCGACGGCGCCTGGGTGCCGGAGCCGACCGCGTCCAAGCTGGTCGCCGAGGGCGGCAGGACGATCCTCGACGAGTCCACGCTGTGGCCGGGCAAGAAGTTCGTGATCACGAACATCATCGTGCGGCAGTCCTTCCTCAAGGAGCACCCGAAGGCCGTCGAGGCCGTGCTGAAGGCCTCGGTCGCGGCCAACAAGTGGATCAACGCCAACCCCGACCAGGCGAAGACGGCCGCGAACAAGCAGCTGGAGGCCGACTCCGGCAAGGCGCTGCCCGCGAACGTCCTGGACCCGGCGTGGAAGTCGATCCAGTTCACCGACGACCCGCTGGCCGCCACCCTGAACACCGAGGCGGAGCACGCGGTCAAGGCCGGGCTGCTGGACAAGCCGAACCTGAAGGGCATCTACGACCTCACCCCGCTCAACGCCGTCCTCAAGGCCGAGGGTGAGAGCGCCGTCGACGCCGCCGGTCTCGGCACCAGCTGACCCAAGTCCCCGATGAGTTCCCAGGAGGTGACGACCATGGCCACGACCTTCGCCAAGGCCGACGAGTCCGTCGGACACGCGGCACGCCTCGCGCACGTCTCGAAGTCCTTCGCGACGCCGGGTGGGCAGCAGCTCGTCCTGGACGACATCAGCATCGATGTCGCGCCCGGCGAGTTCGTCACCCTCCTGGGGGCGTCGGGCTGCGGCAAATCCACGCTGCTGAACCTGGTGGCGGGCCTGGACCGGCCCACCGCCGGTGACATCACCACGGACGGCCGCCCGGCCCTGATGTTCCAGGAGCACGCCCTCTTCCCGTGGCTGACCGCGGGCAAGAACATCGAACTCGCCCTGAAGCTCAGGGGGGTTCCCAAGCCCGAGCGGCACGGCAAGGCCGAGGAACTGCTCGAACTGGTCCGGCTGAAGGGCGCGTACGGCAAGCGCGTCCACGAGCTGTCGGGCGGTATGCGGCAGCGCGTGGCGATGGCCCGCGCGCTGGCGCAGGAGAGCAACCTGCTGCTGATGGATGAACCGTTCGCCGCGCTGGACGCCATCACCCGCGACCTGCTGCACGACGAACTGACCCGGATCTGGGAGGAGACGGGACTCTCCGTCCTGTTCGTCACGCACAACGTGCGCGAGGCGGTTCGGCTCGCCCAGCGCGTGATCCTGCTGTCCTCCCGTCCGGGCCGGATCGCACGCGAGTGGACGGTCGACATCCCGCAGCCGCGCCGCATCGAGGACGCGCCCGTGGCCGAACTGTCCCTTGAGATCACCGATGTACTGCGTGGGGAGATCCGCCGTCATGGCCAGCACTGAGACGACACCGGTCAAGGACTCCGGGAGCGTCGAGGCGGGCCTGGACGCCCTCGAGACGACGACCGCCAAACGCCCGCCGTTCCGGAAGACCTTCGTCGACAAGATCCTGCCCCCGATCATCGCGATCGCCGTGGTCCTGGTGGTCTGGCAGGGCCTGATATCCCTGAAGATCGTCGACAACCCCAGCAAGCTGCCCTCGCCGTCGGCGGTGGCGCAGGCCTTCCGGAACGACTGGCTGAAGGGCGATCTGCTCGGCTACATCTGGACCAGCGTCTCCCGCGGTCTGCTGGGCTTCTTCTTCGCGCTGCTGATCGGCACCCCGCTGGGGCTGGTGGTGGCGCGCGTGAAGTTCGTGCGCGCGGCCATCGGCCCGATCCTGTCCGGCCTCCAGTCGCTGCCGTCGGTGGCGTGGGTGCCGCCGGCGGTGATCTGGCTGGGCCTGAACAACTCGATGATGTACGCGGTGATCCTGCTCGGCGCGGTCCCCTCGATCGCCAACGGCCTGGTGTCCGGCGTCGACCAGGTGCCGCCGCTGTTCCTGCGCGCGGGCCGCACGATGGGCGCGACGGGTCTGAAGGGCGTCTGGCACGTCACCCTGCCGGCGGCGCTGCCCGGCTATGTGGCGGGCATGAAGCAGGGCTGGGCGTTCTCCTGGCGCTCGCTGATGGCCGCCGAGATCATCGCGAGCTTCCCCGACCTCGGCGTGGGGCTCGGCCAGCTGCTGGAGAACGCCCGCACCAACAGCGACATGGCCATGGTCTTCGAGGCCATCCTGCTCATCCTGTTCGTCGGCATCGCCATCGACCTGCTGATCTTCAGCCCGCTGGAGCGGTGGGTGCTGCGCAGCCGCGGCCTGCTGGTGAAGGGCTGAGTCCGCCATGCGCACCCCCGCTCGCCCCGTCCTCGTCGTCATCGCCCACGGCAGCCGCGACCCGCGGCACGCCGCGACGGTGCACGCCCTGGTGCGGCGGGTACGGTCGCTCCGGCCGGGGCTGCGCGTGGAGACCGGCTTCCTGGACTTCAACGTCCCGTCCGTGCACGGGGTGCTGGAGTCCCTGGCGGCGGAGGGCGTACGGGACGTCGTGGCCCTGCCCCTCCTGCTGACCCGCGCCTTCCACGCGAAGGCGGACATCCCCGCGGTCCTGCGGGACGCGCCGTCGCGGCTGCGGATCCGGCAGGCGGAGGTGCTGGGCCCGTCCCCGCTGCTGCTGTCGGCGCTGGAACGCCGGCTGTACGAGGCGGGGCTCACGCCTGCCGACAAGTCCTCGACCGGGGTCGTGCTGGCCTCGGCGGGGTCCACCGACCCGGAGGCGATCGCAGTGATCGCAGAAATCGCGCGGGAGTGGCGGCACACCGGTTGGTGCGCCGTGCGGCCTGCGTTCGCCTCCGCGTCCCTTCCGCGCACGGAGGACGCCGTCCGCGAACTGCGCGCCCTGGGCTGCGCGAAGGTCGCGGTCGCCCCGTACGTCCTGGCCCCCGGCTTCCTCCCGGACCGCATCGCGCGGGGCGCGGCGGAGGCCGACGTCCTGGCCGACGTGCTCGGTCCCGCCCCGGAGGTGGCCCGGGTGCTGCTGGAACGCTACGACACGGCACGCCGTCCGGCGCTGGCGGCCGTGGGCGCCTAGGGCCTGTCCGGCGGGGCGATCCGGCGGGGCGGGCCGATGTGGCGGGCAGGTGTCCGCGGTCCGGCGCTCCCCTGTGACGCCGGCCCGCGGACGACGGGCCGGGGCACGGCGTCCGGCTGTGGCCAACCTTCTTGCCGTGCCCGGCACTTGGTACTGCGTCTCGTGCGGCGGATGTGTCACAGCGGTGGGGATTCCGCTGCGATCGAGGTGCGCCGTCAGGGTTTCGTGGTCGCCTCGACGGTTGCCGCGGGCCCGGTGCCCGCTGCCGTCACCGCCGCCACGGTCACCGTGTACGGGGTTCCGGGCCGCAGTTCGCCGAGCACCCGGAACATGCCCTTGGCGGAGGGCTGGGTGACCAGGACGTCCCGGCCGGTGACGTCGACCGGGTCGCGGCCGTCGGAGACGGTCACCCGGTAGCCGATGATCTTCGCGTCGCCCGTCGCGGTGGGCGGGGTCCAGGCGAGCGTGGCCGCGGTGGACGCGGTACGCAGCTTGGGCGCGGTCGGCGCGTCCGGCAGGACGCCCGGGGCCGTCGGGGTCAGCGGCGCCGAGGCCAGGGACGGGGCGCTCGCACCGTAGGCGTTGCGCGCGGTGACCGTCACCGTGAACGGCGCGCCGGACGAGGGCAGTCCGCCGATGCGGACGAGCGCGGTACGCCTGAAGTCCGCGGCGGTGACGCTCTGTTCGCCCACCTGACGGCCGGCCGGGTCGTAGGCGCGCGCCGTGTACGCCGTCACCGGTGAACCGCCGTCCGCGAACGTCGGGTTGAAGGTGGCGTACAGGGCGTCCGCGCCCGCGGTGCTCGTGCCGACCCTGGAGGGCGCCTCGGGGGCGGAGCCGGCGCCGGCACGACGGTTCAGCAGGCCTCGGTAGGCCGGTTCCAGCCCGGCGTCGTCCAGGACCTCCGGGGGCGCGTCGGACGGGGCCGCCATGATCTTGTTGCCGGTGGTCACCAGGCCCTTGTTGTCGCCGTCGGCGGTGCCCTCCTCCCACCAGTTGTCCTTGATCAGGGTCGGGTCGTTGTTGCCGAGGGCGTCGCGGTAGTCGGTGTGGCGGGAGGCGACGTTGGCGTAGGAGGCGTGGTACAGGACGTTGCCCTGGACGGTCTCGTAGGTGCAGCCGTTGTCGGTGTAGACGCTCTTGCCCAGGCCCCACTGGTCGTGGATGACGTTGCCGGTGACCTTCTCGCCGTCCGCCAGGGAGGTGCCGGTCAGGCCCTGGGTGTAGATGCCGCCGCCGTCGTCGAGCATCTGCATGTAGTCGAAGATCAGGTTGTCGCGCACCTCGTTGTCGTGACTGGGGTTCGGGGTGGCGGCGTCGCCGATCTTGTCCGGCCAGCCGCCCCAGCCCATGGACACGGCGCTGTAGCCGACGTGGTCTATCTGGTTGTGGGCGATGGTGTCGTGCTGGGTGTAGCCGTTGAGGACGGCGACGCCGCCGTGGTACTCGCGGGGCAGGCCGTAGAGGTGATTGTTCGTCACCTGTACGCCGGACGCGGGTGCTTGGCCGTCCACTCCGCCGATCTCCAGTCCGTTGCCGGAGATGTCGGTGAAGATGCTGCCGCCCACCGTTGAGTCCGCCGTGCCGGTGCCCAGGTCCAGTCCGGAGGCGCCGAGGTGGGCGAAGACGTCGTCGGTGAACTCGATGTGCCGCCCGTACGCGAAGGAGACGTTGCCGGGCATCTTCGTCCAGGACGCGAAGGGGCAGGTGCCGCCGTCGACGTACTGGCACAGGCCCTGTGTGGCCCAGCCCCGGTCGCCGGTGACGGTGTAGCCGGCCTGGATCTCGGAGAAGCCCTCGGGGCGCGAGGGGGTCAGCCAGGTCGCGTAGCTGAACTGGAGCCCGCGGAAGGCGATGTCGTGGACGGGCGCCTCGGCGGTGCCGCGTGCGTCGACCAGTTTCTCGGCGGCGGCCGCCTCGACGTCGGCGCGGGCGAGGTCCTCGCCCTTGCGGGGCAGGTAGTAGACCTTCCGCGCGGTCCTGTCGAGGTACCACTCGCCGGGCTGGTCGAGGAGTTCGTAGGCGTTCTCGACGTACGACGCCTTGCCGCCGTTGGTGAGGTGTCCCGGGCCGACCATGCTGACCGTGCGGCCGGGGATGTCGGGGAACTCGACCCGCTTGTTGGAGTTGTCCCAGCAGGGCTGCGCCATGGTGATGGCGGTGCCCTCGGCGGAGGCGATCCGGCAGCGCGGCTCGGTCCACTGGCCCAGGCCGTCGCGTTCGACGTTCCACAGGGCCTCGCCGCTGGTGTAGACGAACTCGGCGTCGGAGGGGTGCTTCCAGTGGGCGATGGTGTCGGAGGACGCGTCGTAGCCGGTCGCCGTCTGGGTGAGGGTCACCGGCACGGCCCCGCGGGCCCGCTGGGCGCGCACGCCGTCGACGTACAACTGCCGTGTGTCGGTGAGCCCTGGGGGCGCGGTTGCGGACCACAGGCCGGTGCGGCCCGCGACCGGGCGCCAGTCGGTGACCCGGCGCCCGCCGCTGACGACCGTACGGCCCGTACTGCCCTGCCAGACGACCCGGTGGCCGCCGGTCCCCGAGTCACGGGCGTCGAGCACCAGCGGTTCGGTCTGGCGGTACGTTCCGGGCGCGAGGTGGACCGTCAGGTCGCCGTGGAGGTCCGCGACCCTGGCGCGGACCAGGTCGCGGGCGCGCTTCAGGGTGCGGACGGGATGGCGGGCGGTGCCGTTGGCGTGGTCGTCACCGACGGGTGACACATATACATCGGAGGTCACGGCCGCTTGAGCAGGGACCGTGAGCGAGGGCGCCCCCAGCAGAAGGGCTGCGGACAGGAGGGCAAATAGGGTGCGTCTGGGGTGTGCGGGCATAGACCTCTCCCATGCGGGAAGCGTGTGCCGACCCGGGAAAGGTAGGAGCATTGATGAGTCACCGTCAATGAGGCGGTCTTAGAAACGGGTTCAGTCGAAGGAAAGGGAGCCCGTCCGGGTGCGCTTGAGCTCGAAGAAGTCGGGGTGCCTCGCCAGCACCCGGAAACCGTCGAAGAGCTCGGCCGCCGCCTCCCCTCGCGGAACGGCGCGCAGCACCGGGCCGAACCACACCGTGCCCTCGACATGCAGGGTGGGCGTGCCCACGTAGCCTCCCGAGCCCGGCTCGGCCCAGGCGTCGTGGCTGCGGCGCACCGCCTCGTCGTACGCCGGGTCGTGGGCGGCGTCGGCCAGATCGGCGGGGAGCCCGAGATCGGCGAGGGACTCGGTGACGACCGCGTCGAAATCCTGGGCATACTCGGTACCGCGCTCGTGGATGCGGGTGCCGAAGGCGGTGTAGAGGTCCCGCAGCACCTTCTCGCCGTGCCGGTCGGCGGCGGCCACGGCGACCCGGACCGGGCCGATCGACCGGTCGACGAGATCCCGGTACCAGTCCGGGAGTTCGTTGCCGAGATTGTGCAGGTACAGGCTCATCGTGTGGAAGCGGAGGTCGAGCGGGCGCAGGCGCTCGACCTCCAGCAGCCAGCGGGAGGTGATCCAGGCGAAGGGGCACGCGGGGTCGAAGGCGAAGTCGACGCGGACGGGCGCGCCGGTGCGGTCGGTCTCGGAAGGTGTCACGCGGACGACGCTAGCCGCCGAATGGCGCAGGGTCCCGGCCCAATCGCCCCCTGTTTCAGTGGCCCATTCAGCTGTCCGCGACGGGCGCCTCGGCGGCGGCCTCGCTGATGGCCAGTTGCAGGGCGTCGCCCTTGAAGAACTGGCTGCGCACCGGCTCCTCGACGAGGACGCCGTTCACGGCGAACGTCGGTGTGCCCGTCGCGTGGTCGTGGGTGTAGGCCCGCTGGGAGGCGGTGACGAAGTCCGCGTACTTCATGTCCCGGACGGCGGCGTCGAAGTCCGGGCCGCGCAGGCCATGGACCCGGGAGGCGATGCGCAGCAGGAACGCGTCCGTGTAGCCGTCGGTCTCCTCGGGCGGCTGGTGGGCGTAGAGGGCGTCGTGGTACTCGAGGAACCTGCCCTCGTCCAGCGCGGCCCGCAGCGCGTTGGCCGCCCTGCGGGAGCCCTTGCCGCCGAGCCGGCCGTCGAGGAAGGACGCCAGCGTGTACTCGGTCCTGATCTGGCCGGAGACGGTGATCTTACGCAGGGCCCTGCCCCCGCCGTCCTCCTCGAAGTCCCGGCAGACGGGGCAGCGCGGGTCCTCGTAGAGGTGGACGGTCGTGGCCGCCTGCGGTGCGCCGACGACTATCGTGGTCCCGTCGGCGGCGAGCCGTTCGGGGAGTTCCCCGGAGCTCGTGTAGGTGACGGTGGTGGCGTGCTCGTCCGCCCTGCCGCTCCCCCGGTCCCGGCCGCCGCATCCGGTGGCCAGCGCGCCCACCAGCGCCATCCCCGCGATCACCGCGACCGCGCGAAGTCTCCCGCTTCCCTGCATGGGTCTTCCCTCCCCTGAGTGCGAAGGAGACCCTATGCGAAGGTTCACGCCTGCGGAGCCGTCATCTCCACCAGCTTGACCACGGTGTTCCAGTTCCGGCTCGTGGCGATCACGCCCTTGGTGGCCCGCGGCCGGGACAGGGTCTCGGCGAGCTTGGAGCGGCCGAGGCCCTCCGGGGCGTACAGGTACAGCACCCGGTCGCCGAGGCGGAACTCCTCGGGGAGGTGGGCGGCCCGGTCGATCTCCGCGAAGCGCTCGGCGGTGACGGGCGCGGAGAAGTAGGTGACGTGCAGCTGCTTGGCCTCGAGTTCGGCGGCGGGGAACGGGCAGGCCTCCGCCACCGCCTTCAGATAGGCGTGGGCGCGCACGATCACGTCCACGGAGAAGCCGAACCGGCGCTCGACCGCCCGCGTCAGCTCGGCGGCCAGGGACTCCTCGTCGCCGTGACCGGAGGTGAAGACGGCCTGGCCGCTCTGGAGGTAGGTGCGTACGCCGTCGTGACCGAGACCCGTCATCAGCTCGCGCAGGTCGGCCATCGGCAGCTTCTTGTTGCCGCCCACGTTGATGCCCCGCAGCAGCGCCGCGTATGTCGTCATGCCGACACCCTAGAGCGGGCGTGCGCCCTGGGGCACACCCTGATCATCGCCCCCGAGACGCGCAGATAGATGTAAGGGCCCGTTGTCCTCCCCGGCGATGAGAGGACGTCGCCTTACTTCACCGGGCAGCACGACGAGAAGGCCTTATCCGGCCCATACCTTCGTATCGAGTCCACGTACGGAGCAGAACAAGGGGGATGGCCCGTCATGGGTAACGGAGATACGCGGGTGCGGGGCCTGGCCGCCCGGGCCGGCGGCTGGAGCGCCCGGCATCGCTGGGCGGCCGTCGGTATATGGGTGCTGTTCGTCGTCCTGGCGATGGGACTCGGCTCGGCGGCGGGCCGGGTCGATGTCGACGAGAGCGACCAGCTCAGGGGTGAGACGCACACCGCCGCGCGGATCATCGACGACGCGGGGATCAAGGAGCCGGCCGGGGAGACCGTCCTCATCCAGTCGAAGGACGGCGCCCACAAGGCCACGGACCGCGAGTTCAGGGCCACCGTCGCGGACGTGATGAAGGCCGTCGGCGCCACCGGCAAGGTCACCGGCGTCACCTCGCCGTACGACACACGGACGATCTCGAAGGACGGGCGCAGCGCGCTGGTCCAGTTCGACATGCGCGGCGACGCGAAGACCGCCGGCGAACGGGTCGAGCCGGTGCTGAAGGCCGTCGACGGGGTGCAGAAGGCGCACGGGTCGCTGCGGATCGAGGAGATCGGCGGCGCCAGCATGAACAAGCAGTACAAGGACGCCTTCGGGGACGACTTCCAGAAGGCCGAGTACTCCGCCGTGCCGGTCGCCCTCGGCATCCTGCTCATCGCGTTCGGGGCGCTGGTGGCGGCGCTGCTGCCGGTGGCGCTGGCGATCACCGCGATCATGGCGACGATGGGCCTGATGGGCATCGTCAGCCATCTCCAGCCGATGAGCGACACCGCCAACTCCGTGATGCTGCTGGTCGGCATGGCGGTCGGCGTCGACTACTGCCTGTTCTACCTGCGCCGGGAGCGTGAGGAGCGGGAAGCCGGGCGGGACGCGGGCACGGCGCTGAGGATCGCCGCCGCCACCAGCGGCCGGGCGATCATCGTCTCCGGTGTCACGGTGTGCGTGGCGATGGCGGGCATGCTGTTCACCGGGCTCGCCGCGTTCGAGGCGATGGGCCTGGCCTCGCTGATGGTCGTGGCGGTCGCCATGGTCGGCTCCGTGACCGTGCTGCCCGCGCTGCTGTCGCTGCTGGGCGAGCGGGTGGAGAAGGGACGGCTCCCGTTCCTGCGGCGGCGCCGGACCGGCGGCAGCTCGGAGAGCCGGTTCTGGACGGCCGTGGTGCGCGGTGTGCTCGCCCGGCCGCTGGTCTCCGCGGTCGTGGCGGTGGGCGCGCTGCTGGCCGTGGCCGCGCCCGCGCTCGGCATGAAGACCTCGCAGCTCACCCTGGACCAGGAGTTCGGTGACTCGCTGCCGATCGTGCAGACCTACAACCGGCTCAACGACGCCTTCCCGGGCGGTTCCGAGCCGGCCCAGGTGGTCGTGAAGGCCAAGGACATCAACGCGCCCGAGGTGCGGCAGGCGCTGGCCGACTTCAAGGCGAAGGCGGTCGCTTCGGGCGCCTCCCTCGGCCCGGTCGACATCAAGCTGCACGACGCGCAGAACGTCGCCCTGGTGTCCGTACCGCTGGTCGGCGGCTCGGACATGGACAAGGCGGCCAAGAGCCTGGAGAAACTGCGGGACGAGGTACGGCCCGCCACGCTCGGCAAGGTCGACGGCGTCCAGGCGCCGATCACCGGGAACGTCGCGGGCAACCACGACTTCAACGACCAGCTGATGGGCTCGGTCGTCCCGGTCTTCGCCTTCGTGATCGTCTTCGCCTTCCTGCTGATGCTGCTGTCGTTCCGCTCGCTGACCGTGGCGATCACCTCGATCCTGCTGAACCTGCTGTCGGTGGGCGCGGCGTACGGCATCCTCGTCGCCGTCTTCCAGCACGGCTGGGGCGCCTCGCTGGTGGGCGCGGAGGGCGTCGGCGCGGTCGTCACCTGGCTGCCGCTGTTCCTCTTCGTGATCCTGTTCGGTCTGTCCATGGACTACCACGTGTTCGTGGTCTCCCGGATCCGTGAGGCCCGGATGCGCGGCCGCAGCACCAAGGACGCGATCCAGCACGGCGTGGTCACCACGGCCGGTGTCGTCACCAGCGCCGCCGTCATCATGGTCGCCGTGTTCGCGATCTTCGGCACGCTGTCCATGCAGGACATGAAGCAGATGGGCGTGGGCCTCGCCACCGCCGTGCTGATCGACGCGACGATCATCCGCGGTGTGCTGCTGCCGGCCGTGATGGCGCTGCTGGGCGAGCGCAACTGGTACCTGCCCAAGTGGATGAACCGGCTGCCGGACCTCACCCACGACGAGTCGCCGGAGGCGGTCGCGGCACCGGCCCGTCCCGAGGGTGACCGGCTGAGCGTCTGATTCCGCCCGTTGACAGAGGGCCCGTTGGTCTCCCGGGGGAACCAACGGGCCCTCGCCGTGCTCCAGGAGTACAGACGACGCACGTCCACCACGGGGGAGGACACTCATGGACAGACGGAACCTGCTGAAGGCCGCGCTCGCCGCCCCGGCGGCCGGGCTGCTCGCCCCGGCGGAGGCGTACGCGGCACCGGCGGCGTTCAACGTGCTCATCGGGGACGTCAACTCGGGGAAGATCTACCTCTTCGACCGCAACAAGCCGTTCACCGACGCCAACATCAAGTGGTCACTGAATCCTGCGGGTTCGGGTCATCCGATGGAGCACCGTTTCCGGGACACCACGGGCGACGGCCAGATCCTGCTCGCGGCGACGGGCACGGCGAGCAGCGGCCGGGCGAGCATCTACCGGCGTCGCGACAAGAAGCTGCTGTGGTCGGCGGACGTCCCGAACTACCCGCACTGCGTCGAACGGGCCCAGGGCACCGGTGTGGTCGTGGTCGCCGGGCGCAGCAAGGGCGCGGGCGGCGGCACCGCCAAGGGCGGCAGTCTGCATGTGTTCCGGCCCACCGACAGCCACAGCTCCTCGCTGGTGAGCGCGGGCGCGCCGATCCCGTTCTTCCAGGCGCACGGCCTGCTGTGGGACCCGCTGCTGGAGCGGATGTGGGCGGCGGGCGGCTCGGTGCTGACCGCGTACCGGATCGTGACGACGGCGAACTCGGCGAAGCTGGTGGAGGACACCGCCCGTCGCATCACCTCGTTCCACCACCCGCACGACCTCCAGCCGGATCACCAGCACGTGGGCCGGCTCCTCGTCACCGACACCAACGGCGTCTACTCGGTCGACAAGTCGACGATGACGCCGACCACGCTGCGCACCCGCAAGCTCGTCAAGTCGTACGTGCACCACTCCTCCGGCGAGCAGATGTGGACCGGGGCGGTGGAGGGCGGGAACGACTTCGGGACGAAGTACGTCCACTTCAATGTGAGCGGGGTCGCGCGGGCCCGTGCCGGGGCGGTCGTCTACAAGGCGAGGCTCGACACCACCGCCTACCTCTGACGGTGGCCGTTCACCGCTGGTAGCGGGCCAGCACCAGGTTCCCGTCCTTCTCCAGGCGGTGGCGGAGTTCGGCGAGGCCGATCGCGCCGCTGTAGTACTCCTGGAAGGCCGGGGTCGCCACCTTGTCCTTCCACTCGGGATAGCCGCGCACGGACTGGGCGGGTGCCGGGCTGAGGTGGGCGGCCAGTGCGGTACCGGTGGCCCAGCCGTCCTTCGCGGTGTGCAGCGCGGGGTCGGCGAGGGCCCGGGTGCCGGTGGGCAGCATCCAGTCCCCCAGGGCCAGCCGGACCATGTTCCTCGGCCGCAGCAGGAAGTCGACGAACGCGGCGGCCTCCTTCTTGTGCGGGCTGTCGGCGGCGATGGACAGCGTCTGCGGGCTGACGCCCTGGGTGAGCCCGTCGGCGCCCGCCGGGGCGGGCAGCACCTGCCAGTCGAAGCCCTTGGGTGCCTGCTGGGCTATCTGCTGCCGGTAGGAGAAGCCGAGCGGGACCATGGCGTACTTGCCGCCGAAGAAGCCGGGCAGCGTGTCCGAGCCGCCGCTGCCCAGGGTCGAGGCGGGCGCGCTGTGGTCGGTGCCGGTCTGGTCGTGGACGGTGCGCGGCACCACCTGGTCGGCGGCTTCGAAGCGCACGGTCACCTTGCCGTGCGCGTCCCGGTGGAAGAGCCGGCCGCCCGTCGACAGCGACAGGTTGAGGGTGGCGGAGACCGGTTCCTTCAGCGGCCAGGCGACGCCGTACTTCCCGTCGCCGCTGAGCCGGCGCGTGACCTGCCGGAACTCGTTCCAGCTCCAGGGCCGTTCCGGCGTGGGTATCCGCACTCCGGACCGCTTCAGCCAGGCCGCGTCGGCGATCAGCACCCTGGGCTCCTGAAGGAACGGCACGCCGTAGATCCCGTCGCCGAAGGTCGTCGTCTCCCAGCTGCGCCGCGGGATGTCGGACGTGAGGCGGGGGGACAGCAGGCCGGTCAGGTCGGTGAGGTAGCCGCCGTAGGCGAAGTCCGCGAGGTCGTCGGAGGCGTCGTGGACGACGTCGGGGGCCTCGCCGCCCTCGAAGGCGGTGAGCAGCTGGTCGTGGACGCTGTCCCAGCTGCCCTGGACGTACTCGACATGGACGTCCGGGTGGGCCGCGTTCCACTCCTTCACCAGTTCCTTGTTGGCGGCGACGGACTCCTCCTGCCAGGCCAGGGACTGAAAGCGCAGGGTGATCCGGCCGCCGGTGTCCGTGCCGCCCGAGGAGCAGCCCGCCAGCAGCAGGAGGAGGGCGACGAGGGCGGTGGCGCAGCGGGTGCGCATCAGCTCTTCACCGCCCCGGCGAGCAGGCCGCCCGTGATCCGCCGCTGGACGAGCGCGAAGACGAGCAGCGAGGGCAGGGTGGCGAGGAACGCGGCCGCCGCGAGCGGGCCGAGGTCCGCGACTCCCTCCGCGCCGATGAAGTGCGTGAGGACGACGGGCAGCGTCTGCTTCTCCGGTGTCTTCAGCAGCACCAGCGCGAAGAAGAACTCGTTCCACGCGGTGACGAACGCGAACAGGCCCGTCGCCACGATGCCCGGCGCGAGCAGCGGCGCCGTCACCGACACCAGCGTTCTGAGCCGTCCCGCCCCGTCGACGGCCGCGGCCTCCTCCAGTTCGGCCGGGACCGCGCGTACGTATCCGACGAGCATCCACAGCGCGAACGGCAGCGCCCACACGACGTACACCAGCACCAGTCCGGGCAGGGAGTCGATCAGCCGCAGGTTCTTCAGCACCAGGAACAGCGGGATGATCACCAGGACGAACGGGAACGCCTGGCTGACCACCACCCACCCGGCCGCGGCCCGGGACAGCGGGGTGCGGCGGCGGGCCATGACGTACGCCATGGGGGTCGCGAGCAGTACGGCGATCACCGCCGCCGCGAGCGCCGCGAGCAGCGAGTTGAGGCCGGCGCGCAGCAGTGGCTGCTCGTCGAAGGCCTGCCGGAAGTTGGCCAGGGTCGGATCCCTCGGGATCCAGGCCGGGTGCGCACTGCCCAGCTCGCGCGGGGACTTCAAGGCGGTGGACAGCAGCCACAGGAGGGGGAAGGCGAGGAAGACCAGATACGCCAGCAGGGCGGCGTACTGGCCCACGCGGGCGCCGGTACGGCTTCTCACGCGTCCTCGCCTCCCCGCAGCCGGCCCACCAGGAAGACGGCGAGGAGCACCGAGAT
The DNA here is from genome assembly GCF_040644935.1 of Streptomyces sp. NPDC046915. Classification (NCBI taxonomy): domain Bacteria; kingdom Bacillati; phylum Actinomycetota; class Actinomycetes; order Kitasatosporales; family Streptomycetaceae; genus Streptomyces; species Streptomyces sp. NPDC046915. The sequence continues at coordinate 394,423 of NZ_JBEYXB010000004.1, read as the reverse complement.
CACCGCGACCATCACGCATCCCATGGCCGCCGCGTAGCCGAACTGCCCGTAGCGGAAGGCTTCTTCGTAGGCGAACAGCATCGGCAGCCGGGTCTTGCCGCCGGGGCCGCCGTTCGTCAGCACGTAGACCAGGGCGAAGGAGTTGAAGTTCCAGATGAGGTTGAGCGCGGTGATGGCGAGCGCGACCGGTCTGAGGGCGGGCCAGGTGACCGCGCGGAACCGGCGCCAGGCGCCCGCGCCGTCCACCGCCGCCGCCTCGTGCAGTTCGCGTGGGGTGTTCTGGAGCCCGGCGAGCAGGGCGACCGTCGTCTGCGGCATCCCGGCCCACACACCGACGACGATCACGGCGGGCAGGGCACTGGCCAGGCCGCCGAGCCAGTCCCGGCCGTCGCCGAGACCGAGGTCGCGGAGGGTCTCGTTGAGGATGCCCGCGTCCGGGTCGTAGACCAGCCGCCACATGATGCCGACCACGACCTCGGGCATGGCCCACGGGACGATGGCGAGGGCGCGGGCCAGCGGGCGCAGGCGTAACTCCTGGTTCAGCAGGAGGGCCAGGCCGAGCGCCAGCAGGAACTGCGGCACGGTCACGCCGACGGCCCATACCAGCCCGATCCGGAACGACTCCCAGAATAGCGTGTCGTGCAGCAGGTCCCGGAAGTTGAGGGCGCCGGTCCACCGCGTGGGCGCGGTCCGGCCCGACTGCGCGTCCGTGAAGGCCAGCAGGATGCCGTACAGCAGGGGCCCGACGCTCAGGACGAGGATGGGGATCAGCGCGGGCAGGACGAGGAACCAGGCGCCGTGATCGGGGGCGCGACGCCGCGACCGCCCGGCCTGCACCACCCATGCCACGGAATCAGCCCCTTCGCCCGACTCGGTTGGCGTGTTCATGTTCGTGAAGGCGCGGTGTTCCGTCAAGGGACCGCGCACACGGCCCGACCTGTGGGAATGCGAGACTGGCCAGGACCGGACAGGACACGGAGGCGGACGATGGACGAGGCACGGGCGCGGGACGTACTGGCCGCGGCAGGGGTGCTGCCGGGGACGGCCGAGGACGCGCGGCTGCTCGCCCTGGGCGAGAACGCGGTGTTCGCCGCCGGTGACCTGGTCGTCAAGGTGGGGCGCGACGCCGAACTGCTGGACCGGGCCCGGCGGGAGCTGGCCGTCGCGGCGTGGCTGGCCGAGGCGGAGGTGCCGGCGGTACGGGCGGCCGAGCCGAAGGCGTTGTCGGTCGAGGGGCACCCGGTGACCGTGTGGCACCGCCTGCCCGAGCCCGTACGGCCGGCCGAGCCGCGGGATCTGGCCGAACTGCTGCGGATCGTGCACACACTGCCCTCCCCCTCCTTCACCCTTCCGCCCCGCGAGCTGCTGGGCGGGGTGGAACGCTGGCTGCGGCTCGCGGGCGACGCGATCGACCCGGCGGACGCGGCGTATCTGCGTCAGCGGCGGGACGGTTTCGCGGCGGCCGCGGCCGCGCTGACGCCCCGTCTGCCGCCGGGGCCCATCCACGGCGACGCGCTGCCCCGCAATGTCCACATCGGCCCCGACGGCCCGGTCCTGGTGGACCTGGAGACCGTCTCGGCCGACCTGCGCGAGCACGACCTGGTGGTCATGGCTCTCTCCCGCGACCGCTACGGCCTGCCCGCCGAGGCCTACGACTCCTTCACCGACACCTACGGCTGGGACGTGCGGGAGTGGGAGGGCTGCCCGGTACTGCGCGGCGCCCGCGAGACGGCCAGCTGCGCATGGGTGGCCCAGCACGCCCCGGCCAACCCCAAGGCGCTGACGGAGTTCCGCCGCCGGGTGGCGTCACTGCGGGACGGGGACGAGACGGTGCGGTGGTATCCGTTCTGATCCGGGGCCCTGTGCGGGGACCTGGTCAGACCCGGTCGTCCGCCAACTCCCTCAGCGGCCAGGTCCCGTCGACCACCGCCTCCGCGTCGCCCTTGCGGCGCAGGAAGTTCTGGAAGTCCGCCGCCCAGGCCGCGTACCACTCGATCTGGCGCTGGTGCAGCAGGGCCGGGCCGAGGGCCGCGATCTTCGGGTGGCGGTCGGCTATCGCGGAGGCCAGGCGGGCCGCGGCGAGGGCGTCGGCGGTGGCGTCGTGGGCGGAGTCGAGGACGACGCCGTACTCGGCGCAGACCGCTTCGAGGTTGCGTTTGCCGCGGCGGTAGCGGTCGACCTGACGGTCGATGGTGTACGGGTCGACGACCGGCGCGGGGTCGAGGCCGCCGAGGCGGTCGGACAGCGAGGGCAGGCCGTGGCGCCGCAGTTCGGCGGAGAGCAGGGTGAGGTCGAAGGCCGCGTTGTAGGCGACGACCGGCACGCCCGTCTTCCAGTACCCGGTGAGGACGTCCGCGATGGCGTCCGCGACCCGGTCGGCCGGCGCTCCCTCGGCCGCCGCGCGTTCGTTGCTGATGCCGTGCACCGCCACCGCGTCGGCCGGGATCTCCACGCCCGGGTCGGCCAGCCACTCCCGGCGCCCTATCGGCTGCCCGGCCCTGACCTCGATCACGGCCCCCGTGACGATGCGCGCCTCGCGCGGATCCGTCCCGGTCGTCTCCAGGTCGAAGCCGATCAGCAGCTCCCGGTGCCAGCCCATGGGCGGTCCCCCCTTCTTGGTGGTGCGTTCCCCCGGTGATCTCTCAGTGGCTCCACCCTCGCACGCGCCACTGACAATCCGAGGTCCGCGTTCCGCCTGCGGCCCGGGACAGTTCAGGACACCGGCCGCGAATCCGCCCAAGCCAGCTCGAATTCCTCACGGTATGTAGCGAAGAGTCCGCCTTCACCGACTTCATCCGACTTGACCACCCGGCTGCCGTTGCGCAGCACCAGCACCGGCGACTCCATCCCCCGCGCCCCGCGCAGATAGGACTGCACCACGGCGATGCCGTCGGCGCCGTCCCCGTCGACGAGGTAGGCCGTGAAGCGCGGCGTCTCGTCGTAGACCTGGATGGCGAAGGCATCCGGGTCCCGCAGCCGGGACCGCACCCGGCGCATGTGCAGGATGTTCATCTCGACGGAGCGGCTCAGTTCGCCCCGTTTCATCCCCAGTTCCCGCTCGCGCCGCTTCACCGCGCTGGAGGCGGGGTTGAGGAAGAGCAGCCGGACCCGGCAGCCGGACTCGGCCAGCCGCACCAGCCGCCGTCCGGAGAAGTTCTGCACGAGCAGGTTGAGGCCGATGCCGGTGGCGTCGAGCCGGCGGGCTCCGCCGAAGAGGTCCTCGGCCGGGAACTGGCGCATCAGCCGCACCCGGTCGGGGTGGACGGCGACCACGTCCGCGTACCGGTCGCCGACCAGGCTCTCGACCGCGTCGACGGGCAGCCGCCGGGCCGACGGCACGTCGCCGCCCGCGCCGAGCATCTCCAGCAGCCGGGCGGAGGCCCGCTCGGCCTGGTTCAGGACGGCCTCGGACAGGGCCCGGTTGCGGGAGACGACGTTGCGGGTGACCTCGAGCTCGTCCAGGGCGAGTTCGACGTCCCGCCGCTCGTCGAAGTACGGCTCGAAGCAGGGCCAGTGCTGCACCATCAGCTCGCGCAGCTGGGGCAGCGTGAGGAAGCTGAGGACGTTGTCGTCGGCCGGGTCGAGCAGATAGCCCTTGCGGCGGCTGACCTCGCGCACGGCGACCGCGCGCTGCACCCACTCCTGTCCGGCCGGGCCGGCCGCGGCGACCACCCAGTCGTCGCCGTGGACGGGTTCGTAGATGGGCCGCAGCACGGCGGCCACGACCGCGCGCAGCCGCTGTTCGACGAGGTTCAGCCAGATGTAGGCCCGCCCGGCCCGCTGGGCGCGAGTGCGCACCTCGAGCCAGGCGTCGGCGTCCCAGTCCAGTTCCGGCCCGATGGAACCCGCCGCGTCCATCGGCCGCGCCAGGGACACCGCGCCGGGCGGGACGTCCGTGGAGCTCCCCTCGTGACCCTCGTCACCAGGGGGCAGCTCCAGCCCTCCCGAGCCCACCCGTGCACCGCCTTCCGCTCCCCCGAGCTCTCCCCGTGCCAACGATCAAGGAAGAGTACTCCGCAAGCGGTCGGCGGTGCAGCCGGATGGACAGGTCGTTTCTCAACTGCGCGGCCGCCAGTGGCCGTTCTGCCACGCGAGCTCGTCCGGAGTGAGCGGATTCATAGCCGTGACGTCACGCGGGGCTATGGCGAATCCCTGCCAGTGGATCGGCATGGGCTGCTGGTCCTCGTCCCGGGCGATGTGGTGGAAGCCCACGTTCATCCAGACGATGGGGTGCGTCAGCGTCTGGCCGTTGACCCACTTGTCGACCGACTTGCCCGCGCCCGCCGGGCAGTTGCCCGGGTTGTTGCTGGCGAACTGCTCGCACTTGTTGTACTCGGTGAAGTACACGTCGTGCTTGGTGAAGCTGCGGCCCGGGTACTTGGTGGTCGGGCCGGGGACGATCTCGTACGAACGCGCGTGCCCGTCCTTGTTCTTGCCGGTCGCGCTGACCATCCGCCACCAGCGGTAGGACTTGGCGTCGCCCGCGAGTTCCTTGGTGACCTTGGTGCGGGTGGTCTTCGCGCTCGGGGCCTCCTGGCCGTGGGCCGGCGCCGAGACCGTCGAGTCGTACTGCTCGACCTTCCCCTTGGAGGAGCCGTCGAGACCGAAGTCCAGCCGCCAGAAGACGTTGTGGCTGTGGCTGGTGGCGTAGGCCTTGGCACCCTTGCCGAGGGGCCAGCCGCGGCCGTCGCCGGCGTCGTAGTCCTCGTAGGAGAGGCTGCCGGTGGCGCCGACGTTCATGTTGACCGTGCCGTCGTCCTGGAAGCGCCACTCGGTCATGTACTCGTACCAGCCGACCTTGTTGACCGTGTAGACGAGCAGGTCCTTGCCCTGGGCCTGGAAGACCTTGTTCGCGGTGTCGCCCTGCATGCGGTAGGCGTGGCCGCGGGAACGGGTGGTGGTGCACAGGCCGTTGACGTTCTGGTGCTGCGGGTCCCAGGCGTCGGGGACCTTGACGCTCTTGATGGTGCCGCCGGGGCACTCGCCCGGCGCCAGGTCCATCAGGCCCTGGGCGAAGCCGGCGCCGGTCAGGTCGTCGTACTCGACGCTGCCGTCGTCGTAGGGGACGTCGATCTGGGCGAGCCGGGCGCTGTTGAGGACCTTGATCGGCTGGGCCTCGCCCTTGGGCTGGTAGGAGACGTTCTCCAGGACGAGGCCGGCCATGCTGTCGTAGCGCCAGCACATGCGCCAGGTGGTGCCGCTGGAGAGCTTCTGCTCGATCTTGTAGGCGGCGCTGCAGTCGGCGGCCGCCGGGGCGGTCTTCGGCTGGGCGACGGCCGGTCCCGCGCCGGCCGTGGCACCGGCGGCCAGCGCGGCCACGGTCAGGCCGACGGCCGCCCGCTTACGGGCACGACTGATTCTCCGCGGTCGGAGGCCGCTGATTGGACGCTGCACGTGCATGAAGAGGTGACTCCCTTGCAGGAGGAGCAAGTTGGAAAAGTGAACGGACTACGGTCCGGAGGGCGGCTCAGCGGCCGCCGAGCTTGGCGACCTTGCGGGCGCTCAGGTCGATGATCAGCGACCTGGCGTCGATCCACGGGCCGTTCTTGACCTTCGGGAACAGCCGCACACAGCGGTGTTCGCCGCACTTGTCGAGCACGGCGGGCTGGGCGCCCGGAGTGGCCCGGTAGACCGCACTGTTGAACAGCAACTGGTCCGGGGAGGTGAGTTCGTGCCCGGTGGCGTCCTTGTAGTCCGCCTTCAGGCCCGCGCCCAGCGGGTCGGCGATCAGGAGCCTGGCCGCCTCCACGTTCTCGGCCCGGCTCAGCGGCGGCTGGACGCCGTGCTGGCTGCCGGTCTGCTCCACCTTGCCGGTGTCCAGGTTGACCGTTTTGGTCACCAGGGCGTCGTTCTTGTAGTCGTAGAACGTCACATCGGCCCGGCGCGGTGCGCTCGGGTCGTCCAGCTCGTCGTTCTCCGGGTCGGCGAGGTCCACCCGGAGGCGCTGCGGCCCACGGCCCCCGTCGACGTTCTTGCCCGCGCTGAGCAGCTGCCCGCTCGCGGCGATCTTCCCGGCCTGCTGGATCTCGTCGTCGGTCAGCGGGTCACCGCCGGTGCCCTTCTTGCCCTCGGTCGGGGCCTTCTGGACGACACCCGGCTGGGCGGCGCCGTTCGCCTGGCCCTGGCCCGACTGCTGGGCGCTCTGGCCGCCGCTGCCGTTCGTCCCTCCCGACTCGTCCGCCCCCGCCGTGCCCGGCAGGGTGATTCCGACCATCACGGCGGTCCCCGCCACCGCGATGGCCGTGCCGGCCACCACCTTGCCCAGATGGCGGCGCACTATCTCGCGCACATCTTCCCCCTACTCCCCCTGGTCCACGGGAGTACGTCTCTGCCCCACTGTTTCGGCATACGGGCTCACTCACGTCGCTTGTATGCACTGGTCGCCCGGTAAGAGGGACGTAAGTCATAGGTGGTTCCATCACTTTCCGGGAGACTGGGAGGGCAAGGCAGCCACGGCCGCTCGGCACACCTGGGAGAGTCGTATCCATGCAGGTCTGGCCTGGAGAGGCGTATCCGCTCGGCGCCACGTACGACGGCGCGGGGACCAACTTCGCGGTCTTCACCGAGACCGCGAACCGAGTAGAGCTGTGTCTGCTGCACGACGACGGCTCGGAGACGGCGGTGGAACTGCGGGAGAGCGACGCGTTCGTGCGGCACGCGTACCTGCCGGGCGTGATGCCCGGACAGCGGTACGGGTTCCGGGTGCACGGACCGTACGACCCCGCGCGCGGGCTGCGCTGCAATTCGGCGAAGCTGCTGCTCGACCCCTACGCGAAGGCGGTCAGCGGCGCGGTCCGGTGGGGCGAGGAGGTGTACGGCTACCACTTCGGCTCACCAGACAGCCGCAACGACCTCGACTCGGCGCCGCACGCCATGACGTCGGTGGTGGTCAACCCCTACTTCGACTGGGGCGACGACCGGCGGCCGCGCACCGAGTACCACCACACGGTGATCTACGAGGCCCATGTGAAGGGCCTGACCATGCGCCATCCCGGCCTGCCCGAGGAGCTGCGCGGCACGTACGCGGCGCTCGCGCACCCGGCGGTCATCGAGCACCTGACGGAGCTCGGGGTGACAGCCCTGGAGCTGATGCCCGTACACCAGTTCGTCAACGACCACCGTCTGGTCGACATGGGCCTCAACAACTACTGGGGCTACAACACCATCGGCTTCTTCGCCCCGCACAACGCGTACGCCTCCTGGGGCGACCGCGGTCAGCAGGTCCTGGAGTTCAAGTCGGCGGTCCGGGCGCTGCACGAGGCCGGGATCGAGGTCATCCTGGACGTGGTCTACAACCACACCGCCGAGGGCAACCACCTGGGCCCGACGCTGTCCTTCCGGGGCATCGACAACCCCTCGTACTACCGCCTGACGGACGACCCCCGCTACTACATGGACACCACGGGCACCGGCAACTCCCTGCTCATGCGGTCCCCGCACGTGCTCCAGCTCATCATGGACTCGCTGCGGTACTGGGTCTCCGAGATGCACGTCGACGGGTTCCGCTTCGACCTCGCGGCGACGCTGGCGCGGCAGTTCCACGAGGTGGACCGGCTGTCGTCGTTCTTCGACCTGGTGCAGCAGGACCCCGTGGTCTCCCAGGTGAAGCTGATCGCCGAGCCGTGGGACGTGGGCGAGGGCGGTTACCAGGTGGGGAACTTCCCGCCGCTGTGGACGGAGTGGAACGGCAAGTACCGCGACACGGTCCGCGACCTGTGGCGGGGCGAACCGCGGGCGCTCGCGGAGTTCGCCTCCCGGCTGACCGGCTCCTCGGACCTCTACCAGGACGACGGGCGGCGCCCGCTGGCCTCGATCAACTTCGTGACCTGCCACGACGGGTTCACCCTGCACGACCTGGTCTCCTACAACCACAAGCACAACCGCGCCAACGGCGAGGACAACCGGGACGGCGAGGGCCACAACCGGTCCTGGAACTGCGGGGCGGAGGGCGAGACCGAGGATCCCGGCGTGCTGGCGCTGCGGGGGCGGCAGATGCGGAACTTCATCGCGACGCTGATGCTGTCCCAGGGCGTGCCCATGATCAGTCACGGCGACGAGTTCGCGCGCACCCAGCGCGGCAACAACAACGCCTACTGCCAGGACAACGACCTGTCCTGGGTGGAGTGGCCCGAGACCGGGACGAGCGCCGACGAGCTGCGGGAGTTCACGCGCGCGCTGGTGTGGCTGCGCAAGGAGCACCCGGTCTTCCGCAGGCGGCGCTTCTTCCACGGGCGTCCGGTGGAGGGCACTCACGACGACCTGTCCGACATCGCCTGGTTCACCCCCGACGGCCGGGAGATGACCCAACGTGACTGGGACTCGGCGCAGGCCTCGGCGCTGACCGTGTTCCTCAACGGCAACGCGATCTCCGAGCCCGGCGCGCGCGGGGAGCGCATCTCCGACGACTCCTTCCTGCTCATGTTCAACGCCTCGCCCGAGCCGCTGGAGTTCGAGGTGCCGGTCAACCACGGACGGCAGTGGCAGGTGGTGGTCGACACGGCCCGCACGGACGGGCCGCCCCCGGGCACGGACGCCAAGATCCAGGCCGGCGACCGGCTCACCCTGCCGGACCGCAGCATGACGGTGCTGCAACGGCCCGCCTAGGGCGGTGCCGCGGCACCCGCGAGTACCCCGGCCCGCGCCAGGGGCCGGGTCGGGGGCGGGGCAGGGGCAGGAGCGATGACACTAAAGGCGGTGGGTTGGGTACGTAGGTCTCCATGACATCCGATCGACCCGACCCGGCGGTGCCGACGGCCACCTACCGGCTTCAGCTGCAGCCCGAGTTCCCCTTCGCGGCCGCGGCGGCGGCCGTTCCGTACCTGGCGTCGCTCGGCGTCTCGCATCTGCACCTGTCCCCCGTCCTGGAGGCCGTCCCGGGCTCCGCGCACGGGTACGACGTCGTGGACCACGCGCGCGTGCGCGAGGAACTGGGCGGCGAGGAGGGTCTGCGCGCGCTGGCGGCGACCGCGCGCGGGCACGGCCTCGGCCTCGTCGTGGACATCGTGCCGAACCACATGGCCATGGTCCCGCGGCACAACCGCGCCCTGTGGGAGGTGCTGCGGGAGGGACCGAAGTCGCCGTACGCGCGCTGGTTCGACATCGACTGGGACGCGCAGGGCGGCCAGGTGCTGCTGCCGGTGCTCGGGCGTCCGGTGGGTGAGGAGCTGGGCCATCTGGTGGTCGACGGCGACGTCCTGCGCTACCACGACCACGCCTTCCCGCTCCGTGAGGGCACCGGGGACCTGCCGCTGCCCCGGCTGCTGGACGCGCAGTGGTACCGGCCGGTGTGGTGGCGGCTGGCCCGGACCGAGCTGAACTACCGGCGTTTCTTCAGCATCTCGGAGCTGATCGGGGTGCGGGTGGAGGACCCGGAGGTGTTCGACGCCACGCACGGCAAGATCCTCCAGCTGCTGCGCGAGGGCGTGGTCGACGGGCTGCGGATCGACCACCCGGACGGCCTCGCCGACCCCGACGGCTATCTCCGGCGGCTGCACGAGGCGACCGGCGGGCGCTGGACGGTCATCGAGAAGATCCTCTCCGACGGCGAGCGTCTGCCGCCCTCCTGGCCCGTGGCGGGCACCACCGGCTACGACGCCCTCCGGCACGTCGACGGCCTGTTCACGGACCGGGCGGGGGCGGACGAGCTGGCCGAGCTGTACCGGCGGTTCGCGGCCCCGCAGACGGACCGGGGCGGCAACTGGGCGGCCACGGCCCGGCGGGCGGCGTACAAGGTGCTCACGCACGAGCTGGCCGCCGAGACGGACCGGCTGACCCGGGTGGCGAGCCGGCTGTGCGCGGGCTCCGCGGACCCCGCCCTGCGCGACCGCGCTCCCTGGGCGCTGCGCACCGCACTGGAGGAACTGCTGGTGCGGCTGGGGGTGTACCGGCCGTACGCCTCCGGGGACGCGGCCGGCGTCGTCACCGAGGAGGCCGCCGAGGAGGCCCGGCGGGCCTTCGTCGTGCCCGAGGAGGGCGAGGTGGTCGGCCTAGTGCGCGGGCTGCTGCTCGGGCCGGCCGGTGTGGATCCGGTGCTCGCGGAGTTCCGCGCGCGGTTCGCGCAGACGGCGTCGGCGCTGCGCGCGAAGTCCGTGGAGGACACCGCGTTCTACCGGTACGTGCCGCTGCTGTCGGCGACCGAGGTGGGCGGTGAGCCGGGCAGCCCGGGGGTGTCCCCGGAGGACTTCCACGCGTACTGCGCGCGCGTGCAGCGCGACTGGCCGGCCACCGGGACCGTGGTGTCGACGCACGACACCAAGCGCAGCGCCGACGTGCGCGCGGCGCTGGCCGTGCTCACCGAGTGCTCGCGGCGCTGGGCGGGCCTGCTCGCGGAGCTCACCCCGGAGGGGGGCGCCGCCGTGCCGGACGGGCAGCTGGCCTGGGCGGCCTGGCAGACGGTGTTCGGGCTCGGCCCGGCGGACACCGGGCGCGTCCAGCAGGCCCTGCTGAAGCACGCCCGGGAGGCCGGGCTCTACACCAGCTGGACGGAGCAGGAGCCGCCGTACGAGGAGGCGGTGGCCGCGTTCGTGGCGGCCGGGCCGTGCGGGGCGCCCGGTGACCTCGTGGCCGTCTTCCGGGACTCCCTTCAGGGGCACATCCGGGCCAACGTCCTGGGGACCGCCCTGGTCCATCTGACGATGCCGGGCGTGCCGGACCTCTACCAGGGCACGGAGGACGAGTACCGGGCGCTGGTGGACCCGGACAACCGGCGGCCGGTGCGGTTCCCGCCGAAGGCCGCCGTGGCGGACGGGGACAAGGGCACGCTGACGGCGGCGGCACTGCGGCTGCGCGCCCGGCGGCCGGACGTCTTCGGCGCCGGGGCGGCGTACGCGCCGCTGCCCGCGGAGGGCGCGGCCGCGGGCCACTGCCTGGCCTTCACGCGCTCCGGCCGGGTGGTCACCGCCGTCACCCGGCTCTCGCTGCGGCTGGCCGAGGCGGGCGGCTGGGGCGACACCCGGCTGCCGCTGCCGCCGGGCCGGTGGGCCGACGTACTGGATGCGGGGCGGGAGTTCGAGGGGCACGTGCGCGTGGCGGACCTGTTCGCACCGCTGCCGGTGGCGCTGCTGGAGCGGGTCGGGGAGGACTGAGCGGCGCCGCTCGCCACGTCCGGGCCCCGGCTCCGGCCACGCCTCGCGCGGGTGGGCTAGGAAGGCCCGGCGGCCGTGCCGCGGCCGGTGCTCACGCGGTCGCGCGGCCCGTCGGGTGAGGCCGGACTTCCCGGGTCCGGCCACGTCTCGCGCAGGAGGGTGACGAAGGCTTCGGCGGCGCCGGTGGGGGGCACGCGCGTGTAGGCGGTCAGGGTGCGCTTCCAGGGCGGGTCGGGGGTGAGGAGCACGCAGTCCTCGCCGACGGCGCCGCGCACGATGTGGGAGGGCGCCGCGCACACCCCGATCCCGGCGGCGGCCATCCGGACCGCGGTGGAGGTGTGCTCGGTGCACACTGCGGTGCGCGGCCGGAACCCGGCCTGCCCGCACGCCCGGTCCAGGAAGCGCTCGCCGTGCACGACGGGCTCCATGGCGCAGCGCACCCAGGCGCGGTCCGCCAGTTCGGGCAGCGTCACCTTCGTACGGCCCGCGAGACGGTCGTCGAAGGGCACCACGAGGACGATCTCCTCCTCGCCCACCGGCACGACGGTGCCGGCCCAGTCGGTGGGTGCCGGGCCGACGGCGAGGTCCGTGGTGCCGCGCTCCACCGCCTCCCGCAGGGCCTCCGAGGTGGCGTACTCGTGCAGGTGGAGCAGGACGCGGGGGTGGGCGGTGTGCCAGCGGGCGAAGACGTCGGGGAGGACGCCCACCGCGACCGAGTGCAGGGCCGCGACATGCAGTTCACCGCCCTCGGCGCCGGCGGCGGCACGGGCGGCGCGGCGGGCCTGGACGGCGCTGCGGACGGCGAGTCCGGCGTGCGGCAGGTAGGCGCGGCCCATCGGGGTGAGGCGCACCCCGCGCGGCAGGCGCTCCAGGAGGGCGCCGCCGACCGACCTCTCCAGGGCCTTGATCTGGTGCGAGAGCGCGGGCTGGGTCACGTGCAGGACCTCCGCCGCGCGCGTGAAGGACGCCTCTTCGACGACCGTAAGGAAGTACTCCATCTGCCGCAGACTCATGCCATAAGCATCCTGCATGGATTCGACAAGAACATTGCCTTGGACGCATGGCGGGCAGCGGACCGAGGGTGAGGTCCATGAACACACCGGACGTGATCGTCGTCGGCGGCGGCACCGGCGGGTACAGCACCGCCCTGCGCGCCGCCGCCCTGGGGCTGGACGTCGTCCTCGTCGAGCGCGACAAGGTCGGCGGGACCTGTCTGCACCGCGGCTGCGTCCCGAGCAAGGCGATGCTGCACGCCGCCGAACTCGTGGACGGCATCGCCGAGGCCCGCGAGCGCTGGGGCGTCAAGGCCACGCTGGACGCCGTCGACTGGCCCGCGCTCGTCGCCACGCGGGACGACATCGTGGCCCGCAACCACCGGGGCGTTCAGGCTCACCTCGCGCACGCGGGCGTGCGGGTGGTACGGGGCAGCGCACGGCTCACGGGGGTGCGCACGGTGCGGGTGGAGGGTGAGACCGCGCCCGGGGCGGGCGACTTCACCGCGCGCCGGGGGATCGTCCTCGCGACCGGCTCGCGACCGCGCACGCTCCCGGGGCTCGAACCCGACGGCCGGCGCGTGGTGACGAGCGACGACGCGCTGTTCGCCCCCGGGCTCCCGGCGTCCGTGCTGGTGCTGGGCGGCGGTGCGATCGGCGTGGAGTACGCCTCCTTCCACCGCTCGATGGGTGCCGAGGTGACGCTGGTGGAGGCGGCCGACCGGATCGTGCCGCTCGAGGACGCCGATGTCGCCCGGCATCTGACGCGGGGTCTGAAGAAGCGCGGGATCAACGTCCAGGCGGGGGCGCGGCTGCTGGACGCGGAGCTGACGGCGGACGGCGTACGCGCGCGTGTGCGCACCGCCCGCGGCGAGACCCGCACGGTGGCGGCGGAGCGGCTCCTGGTGGCCGTCGGCCGCGTCCCGGTCACCGACGGCCTCGGGCTGGCCGCCGCGGGCCTGGCGACGGACGAGCGGGGGTTCGTCGCCCCGGCGGACTGGCGGCGGCTGGAGACGGCCGTACCGGGCGTGCACGTGGTCGGCGACCTCCTGCCGCCGCCGTCCCTCGGGCTGGCCCACGCGTCGTTCGCGGAGGGCCTGCTGGTGGCCGAGACGCTGGCGGGGCTGCCGTCGCCGCCCGTCGACTACGCGGCGGTGCCCCGGGTCACCTACTCCTCGCCGCAGACCGCGTCCGTGGGCCTGGGCGAGGCGGAGGCCCGCGCGCGCGGGCACGAGGTCGAGGTGGGCACGATGCCGCTGACCGCCGTCGCCAAGGGCATGGTGCACGGGCAGGGCGGCATGGTGAAGGTCGTCGCCGAGGCCGGCGGCGGTCAGGTCCTCGGCGTGCACCTGGTGGGCCCGCACGTGTCCGAGATGATCGCCGAGAGCCAGCTGATCGTCGGCTGGGACGCCCAGCCGTCGGACGTGGCCCGGCACGTCCATCCGCACCCCACGCTGTCGGAGGCGGTGGGCGAGGCCTTCCTGACCCTCGCCGGCCGTCGCCTGCACCAGCAGTGAGCGGCAGGCGCCCGGCGAAGCCGTCCCCCTGGGGGGGTCGACGGCGTGCTCGAGTGCCCCCGGGCGCCCCCTGGAGCCTCCCCCTGCCTCCCCCTCCATCTGCTTGACAGTTCACCTATGCCGTGCGGCACTGGGAGGGCGAAGCCGGGCGGACAAGTCGGGGGTGAGTCCTCTGCCGGAGCTGCGTTACCCCAGTGTTGCCGAACTGGTCGCATCCGCCGAGGCGTTGGCCACCGATGAGCCCGGCGTGTGCGCCCTGCGGAAGGTGGGCCTGTCCCGGGCGGGCAGACCGCTGCACCTGCTGTCGGTGGGGCACCGGCGGCGGGCCGTCCTGGTGGTCGCCGGCGCCCATGCCAACGAGCCCACCGGAGGCTCCACGCTGCTGGCGCTCGCCCAACGGGTGGTGTACGACCGGGAGTTACGAGCCGACACCTCCTGGCACTTCCTGCTGTGCGCCGACCCGGACGGGGCGAGCCTGCACGTCACCCCGGCGCCACGCAGCCTGCTCGACTACCACCGCGGCTTCTACCGGCCCGCGCAGCCCGAGCAGCCGGAGTGGTCACCGTCGGTCCTGCCGCCCGACCGGCTGCCGCCCGAGACCCGGGCCCTGACCGGGGTGATCGACGAACTGCGGCCCTACCTCCAGGTGACGCTGCACGGCACCGACCTGGGCGGCAGCTGGGTGCAGCTGACCAGGGACGTCCCCGGGCTCGCCGAGCCGTTCGTCAAGTCCGCGGCGGAGCTGCGCATACCTGTGGAGACGGGCGCGTCGGACGCGGCCGGCTGGCCCGCGTCGGGCCCCGGCGTGCACGTGATGCCCGACCCGGGCTCGGGCCTCGCCTACCCGAGCATGCCGGACGACGCCCGGCACAGCACCTGGTACCGCGTCCACCGCTACGGCGGGCTGACGGCGGTGGTGGAGGTGCCGATGTGGGCCAGCGACCTGGTGGACGACCCGGCGCCGCACCCCGCCCCGGCGGCGGCGCTGCGGCGGCTGGCGGGCCGGCTGCTGCGGGACGCGCTGGAGGTGGAACGGGTGCTCACCGAGGTCCTGCCCCGGCTCGGGGACACCGACGTACCCCTGCTGCGCGCGGCCAGGTGGGTCCTGGAGGTGGTGCCGGGCCTGGCCGCGGACTGGACCGGCACGCCGCCCGCCGACACCACGATGGCGTACGTCGGCAGCGTGGACGCCTTCGGGCGCCGGCTCCCGCTGCGGGCGGCGGCGATGCTGCTGCGGGTCCTGCGGGAGGCGGACGACCGGGCGGCGCCCCGGCTGGAACGGCTCGTCACCTCCTGGTGCGACGCCTTCGCCGAGCGCTTCCGCGCCCGCTGGGTGCCCCTGGAGCACCAGGTCGAGCACCAGTCCCGCACGGTGCTCGCGGCGGCGCTGCACGCGCGCGAACGGGTGGCGTGAGGCCGCGAACGCCCGCACACCACCCCCGACCGGTCCCACCCGCTCAGCCGTCCCGCACTCAGCCGTCCAGCGCGAACACCGCCCCCGTCCGCGCCCCCATTGCGCAGGTGTTCGAGAACGTCTCCCGGTAGTCGACGGGACGGCCGTGCCACTCCCCGCCCGCGCGGACGGTCACCGGGGCGTAGATCATCGGGCAGAACACGTTCTTCTTCCGCGGGATGGCGCGGATGTCCCCCTTCGCGGCCGTCAGTTCGCCGCAGGCCTCTGCCGCGCGCGCGTGTCCCCGCGGCGGGTCGCACAGCAGCAGGGTGCCGTGGGTGTCCCCGGTGCGGGTGTCGCCGCGGGTGACGGTGAGGTAGAGCCAGTCGCCCTGGCCGGCCGCGCGGGGCGTGGTCGCGGCGGCGGATGCCGGGCCCGCGGCGAGGAGGGCGACCGCCGCCAGCAGGGCGCCCCGTACCGCTGTCGCTTTGGTGGTGTGCGTCATTCCCGGTGCATCGGCACGGCGGCCTGTGTACCCCAGCCCGGCTCACCCGAACGGGAGCACGCGCGCGCGTACCGCTGGGCCAGTTCGAACGCGCTCAGTACGACGCGTGTCTGGTACTCGGCCTGGCGTGCGACCGGGATCCAGCGGGCCCCGTAGCAGTCGCGGTAGTCCGCGCACCAGGTGTCGAGGAGCCGGTCGAGGTCGGGCAGCGCGCCTGCCGGGTCGTGGCCGGTGCCGCGCACCAGCCGGTGCAGCAGCCCCGCCGTCCTGAGGGCCAGGCGCCGTCCGGCGATGCGCAGGGCCGCCAGGTGGGCGGTGCTGAGCGGGGGCAGCCGGCCCGCTCCCGCGCCGTCGGTGTCGGTGTCGGGGTCCCAGGCGTCGGCCAGGCCGGGGCAGACCAGCAGGTAGTCGTCGACCGGGGCGAGCAGGCGCGCCGCGTCCGGGGCGGCGGCCAGCTGGGGCCGGATGCGGCACAGGACGCCCTCCAGGAGCCGGGCGTCCTGGCGCAGGGTGCGGCTGACCGCGCGCAGCGCCGCGTCCCGGTCGGCGGGCGGGGAGGGGTCCTCCACGGCTCGCACGCCCCACATGGGCGCCTCGACGACCGCGGTCACCGTGCCGTGCCGGTGCGGGTGGAACCAGGTCGACTCGACGGCCGCCTCGGTGATGGCCGCGGCCAGGCCGACGCGGCGCGGTGGCGGGATCCGGTAGACGGCGGGTCCGACGTTCGGCCAGTACAGGGTGTCGTACGCGCCGAGCTCGCGCGGGATGCCGAGGCGGGCGGCGGCGCGGGCGACGCGCGGGGCGAGTCCGGGCAGGTCGCGGGTCAGTTCCACGAAGCCGCCGCCGACGTCGACGCCGTGCAGCGAGCACTGGAGGAAGGGCCGCAGTTCGTCCTGGAGGTCGAGCAGGGCGCGGGTCTCCGGCAGCACGACGGCGTCGGCGCCGTCGGGCAGCCATTCGGGCTGCTCCAGGAAGCCTGGCCGGAAGAAGTTCCGGAAGTAGTGCCGCAGGGTGTACGGCCCGGCCAGCCAGCCCTCGTTGCGCCGCGAGCCGTCCGGATCGAGGCACAGCAGCAGGTTCCAGGTGGCGTCGGCGCCCTCGGTCAGCCGCGGGTCGGCGAGCGCCCGTTCGGCCAGGCGCAGGACGGTGGCGCCGCCCACCGGCTCGTTGGCGTGCGGTCCGGCGACGACCAGGACGTGCCTGCTGCCGTGGCCGACGGAGAGCAGCCACAGCGGTGTGCCCGCGCGGGAGGTCCCGACGCGGCGCAGCCGGGCGGCCCCGGGACGGCGGGCGACGAGCGCCGCCGCGCGGGCGCCCAGTTCGTCCACGGACGGATAGCGCAGGAGTGGGGGCAGGGGAGCACACCTCCACTGTGTGGTGCCGGCGGTTCACATCATGTGCACGATGTACGCACAGTCAGTCACGACTTCGGGGGTACGTCAACACCGCCTGAGGCAGCCGGATTTCGGCCACGGAGAGGTTTACGGCGGGGCCGGTCTCAGTGGACGGCGAGGCGGAAGGCCATCCGGCCGAAGGAGATCTGGTCGCCCTCGCGCACGACCGCGGCGCCGATCACGCGCCGTCCGTTGACGGTGGTGCCGTTGGTGGAGCCGAGGTCCCTGAGGACCCACATGCCGCCCTGGCGGCGCAGTTCGGCGTGCACCCGGGAGACGGTCTCGTGATTGAGCCTGAGGCCGCTCGCGGGGTCGCGGCCTATGCGCAGCGGGTGGGTGTTGTCGGGGTGCGGCAGGAGCAGCTTGGGCAACTGCTCGGCCCGCCAGGCGCGGCGCAGCCGTACGGTGAAGCCGGAGACCGACTCGACGGCGCCGAACAACGCGCGCGCGAGGCGGTTCTCCTGGGGCAGGTCGGCGGTGAGGACGGCGAGTTCGTCCGAGCGTCGGGCGGCGAGCGCCAGTTCCATGCGGCGCACGAACGTGTCGTGCGACAGCCGGCCCATGGCGACGCCGTCGCGCAGCAACCGCAGCGCCTTGTCGCGCTCCGCGTCGGACAGCCGCGCAGGATACGTGGAGAACTCGAAGGACGACGTCACGCAGGTGATTGTCGGTCAGTGAACCCCGGGTGTCCAGAAAACGGGAAAACGGTCGCCACGCGCGTACTTTCGGCGACACCCGCCCGGAAAGCGCGGATGGGGAGGCGGACTGATCGCGTTTTGCAGCACGATGGACGGGCTACATCACGGTGAGCAGACGAAGGGGAACCGTCCCGTGCAGTTCGAGGTGTGGGCACCGCAGGCAGACCGTGTGACGCTCCATTGCGAGGGCGCCACGCGCGCGTTGGAGCGTGATCGGGAGCGGGCCGGGTGGTGGACCGGCGAGTCGGAGGCGGACGACGGGTCGCGGTACGGGTACGCGGTGGACGACGGCCCCGTGCTGCCCGACCCGCGGTCGCGTCGGCAGCCCGACGGCCCGGACGGCCCGAGCGCGGTCGTCGACCACACGCGGTACGCGTGGCGCACCGAGGCGTGGGCCGGGCGCGGGCTGCCCGGGGCGGTGCTGTACGAGCTGCACGTGGGCACGTACACCCCCGAGGGCACCCTGGACGCGGCGGCCGGGCGGCTGGAGCACCTCGTGCGACTGGGCGTCACGCACGTCGAGTTGATGCCGCTGTGTCCCTTCCCGGGGCGGCACGGGTGGGGGTACGAGGGGGTGTCGCTGTGGGCGGTGCACGAGCCGTACGGCGGGCCCGAGGCACTGAAACGGTTCGTCGACCGGGCGCACGAACTCGGCCTGGGCGTGGTCCTCGACGTCGTGCACAACCACCTGGGTCCGTCCGGCAATCACCTGCCCGAGTTCGGACCGTACTTCACGCAGACGCACCACACGCCGTGGGGCGCCGCGGTCAACCTGGACGCGCCCGGGTCGGACGAGGTGCGCGCGTACTTCCTCGGCAGCGCGCTGGCCTGGCTGCGCGACTACCGGATCGACGGGCTGCGCCTGGACGCGGTGCACGCGCTGCGCGACACGCGCGCGTGCCATTTCCTGGAGGAGCTGTCGGCGGCCGTGGACTCTCTGGCCGCCGAGGTGGGCCGGCCGCTGTTCCTGATCGGCGAGTCCGACCTCAACGACCCGCGGGTGATCACCCCGCGCGCGGAGCACGGCCTCGGCCTGCACGCGCAGTGGAACGACGACTTCCACCACGCCCTGCACACCGCGCTGACCGGCGAGTCCCAGGGCTACTACGCCGACTTCGCGCGCGACCCGTTCGCCGCCCTCGCCAAGACGCTCACGGACGGTTACTTCCACGACGGCTCGTACTCCAGTTTCCGGGGCCGGCACCACGGCCGCCCGCTGGACCGCGTGCGCACGGCCGGGCACCGGCTGCTCGGCTACAGCCAGACCCACGACCAGGTCGGCAACCGCGCCCAGGGCGACCGCCTCTCGGCCGTGCTCTCCCCCGGCCTGCTGGCCTGCGCGGCCACGCTCACCGTGACCGCTCCGTTCACGCCGATGCTGTTCATGGGCGAGGAGTGGGCGGCCGGCACGCCCTGGCAGTTCTTCACCGACCACACCGATCCGGAACTCGCCCAGGCGGTGCGGCAGGGCAGGCGGCGGGAGTTCGCGGCGCACGGCTGGGCCGAGGAGGACGTCCCCGACCCGCAGGACCCGGCCACCCGGGACCGCTCGTGCCTGGACTGGTCGGAGCCCGAACGGGAGCCCCACGCGCGCGTGCTGGCCTGGTACCGCCGGCTCATCGCCCTGCGCCACGAGCAGCCGGACCTCACCGACCCCGACCTCGCGGACACCAAGGTGGCGTACGACGCCCGGGCCCGCTGGCTCGCCTTC
This sequence comes from Streptomyces sp. NPDC046915, assembly GCF_040644935.1. Classification (NCBI taxonomy): domain Bacteria; kingdom Bacillati; phylum Actinomycetota; class Actinomycetes; order Kitasatosporales; family Streptomycetaceae; genus Streptomyces; species Streptomyces sp. NPDC046915. The sequence continues at coordinate 375,129 of NZ_JBEYXB010000004.1, read as the reverse complement.
CGGCGCGGGGACGTCCGGGTGGTCGTCAACCTGGGCAAGGCTCAGGCGGCGATCCCGCTCGGCACGCGCCCGGCCGAGGTGCTCGCCGCGTGGGACCCGGTCGAGGCCCCCGGGGAGGACGGGCTGCTCCAGGTGCCCGGGGAGTCGTGCGTGGTGCTGGCGCAGGAGTGACGGGCGCTTCAGCGACCGCCGCTGGTTTCGAGGAGGGATCTGCTCAGCGCCCACACGATGAGGAGGTCGAGGGTCATCACGATGATGGACCACACCGGGTAGTACGGAATGAACATGAACTGGGTGATCAGACTGACCGCCCCCATCGTGATGCCCGCCCCGCGCCCCCAGCTCTTGCCGAGCAGCACCCCCATGCCGGCGACGACGAGCCCCACTCCGATGACGAGGTGGAGCCAGCCCCAGGCGGTCAGGTCGAACCGGTAGACGTACCGGGGCGAGGAGAACAGGGTGTCCTGTGCGATGCCGGTCACGCCCAGCAGGATGCTGAGCGGGCCGCTCAGCATCAGCGTCGCCCCGGCGAACAGGGGCAGTCCGCTGATCATCTCACCGCTGCCGTAACGGTCCCGCCCCTGCCGCACCTTGTCGGGCATCGCTGCCATGGCCTTCGCCTCTCTGTCCGGCGCGGTCGCCGACGCACGTCGCCCGTGCGGGGCCGGCCACGCTCCCTGACAGCCTCACCCGAATCCGCCGGCGTCGCGACCGCAGCCCGGCACGCACGGGTGGACCCGTGGTCCGGGGGCGGGCCACGGCCTTCTACGCCCCCTCTTCCTCGCCGTCCTCCCTGAACTCCGTCACCCGCTCCAGCAGGATCGCCTCCCAGGCGCGCCGCAGCTGGGTCCTGAGGAGCGGGAGGGGGGCGGTGTCGCGGGCCTCGATGCGGTCGGTGAGGCGGACGACGGTGTCGCAGCGGGCGAGCCACAGACCGCGCAGGCAGGGGCGGGCGCTGTATCCGGCGAGGGTGGCGGCCCGGACGGCGGCGGGCGAGCCGACGGCGAGGGCGAGGGAGGCGATGTCCTCGGCGGGGTCGCCGACGGCGGCGCCGGTCCAGTCGAGGATGCCGCGCACCCGCCCGTCGGCGCTGACCACGAGGTGCTCGCCCCTGAGGTCGTGGTGGACCAGGACCGCCGTACCGGGCTGGGCGGCGAGCTGGGCGGCGGCGGTCGGGGCCAGCTGGGTCATCCGGGCCGGATCGAACTCGTCGGCGGCGCCGAGGCGTTCGGCCGCGTGCGCGGCCATCCGGCGCAGTGCCTCCAGGGAGCGCGGGGCGGTGCGCGGGACGCCGAGTGTCTCGGCCTGCCGTACGGGCACCTCCCGCAGCCCGGTGAGCAGCCCGGCCAGGTCGGCCTCGCCGACGGCGGAGACGTCGTGCTCCTCCCCCGTGCCGCCGGGCACCCTGGTGTCGAGCGTGTAGGTGAGGCCGGGCGCCCACTCGCCGTGGGCGACGCTGGTGGGGACGGCGACGGGCAGATGCGGGCGTACGAGGTCGCGCAGGCGCAGCTCGAGGCGCTGGCGGGCGGCGGCCCCGCGGTCGGGGGCGAGGCGCAGCACGTGGCGGTCGCCGACCCACCAGGTGGAGTGCTCACCGCCCTCGGCGACGGGCCGCACGTCGGGCCCGGAGGTTCCCTCCGCGCCGTCCTTGAGCAGCGAACGGACCAGTCGGCGGACGGTGTCCGCGGTGGGTGTCGGTGCCTGGGTCATGGTCGCGCCGTTGTCGTCCCGGGGGCTGTCGGTGGGTACCCGCTGTGCCTGTGTCCTCTCAGTCCACCATGACCATCTCGCGGGTGGTGTTGTTGAGGCGGTGGCCACCGTCCTCGGTGACCGTGACGATGTCCTCGATGCGGACCCCGAAGCGGCCGGGCAGGTAGATGCCGGGTTCCACGGAGAAGCACATGCCGGGCACGAGGGGCTGGTCCTCGCCCTCGATCATGTACGGCGGCTCGTGGGTGGTCACGCCGATGCCGTGGCCGGTGCGGTGGATGAAGTACTCGCCGTATCCCGCGTCGGTGATCACGGCGCGGGCGGCCCGGTCGACGTCCTGGCAGGGGACGCCGGGCCGCACCGCGCGGAAGCCGGCCTCCTGGGCGGCGCGCACGACGTCGTGGACCCTGCGCTCCTCGTCGGTGGGCTCGCCGACGTGGACGGTGCGGGTGGTGTCGGAGCCGTAGCCGTCCTTCAGCCCGCCGAAGTCGAGGACGACCATGTCGCCGCGCCGGATGACGCGGTCGCCGACCTCGTGGTGCGGGTTGGCGCCGTTCGGGCCGGAGCCGACGATGGTGAAGTCGACCTGGGAGTGTCCGTGCCGGCGCAGCAGGCCGGCGAGGTCGTGGCCGACGTCGGACTCCCGGCGGCCGGCGAAGGGGACCTTCCGGATCTCCTCGAACGTGGCGTCGGCGGCCGCCCCGGCCGCCGCCAGCAGCTCCAGCTCGGCCGTGTCCTTGACGGCGCGCAGCATGGGCAGCGCGTCGGTGAGGGCGGCGTAGGAGGTGCCGGGGAGCGTCTTCTGAAGGCCGAGCAGGTGCAGGGCCCAGGCGTTGTCGCTGATGCCGAACCGGCCGCTGTTCGGCAGGAGGCCGGCGGTGACGGCGTACGGGTCCTTGCCGTCGGTCCAGTCCCGCAGGGTGAGGGCGGCGGCGCCGGGTGCCTTCTGGGCGTCCGGGGCCTCCAGCGTGGGCACGACGAGCACGGGGTCCCGGCCGGGGGCGAGGACGAGCACGGTGAGCCGTTCGGTGGCGGCGGTGGGCGCGTAGCCGGTGAGCCACACCAGGTCCGGGCCGGGTGCCACGAGCAGCCCGGCCAGCCCGGCGTCGGCGGCGGCGCGCGCGGCGCGCTCCATGCGGGCCCTGTAGTCGTCGGCGGTGAAGGGCGCGGGCGTACTACCGGTCATCCGGGCCTCCGTGAACGCGGGAACGTGCTGGGCATGGGACCACGGGAGCATCCTGCCCGGACACGGAGGGGGACGCGAGCCGGTTACGGGGTCCCGCGGGCGAGGCCGTGCCTCCCCTCCCCCGAATTCGAACGAAGGTTCGCCGATCACCCGTCAGGACCTCAGGACCGGGCGCTCACGTGACCAGACCGGGAACGGCGGTCAGCTGCTGATAGCCGCCGCCGCGGTGGCGCACCGTGAGGGTGACCCGGGCGCCGGGCCGGCCCGCGGCGACGGCCCGGACGAGATCGGCGGCCGTGTCGACTCGGATCTTGTCGACCTGGAGGAGCACGTCGCCACGGACCAGGCCGGCCGAGTAGCCCGGACCGGGGACGTGGACGCCGACGACCAGCGCGCCCGCCTTCTCGTCGTCCATGACCTCCAGGCCGAGGGTGGCGGCGGGCGCCGCCTGGGCGGCGGAGGGCGTCGCCGGGGCCGAGTGGCCGGGCGGCTGTGCCTCGCGCCGCAGTTCGGCGAGCCTGCTCATGCCGATCACGGTGGCGCCGAGCGTGCCGAGCCCGACGCCGGACAGCACCAGGACGGCGCCGATGAACAGGCCGAACAGCATGGTCCGCAGCCGTCGGCCGCGTCGGCGCGCGGCGTGCGGGCGCCGCGCGGGTCCGCTGGGGCCGCCGTCCCCCCGTTCCTGACCCGGGATCGGCTTGGGGCGCAACGCGGTCTGTTCCATGGATCGCCTCCGGCTGGTGCTCTCCCAGGCGCACTACCCGGCGCACCGGGGCGCGACGAGCCACGATCGAGTGAGACTGAGCAGGGGGCGGCGACGGGAAGTCATAGTCGTCGCGGCTCGTCAGTCCCTTCCGGTCAGCCGCTCCACCAGCACCGCCGCCGCTCCCCGCGGCGCCCCGGCGTACAGAAGCTCCGTGCGGTGCACGATCCGTGGCTCGGTCAGCGGGACGGCGACCGCACCGGGCACTCCGTCGGCCACCGCGCGCGGCAGCAGGGTCAGTCCGTGGCCCGCGGCGGCGAGGGCGGTCAGGACACGGACGTCGGTGCCGTCGTAGCGCAGGGCCGGCCGGAAGGCGCCGCCCCCGGCCGCGGCGCGCACCAGGCCGAGCGGCAGTCCCGCGTCGGGGGCGTCCAGCCAGCGCGCGTCGGCGAGGTCGCCCAGGCGCAGACCGGGGCGGCGCGCGAGCGGGTGCGCGGCGGGCAGCAGCACGGCGAGGGTGTCCTCCCCCACGCCGTGCGCGGTCAGGGGCGCCACGTCGGGCAGCCGCAGCGGGTCACTGGGCGCGGCCGGTCCGTCGACCAGGCCGAGGTCGGCGGCCCCGGTGGCGACGGCGGCCGGGACCGAGTCCCGGGCGAGCACCCGCAGGGTCACGCCCGCGCCGGGCAGCGCGGCGAGCACATGGGGGTGCAGCGCGGTGGGTGTCGCCGCGAGGGTCAGCCCCTGCTCGGGCACGGCCGCCATCCGTACGACGTCCGCGCGCGCCGCGTCGAGGCGCAGCAGCAGCGGGCCCGCGTGTTCCAGCAGCCGGTCCCCCGCCGCGGTGGGGAGGACGGGGCGGCGGGTGAGCAGCGGTGCGCCGAGGTCCTGTTCGAGCGCCGCGATGTGCTGGGACACGGCGGACTGGGTGTAGCCCAGCTCGCGCGCGGCCTCGGAGAAGGAGGCGAGGCGGGCGACGGTGACGTACGTGCGCAGCAGGTGCGGATCCATGGCGGACAGGATCCCATTCGACATCAGCGTTGCTTATCGAAGGTGCAGAGATCATCGTTGGACGTGAACCCGGGGGCGCGCCCAGGATGAGGGGCATGTCGAACACCGCGGTTCACACCGCCACGCTCGCCCTGGTCGGCGACCGCTCCCCCAACGTCGTCTCGCACACCCGGATCCCGCGTCTGCTCGACGCGCTCGCCGCCCGCGACCGGCTCGTCCTCGACGCCTACTGGATCCCGACCGAGGACGCCGAGGGCGCGGACGCCGTGCGCGGCTTCGACGCGGTGTGGGTGCTGCCGGGCAGCCCGTACCGCAGCGAGGCGGGCGTGCTCACGGCGATCCGCACCGCCCGTGAGGAGGGCATCCCCTTCCTGGGCACCTGCGGCGGGTTCCAGCACGCGCTCCTGGAGTACGCCCGGAACGTGTGCGGACTGACCCGGGCCGCGCACGCCGAGAACGACCCGGACGCGGAGGACCCGCTCATCGAACCGCTGGCCTGTTCCCTCGTCGGCCACGAGGCCCCGGTCCGGATCGAGCCGGGCTCGCTCGCCGAGTCCGTGACCGGTTCCGGGCGCACGGTCGAGCGGTACTTCTGCGCGTACGGCCCCTCCCGTCACCTCGACACGCTGCGCGCGCACGGCCTGCGTTTCTCCGGCCGGGACGAGGACGGCCACGTCCGGATGGCCGAACTCCCGGACTCCAGGCACCCGTTCTTCCTGGCCACGCTCTTCCAGCCGGAGCTGTCCGGCGACGGCTCGCACCCGCACCCGGTCGTCCGGGCGCTGGCGCGGGCCGCCACCGAGCACGCGGCGGCCCGCGTACGGCAGTTCAGCTGACGGGCAGGACGGGCGCCGGGGGGCGGTCCGGGAGGAAGCCGTGGGTACGGCTCACCAGCGCGCCGGACTTGTAACGGTCCACGCTCCGGTGCCAGTTCAGGATCCCGGCCAGCCAGTTGCGCAGATCGGCGACATAGCCGTCCATGGCCTCGCGCGCCTCGGCCGTGAGCCGGAAGTCCTCGTACACGACGGGCAGTTCGTGCGCCACGACATGTTCGAACTGCCGCATCCGCTGGGTCATCAGGTCGTGCACGACCCCGAGCGCGGTCGGGTAGTCGACGCCGAAGAAGTTCTGCACGACGAGGACGGCGTTGTGGATCTCGCCCTCGTACTCGATCTCCTTCTGGTACGAGAAGACGTCGTTGACGAGGCAGGCGTAGTCGATGGCGGCGTTCTCCAGCGAGCGGACCGGACCGCTGGCGTACACCTCCGGCGGGATCGCCGGGCCCTGCCCCAGGCGGCACAGGCTCAGGGTGAGGTCGGAACCGAAGGTCGCCCGCCGCATCTCCAGGTAGTCGACCGGGTCGGGGACGCGGTTCTGGAGCTGGTTGGACAGTTCCCACACCCAGCTCTCGGTCATCGTGTCGACGGTCCGTTTCAGGGAGCGCCGCTGGTCGGTGGTCATCTGCGCGGTCGTGCGCGCCCACAGGTCGGTCAGGCCGCGCTCCAGGGGGCCGGCCGGGGCGGGGGCCGGCTCGCCCGCGACGGGCATGCAGGCCGACAGCCGGGCCGTGGTGAGCCGGGCGCCCGCCAGGTCCCGGCGCCGGCCGTGCACCAGCGGGTAGTAGTCGTCGCCGTACGTCCCCCAGGCGAGCCACTGCGCGCTGAGGTCGAGGGCCTCGGGGGTGGCGTCGGGGTCCAGGCCGGCCGCGCAGAGCGGCAGGTCGGCGGCGGCGAGCTTGTCCTCGTCCCAGACGCCCTCCCCGAGGATGCCCATCCGGTGCGCCCAGGCGGTCAGCCGGGGCCGGGCTCCTTCCAGGTGCGGGCTCAGCTCCAGCGGGAAGGGCATGTGGAAGTCGGGCAGCAGGGACGGGCCGACCTTCTGGAACGGCACATGGGAGTAGGCGCGCAGGCGTTCTGCCGCCGCCGAGGCGAGCAGGGCGCCGACGTCGGCGGCCGAGGTGCCCGGTCCGGTCGGGCCGTGCCAGGGCGCGGCGGTGGTGGCGCCCTCGTTCATGTACCGGCTGGAGCGCAGGTGCCATTCGTGGCCGCCGGACTGCCAGTCCTGAAGTCCCTTGGTGTAGGCCGCCACCGCCGCGACCTGGTCCGGGGTGAGGCCCTTGTCCAGGGCGAGGGCGGGCACTTCGGTGAGCGCGGTGTGCTCGAACTGGTGGAGGCGGGAGGTGAGGATGTCGTTGACGGTGTCGGCGGCCTCCTGGGTGGTGCAGCCGAAGAAGGTCTCCAGGACCAGCACGCCGTTGCTGTTCTCCCCCTCGTCCTCGACCTCCCGCTGGTAGGAGAACAGGTCGTTGCGCAGGTGGACGGCGTCGGCGAAGGTCTCCATGAGCACCCGCAGCGGCCTCGACCCGGCGGCCGGCGCGGGCACTTCGGCGGTCGCGTACTCGACGAGCCCCGCCGACCAGGGGGCGCCGCCGACCTTGCGGCGCATCTCGATGTACTCGACCGGGTTGGCGATCCGCCCCTCGTCGATGTTGGACAGCTCCCACAGCGACTCGTTCAGCAGATGCTCGGTGGCCACGGCGAACCGCCGGCGCCAGGCGGCCGACATCGACGGCACCGTGCGCGCCCAGAGGTCGGCGAGGCCCGCCTCGACCGGGTTCTCCGGCTCGGGTACGGCGGCCCCGGGGTCCGGCGGCATGAACAGCGGCAGCCGGTCCAGGTGCGCCTTGCCGGCGGCGCGGTCCGGGGTGCGCTTGTACATGTCCAGGAAGTGGTCGTCGAAGAAGAACACCCACACGTACCAGTCGGTGATCAGCGAGAGCGCGGGGCCGTCGCAGTCGGGGTGGGTGTAGGCGCACAGAAGCCCGTAGTCGTGCGCCTCGAGGTCGGCCTGCTCCCAGATCCCGGACCCCTCCAGCATGCCCATCTCGCGTGCCCACGCCGTCGAGTGGGCGCGCGCCTCGTCGACGTGCGGGTTCAGCCGCGCGGGGTACGGCATGTAGAAGTGCGGGAGTTCGAACGGCTGCGTCATGGCCCGGCCCTACCCGCGGCTCCCAACAGGCATCCGGAACGCGGCACATGATCACACCATCGCGTGAAAGGGCGGGGAAAAGCGGAACTCTTGCCGGGCGCGGACGCAGACGCCACGGTGGTCCCATGACCTCTCTCGCGCCGTCACCGGAGACGGGGCCGGTACCCGACGTGTTCGATCCCCGGCGGTACGCCGCCGGGGTGCCGTACGCCGACTACCGGGTCCTGCGCGACCGGCACCCCGTGGCCTGGCAGGACGAGCCGGAGGTGCTGGGCTGGCCGGCCGGACCGGGATTCTGGGCGGTGACCCGGCACACCGACGTGGTGCGGGTGCTCAAGGACTCGGGGACGTACTCGTCGTACGTCGGCGCGACCCAGATCCGGGATCCCGATCCGGCGGACCTGCCGTTCATCCGGCGCATGATGCTCAATCAGGATCCGCCGTGGCACGGTCGGTTGCGCCGGACGGTCAGCCGGGCCTTCACCCCGGGGCGCGTCGACCGGTTCGCCGAGGTCGCGCGGGAAAGGGCGCGCACCCTGTTCGGGCGGGCCCTGGAAGCGGCCCGCACGGAGGGAAGCGTCGACCTGGTCGCCGCCGTCACCGACGAGTACGCCCTGCTCAACCTCGCCGACCTGCTGGGCGTCCCGCCGAGCGACCGCCGGCTGCTGCTGCGCTGGACACGGCGGGTCATCGGCTACCAGGACCCGGACGAGGCCGGTGAGCCGGTGCTCGACCGTGCGGGCAGACCGGTCGACCCGCGCTCTCCGGCGATGCTCGCGGACATGTTCGCGTACGCGCGGCAACTGGCCGCGTACAAGCGGCGCCACCCCGCCGACGACGTGCTGACCACGCTGGCCCACGACACCGAACTCCGGGACGGGGAGCTGGAGATGTTCTTCTTCCTGCTCACGATCGCGGGCAACGACACCGTGCGCGGCGCCGCTCCGGGCGGGCTGCTGGCGCTCGCGGAACATCCGGAGGCGTACGGGCTGTTGCGTGCGGGGAAGGTGCGGCTCCCGCAGGCGGTCGAGGAGTTGCTGCGCTGGCATCCGCCGGTGCTGACCTTCCGCCGCACCGCCGCGCGGGACACCGAACTGGGCGGGCGGCGGATCCGCGCGGGCGCCAAGGTGGTGGTCTTCCACGCCTCGGCCAACCGCGACGAGCGGGTCTTCACCGACCCGGACCGGCTCGACCTCGCCCGCACACCCAACCCGCACGTGTCGTTCGGGGACGGCCCGCACGTCTGCCTGGGCGCCCATTTCGCCCGGCTTCAGCTGCGGCTGCTGTACGAGGAGGCACTCGTGGCGCTGCCCGCACCCCGGCTCGCCGGGCCCGCCGAACGGCTCGTGTCCAATTTCATCAACGGCATCAAGTCACTGCCGGTGCACGTCGGTTGAGCCCCTGGCGACCTGGATCACCGCGTGCGTGCCCCCGGTGCGCCAGCGCTGTCCCTCCGCGGCGGTCAGGGCCGCTTCGGTGTCCGGGTCCAGACCGGTGATCACATCGGACTTCAGGGTGCGCAGGGCGGCGACCGGGCCCGGGAAGTACGCGGTGACGTCCCGGAAGGGCGTGGTCGGCGGCCACAGCCGGTCGCCGACCAGGCGCCGGTAGTTGAGGTCCCCCTTGAAGACGGTCAGGGTCGCGGCGGCGAACTCGGCACGCAGGTCGTCCGGCATGTCCGCGTACGGCAGCGGGGCGCAGGAGAAGGGGTGGGCGCGCACCGTGAGCCGCCCGTCTGCCATGGCCGCCCACAGCCGCCGCCCGTATCCGGCCGCCGCGCCCGGAGCCGAGGTCAGCCGGCGCAGGGCGTCCACCACGTCGGCGGTCGTGGCGTCGGAGACGTAGTACGGGTAGGACTTGATGTGCAGTACGGCCCGTGCGACGCGGCCCTCGGCGAGGAGGTGGGCGATCAGGAGCAGGTCGGGGACGAGTTCCCGGCCGGCGTTGTCCGCGACCAGGCAGAGCGTGCCCGTGCCGGAGGAGGGCAGCAGGGACCACAGGGCTTCGCTGTCGTCGGCCACCAGGGCCGGGACGGTCTCCTGGGTCTCGGCGCCCTTGTCGGAGAGGCGGAAGCCGAGGTCGGCGCGGTTGCCCCAGAGCGAGCCGTGCAGCAGGGCGCGGGCCCGTTCATCGGCCGGCAGGGCCTCGAGCGCGTCGAGCGCGGCCAGTTCCTCGTCCGTCTCCTCGGCGTCGAGTTCGGCGCGCTTGAGGGGCCGGAACGGGTCGATGCCCGCCCAGGCTCCGGAGCCGAAGTAGCCGACGGCGTCGAGGAGCCGGCGGTAGAAGTGGCTCTCCGACCACAGCCAGGGCACGTCGAACCAGGAGCGGCCGGTCCAGGTGTCCGCGCCCCAGGCGCGCCACCGGTCGCGGTCGGGCGCGTCGGCGGGCAGCGGCTCGATGACGCCCTCGGTGCAGCTCTTCAGCAGCGCGTCCAGCGCGCGGTGCTGCTCGGGGCCGTACGGGAAGGCCTCGCGTACCTGCCGGATGATCGCGGGATGCCGCTCGGCCAGTACGCTCCACGGGAAGGAGCCGGGTCGGTCACCGAGGATCACGGGGGCGGCGGGGGTGTCGGGCATAGGCGTCACCGTACCCCGCGGATCAGGCGGTTCTGGTCTCCCGTTCCAGCTGTGTGGCGAGGGTCAGATAGCGGGCGCGCCGGGGTACCGGCACCATTCCCCGGATCATCAGGTGCCACATCTCGGCGACCCTGCGGGGCAGCCGCCCGTCGGGGTCGAGGGAGCGGCCGGCGACCCGGGTGCCGACGAAGAAGTACACGAGGGAGTGGGCGGCGGCGTCCACGTCGATGTCCGGATGGACATCGGACTCCTTGACCGCGCCGAGGAGTTTGCGGGTGGAGAGGTCCAGCCACTCCGAGAACGGGTGCTTCAGCGGCGGCCGGACGGCCACGTCCGCGGTGGCGAGGCGGAGTCCCGCCCGGGGAATCGGGTCCTCGACCGCGAGCCGGGCGATCCCGAACGTGGTGCGGATCAGGAACTCCAGCGAGGAGCAGCCGCGGCTCTCCACCTCCCTCGTCACCATCCGCGACGCCTGGGCCTGCAACTCCATGATGGCGCGCGCCAGATCCTCCTTGGCCGCGAAGTGGAAGTAGAGCGCGCCCTTGGTGACCCGGGCATGCTCGACGATGTCGCTCAGGCTGGTCGATTCGTAGCCATGACGGTCGAACAGGTCGGCCGCGGCCGTGATGATCGTCGCCCGGGTCTGCTCGGCGCGTAACTGCCTCGCCATCTACGGGACACTCCTTGAAGTCAGAAACGTACGGGACGTGCCGTTTGTTTTTTACCCCACGCACACGATAACTCACCCTGCGACAACAGAGCAGGTTTGTGCAGACTCGGTGGCCGACACGTGCAAGCCATGCAAGCGGCTGTCCGGGCGCCTGCGAAGGTCAATAAGCGGACGATGTCAATCGAGGCCCCTCCCTCGGCTTTTGCCGTCTTCCGGAGGCCATGGCGGACGGCCGGGCCCCCGCGCCCGTGATCGCCACGATACGAGGAGGTCGGGCGGTTCTCAATGGGACCTCAAACGGACGGGCCGGTCGGTGCATGCAAGCACCGACCGGCCCTGTAGGTCGGCGGATCCGTACACGAGGGGGCGAACTGAACGCCGGCGGCCTTTTTCCCGTACTGCACGGGACATACCGTTGCCCCGCCGGCCGAGGAGGCGTCCTGCGATGAGTCGGATGACCGTACATCTGAGGGTCACGGGGGCCGCCGTGGCGGCCTCGGCCCTGCTGTCGCTGTGCGCGGCGGGACCGGCCCGGGCGCACGGCGCGCCGACGGATCCGGTCAGCCGGGTGTACGCCTGCTCCCCCGACGGCGGTGACGCGGCCCGCTCGGCGGCGTGCCGGGCGGCTGTCGCCGCCAACGGGGCGCCCTTCACGATGTGGGACAACCTGCGGGTGGCGGGCGTGAACGGCCGGGACCGGCAGGTGATCGCGGACGGGAAGCTGTGCAGCGGCGGCCTGCCCGCCTACAAGGGGCTCGACCTGGCCCGTACGGACTGGCCGTCGACCCGGCTGACCCCGGGCGCCGGGCTGACGATGACGTACGCCTCGACGATCCCGCACACCGGCACGTTCAAGCTCTATCTGACCAAGCCGGGCTACGACCCGTCCAAGCCGCTGACCTGGTCCGACCTGCCCTCGAAGCCCTTCGCCCAGGTCACGGACCCGGCGTTGACCAACGGCGCGTACCACATCAGGGCCACGCTGCCGTCGGACCGGACGGGGCGGCAGATGCTCTACACGATCTGGCAGAACAGCAGCACGTCGGACACCTACTACTCGTGCTCCGACGTGGTGTTCCCGAAGGCGAAGGCGGGCAAGGCCACCGACCGGTCGCCCTCGGCCCCGGCTTCGGCCGGCGCGGCGACCGGGAAGGCGACCCGGCCGTCGGCCGGCGCCTCCGGCCGGCCGACGGCCACGGAGTCGACCGCGGCGGCGTCCGGCAGGGCGACGACCGCCCCCCGGACCGAGGGCACCGCAGCCGACAGCACCCCGGTGGCCTCCACCACCGACACCGGCTCCGGGCCCTCCGCCCCGCTGCTGGCGGGCGGCGCCGCCGCGGTGCTGGTGCTCACCGGGGGCGCCGCCCTGGCCGTACGTCTGCGTCGGCGGTGAACGCCTCAGCTGCTTACGCTCAGTTGACGTAGACCGAGGCGCCCGAGTCGGTGACGGGGGCGTACTTGGCGGTGAAGTAGCCGCTGGAGAAGCAGAGCGAGGAGCCGGAGCTCTTCGTGAACTGCTGGTTGGTGAAGCTGATGCTGTTGTCGCTGTTGTCGGCCTTGCCGGACAGGCTTGCCGCCTGGTAGACGCAGGTGATGGAGCCCAGCAGGGTCTTCAGCTTGACGGTGGTCTGGATGGTCGAGCCGCTCGCCGGGGTCACGGTGAGCGTGCCGTCGGAGGCCACGGTGGTGGTGTAGGGCATGTTGTCGACCGAGATGCTGCTCACGCCGGTGACGCCGAGGACGTTGCTGGTGCAGCTGCTGGCGTCGAAGGTCTGCGCGGTGGCCGCCTCGGTGGCCGTGCCGGGTGCGGCGGGGTTGTCCTTGACGGTGGCGGTGAACTGCGACGACGTGCACTTGACGCCGCTGGTGCCGGTCGCGCTGGAGTAGAGCGTGGCGGAGGTGCCGCTCGCCAGCGGTGCGGTGAGGACGTCACCGACCGCGACCGCGGTGCCGCCGGCGCTGCCGGTGGTGAGCACAGCGGTGCCGTCCGCGGAGGCGGGGACGGCGGCCAGCGGGAGCGCGAGTGCGGCGACGGCTCCGGCGAGGGTGACGAGGGTACGGGTGCGCATGCGGGTGCCTCATTTCTGAGTGGGGGGCTGGTGAGGGTGAGGTGGGGGGTTGAGGGCGCGCCGGGGCGCCGGCCGCTGCCGGTCCGTGCACGCCTTCTCCGTACGTGACGGACCGGCAGCGGCGGCTGGACACCGGCCGTAAGCCTCGGGGGGAGACTTCCGGCCGGGCCGAATGAGGGCGGCCGGGCACGGGCCGTGAGCCCTAGGGCAGGGAAGGGCCCGTGCCGGGACCGCGCTTGTGCGGAGGCGGTCTGGTGGAGTGCCGCGCCGGGAGCACCCCTGGAGACGACCGATGGTGCCGCACGGCGGATCCGGCGCCACGGATCCGGTTGAGCCAGGGGCAGTTGTAGACCTGAGGATCAGTCAACGTCAAGGTCGATCAAGGGAGTTGCTGCACTTGAAAGGAGCCGACGCATAATCGACACTCTTTTTTCACAACTCCCTTGACCCTTCATGTAACCACCGGTAACTTCCTCGGCGGCTACTGCTGCGTAACGAGAAAGCCCTTGCGATCGCCGGGAGTGCGAGGAGGCGTGCGCGGCAGCCGCTGTCCGCGCCAGGACAACGCGCCACGAGCCCAACCCGCATGACTATGCCCAATGGAGCAGACATGGCCTCGTCCCCGGACCTCTCGTCCGCCGACAACACCCCCGATAACCCCGAGAGCGTTTCCGCACCAAGACGCGGGCGGGTCCGGCTGCGCCGGGCCGCGGTGATGGCGGTGCCCGCCGTCGGGGTCACCGCGGGACTCGCGATCCTCACCGCGCAGGGCGCCCTGGGCGTCCAGTTCGCCATCTCCGGCATGCCGTTCGTGGTCAAGGCCGACCGGCTCGACGGCACGGGGTTCGCGCAGTACGGCGGGCTGGACAACATGATCGAGAACAGCCCCAACGCCGGTGACACCGGGGGTCAGGAGCTGGTCGTCACCTCGGTGGTGAAGAACGGCACGCTCACCAACATGTGCCAGAGCGTCGACCTCGGCGGCATCCAGCTCGTCCTCACCGCGGGCACCGGGTCCAAGAAGGTGCAGGTGCAGAACCTGTCGATCGACTCCGACGACATCACGGGCAACGCCTCGTTCAAGAACATCGAGATCGGCCGCGACGCCAGCACCCTCGACAAGGTCGACGCCAAGGGCCCCGCGGGCGTCTACAGCCAGCAGGCCGACAAGGTCACCATCACGCACCTGTACCAGCGCAACTACGCGGCCACCGCGGCCGTCTTCAAGCTGCCCAACCTGCACATGAAGTTCTCCAGCGACGGCTGCCCGTGATGGACAGGGCCCGCTTCAGGCAGTGGAGAGGAGGCCGTCCCTTCGTGGGCGGCCTGCTGCTCGTACTGGGCGGCGCCGAGATCCTGGTGACCATGAAGGCACCGCTTCCGGTCATCCTGCACGTCGGCATGCAGGGCCTGGCGGGGTATCTCCTGCCCACTCTGATGCTGATACTCGGCCTGCTGGTCCTCTTCAGCCCCGCCCAGCGCATCTTCTACTCCATCACCGGCGTCCTGCTCTCCCTGGGCAGCTGGATGACCTCCAACCTCGGCGGTTTCATCGTCGGCCTCGCGCTCGGCGTCACCGGCAGCTGCCTGACCTTCGGCTGGCTCCCGGACCAGGAACCCCGCGTGAGCCGCCGCGAGCGGAAGCGGAAGGAACAGCAGACGCCCGCCGAGGTCGCCTGACGCCACCGACGGCACCGACGGCGCCGGCACAAGGCCCGGAACTCCTCGCCGGAACTTTTCGGCCGACGCACGAGTTTCTACGGTGTTGTAGAAGCACTCGATCCGTATGTGCCGATCCGTCTGAGGAGTTCGCATGGCCCTGTGGGACCGCATCAAGGAGTCCGCGTCGACGATGCAGACCCAGCTGGAGGCGAAGAAGAACGATCTGAAGAGCGGTGCCTTCCGCGACGCGAGCATGGCCATGTGCGCGCTCGTGGCGGCCGCCGACGGGACGATCGACCCGGCCGAGCGGCAGCGCGTGGCCCAGCTCATCGCCACCAACGAGGTGTTGCAGAACTTCCCCGCCGACGACCTGCGGCGCCGTTTCGAGGACAACCTGAACAAGCTGACCACCGACTTCGCCTTCGGCAAGGTCAGCGTGCTCCAGGAGATCGCCAAGGCGAAGAAGAAGCCCGCGGAGGCGCGCGCCGTCATCCAGATCGGCATCGTCATCGGCGGTGCGGACGGTGACTTCGACAAGACCGAGCAGGCCGTGGTCCGCGAGGCGTGCTTCACGCTGGAGCTGCCGCCGCACGAGTTCGACCTCTGAGCCGTCCGCGAGGATGAGGGCATGCTCGACGACCTCGACCGTGCCCTCATCCACGCCCTGCACATCGACGGGCGCGCGCCGTTCAGCCGTATCGCCGGGGTGCTCGGCGTCTCCGCGCAGACGGTCGCCCGGCGCTACCGGCGGCTACGGACCGAGGCCGGTCTGCGGGTCGTAGGGCTCGCCGACCCGCACCGGGCGGGGCGGACCCAGTGGCTGGTCCGGCTCACCGCGGCGGCGCGGTCCGCGCAGACGATCGCCGAGGCACTGGTGCGGCGAACGGACACCTCGTGGGTGAAGCTGACGTCCGGGGGGACCGAGATCACGGCGATCATCCACGCCCCCACGGACGACACCGCCGGCAACTCACTGCTGCTGCGGGACATTCCGCGCACCGGCGGGATCACCGCGGTGTCCGCGCACTGTCTGCTGCACACCTATCTCGGCGGGCCCGTGAACTGGCGGCGCGGCGCGCGGACACTGGACGCCGAGCAGCAGCGGGCGTTGCGCGAGGGCGTGGAGGGCCGGGAGGACGGCGAGGACAGCGAGGGCGTCGACGCGCGCCGGCCCGGCCCCGGGGAAGCCGAGCTGCTGGCCGCCCTGGAGAAGGACGGGCGGGCCGCCTTCGGGGAGCTGGCCCGCCGGACCGGATGGTCGCCGGCCACGGTGGCACGGCGGCTGGCCGAGCTGCGGGCCGGGGGCGGGCTGTTCTTCGACGTGGAGCTGGACGCCGGGCTGTTCGGGGTACGGACCCGGGCGCTGCTGTGGATGTCGGTGCGTCCCGCGGACCTGGAGGACGTGGCACAGGAGCTCGCGGTCCACGACGAGTTGGCCTTCGTGGCGGCCACCACCGGGCCGACGAATCTGGTGGCGCAGGCGCTGTGCCGGGACCCGGCGGACCTGCACCGGTATCTGACGCGGCGGCTGGGAGCGTTGCGGCAGATCCGTGCGCTGGAGACGAGTCCCGTGCTGCGGACGCTGAAGGCGGGCAGCCCCACGGCTATGTCTCCACTGTCACCCTCGTGCTCGCCACCCAGCTCACGCCCAGCAGTGCCACCGCCGCCCAGCACGCCTTCTCGGCCGCGTGCGGCGCCGAGCCGGCGTTGAGGCAGACGCTGCCCAGGACGGCGACGCCGAGGGTCGCCCCGAGCTGCTGCACCGCGTTGAGCAGGCCCGCGGCCGAACCGATCTCCTGGGGAGCGAGAGGCTTCAGGGCGAGGGTGAAGAACGCGGGGGTGAACAGGCCCGCGCCCATGCCGATGAGCGCCAGCGCGGGGAGCACGGCCACGGGGTAGGCGCCGGGCTGTGCCGCGTGGTACCCGGCGACGGCGGCGAGCAGACCGGTCAGGAGCACGCCGAGGCCGTACGGCATCACGCGCCGCCCGTGGCGTCGTACCAGCCGCGCGCCCGCCAGCCACGACGCGACCGCCAGGCCGGCCGACCACGGGGCGAGGCTCAGACCGGAGGCCAGCACGCCTGTGTGGGCGCCCAGCTGGAATTGCAGGACGACCACCGTCGTCAGTCCGTTCGTCACCGCGAAGAAGGACGCCGACGTGACGAGGGCGGCGGGGAAGCCCCGGCGGGCGAACAGGGTCGGCTCCAGCAGGGGGCTGCGGCCGGCCGCCGCCACCCGGCGCTGGTGCAGTGCGAAGACGGCGACGAGGAGCAGGCCCGCGGACAGCATCGCCCAGCTCCGCCCCGTGAGGCGGGTGACGTCCGCGCCGATCAGCGGCTGGACGATCAGACCGGTGCCGGCCGCCGCCAGCGCCGTGCCGGCCGGGTCGAGGGCGGGGCGGCGCGGAGCGCGGCTCTCCGGCAGCCGGGAGGACAGGACCAGCACCACCAGGGACACGGGGACGTTGACGAGGAAGGCGGCGCGCCAGGAGGAACCGAACAGGTCGGCGTGGGTCAGTACACCGCCGAGGACGGGGCCGCAGACGGCGGCGAGGCCCATCACCGGGCCGATGCTGCCCAGGGCCCGGGAGAGTTCCTCCCCCGCGAACATGGCCTTGATCAGCCCGATGGTCTGCGGAATGATCATCGCCGCCGCCGCGCCCTGCACCGCGCGGAAGGCGATCAGCAGGCCCGCCGAGGGCGCCAGGGCGCAGGCGAGCGAGGCGAGCGTGAACGCCGTGACGCCGAGGACGAACAGGCGGCGCCGGCCCGCGATGTCACCCAGCCGGCCGCCGGTGATCAGCAGCACCGCGAACGGCAGGGTGTAGGCGGCGGAGAACCACTGGATGTCCGACACCGATCCGCCCAGATCGGTGTGCACGACGGGGGCGGCGACCTGCACGACGGTCGCGTCCAGCAGGTTCATCGCCTCGGCGAGGAGCAGGGCGGTCAGCGCGGACCAGCGCCGGCGGTGGGGCGGTGGCGGGGCGACGGAGGTCGCTATGCGTTCGGTGGTCATGGAGGGAGCGTCGGCGCCGGGGCGGCGAGGGCTCCAGCGCGAGGCCCCTGTTGGTGGATTTCTTCCATGAGGGCCGCTCCGTGCGGCGAAAACTCACAACCGCGCCAGCACCGGCAGCAGTTCGCCCGCCATCGTCACGTCCCCCGTCAGCGGGCGGTCCTCCGTGTCGGACGGGAGGACGGCGGCGGCCACGGCGAAGGCGGGGACGGGCGGGGGTACCGGCAGCAGCCGCAGCGCTCGTACGGCGGTGACGAGTTCGCAGGCCAGGACGGTGGCGTAGGCGGTGCCGGCCCGCCCGGTCTGCCGTGCGGCCTGGCCGGCGAAGCTGGCGGCCTCCTCCAGGCCGTGTGAGAGGACGGCGTGTCCGGCGGAGGCGGGTGCGGCGCACGAACGCAGCTCCGCGAGCGCGGAGTTGGCCGTGTACTCCAGGATCATCGCGCCGGAGCTGCTCGCGGGCCCGGCGGCGAGGAACGCGGGCAGGCCCGTGAGGTCGGCTCGGCCGAGGGCGACGAGACGGGCGACGGAGAGCTGGGCGGTCTGGAGCACGGCCAGGTTCAGCCCGTCCAGGGCCAGCCCGAGCGGGGCCGCGAAGAATCCGCCGTGGTGGTAGGCGTGGCCGTCCGGGGCGAAGACGGGGTTCTCCGACGGGCAGTTGACCTCGACCTCGATGATCCGGCGCAGCCGGTCGGAGGCCTCGAGGGCGGCGCCGTGCACCTGTGGGAAGGCACGGAACCCGTACGGGTCCTGGATCCGGCGCCCGCCGGCGCGCGGCCGTTCGGGCATGCCGAGCAGCCGCCTCACCTCGGCGGCCGCACGGGCCGGACCGGGGTAGGGCCGCAGGGCGTGCACCTCGGCGGCGTAGGCCTCCGGGGAGCCGGAGACGGCGGCGAGCGAGAGCGCGGCGACCGCGTGGGTGGCCCGCAGCAGCACATCGGCCTCGTGTCCGGCGAGCGCGGCCCTGCTGAGCGCGAGCGCGTTGCTGCTGAGCAGCGCGAGCGCGTCCCCGGGCCCGAGCGGCACGGGAGCGGGCAGGGGCGGCGCGCCCGGCGGGGTGTCCGGGCGGAGGCGGCCATCGCCGTCCGTCGCCGATGTCAGCCAGGGCCGTTCCCCGATCAGGGTCAGCCCCGTCTGGGCCAGGGCGGTCAGGTCGCCGGTGCCGAGACCGCCGTATTCGTTGACCGCGGGGTGGACGCCGAGGCGGAGGGCCTCGGTGAGGGCGGTGACGAAGGCGGGGTGGATGCCGGAGCCGCCGGCGAGGAGCTGGTTGACGCGGACGGCGAGCATGGCACGGGCCTGGCGGGCGGGCAGGAGCGGGCCCGCGCCGCCCGCGTGGCTGCGCAGCAGCCGCAGCCCGTGCCCGGTCTCGTCGTCCGGGGCGACCGGCACCGAGCGGTGGGCGCCGACGCCGGTGCCGCGTCCGTACAGGCGGCCGTCGGCCGCGAGCCTGCCCGCGGTCTCCCAGGCATGGCGCACCCGCTCCACCGCCTCGGGCGGTACGGCGGGCTCGGCGGCGGCGTCGGCGAGCCGGACGATCCCGGTCAGGCCGAGGCCGCGGCCGTCGAGCACGACGCGGGTGTCCCCGGCGCCCGGGGGCACCCGCGTCGCTCCGTCGGCGGTCGCGTCCAAGGACGAAAGGTCAGCCGAGGCCGGCCGTCTTCAGCCAGGCCTTCGCCACGTCCAGCGGGTCCTTGTTCTCCGACTGCACCTGGATGTCGAGGTCCAGCAGCGTCTTCGTGTCGAGCTTGGCCGAGACGGCGTCGAGGGCGTCGCTGCCCTTCTGGTTCAGCGCGGACTTGTGGACCAGCGGCTGCACGTTCTCGAAGCCGAAGAGGTTCTTGGTGTCCTGGAGGACGACGAACTTCTCCTTGGTGATCGACGCGTCCGTGGTGAAGACGTCCGCGGCCTGCACGGTGTTCTTCTTCAGCGCCGCCAGGGTCAGCGGGCCGCCCGCGTCCAGCGCCTTGAAGGTCTTGAACTCCAGGCCGTACACGGACTTCAGGCCGACCAGGCCCTGCTGCCGGGTCTGGAACTCCGGCGAGCCGCCGATGACCAGGTCCTTCGCGACGCTCTTGAGGTCGGCGATGGAGGAGGCGGCGGTGAGCTTGTACTTGTCGGCCGTCTCCTTGTTGACGGTGACGGAGTCCTTGTTCTGCGCCGACGCAGGCTTCAGCAGCGTGAGCTTGGAGTCGAGCTTCGCCTCGATCGCGGCGGTGGTCGCCTCGACGGTCTTCGGGGTGGCCTTCGGGTCGAGGTAGGCCAGCAGCGCGCCGTTGTACTCGGGCAGGACCGAGATGGTGCCGTTCTTGAGCAGACCGTAGGTCGTCTCGCGGCTGCCGATGTTCGGTTTGTAACTGACCTTGATTCCCTTGGCCTTCAGGGCCTCGCCGTAGATGTCGGCGATCAGGATGCTCTCGGGGAAGTTGTTGGAGCCGACGACTACGGTGCCGCCGCTCGCCTTCTCGCCCGCGAGCGGGTCGTCGGACTTGTCGGAGGAGGAGGAACAGCCCGCCAGCAGGGCCGTCGCCGCGGCCAGCGCGACGATCGCCGCGCCGGGGTGTCTCCGGAATGACCTGCTGGGGTGGGTGTTGGCAGTCACGGTTCCCGTTCCGGGCTCAGATGGTGCGGTGGACAACGTGCACAGCGGTGGACCGCTCTCTGACTGATCCAATCCAGGCGGTTCTTGGTCAGTCAAGAGTCTCTTGGTCACCCTTTGGCTTCAGTCCGTGGCTGGTTGTGTAGTTCAAGCGGTTGTTTTGTAACGGATTCTTGACATGGAGTCCGCTGATCAGCCCTTCAAGAACGCTGTAGTCTCACCGCAGTTGACGTCGGTCACAGCGGTGTACGGGGCCCGCTTCGGTGTCGTTACGCATCAGTTCGGGTGGAGACACCCCCACGAAGGAGGCCCGGTGTCCACGATTGTGGACGCGCACGCCCGGGGCTTCGCCGACCGCTGGCCCTTCCGGCGCAAGCTGAACGTCCTGGTCGGCGTGCCGCTCGCGGTGATCGCCGTATTGCTGTCCTACCTCATCACCGACCTCGTCGACCAGTACGGCACCTCCCGGACGGCGGCGCAGCTGGTCCGCGACAGTGCCCAGGTCGCCCGGCTGGTGAACCTCGTGGAGGCCGAACACCGGCAGGCCATCCTGCTCTCCGTACGGTACGAGGCGGGTCCCGGCAAGCCCTCGCCGCACGGCTACCGGACGGCGCAGAAAGCGGTCGACGCCCAGGTGGAGAAGGTGCGGGACACCTTCGGCGACCGGCTGGCGGACACCGAGGTCCAGGCCCTGCGGCAGGTCGAGGGCCTGGGCAGCCTGCGCGGGACCGTCCAGGACGGCTACCTCCCGGCCGACAACATCGACCCGGCGTACACCAACGCCGCCCAGGACCTCATCGACGGGCTGGGGCTGGACCGCAACGCGTCCCTGGCCTCGACCTTCACCGGCAACCTGCTGGACTCGCTGCTGCGCGCGGACGCCGCCCACAGCTCCTTCGAGACCAGCGTGTTCTCGGCGACCACCGGGGACACCAACGCGCTGATCGAGTTCACCAACGCGGTCGGCGCCTACGACCTGTACGACCACCAGGCGGACCGGTTCGCCCGGTTCGCCAGCGAGGACCAGGCGGAGACGCTGGCCGGGCTCGAGCACACCCCGTCGCAGCGCAACATCGCCGAGTCGTACGCCGAGCTCCAGATCGACCCCGGCAAGCTGGAGGCCGGCAACCAGGCGGAGATCAGCACGGCGGTCAAGGACGCGCTGCTCGACTACCCCGACTACCCGCGACAGGCCGCGGCCCGGCTGGAGATCACCACCTCGCTGATCGACCGGATCGCCGACCGGGCCGACTCGGCGGCCGGCTCGGCCCAGTGGCGGGCCGGCCTGCTGCTGAGCATCGCGCTGATCGGCTTCGCCCTGTGGCTCGCCTTCGCGGTCATGGTCCGCCGCTCGGTGATCCGGCCCGTGGCGGCCCTCACCGGAGTGGCACACGAGGTCGCGGACGTCGCCGGCCGGGAACTGGCCCGGGTGGCCGACGACGACGCCGAGGACGACGGAGCGCCCCTGCTGCGGGACATGCCCGTCACCGCCCGCGACGAGATCGGCGACCTCGCCGAAGCCTTCAACCACGTGCAGACCACCGCGGCCGCGCTGCTGGAGCGGCAGGTGCTCAGCCGGCGCAACGTCGCCGAGATGTTCGGCAACGTCGGCCGCCGGGTCAGCAACCTGACCACCCGGCAGCTCGCGCTGATCGACGCGGTGGAGCGGGGCGAGACCGATCCGGAGCTGCTGGAACGGCTGTACTCCATCGACCACATCGCCGTGCGCCTGCGCCGCAACGCCGACAGCCTGATGCTGCTGGCCGGCATCCGGGAGACCGTCCTGGACGCCGGGCCCACCTCGCTCAGCAACGTCGTACGGGCCGCGCTCGGGCAGATCGAGGGCTACCAGCGGGTACGGCTGAACGCCGCGGCGGACGCGGTGGTCCAGCCCGACATCATCGGCGACCTCACCCTCATGGTGGCCGAACTCCTGGAGAACGCCGTGTCGTTCTCGCCCGCGGGCAGCCCCGTCGAGGTGTCGGTCCGCTCCGGCGCCGAGGGCACCCACGTCGTCATCACCGACCACGGCCTCGGCATGAGTGCCGAACGCCTCGCCGAGGAGAACGCCCGTCTGATCCGCCGCGAGCGGCTGGACGTCGTACCCACCAAGGTGCTGGGCCTGTTCGTGGTCGGCACGCTGGCGCGCCGCTGGGAGATCGGGGTCGAGCTGTCCCGTACCCCCGGCGGGGGTATGACGGCCGAGGTGACCCTGCCGGCGCGCCTGCTGCTGACGGTGGCCTCCGACGCTCCGGCGGAGTCGTCCGGCGCCCCGGCGCCGACCGGCGTGGCGGCCGCGGGCGGTGGCCCGGTGCCTTCCGGTACCGCGGTGAGCGACCCGGCGAGCTCCGGCCCCGGTGGGCCGGTCCCCGTCGCCCGTTCCGCACCCGCGGAGCCCCGCGGCTCCAGGGACGCGGACGCGCCCGTCGGCCACGGCCACGGTCACGCCATGTCCCCGGACACGGCCGCCGGCCAGGACCACCCCTCCCCGCTCCCCCGGAGGGTCCCGCGCCGCGAGTCGGCGGACGCGGACGACAAGGGCCCGCGCGTCACCGGCGCCGGTGACGGCACTCCCCCGACCGCCGACGGCGGCCGCCCCCTCCGCCGCCGCGTGCGCGGAGCGACGCTCCGGACGACCGCCGGTGCCGCGCAGGTCGTACCGCAGACGACGCGGACCGTCGACGCGGACGCCGTGCGGGACGCGCTGGACGAGTTCGAGGCGGCGGTGGAACGCGCCCGACGGGACAGCGACACCGGTGACGTCCCGCTCCCCGACGCGACCGGCCCGGCCGACGCGACCGGCGAAACCCCGACCACGCACCACGCGCAGGACCAGAACCACCGTACGGAAGGAGCCGAGCAGTGAGCACGTCGACAGGTGACACCCCGACGGGCGGCACCCCGCCGACCGATCTGCAGGCCGCCGCAGCCGACTTCAACTGGCTGCTCAACCGATTCGCGACCGAGACCGCGGGTGTCGTGGACGCCATCGCCGTGTCCTCCGACGGGCTGCTCATCGCCGTGTCGGAGCTGCGCGAGCGCGCCCACTCCGAGCGGCTGGCCGCGATCGTCTCCGGCATCACCAGCCTGGCCGCCGGTGCCTCCGGCAACTACGGGCTGGGGGGCCTCAACAAGGTCATCATCGATCTGGAGGGCGGCCACGTCATCGTCTCCGCGATCGGCAACGGCGCCGTCCTCGGCGTGGTCGCCGACAAGGAGGCCAAGCTCGGCAACATCGCGTACGAGATGACGCTGTTCGCCAACCGGGCCGGTGCCGCGCTCAGCCCCCAGCTCGTGCTCGAACTGAAGAACACCGTCGGCGTCCCGTCGAGGCGCTGACCGGCCCGCCGGTCACGCGAGTCGAGACAGCCGAGAGAGGAAGACACGCAGTCATGGCGGACGGCCTCCCGCCCCCGGGCCCCGACCCGGTCGGCCCCGCTTCCGCCGTACGGCCGTTCCTGGTCACCGCCGGCCGGGTCGCGGACAGCGGCCCCGGCCGGACGGTGCCCGTCGAGACCCAGGTGGTGGCCACCGCCGAGGGGCTCGACGCGCTCGACCGGCTCTCCTTCGAGCAGCACGACATCGTCGCCGCCTGCCGGCTCCCGCAGTCGATCGCGGAGCTGGCGGCCCGGCTGCGACTGCACCTCAACGTGGTCCGCGTCCTGGCCGAGGATCTGCGCTCGGCCGGGCAGTTGACGGTGTACGTGCCCGACCACGACGCCACCCACGACGCGTCCGTCCTGCGCAGGGTTATCGATGGCCTCCGCGCCATCCCCGACTCCCGGGGGGTACTGAGTGACACCGACTGAAGCTCCGACCGGCGGCCCCGCCGCGCGGACGGCCGTACGGCCGCCGCTGCCGGTGAAGATGGTCATCGCGGGCGGCTTCGGCGTGGGCAAGACCACCGCCGTGGGCGCGATCTCGGAGATCGAGCCGCTGACCACCGAGGCCGCGATCACGGAGGTCGCGGCGGGCGTGGACGACCTCACGCACACCCCGCGCAAGACCACCACCACGGTGGCGATGGACTTCGGCTGCCTCACCATCGACCCGACGCTCAAGCTGTACCTGTTCGGCACGCCCGGACAGGAGCGGTTCGGGTTCATGTGGGACGACATCGTCGAGGGCGCGGTCGGCGGACTCGTCATCGTCGACACCCGCCGGCTGGACGACTGCTACGCCGCCGTCGACTACTTCGAGCACAAGGGCATCCCGTTCGCGGTGGCGGTCAACGCCTTCGACGGGAAGGTGGAGCACACCTTGGACGAGGTCCGCTGGGCGCTCGACGTCACCGACGGCGTGCCCGTGCTGGTCTTCGACGCCCGCGAACGCGGCTCGGTGCGGGACGCGCTGCTCGTCGTACTGGAGCTGGCGCTGGCCCGCACCGAGGCGCGCTAGACGGGGGCGCTCAGCCCGCGCGGCGCACTCCGGGTGACACCGTGATCCTGTTCAGCACCGAGAAGACCGTGAGGGTGACCACCGCGAGCAGGGCCACCAGGGTGGCGCCGCCCACCACCTTCTCGTAGTTGCGCTGGTAGAGGCCGTCGATGACGTACCGCCCCAGCCCGCCGAGGCTGACGTAGGCGGCGATGGTGGCCGTCGAGACGATCTGGATGGCCGCCGAGCGCAGCCCGCTGAGGATCAGCGGGAGCGCGACCGGCAGTTCGACCTGGAACAGGATCCGCGGCTCCCCCATGCCCATGCCGCGCGCGGCGTCCACCGGGGACGGGTCGACGGAACGCATCGCCTCGTACGTCGTCACCAGGATCGGCGGGACGGCGAGCGCGACCAGCGGGATCATGACCGGCACCAGACCGAAGCCGATCAGGACGAACATCAGCACCAGCAGGCCGAAGCTGGGCAGCGCCCGAGCGGCGGTGGCGATGAGGGCCAGGACGTTGCCGCCGCGTCCGGTGTGCCCGGTGAGCAGACCCACCGGAAGGGCGATGGCGGTGGCGATGGCCAGGGCGATCAGTGAGTACTGGACGTGCTCGCGCAGCCGGGTGGGGATGCCGTCGTAGCCGTGCCAGTGGGAGCCGTCGCTGAAGAAGGCGTTGACGAAGTGGAGCACGTTCATCGGACGGCGTCCTCCAGGGCGGCCGCGGCCGGTTCGGGCCGGGCCTCGGCGTCGACGGGTCGGGCCCTGCGGGTGCCGCGCGGCATCCAGGGCGTCAGGAGCAGACGGACGACGACCAGCACGGCGTCCGCGAGGACGGCCAGGACGGCCGAGCCGATGACGGACAGCCAGACCAGACGCGGCTGGTGGTAGGACATGCCGTCGTAGAGCAGGTTGCCGAGCGCGCCCTGGTTGCCGATGAGCGCGCCCACACTCACGAGTGAGATGCTCGACACGGTGGCGACCCGCAGTCCCGCGAGGATGGCGGGCACCGCGATCGGCAACTGCACCTGCACGTAGCGGCGTACGGGCCCGAAGCCCATGGCGGTGGCGGCGTCGAGGGTCTCCTGCGGTACCGAGCGGACGGCGTCGACGATCGCCGGGACGAGGACGACCAGGCTGTAGACGGCCAGCGGGATCATCACCGTGGTCTCGGTCTGGCCCGTGTAGTCGATGAGGACCACGAAGAAGGCCAGCGACGGGATCGCGTACAGCACGGTCGTCACCCACAGCACGGGTGCGTACAGCCAGCGCAGCCGCACGCACAGCTGGGCGACCGGCAGGGCCACCAGCAGGCCGGCCAGGACCGGCAGCAGCGCCTCGCGCAGGTGCAGCCCGATCAGTCCGGAGTAGCTGTTCTGAAGGTCGCTCGGCAGGTGGAAGAGGCCGCCGCTCATCCGGCCACCTTGGCAGCGGTGGGTGCCGCCGCGTGGGCGCTGCGGATGGCCTCGCCGATGACCTGCTGCGAGACGACGCCGACGACCCGCCCGGCGTCGTCGACGCCGACCGCCCAGCCGGTCGGGGAGAGCACCGCGCAGTCGAGCGCGGCCCGCAGCGAGTCCGTGGCCGGCGCGAAGGGCCGCCCGTACGGGAGCAGCCGCTCGGGGTCGATCTGGCCGGGGGTGAGGTCCTGCGGGCTGCTCCAGCCGAGCGGCCGGCCGTCGACGCCGGTGACGAGGAGGTAGGGCACGTCGGCGGTGCCGCGCGCGGCGATCTTCTCGGCGCTCGCGTCGACGGCGACGACGGGCGCGGTCTGCAACTCGAGCTCCGTGGCGGGGAAGAAGGACAGCCGGCGGATGCCGCGGTCGGTGCCGAGGAAGTCCTCGACGAAGGAGTCGGCGGGCGCGGAGAGGAGTTCGGCGGGCGGGGCGAACTGGGCCAGCTTGCCGCCGGTGCGCATCACCGCGACCATGGTGCCCAGCTTGATGGCCTCGTCGATGTCATGGGTGACGAAGACGATGGTCTTGCCCAACTCGGCCTGGAGACGCAGGAGTTCGTCCTGAAGGCCCTTGCGTACCACCGGGTCCACGGCCGAGAACGGCTCGTCCATCAGCAGCACCGGCGGGTCCGCGGCCAACGCCCGTGCCACGCCGACGCGTTGCTGCTGACCGCCGGACAGCTGGTAGGGGTAGCGCTTGGCCAGTGCGGAATCGAGCCCCACCCGTTCCATCAGCTCCGCCGCGCGCACCCGCGCCTTGTCCTTGCTCCAGCCCAGCAGGCGGGGCACGGTGGCGATGTTGTCGATGATCGTGCGGTGCTGGAAGAGACCGGCGTTCTGGATGACGTAACCCATGGACCGGCGCAGGGTGTTGACCGGCTGCTTCTGGAGGTCGACGCCGTCGAGGAGGATGGTGCCCTCGCTGGGTTCGATCATCCGGTTGATCATGCGGAGGGTCGTGGTCTTGCCACAGCCGGAGGGCCCCACCAGGACGGTGATGGAGCGGTCCGGAATCTCCAGCGACAGCCGGTCGACCGCCACCGTGCCGTCCGGGTACCGCTTGGTGACTGAATCTATCCGTATCAAAACGCCGAATACCCTTCGGGTGTGGCAGGAACTGCCCGTTCTCCGGCCACGGTCGTCGTTGCGCTGGCCGTTGCGGTGCAGAGTCTAGACCTCAAGTGTTTCAGTACTTCGGCGGGCGACGGCCTGGCAGCCGGTCGTGACCACACTGTGCGCAAGCTGTGAGTCCGCTGATTCTCATCCGTCCCTCAGCGAAGCCACAGCACGGGCCCAGACACGGCCCCGATGGTCACTGCCATGACGACTCTCGCCCCGCCGCCCGCGCCCGCCCGAACAGGCCGTCGCCGCGCCACCGGCGCCCCCGAGGACCCCCGCTGGGCCCGCCCCGCGCTGTGGGCGATCCTGGTGCTGGCCACAGCCTTGTACGCCTGGAACCTCTCCTCCGTCACCGGCAACACCTTCTACGACGCGGCCGTCTACAGCGGCACCAGGAGCTGGAAGGCGTTCTTCTTCGGCGCGCTGGACTCCGGCAACTTCATCACCGTCGACAAACCGCCGTTCGCGCTGTGGGTGATGGGCCTGTCCGCCCGCGTCTTCGGCTACGGCACCTGGCAGTTGACGCTGCCCATGGTCGCCGTGGGCACCGGCTCGGTCGCCCTGCTGCACCGGCTGGTCAAGCGGGACTTCGGGCCGGTGGCGGCGACGATCGCCGCGCTGGCGCTGACGCTGACCCCGATCACCGTCGCGATCACCCGGGACACCAACCCGGACCCGGTCCTGGTGTTCCTGATGCTGCTCGGCGCGGCCGCCCTGCTGAAGGCGGTGCGCACCGGACGCCTGATGCCGCTGGTGTGGTCGGCGGTGGCGATCGGCTTCGCGTTCAACACGAAGATGATGCAGGCGTACGTCGTGCTGCCCGCGTTCTTCCTGGTCTACCTGTGGGCCGCGAACACCTCGCTCGGCCGCCGCGTCCGCAACCTCGCCGTCGGCACGCTCGCCCTGGTGGTCTCCAGTGCCTGGTGGATGGTGGTCGTCGACCTGATCCCGGCCTCCTCGCGCCCCTACATCGGCGGCTCGACCGACAACACGGTCTGGGACCTCGTCATCGGCTACAACGGCTTCGGCCGTATCTTCGGGGCGAGTTCGTCGGTGGGCTCGCAGGGCAACGGGGCGAGCTTCGGCGGCAGCGCGGGCCTGTACCGGATGTTCAACGACATCATGGGCGGCCAGATCTCCTGGCTGATCCCGTTCGCGGCGGTCGCGCTGGCCGGCGCCCTGGTGCTGCGCGGCCGGGCGCCGCGTACCGACCCGCAGCGGGCGGCGCTCGTGCTGTGGGGCGGCTGGTTCGTCCTGCACTACCTGACGTTCTCCCTCGCCGAGGGCACCTTCCACCCGTACTACGTCACCGCCATGGCGCCCGGCATCGCGGCCCTGGCCGGTGCGGGCGGGGTGCTGCTGTACCGGGCGTTCCGGGACGGCGCCTCGGCCGGGTGGGGGTGGGTGCTGCCCGGTGCCGTCGCGGTGAGCGCGGTGTGGGCGGTCGTCCTGCTCCAGCGGGTGTCCGGGTCCGGGACGGTGTACACGGTCGCGGAGGCCGTGGTCGGCGTCGCGGGTGCGGTGTCCGTGCTCGGTCTGCTCGCCGGGCGGTTCATGCGGCGGCGGCGACTGATGGGCTTGGCGGCGCTGACGGCGGTCGTGACGCTGCTGGCCGGGCCCGCCGCGTACGCGGTGTCGGCGGCCACGTCCGGCACCAACGGCACCAACCCGACGGCCGGGCCCAGCACCGGCGGCATGGGCGGCGGCGGGCAGCGCCCGAGCGGCGGCGCCCCGGGCGGCAACGCGCCGAGCGGCGATGTGCCGAGCGGCACCAGGCCCGGCGCCGGCGGCACGGGCGGCGGCATGGACGGCGGCGGCACCCAGGTGAGCTCGGAGATGATCAGCTACCTCAAGAAGCACCAGGACGGCGCCGCTTGGCTGGTCGCGGTGGCCACCGACCAGACCGCCTCCTCGATCATCCTGGAGTCCGGCGAGCCCGTCATCTCCATGGGCGGCTGGTCCGGCAGCGACGACGCCATGACCCTCGCCAAGCTGAAGAGCCTGGTGAAGGCGGGCAAGCTGCACTACATCGTCGTCGGTGACGGCGGCCAGGGCTCGGGCCAGGGCTCGAACTCCGAGATCACCGCCTGGGTGAAGAAGCACGGGACGGCGGTGAAGTCCTCGGCCTACGGCTCGGGTTCGACGTCCACGAGCAGCGGCCTGTACCGCCTGGACGCCTCCGACGCCGGCTGACCGGTGCCGGAGCCGGAGCCGGTTCAGGAGGCCAGCGGCACGCCCTCCGTCCGTACCACCCGCCGCCCGGCGTCGACCGCGAAGACCTCGCAGCCGAGCCGGGCGGCGGCCCATGCCACGCCCTCCTCGCCCAGCGCGAAGGCCGCCGTCGCGGTCGCGTCCGCCTCGGTGAGCGTCGGCGCGACGACGGTCAGGCTGAGCAGGCCGGTCGCCGGACGCCCGGTGCGCCCGTCGACGATGTGGTCGCCGCGCTCGTAGCGCCCGGAGGTCGCCACCGCCGCGTCGGTGACCGCGAGCACCGCGCACAGCCGGTCGGCGTGCTCCGGGTGCCGTATCCCCACCCGCCAGGGGCCTCCGGCGGCGACCACGTCACCGCCGGCGTTGAGGCAGAACCGTCGCACCCCGGCCGCGGCGAGCAGCTCGGCCGCCCGCTGCACGGACCAGCCCTTGACCACCGCGCAGGGATCCAGGCCCCGGCCGGGCAGCCGGGCGTCGAAGGCGCCGCCGGTCGCGGTCCGGTACTCCTCGCACAGGCCGAGGACCTCGGTCAGGTCGTCGCTGAGCTCACCCGGCCCCAGTTCGCCCCGGTCCAGCCGGGACACCTCGCTGTCCCGCTTGAAGGGGCTGAAGCGGGTGTCGACCTCGCGCAGCCAGTCGAACACCGCGTCCGCGACACCCTCGGGGATCCGCTCGTCGTCGATCCGCAACGACACGGGGAACCCCATCACCTGCTCCACGCGCCGCATCTAGGCCTCGTCCAGCGCCGCCTGGAGCGACTTCTTGTAGCCCTCGCTGGTGATCGTCGCGCCCGACACGGTGTCGATGTCGGCGCTCTGCGCCTTCAGCGTCTCCGCGACCAGCTTCGGCACGGCGGCCGTCGTCTGCGGATGGTTCGGCTGCTGGAGCATCCGCACCGCGGTGATCTCGTCGCCCTCGAGGGTCACCTGGACCTGGACGGGACCCTTCTCGGTGTCGACCGTCGAACCGGCGACCACCCGCGAAGCGACGGACGCCGCGGGCGAAGCCGACTTCCCGTGCTGGTCGATGGCGGCCTGGAGGGACTTCTCGTACGCCTCGCTGGTGATCGTCGCGCCCGACACGGTGTCGATGTCGGCGCTCTGCGCCTTCAGCGTCTCCGCGACCAGCTTCGGCACGGCGGCCGTCGTCTGCGGATGGTTCGGCTGCTGGAGCATCCGCACCGCGGTGATCTCGTCACCGTCGAAGGTCACCTGGACCTGGACGGGACCCTTCTCGGTGTCGATGGTCGTGCCCCTGACGACCGTGCCGGAGGTCGTGGTGCCCGAGGAGGCGGACGCGGACGGCGTGGCGGGTTCGGCGCTGGACGACGTCGCGGTGCCGATCGACGGCTCGTAGCGCCAGACCGGGACCAGGCCCGCGATGCTCAGGGCGACGACAGGTATGGCTCGCTTCACGGTGTCCCTCTCATCCCGCCAGGCTGAAACGCTCGAAGTGGATCTGCTGCTTGGGCACGCCCAGGTCGCCGAGGCTGCGCAGCACCGCGTTCATCATCGGGGGCGGCCCGCACAGGAAGACGTCCCGGTCGCCGATGTCCGGGACCAGCCGGGCCAGCTCGCGCGGCGCCAGCTTGTCGGGGACGGGCGGGCCGGTGACCAGGTGCAGCTCGGCGCCCTTGGCGAGGGCGAGGTCGCGCAGTTCGTCGTAGAGGACGGCGTCGCGTTCGCCGGCGACCCGGTAGATGACGACCGCGTGGCCCTCCAGGTCCTCCAGCAGCGCCCGGATCGGGGTGACACCGACGCCGCCGGCGATGAGCAGGGACTCGGACTTCGTGCGGTGCAGGGTGGTGAAGGCGCCGTAGGGGCCCTCGGCGAAGACGCGGGTGCCGACCTCGATGTGCCGCAGGGCGGCGCTGCCGTCGCCGGCCGCCTTGACGGTCAGGCGCAGGGTGCGGCCGTCGGGGGCGGCGGAGAGGGAGAACGGGTTGGCCTGCCACCAGCGGTCGCGGGTCAGGAAGCGCCACAGGAAGAACTGGCCGGCCTGCGCGGGCAGCTTGTCCAGGTCGCGGCCGGTGACGTGGACCGAGACGACGTTGTCGGACTCGGGGACGACCGCGGAGACGCGGAACTGGTGGCGGGTGTTGCGCCACAGCGGGAGCACCAGCCGGCCCACGGCCACCGAGCCGAGCGCCACGCCCCACACCGCGTACCAGTAGGTCTTCGCGGCGGACGACGACGTGAAGGTCGTACCGACCG
Organism: Streptomyces sp. NPDC046915; assembly: GCF_040644935.1. NCBI lineage: Bacteria > Bacillati > Actinomycetota > Actinomycetes > Kitasatosporales > Streptomycetaceae > Streptomyces > Streptomyces sp. NPDC046915. Next base: position 343,567 of record NZ_JBEYXB010000004.1, on the reverse strand, counting down.
CGACCTGGTGGCTGAACGCGAGCACCACGGCCACATAGGTGTACAGGTGGATGAAGTGCCAGGTCTCGTAGGCGAGGCGGCGGCGGGCGTAGCGGGCCGAGACGGCACCGACCACGAGGACGATGCCCAGCGCGACGATCGCGCGGAGCACGCCCTCGGTCGTCTCGGCGAGGTCGACCAGCTCGCTGATCGGGCCGACCCCGGCGCCGTCCGCGTACCCGAGGCTGATGAACACGGCGTGCGCGAGCAGCGTCCACAGGATGCCGAAGCCGGTCCAGCGGTGCCAGGAGGTCAGCCGGTCCATGCCGATGCGGCGGTCCAGCCAGGGCAGCCGGGCCACCAGCACCAGCTGGAAGGCCATGAGGAGGGCCCCGTACAGGCCGGCGAAGCGGCCGATGACGATCAGGGCGTTCGAGGCGAATCCCGCCTGCGTGAAGAAGTAGGCGACCACGGCCGCGTTCGCGGCCAGCACGGCGTACAGACCGGTGCGGGCCACCACCCTGGGACGTATCGCCGTGGGGGGCGCAGGGGGTGATTGGACGGTCGTCACGGGACGGCAGCTCCTTGATCGGGTCCTGGGAGTCGAGCTTCGCCCGGGGCTGCTGTCGTTTTCCTGTCGGACGACTTTCAACTGGATATCGATGTGGCCGGTGGCAACGGGCGGGGCTGGCGCCGCCAGGCGCGTCGAGGAGGATGAGCGGGTGGAAAAAGTACGACTCCTCGTCGTGGACGACGACCCGCCGATCGCCGACCTGGTGGCCACGGTCGCCCGGTACGAGGGCTGGGAGGCGGTGACCGCGTACTCCGGTGAGGAGGCGCTGGCGAAGGCCGCCGGGTTCCGGCCGGACATCGTCGTCCTGGACCTGATGCTGCCCGACGTGGACGGCTTCGGCGTGCTCGACCGGCTGCGCCGCTCGGGTTCGATGGTGCCGGTGGTGTTCCTCACCGCGCGCGACGGCATCGCCGACCGGGTCGCGGGGCTGACCCGGGGCGGGGACGACTACCTGGTCAAGCCGTTCGCGGTGGAGGAGCTGATGGCCCGGCTGCGCACGGTGCTGCGGCGCAGCGCCGGTCCGGGTTTCCAGCGGTCGGTCGTCCGGGTCGCCGACCTGACGATCGACGAGGACACCCGGGAGGTGCGGCGCGGCGACCGGCTCCTGTCCCTCACCCCCACCGAGTTCGAGGTCCTGCGCTATCTGATGCGCAAGTCCCCGACGGTGCTCACCAAGGCGCAGATCCTCGACCATGTCTGGGAGTACGGCTTCGGGGGCCGCTCCAACGTCGTCGAGCTGGTCATCAGCCGGCTGCGCCGCAAGCTCGACGAGACCGGTCCGGAGCCGCTGATCCACACCGTGCGCGGCTTCGGGTACGTCGTCCGGCAGGCGGCCGAGTGAGCCGAGCGAGCCGACTGACGCACAGCCTGCGCGACGCGTACCGCAGACTGCGCCTGGGCACCCGGTTGGCCCTGGGTCTGGGCGCGCTGTCGCTCGTGGTGTTCGCGGTGGTCGGCACCGCGCTGACCACGTACATGCGCGACTACCTCCAGCAGCAGCTGGCCCAGCAGCTCAAGCTCGTCCAGACCGTGCAGACCAAGGACGCCTCCACCCACGGCACGGTCCGCCGCAAGCCGTACTACGGCTGGTACACGGCCGTGTACGACGTCTCCGGCGGCTCGGCGGTGCTGCGCAGGCCGGCCGACGTGCCGGACGACACCCGCGCCCTCACCGCGCTCGCCGAGGAGCGGGCCCGCTCGGGCACGGAGGTCTCGCGCACCGCGGACATCTCCGGCGAGGGCACCTACCGGCTGCGGGCCTGCGAGGTGGAGCCCGGGGTGGTGCTGGTCAGCGCCGCTCCGCTGGCGGACGTCGAGGGGACGGTGCGCCGGCTGGTCGTCGTGCAGGTGGTGGCGTTCGCGCTGGCGCTGCTGGCCCTGGTGGTCTTCGGCCGCAAGATGCTGCGGCGCGGCCTGCAACCGCTGAGCGACATGGCGACGACCGCCCACGGCATCGCCTCGCACGACCTGACGGAGTCGGCGGCCCGGCTGCCGCTGCGCGCGGACGCGCCCGGCGGCGGGCCGGAGGTGGAGGAGCTGCGCACCGCCTTCAACACCATGCTGGAGCACATCGACGCCTCCCTCGCCGTCCGCGCGGAGGCCGAGCAGCGGCTGCGCCGTTTCGTCGCCGACGCCTCGCACGAGCTGCGCACCCCGCTGATGTCGGTACGGGGCTACGCGGACCTCTTCCAGTACGCGGCCGCCAACGAGCCCGCCGAACGCGACCGCCACCTGGCCCGGCTGCGCGCCGAGGCCGCCCGGATGGGTGTGCTCCTCGACGATCTGCTGCTGCTCGCCCGGCTGGACGCGGCGGAGATGGAGGCGCCGCTGCGCCCGGCGGACGCCGATCTCACGGAGCTGGCGCGGGAGGCGGCGGACGCCTTCCGCGCGGGCCACCCGGACCGTCCGCTGACCCTCACCACCGGGCCGGAAGCGGTGAAGCTGCGCCTGGATCCCCTGCGGATCCGGCAGGTCCTGGACAACCTGCTCACCAACGCGGCGGTGCACACGCCGGCCGGTACCGAGGTGTCCGTGGCGGTCTCCCGCGAGGCCGGCGCGGTGTGCGTACGCGTCAGCGACTCCGGCCCCGGCATACCCGCCGCCGACCGTGCCCGCGTCTTCGACCGCTTCTACCGCGTCGACAAGGCACGCAGCCGGGACCGGGGCGGCAGCGGGCTGGGGTTGTCGGTGGCCCGGGCGCTGGTGGAGGCGCACGGGGGGACGATCGCGCTGGGCGGCGGCGTGGGGCCGACCGTGTTCACGGTCCGGCTGCCCGTGGGGGCGCCGGTCTGAGGACCGGCCTCGTCACCGGCCCGTCGCGTCGGTGTTCCCCCGGCCCGCCGCTTTCCCCGTCGATGTGACGGCCTCCCGCGGCAGCAGGTGGGGGCGGGCCGCCAGTACGGCGACGTCGTCCTCGGCGTTGCGGACGTCGAGGCCGGTGAGGATCGTCTCGAGGAGGTCCTCGACGGCCGCCCCGGCGGTGAAGCGGAGGCCGGCCAGGCGGTCCAGGGAGCGGTCGATGTCCTCTCCCCGGTGTTCGACGAGGCCGTCGGTGAACAGGACCAGGGTCTGGTCGGGGGCCAGCTCGTAGGTGGCGGACTCGTAGCCGCCGAAGCCGGTGCCGAGCGGCGGGCCGACCGGGACGGGCAGCAGGGAGACCGTGCCGGACCGGGTGATCAGGGCCGGCGGGAGGTGGCCGGCGCCGGCCAGGGTGATCTGGCGGCGGCCGGGGTCCACGCGGACGAGCAGGCAGGTGGCCGGTCTGAGGTCGGCCTCGCGGGAGGCGATGTCGTCCATCTGGCGCAGTACGCGGTGCGGCGGCAGGTCGGCGGAGGCGATGGCGCGCAGGGAGGAGCGGTAGGCGTTCATGTCGACGGCCGCCTCCAGACCGTGCCCCATGACGTCGCCGACGACGAGCAGCGTGCGCCCGTAGTGCAGCCGTACGGTCTCGCACCAGTCGCCGCCGACCAGCGCGCGGCCGCCCACGGGCAGGTAGCGGATGGCGACGTCCAGGTTGGGGTGCGGGCGGCCGGGCTCGGCGAGCAGGGCGCGCTGGAGGTCGGCGGCGGTGCGGTTGACCCGCTCGTACTCGCGGGCGTGCCGGATGTGGGAGGCGGCGCGTTCGGCGAGGAGGGCGAGCTGCTCGGCCTCGGCGCGGGCGAAGGGCGCGCCGTCGCGGGCGCAGACCAGCACGCCGAAACGGTTCTCCCCGGTGGTCAGCGGCAGGCAGAGCGCCGGCCGGGCACGGCCCGAGGCCGGATGCCGGGTCCACGGCTCGGCCGGGCCGCCGGCCGCCGGGGTGACGGCCTCGCGGCACGTCGCCGTGGCCCACCGGACGTCCGGCAGCAGGCCCGGGCACCCGGTGACCGACTCGTACCGCGAGAGCGTGTCGCCGGTCCTGAGCAGTACCGCGGCCGCGCCGCCGACGAGCCGCACGGCCGCCCGGGTCAGTTCCGCGCAGGTGGTCCGCTCGTCCAGCGTGGTCCCGATCCCGGCCACCACGGCCCGCAGGTCCTTCGGACCGGCCGGAACGCCGTGCTCGCGCGCCGCAGCGTGCCCACGGCTCGCCCGGGCGGCCACCACGGTTCTGCGGCGGGACCGGATCCAGCGCGCGACGGCCCTCACCCCCACAGACTCTCAAACCGGCTCGGACACGGCACGGGTGGCTCCCCTGGGGTTCAGCCCTCGTCGGGAGTCAGCCGCAGGGAGATGCTGTTGATGCAGTACCGCTGGTCCGTCGGCGTCGCATAGCCCTCGCCCTCGAAGACGTGGCCGAGGTGGGAGCCGCAGCGGGCGCAGCGGACCTCGGTGCGGACCATGCCGTGGGTGCGGTCCTCGATGAGTTCCACGGCGTCGGTGTCCTTCGGGTCGTAGAAGGACGGCCAGCCGCAGTGGGACTCGAACTTGGTGGTGGAGGTGAAGAGTTCGGCACCGCAGGCGCGACAGGAGTACACGCCCTCGGTCTTGGTGTCGGTGTACTCACCGGTGAAGGCGGGCTCCGTGGCGGCCTGCCGCAGCACCGCGTACTCGGCCGGGTTCAGCTCCGCGCGCCACTGCTCGTCCGGCTTCTCGACGTCGTACGACATGAGCCTCAGCCCCTCACTTCGACAGCTGGTCCAGGATCCGCGGGCCGAGGTCGGTGACATCGCCCGCGCCCATGGTGAGAACGAGATCACCGGCCCTCGCCATTCCCGCGATCACCGCCGGCGCCCGGTCCTTGTCGTGGACGGGCGTGACGTCCGCGCCCGCCGCCCGCGCCGCCTCGATGATCAGGTCGCTGGTGACGCCGGGGATCGGGTCCTCGCGGGCCGGGTAGATGTCGAGGACGACCGAGGCGTCCGCGAGGGCCAGGGACCCGCCCATCTCCTTGCCCAGTTCCTGGGTGCGGGAGAACAGGTGCGGCTGGAAGAGGACCAGGATCCGGGCGTCGCCCGCGGCGGCGCGCATCGCCTCGAGGTCGGCGGTCATCTCCGTGGGGTGGTGGGCGTAGGAGTCGATCACCTGGACGCCGGCCACTTCGCCCTTGAGCTGGAGGCGCCGCTTGACGCCGGTGTACGCGGCCAGCGCCGGGGCCAGTCCGGCGGCCGGGACGCCCAGCGCCGCGCCCGCCGCGAGCGCGGCCACCGCGTTGAGCGCGTAGTGGCGGCCGGGGACGGAGACCGTGAAGGTGAGCTCCTGCCCGTCCAGGACGGCGGTGACCTCGCTCTTCAGGCCCTGCGGAACGATCGACAGCACGCGTACGTCGGCGTCCGCCGCCTCGCCGTACGTCACCGTCCTGACCGATCCGGCCAGCCGCCGGGTCAGCTCCCGGGCGCCCTCGTGGTCGGCGGAGATCACCAACGTCCCGCCCGGCACGATCCGGCCGGCGAAGGTCTCGAAGGACTCGTAGATCTCGTCCATCGAGGCGTAGTTGGCGTGGTGGTCCAGCTCCACGTTGAGGACGATCGCGACCTCGGGGGCGTACTTGTGGAAGCTGCGGTCCGATTCGTCCGCCTCGGCGACGAAGATGTCGCCCTCGCCGTGCAGGGCGTTGGAGCCGGGCGCGTCCAGGTCGCCGCCGATGGCGTACGACGGGCTCAGGCCCAGCTCGGTCAGCGACACCGCCAGCATCGACGTCGTGGTGGTCTTGCCGTGGGTGCCCGCGACGGCGATCGGGCGCAGGCCGTCCATCAGGTCGGCGAGCGCGTCGGAGCGGTGCACGACCGGGACGCCCAGTTCGGCGGCGCGGGCGAGCTCCGGGTTGTCCTGCCGGATCGCCGACGACACGACCACACAGCTCGCGTCGTCGGCGAGGTGCTCCGTCGCGTGCCCGATGTGCACGGTCGCGCCCAGCGCCCGCAGCGCCTCGGCGGTCGCCGACTCCTTCGCGTCACTGCCGGCCACCTTGGCCCCGCGCTGCGCGAGGATCTTCGCGATACCCGACATCCCGGCGCCGCCGATGCCGATGAAGTGCGGTCGGTCCATGGCGGGGGGAAGGCCGGGTGCCATGCGCGTATCTCCCAAGATCCGGTACGTCGGTGAGCGCGCCCGGCGATGGGCGCGCCCCCACCTTATTCCGTGCTGTCCAAGTGCTTGGTCAGCGAGGGCCCGCTGTCACGCCTTGCTGTGCGAGAACAGCTTCAGCACCGGGACCCCCACCTTGTGCCGGGCCCTGGAGGCCCAGTCGCGGTGGAAGAACTCCTCCACGTAGTGGGGGTCGGTCAGCACGATCACCTCGTCCGCGTCCACCTCGCCGACGAGGGTCTTCAGCGCGTCCAGCGGATGGTCCTCGATCAGCCGGCCCTCCGCCTCGCTGCCCGCCGTGCGCAGCGCCGTGAGGGACACGTCCAGGGCCTGCTCCCCGAGCGCCTTCGCGTCGGCGCCCTCGGGGGTGGCGCCCTCGCGGGCGGCCTCGTCGAGCTCGCCGAGGGCGATGTCGTCGATGGCCCTGAGCAGGCGGTCGGCCTGGTCCCCGCGCGGCTGGAGCAGCACATGGAAGGTGACCTGCTCGTCCCCGTGCAGGGTGGTGACGAACTCCACGTCGGCGGACGTCAGGGCCTTCTCGATCATCAATACGCTTCTGAACACCAGCGCCCCTTCTCCTTCGCGCACCCGCGGGCCTCTTCTTCGGCGAGGGCCCCGACGGGCCCTGCGGAAACCATCCTGCCCCGTGATCGCAGGGATTTTCAGGACCGACGGTAGCGACTGAACAGGAATCCGGTCTCCTCCAGCAGGGACACGAGCTCGAACCGCCGGGGCACCTCCACCGACGGCCCCCCGGCGATGCGCTGCGCGTCCCCCGCGGTGAGCATCGGGGAGACGGTCAGGCAGAGCTCGTCGAGCACCTCCGCGGCCACGAGCTGCCCGAGCAGCCGGGGGCCGCCCTCGGTGAGCAGCCGGGTGTGGCCGAGGCCGGCGAGGGCCTGGACGGCGCGGGCCGGGTCCACGCCCACGCCGTCGCCCGCGATCACCACGCGGGCGCCCGCCTTCTCGGCGGCGGCCACCCGGTCGGGGGCCGCGGCGGCGCCGGTCAGGATCAGGGTGGGCACGAGGGGCGAGGTGAACAGGGGGAGGGAGAAGTCGAGGTCCAGGCTCGCGGTGACGACCGCGATCGCGGGGGCGGGGCTCTGCCCGGCCGCGGCCCGCAGCCCCGCGAACTCCGCGCGCTCCCGGGCCGGGCGGTACCCCTCCTGACGTACCGTTTCCGCGCCCACGACCACGACATCGGCCAGCGCCCGCAGCGTGCCGAAGATCCGCATGTCGGTCGCGTTGGAGATGGGGTGCGAGCGGCCCTCGTGCTGGGCGGCACCGTCGAGGGTGGACACCATGTTGGCCCGCAGCCAGGGCACCGGCCCGCCGATCGCCCGGCTGAGCGCGGCCGGCTCGGGATAGGCGTAGGCGGCGGCTAGCTCGGCGAGGCTCCACTCACGGTCGACGAGAGCATCGGGAGCCCCAGTGGCCCCACGCGCCTCCCCCACCCCCTCCTCCTCAACGGCACCGCCGAGGGTCCGGGCAGCTGTTTCGTCGGTCACAGGGAACAGGCGTCGCATGCCGTGCAGTGTTCCACGCCGCTTAGCATGGGGAACCGTGTCGTCCTCCACAACCGCCTCCGGTTCCACAGCCGCCTCCGGGCTCAGTCCCCTGGCCGACGCGGCCCCGATGTCCCTGTGCGCCCGCGAGCCGCACGTCCCCGCGGACCGGCTGGTCGCCGAGATGGTGCCACCGCCACGCTTCGACTCGGTGCGCTTCGCCACGTACATCCCGGACCCGAACCAGCCGAGCCAGACCGAGGCGGTACGGGTGCTGGAGGGCTTCGCGGCCGGGATCGGGGGCACCCCCGCGAGCGGCACCGCCAGGCGCGGGCTGTTCGGCTTCGGCAGGGCGAAGGCGGCCAAGGCCCCGGCCGGCCCCCGCGGTGTCTATCTGGACGGCGGCTACGGCGTCGGCAAGACCCACCTCCTCGCCTCCCTCTGGCACGCCACCCCGGCCGATCCCTCCCGCAAGGCGTTCGGCACGTTCGTCGAGCTGACGAACCTGGTCGGCGCGCTCGGCTTCCAGAAGACGGTGCAGACGCTCTCCGGGCACAGCCTGCTGTGCATCGACGAGTTCGAGCTCGACGACCCGGGCGACACCGTCCTGGTGTCCACGCTGCTCGGCAAGCTGGTCGAGGCGGGCGTGGCGCTCGCGGCCACCTCCAACACACTGCCCGGCAAGCTCGGCGAGGGCCGGTTCGCGGCGGCCGACTTCCTGCGCGAGATCCAGGGCCTGTCCGCCCACTTCCGCGCCCTGCGCATCGACGGCGAGGACTACCGTCACCGCGGCCTGCCGGAGGCGCCGGCGCCGTTCTCCGACGAGCAGGTGACCCGGGCCGCGCACGCCACTCAGAGGGCGTCGCTGGACGACTTCCCGCACCTGCTGGACCACCTCGCCCGGGTGCACCCCAGCCGGTACGGCGCGCTGACCGACGGCCTGCGGGCCGTCTGCCTCACCGGGGTGCGTCCGGTTCCCGACCAGTCGACCGCCCTCAGACTCGTCGTCCTCGCGGACCGGCTCTACGACCGTGAGGTGCCGGTCCTGGCCTCGGGGCTGCCGTTCGACCAGCTGTTCAGCGAGGAGATGCTGAACGGCGGCTACCGCAAGAAGTACTTCCGCGCGATATCCCGCCTCACCGCGCTCGCGCGGGACGCCAAGGGCCTGGTACCGGCCGAATAGGGCTGCTACCTCAACCGGACGCGCCGGTCAAGGATCAGTTCAGGCCACTTCACCAGCACTTTTCACGCTCTCTTCTGTACGAAACACCGAGTTAACCCTGCAAACAACTTTGCAGGGTTAACGTGTTTCTTGACCATCCATTGACCAATCCTTGGCATGGACCAGAGGCGTGAACGCGGGAAGGGGGGCGCATGTTCCGAGGTACGACGGCCCGGACCGTGATCTCGCTCCTCGCCGCCGCCCTGCTCGCGCTACAGCTCTTCACGCCCACCGGAAGCTTCGCATCCGCGCACACTTTCCGTCAGGTGGAGGCCAAGGCTCAGCCCGGAATCAAGCCCTCCTCGAAGCCGGTACGCGACGGTTCCGACACGTTCCGCGATCTGAGTTCCACCGGGGATCCGGCCGGTCCCCCGCACACCCGCAACCGCCACCGCACCACCGCCTCCGGATGGGCGCACGAACGCCCGCTGCCCACCCGGGACCCGGCGGTCGCGCACCCGGCGGCCGCACCCTGTGGGACGCACCACCGCACAGCCAGACCCGGGAGAGCACCCTCCCCGGCCGCGTTGCAGGTCTTCCGCTGCTGAGAGCCGGGTGCCGTTCCCACCGCGTCCCCCCACATCCGTCGTGCAAGCCCGACGCGCCGTCGTGGCGCGCCAGGAGGAGTCCACACACATGCAGCAGCCCCTCATCGACAACGCCCGTACGTTCGGACAGCGCCCTGAGGAGTTCGCCAAGCTCGCCGAAGGCCAGTCCCCGCAGGTGCTGTTCATCACCTGCTCCGATTCCCGGGTCGTCCCGGCGCTGATCACGGGCGCCCGCCCCGGCGAGCTCTTCGAGCTGCGCACCGCGGGCAACATCGTCCCGCCGTACGCCTCGGAGCACCCCACCAGCGAGGCGGCCACCATCGAGTACGCGATCGAGGTGCTCGGTGTCCGGGACGTGGTCGTCTGCGGCCACTCCCACTGCGGAGCCGTCGGCGCGCTGGTGCGCGGTGACGACCTCGACGCCGTGCCCGCCGTACGCGACTGGCTCTCGCACGCCACACCCCGGCCCAAGGGGGCCGTGGAGGACCCGACGGTCGCCGAGGGCGTGCAGAGCCACGTCCTGACCCAGCTGCTGCGGCTGCGTTCGTACCCGTGCGTCGCCGAGAAGCTGGCGCAGGGCCGGCTGGCCCTGCACGCCTGGTACTACGAAGTGCACACCGGCGCCGTACGGACGCACCGCCCGCAGACCGACACCTTCGAGGCCCTGTGAGCGCGCCGATGACCAACGTGACCGCCATATCCCCGACGCCCCCGAAGTCCCGGTTCCCGTATCTGAAGGAGGACTTCGCCGCGTCTCTCGTCGTGTTCCTGGTCGCGCTCCCGCTGTGCGTGGGCGTGGCCGTCGCCTCCGGTGTCCCGGCCGAGCTCGGACTGGTCACCGGCATCGTGGGCGGCCTCGTCACCGGGCTGATGCGCGGCAGCAGCCTTCAGGTGTCGGGGCCGGCCGCCGGGCTGACCGTGCTGGTCTTCGAGGCGGTGGAGGAGTTCGGGCTGCCCGCGCTCGGTGCCATCGTGCTCGCCACCGGTCTGCTCCAGGTCCTGATGGGCGTGCTCAGGCTCGGCCGCTACTTCCGGGCCATCTCCGTGTCCGTCGTCGAGGGCATGCTGGCCGGTATCGGTCTGGTGCTGATCGCCGGACAGCTCTACCCGGCGCTCGCCGCCAAGGCCCCCGACTCGGGCCTGGGCAAGATAGCCGGGCTCCCCGGGGCGTTCGCGGACGCCCTCGGGGACACCGGGGCGATGGCGTCCTTCGCGCTCGGCGCGGGCACGATAGCCGTGCTGCTGCTGTGGAAGTACATGCCGGCGAAGGTGCGTACGGTCCCGGGACCGCTCGCCGCGGTCGGGCTCGCCACGCTGGCCGCCCTGGTCCTGTCCCTGCCCGTGGCCACCGTCGAGGTCAAGGGACTGCTCGACTCGATCCAGCCGCCGCCGATGGGCTCCTTCGGGGACCTGGCGGGTGTCGGGGTGCTCGGCACGATCGTCGCGTTCACGCTGATCGCGTCCGCCGAGTCGCTGTTCAGCGCCGCGGCGGTGGACCGGCTGCACGACGGGCCGCGCACCGAGTACGACAAGGAACTCGTCGCCCAGGGCGCGGGCAACACCCTCTGCGGGCTGCTCGGCGCGCTGCCGATGACCGCGGTGATCGTGCGCAGCGCGGCGAACGTCCAGGCGGGCGCGCGGACCAAGGCGTCCCGGGTGCTGCACGGTGTCTGGCTGCTGCTGTTCGCGGCGCTGCTGCCGGAGGTCCTCGGCTACATCCCGATCCCGGCGCTCGCGGGCATCCTGATCTACTCGGGCGCCAAGCTCGTTCCCGTTCGCGCGCTCGCCGCCCTGTGGCGCGAGCACCGCGGCGAGGCGGTGATCCTCACCGTCACGGCGGTGTCGATCGTCGCGGTCAGCATGTTCGAGGGCGTGCTCATCGGGCTCGCGCTGGCCGTCGTCAAGACCGCCTGGGAGGCCTCGCACATCAAGCTGGAGGTCGTCGACAAGGGCGCCGGTCCGGTCCAGGCGTACCTGGCCGGCAACGCGACCTTCCTGCGGCTGCCGAAGATCCTCGACACCCTGGAGGCCCTCCCCCAGGACCGCCCGGTCCAGCTCGACCTGTCCGGCCTGCACCACCTCGACCACGCCTGCCGCACGGCCCTGGAGAACTGGGCCGAACGCCACAGCGCGGCGGGCACGGAACCGGTACGCCTGATGGCGGCCTAGCCGCCCGCGACGCCCGGCCGGGCCGGGGCCGCGTTCCACGACGGCCCCGGCCCGGCCGGCGTACCCTCCCCGAACCGCCACCACCCCCGCCACACGTTCCCGGGGCGGCCCCGGGCCGCCAGGGCATGGCTTCGGGGCGGGTGCGGGCATATCGTTACAAGACGATGCCTCTGGTGTGGAGGAGGTCGTCATGATCCAGGAACTGGTGGGCGTGATCGTTGCGGCCGGTGCCGCGGGTCTGGTGTACCTGGCCGCCGCGGCGCGGGTCGTCAAGCAGTACGAGCGTGGGGTGGTCTTCCGGCTGGGCCGGGTCAACGACGCGCATCGGCCACCGGGGTTCACCATGATCATTCCCATGGTCGACCGGCTGCGCAAGGTCAACATGCAGATCGTCACGATGCCGGTGCCCGCACAGGAGGGCATCACCCGCGACAACGTGACCGTACGGGTGGACGCAGTCGTCTACTTCAAGGTCGTCGACCCGGTCAACGCGATCATCCGGGTCGAGGACTACCGGTTCGCCGTCTCCCAGATGGCGCAGACCTCCCTGAGGTCCATCATCGGCAAGAGCGACCTCGACGACCTGCTGTCCAACCGCGAGAAGCTGAACCAGGGGCTCGAGTTGATGATCGACAGCCCGGCCGTGGAATGGGGCGTCACCATCGACCGGGTGGAGATCAAGGACGTGTCCCTGCCGGACACGATGAAGCGCTCCATGGCCCGCCAGGCCGAGGCCGACCGTGAGCGCCGGGCCAGGATCATCAACGCCGACGCCGAACTCCAGGCCTCCAGGAAGCTTGCCGAGGCCGCGCAGCAGATGGCCGACACGCCCTCCGCCCTCCAGCTGCGGCTGCTTCAGACGGTGATGGCCGTGGCGGCGGAGAAGAACTCCACGCTGGTACTGCCCATCCCCGTGGAGCTGCTGCGGTTCCTGGAGAGGGGACAGCAACCGACCGGGATCAACGACGCGCTCCCGCACCACGGCTAGGGCCTGTCCGGCGGATCATGCCGCAGACGCGGGGCTCACCAGCACCGATGAGGCACCGCACCTGCCCTGCGGCCTGATCCGCCGGACAGGCCCCGGCGCGCTGCGGCCGGGTGGGTGACCGTGCGGTCGAACCAGACATCAGATCGTCATATTTAGGGGTGTCCCGCCCTATTTTCGTACGGTGATCAGATCCGTACGACGCATGACCGCCGTCTGCGCCCTGAGCGCGGCCCTCGCAGCCTGCGGCACCGCCGGGGCGCCCGGCGCCGGCCATCCGGCCCCCGCCAGGCCCGCGCCCTCCGCCGCGCACCCGCCCACCCTCGCCCCCGGCCCGGGCGGTCTGACCCCGGTGTTCGAGCACGGGCCGCGGACGCGGGGCAAGACGGTCGCGCTGACCTTCGACGCCGACATGACCGCCGACCAGGGGCCGCGCGCGGCGGCGGGCGAGCACTTCGACAACCCCGCGCTGATCGCCACGCTGCGTGCGCTGAAGGTGCCGGCCACCGTCTTCATGACCGGCCGGTGGGCGGACGAGTACCCGGCCGAGGCCCGTTCCCTGGGCCACGACCCGCAGTTCGAGGTGGCCAACCACTCCTACAGCCACTACGCCTTCACCGGCGACTGCTACGGGCTGCCGACCGTCTCCGCGGACCGGATGCGCTCGGACGTGGAGCGGGCGTACACCGCCCTCCGCAAGGCGGGTGTACCGCACCCGATGCCGTACTTCCGCTTCCCCGGCGGCTGCTACGACCAGAAGGCACTGCGCGCGCTGAGCGGCCTCCGTGTCACCGCGGTGCAGTGGGACGTGGTGAGCGGCGACGCGTTCGCCACGGACGCGGACGCGGTGGCCCGGCAGGTGCTGGAGGGGGTGAAGCCGGGGTCGGTCGTGGTCATGCACTGCACGCGCAGCGCGGCCCCGACGACCGAGCGGGCCGTGCGCACGGTCGTGCCGGAACTGCGCAAGCGGGGCTACCGGTTCGTGAAGGTCTCGGAGCTGATCGGAGCCACGGGCACCCGGCGGTGAGCCGCTTACGCTGGAGACATGAGCGACACCAGCGACAGCGGGACGGACTACTGCACCATCGCCGACGCGACCAAGCCGCCCAGGGCCGACGGGCCGCCGTACGCGGAGTGCGTGCTGTGCCGGGAGCCGACGGAGTACCCGGAGTCGTACAAGGGCATCACGCTCTGCCCGCGCTGCGAGTGGCAGGAGGCGCAGCGCACCGCCTGCTCAGGGTGACCGGCGGGCGGTGAGGGCGCAGGCCAGGGCCGAGGAGGCGGCGGCGAGCAGGGCCGCCCCGGCCAGGGGGAGCAGCGGGACGGGGACGTGGCCGGACTGCGAGCCGGTGACCAGGCCGCGCACCGCCGCCTGCGCCGGGGAGCCGGCCACGACCAGCACCAGCAGCGCGGCCAGCAGCATCGTGGGCACCGCACGGCCTGGCGAGCGCAGCAGCGGCCAGTTGGTGAGGGCGCCGACGGCCGTGCCCAGCAGGGCACAGGCCAGCACGGCCAGGACGCCCGCGGCACCCGCGTCGAGGCGGGGGACGTGGACCCGGTGCCCGGCGCTCGCGGGATCGCTGATCCAGGTCACGACGAGGGTGGTCGCCGTGCCGAGCGCCGCCGAGGCGGACAGGGCCACCAGCAGGCAGGCGAGATGCGCCCTGGCGGGACCGGCCGCCGCGGCGACGCAGGTACGGGCCGCGGGCGGCTCGTTGGTGACGCAGATCCGCACCAGCCAGGCGGCGACCGGGAGCAGGGCGGCCGCGGCGTAGCCGAGCGAGTCGAGCACCGGCTGCCCGCTCTGCACACCGATGGCCAGGAAGGCCGCGTACAGGATGAACGGCGGCAGCCAGCGCTGGGAGCGCAGCAGCAGGGCGGCCTGGTAGCGCAGCAGGGCGGTCATGGGCGGCCTTCGGGGTCGGGGTCGTCGTGGCCGGGGCGCACGCTCACCACGTGCCAGGGCGGGCGGGCCGTCAGCAGGGCGCGCAGGACGACGTCCGAATGGGACGCGGGGACGCGGAGCCGGTGGGTGCCGGGCGGCTCCTCCTCGGCCGTGCCGACCACCCGGGCCGCCTCGTCGGGCAGACGGCCGCCGGGCGGGCCCTGCACGGTGAGGAGCGTGTGCGGCCCGGTCGGTGAAGTCGCCTGTTCCGTACGGGGTTCGAGGGCGCCGTCGACGACCGCGTACGTCGCGTCGGCCGCGCCCGGCAGGCGGCGCGGGTCGTGGTCGACGAACACGACGGCGCCCCCGGCGGCGACGCGTTCGGCCACCGCCCGCTCCAGCTCCGCCCGCGCCGCCGTGTCCAGTCCCGTCCAGGCCTCGTCGAGCACGAGCAGCTCCGGCTCGGCGAGCAGCGCCTGCGCGACCGCCACCTTCTGGCTGCTGCCCTTGGACAGCCGGTCCATCGGTGTCCCGGCGTACGCCGCCGCGCCGAAGCGGTCCAGCCACTCGGCCGCCGCGCGCGGTGCCGTCCGGCGGGAGAGGCCGTGGATGGTGCCCAGATGGGTCAGGTAGCCGGCGGCGGTGAAGGGCAGGGCCGACGGGAATCTCTCCGGGACGTAGGCGGTGCGGGGGCGGCCGGTGACGCGGCCCTCGGTGGGGGCGTCGATCCCGGCGAGCAGGCGCAGCAGCGTGGACTTGCCGGTGCCGTTGGCGCCTTCGACGCGGGTGAGTGATCCGGGGGCGACGGTCAGACGGACGTTCCTCAGCACCCAGGGACCGCGCAGGCCGTAGCGGCGGCCCACCCGCTCCAGCTTCAACTCACCCGTCATGAGTGGACATCCTCGCTCCTGACTCCCCGCGTCCGTACACGCCCAGTGGATCCGTACACGCCCGGTGGAACAGATCTTCCGCCTGGCAGACTGGAGGACGTGACCAGTGATCCCACCGTTCCCGGCGACAGTCCCTTCCGTGCCGAGCAATCCCCTCGCGACGAGGCTCCGCAGTTCGTACTGCCCCTCGTCGCGCGGATCGAGAAGGCGGCGCCGCCGGCCCGCACCGACGCGCTGGAGACCGCCGCCCGTGCCGTGCTCACGCTGCTCGGCGACGAGCGGTCGGTGGCGGACGGCGAGTGGGCGCCGGCCGTGCGGGACTGGGAGGACGCCCGGATCCGGAAGGTGGTCAGGCGGGCGCGGGGGGCCGAGTGGCGACGGGCGGAGGCGCTGCCCGGCATCACCGTCACGGGCAAGTCGGCCCAGGTGCGGGTCTTCCCGCCGGTCCCGCTGGACGGCTGGCCCAAGGACCTGGCCAAGCTCCAGGTGTCGGGCACGGAGCTGGACGACCCGGAGCCGCCCGTCGACGCCGATCCCACGGCGCCCGTGCTGTGGCTGAACCCGGACGTGACGATGTCGGCGGGCAAGGCGATGGCCCAGGCCGGTCACGGCGCCCAGCTCGCCTGGTGGGAGCTGTCCGACGAGGAGCGCACCGACTGGCGCGAGGCGGGCTTCCCGCTGGCCGTGCGCACCGCCGACCCGGCCCGGTGGGCCGAACTGACCGGCTCGGGACTGCCGTTGGTGCGGGACGCCGGCTTCACGGAGATCGCTCCCGGCTCGTGCACGGTGGTCGCCGACCACCCCGCCCTGCGATGACCAGACCCGACGGCCGGGTCGAACGCGGCAACCGCACCCGGCAGTTGGTGCTGCGCCGCACCGTCGACATCGCCTCCGTGGAGGGGCTGGAGGCACTGTCCGTCGGGCGGCTGGCCACGGAGCTGGGGCTCAGCAAGAGCGGGGTGTTCGCGCTCTTCGGGTCGAAGGAGGAGCTGCAACTGGCCACGGTGCGCGAGGCCGGCCGGATCTTCACGGAAGAGGTGACGGCACCCGCCGCCGAGGTCCCGGCGGGGGTCGCACGGGTGTGGCGGCTGTGCGAGCTGTGGCTGGAGTACTCGCGGGGGCGGGTCTTTCCCGGGGGCTGTTTCTTCTACGGTGTCATCGCCGAGTTCGACGCCCGGTCCGGGCCGGTCCACGACGCGATGGTGCGCGCCCAGCGCTGGTGGACGGCCGCGGTGGAGCGCACGGTCGACGAGGCCCGTACCGCCGGTGAACTGCGGGCCGACACGGATGTGCCCCAACTCGCCTTCGAGCTGGTCGCGTTGATGGAGACCGCGAACGCCTTCTCCGTGCTGCACGACGAGGAGACCGCCTACCGCAGGGCCAGGGTGGGCATCGCGGGGCGGTTGCGGAGTGCCGTGACGGATAAACAACTAGCACGACCGTTCGCACAGTTTTAGTCTCGGCCCATGACTGTCACCGGAACCGACATCGTCGAGCTCGACCGCATCGCCGTGTACGAGGCGGTGCGGCTGGTGGAACTGGCGCAGGACAAGGACTGGGAGCGGGACACCCCGTGCGCGGGGTGGACGCTGCGGCGGCTCGTGGCGCACATGGCCGCGCAGCACCACGGGTTCGCGGCGGCCGCGCGGGGGGCCGGGTCGGCGGCGGCCCACTGGCAGGAGTCGGAGGACCTGCGCGAACCGGCGCAAGCGCACCGGACGGCCGCCGCGGCCGTACTCGCCGCCTTCGCCGAAGAGGGCGTACTGGAGCGGGAGTTCGCGCTGCCGGAGCTGGGGCGGAGCTTTCCGGGCCGGACGGCGGTCGGCTTCCACCTCGTCGACTACGTGGTGCACGCCTGGGACGTGGCCGCCACGCTCGGCGTGGACGTGAAGCTCCCGGACGACGCACTCGGCGCGGCGCTCGCCGTGGCCCGCCGGGTCCCGGCCGCCCCCGACCGGCGCGGCCCGGGATTCGCCTTCGCCCCCGCGCTGGAGGTGCCGACGGGCGCCGGAACACTGGAGGAGACGCTGCGACTGCTGGGGCGCGCACCGGAGCGGTGGCCCGTGCGGGGTTGACGACGGCCGGTGCGCGGCCGAGGAGCCCGCCGGCCACGGGCGCCGGGCGCCAACCTCAAATGTTGCTCTGAAGGTGCGGGCCGCCGGATTCGCCGCCCGCCGTCGGGGCCATACCCCCGTCACGCCGGAACACGGGTGAGAGGGGGCGGCGATGCAACGACTGGGGACGGGGATCGGCTGGCGGCCGGAGATCGCGGACGCCGTGGAGCGCATGCCCGGCATCGACTGGGTCGAGGTGGTGGCGGAGAACGTCTGCCCCGGGCACCTCCCCGAGTCGCTGCGGCGGCTGCGCGAGCGCGGGGTGACCGTCGTCCCGCACGGGGTCTCGCTCGGCCTCGGCGGTGCCGACCGGCCCGACGAGGGACGGCTGACCGCTCTCGCGGAGCGGGCGGCGGCGCTGGGCTCGCCGCTGGTCACCGAGCACATCGCGTTCGTACGGGCCGGCGGGCCGCTGACCGCCTCCCCGCGCCTGGAGGCGGGCCATCTGCTGCCTGTGCCGCGCACCCGGGACGCCCTCGACGTGCTGTGCGAGAACGTACGCATCGCCCAGGACGCGCTGCCGGTGCCGCTCGCCGTGGAGAACATCGCCGCGCTGATCGCCTGGCCCGGCGAGGAGCTGACCGAGGGGCAGTTCCTGTACGAGCTGGCCGACCGGACCGGGGTGCGGCTGCTGATCGACGTGGCGAACCTGCACACCAACCACGTCAACCGGGCCGAGGACCCGGCCGAGGCGCTGGCCGGGCTGCCCCTGGAGGCCATCGCGTACGTGCACGTCGCGGGCGGCTTCGAGCGGGACGGCGTGTGGCACGACAGCCACGCCCACGCCGTGCCGCGGCCGGTCCTCGACATCCTGACCGGCCTCGCCGCCCGCGTGGACCCGCCGGGAGTGCTGCTGGAGCGGGACGAGAACTTTCCCGAACCGGCCGAGCTGGAGCGGGAGTTGCGGGCCATCCGGGGAGCCGTGGCGAAGGGGCGGGCGACAAGGGACGCCGCCTCGCCAGCGGCACGCGAGGCGGCCACGGCACCGCGGCCGGCGCCCACCGACGCCGTCCGCCAGCGCCTCGGGCTCGCGCAGGCCGCGATGCTGTCCGCGCTGGTCGCCGGGACACCGGTGCCGGAGGGCTTCGACCGGGCACGGATGCGGGTGCAGGCCCGGGCGCTCGCGGCGAAGCGGGCCGATGTGGTGGCGAAGGTGGCGCCCGAGCTGCCGGAGATCCTCGGGGAGGGGTACCGGGCCGCGTTCCTCGACTATGCCCAGGGGCAGCCGATGGCCGGAGGCTACCGGCAGGACGCCCTGGACTTCGCGGGGCACCTGCTGTTCACGGGGCGGTGCGAGGACGCCGGGGCGCGGCGGGAGCTGCGGGAGTGGTGGCTGGAACGGTCGGGGCCGGTGCCGCGGTCGAGCCGGCCGGTGGTACGGGCCGCCCGCGCGGCGCGGAGGGTGCTGCTGCGGCGGGGGTGACGGCCGCGGTGTTACCCGGTTCACGTCTGAATTGCCGTCATTTAGCGCCTTATGCGGGACAGCGGCGTGGAGAGGGCCGCAGTAATATGCCGATTCGGCATCCCAGGACCCAGGGGCGTGCGGTGCCGTAACAGGAGGCGCCATGCGATCGCGACGCCACGGCAGGGGCCGAGGCATATTCAGCGGCACCGGGATCATCATCTCGGGCCTGGCCGCGACGTTCGTGGCGCTGGCCTTCCCGATCTGGTCGTACACCGACCGTCCGGGCACGACCGGCGCGGACGTGCTGAGCGCGGACACGACCCTGACGCTGTACGGCCCGCTGTCCGCGCAGGACCGGGACTTCATCACGAAGGTCCGGCTGGCCGGACTGTGGGAGCTGCCCGCCGGTCAGCTGGCGGAGGAGAAGGGCACCACCCCGGCCGTGCGGACGGCCGGACAGCACCTGGTCGACGGCCACACCTTCCTGGACCAGCGTGTCCGGGACGTCGCCGCCAAGATGAACCTCGGGCTGCCCGACGAGCCCACCGACCAGCAGAAGCAGTGGCTCGCCACCCTGAAGTCGGCGCGGGGCGAGGACTTCGACCGCCAGTTCGCCAACATCGTGCGGCTCGCGCACGGCAGGGTGTTCTCCCTGGTCGCCCAGGTACGCGCGGGCACGCAGAACTCGCTGGTGCGCGGCCTCGCCGACGACGCCAACACGACCGTCCTGGACCACATCAAGGCCCTGGAGGCCACCGGGTACGTGGACTTCGCCGCGCTGGCCCGCGACCTCGCCGCGAGCGGCACCCCCACTCCCCCGGGGGCCGCCCAGCCGAGCGCGGGCACCGGCTCCCCGATCCCGGTCACCCCGTCGCCGGCCGCGAGTTACTCGCTCCCGCCCGCCGCCTCCAGTCCGTTGCCCTCGAATGCCTCCTGACCTGCGAGGCAAGCGGAACGTCACATACCGGGAACACTACGTCCGGATCGTGAACAGGGCATGGAGTTTCCCAGACCGCTGGCATAGAAACTTGTCATGTTCTGGGTCCTTCTGCTGCTGCTGGCCTGGGCCGTCGCCGGGACGGCCTGCACCCGGCTGTGCCTGGCCGCCGTACGCGCGGCGACCGCCGAAAGACAGGACGCGACCGCGGGCCGGGAGCACGATCTGACGCTGTACGAGGCGGCGTTCCTGTCCGGCGGGCCCGCGCGGGTCGCCGATCTGACCATGGTCTCCATGGCCCGGCAGCGGCGGCTGCTGCTCGCGCACACCGGCTGGGCGACCGTCGTCGACCCGCGCGGCCGGGACGACATGGAGCGGTCGGTGATAGGCGCCATCGGCCCGGAGGGGCAGTCCCGGATAGAGCCGGTGCGGTCCGCGGCGGCGGGCGCGGACGCGGTGCGCAGCCTCGCCGACGATCTGGTGCGCGCGGGGCTCGCGGTGCCCGACGGGGCGCGTACGACCGTCGCGGCCGGCGTCCGCCAGGTGCGGGCCGCCGCCCTGGCCGTCCTCGCGCTGGGTGCGGCCGCGCTGCTGACGCCGGCGCCGACCCAGATGCCGCGCGACCTGGTCGCCCTGTGGTTCGCGCTCCCCCTCACCCTCACCCTGAGCTGCCTGGCCATGGCACGGGTCGAAGTGCACCCGTACTCGCCCTGGGCCTCCCCGGCCGGGCAGCGGCTGCTCGGCGGGCTGGCCCGGCGGACGGACGGCACGGGCGGCACGGGCGACGACCGGAGCTACCTCACCTCCGTCGCGGTACGCGGCGTCCGCGCGATCGGCGAACCGGAACTGCGCGCCGCCTTCGCCCACCGCGACCAGCCCTGGCGGGAGTGAGGCCCTCAGGGGGCGCATAGGGGGCATTGGGGCCGACACCGGCCGGGCGGTGCTTGCCTTCACCGACAACCGAACGAAATATCCCTTTTGTCTTGGCGGTGCACCGCCGCCCCCACCGAAGGGATACGCGATGAGAGCCGCCGCCCTCTACTCGGCCGCCGGGTCCTTGCTCCTGACCACCCTCGCCGCCGCCCCCGCGGGCGGCGCGCCCCACGCCCCGGACACGACGGCGGAGCAGCGCGGCACCGCGGTGGCCGCCGCCCGCGCGCGTGCGGCCGGCATCGACTTCGGCAAGTGCTCCGCCGACCAGGACGCGCCGGACGGCATGGAGTGCGGCACGGTGACCGTCCCGCTGGACTACGCCCACCCCGACGGCAAGCAGATCAGGCTGACCGTCAGCCGGGCGCAGGCGACCCACAAGGACCCGCGCAACAGCAAGCGCAAGGTGCCCCGCCAGGGCGCCCTCGTCTTCAACCCGGGCGGGCCGGGCGCCTCCGGCATGTACTTCCCCATGATCGGCCTGCTGCCCGAGTGGAAGCGCGTCGCCGCCGCCTACGACCTCGTCGGCTACGCCCCGCGCGGGGTGGGCCGTTCGGCACCGCTGTCCTGCCAGGACCCGGGGCAGCTCCTCACCGGGCCCGCGCAGGCGCCGACGCGCCCCTCGACGGCGTACAAGAAGAAGCGCATCGCCGGCGCGAGGGCGTACGCGCGCGGCTGCGCCCTGCGGGCCGGAAGCGCGCTGCGGTACTACAACTCCCTGAACAACACCCGCGATCTGGACGTCCTGCGCGCCGCGCTGGGCGAGGAGAAGCTGACGTTCATGGGTGCGTCGTACGGCACCTACTTCGGGGCGCTGTACGCCACGCTGTTCCCCTCGCACGTGCGCCGGATGGTGCTGGACTCGCCGGTGAACCCGGACCCCGCGCAGGTCTGGTACCGCAACAACCTCGGTCAGTCGGCCGCGTTCGAGGACCGCTGGGCGGACTTCAGGGAGTGGATCGCCCGGCACGACGACGTCTACGGCCTCGGCGACACGGCCGAGAAGGTGCGCCGCAGCTACGAGACGGCGCGCACGCGGCTGGCCGCCGAACCGGCGGGCGGGAAGGTCGGCCCCGGGCAGCTTCAGGGCGCGTTCCTGTCCGCCGGGTACTACGACGACTTCTGGCCGAGCCGTGCCGGGGCGCTGTCGGCGTATCTGAAGGGTGATCCGAAGCCGCTGGTCCGGCTGGCCACGCCGAGCGCCGGGACGGCCGCGGAGACGGAGAACCTCAACGCGGTCTACACCGCCGTCGAGTGCAACGACGCGCCCTGGCCGACGGACTGGGCGGTGTGGGACCGCGACAACACCCGGCTCGCGCGCGTGGCGCCCTTCGAGACCTGGGAGAACGTGTGGATGAACCTGCCGTGCGCCTACTGGCCGGCGCCCCGGCAGCGGCCCGTCGACGTACGGACCGGCCCGGGTGAGCTGCCGCCCACGCTGATCCTGGCCGCCGAACGGGACGCCGCCGCGCCCTACGACGGGGCGCTGGAGATGCGGCGGCGGCTGGCGGACTCGGTGCTGGTGACCGAGCGGGACGCCGGTACGCACGGCATCGCGGGCGGGCCCAACACATGCGTCAACGCCCACCTCCAGGCCTACCTGCTGGAGGGCCGCCTCCCGGTGCGGCACGCGTCCTGCGCGCCGCACCCGGAGCCGAAGCCGGAGTCGAAGCCCGGGACGCCCCGCAGGCAGGCCCTGAGGGACCAGCTGAAGGGCAAGGCCGGGCGACTCTGATCAGGCCAGGCCCGCGACCAGCTCGCCGAGGTCCTTGCGGCGTCCGGTGAAGAAGGGGACTTCCTCGCGGACGTGCATGCGGGCCTCGGAGCCGCGCAGGTGGCGCATGAGGTCGACGATGCGGTACAGCTCGTCGGCCTCGAAGGCCAGGACCCACTCGTAGTCGCCGAGCGAGAACGACGCGACCGTGTTGGCGCGCACGTCCGGGTAGCCGCGGGCCATCTTGCCGTGGTCGGCGAGCATGCGGCGGCGGTCCTCGTCGGGCAGCAGGTACCAGTCGTAGGAACGCACGAACGGGTAGACGCTGACGTAGTTGCGCGGCGTCTCGTCGGCGAGGAACGCCGGGATGTGCGACCGGTTGAACTCGGCCGGGCGGTGCAGCGCCATGTTCGACCAGACGGGCTCGAGGGCGCGGCCCAGCTTCGTGCGGCGGAAGAGGTTGTACGCCTCCTGGAGCTGGTCGCTGGTCTCGGCGTGCCACCAGATCATGACGTCGGCGTCGGCACGCAGCCCGGAGAGGTCGTACGTGCCTCGGATGGTCACGTCCTTCGCGGCGAGCTGGTCGAACAGCTCCTGGACCTCGTCGGCGTAACCCGCGCGGTCCTCGGGCAGTACGTCCTTCAGCTTGAAGACGGACCACAGGGTGTAGCGGATGACCTCGTTGAGGTCCTTGGCCAGTTTGCCCTTGTTCGGGATCCGCTCGGCGGCGGTGGTGGGGGCGTCGTCACTCATGCCGCTATTCTCCCGCTCCGCCGTGCAGGCTCTGCACCGGGTGGGCGGTGAGCTCCTGCACACCCGTCCGTCGCCCACCACCACCCTCAACCGAAGCGCTGCGCGCTGCCCCTCTCATTGCAGGTCGCCGTGGATCGCATCCACCGCCGCGTAAGCGCTCGCGATGCACGCCGGGATGCCGACACCGTCGTACTGCGCGCCGCACACGGCGAGCCCCGGCAGCTTGGCGACGTGCTCGCGGATGCGGGCCACGCGCGCGTGGTGGCCGACGGGGTACTGGGGCAGGCCGTCGGTCCAGCGGGTGACGCGGGTCTCGAGGGGAGCGGCGTCCAGGCCGGTGGCCTCGCGCAGGTCGTGCCGGGAGACCTCGACCAGGCCGGCGTCGTCGCGCCCGAGGATCTCCGTCTCGGCGTACCGCCCGACGGAGGTGCGCACCACGATCACGTCGGGGTCCTCGTCGGCGATCCAGCCCCACTTGCGGGAGGCGAACGTGGAGGCCTTGATGGTGCGCCCGTCGACGGGCGGGACGAGGAAGCCGCTGCCGTCGGGCAGGGCGGCCTCGGCGCGCCGGTAGGCGAGGGTGACCAGGGCCATGGAGGCGTACTCGACGGTCCGCAGCTCGGCGGCGGCCTCCGGCGACTCGGCGGCCAGCAGACCGGCGGCGGCCGGGGCGGGGACGGCGACGACCACGGCGTCGGCGCGCAGCACGCGGTCACCGGCGGCCACCCGCCAGCCGCCGCCGGGTTCCCGGCGCAGTTCGCCCACCGGGGCCCCCGTGACGATCTCACCGCCCCGCCGGCGCACCGACTCCGCGACCGCGAGCGGCAGTTGGCCCACGCCGCCCTCGATGCCCATGAACACCGGGCCCGTCTGCCGGCTGGCGGCGGCCTTCGCCTGGATCTCGCGGACGGCCTCCGTCAGGGAGGTGTGGGTGCGGGCGGCCTGGAAGAGCTGGGGGACGGCCGAGCGCAGCGAGATGCGGTACGCGTCGCCCGCGTACACCCCGCCCAGGAGCGGCTCGACCAGGCGGTCGACGACCTCGCGGCCCAGCCGCGCCGCCACGTACTCCCCCACCGCCACGTCCTCGCCGACCTCCGTGCGGGGCAGGTCGGCGTCGCGTTCGATGCGGGCGAGGCCCTCGTCGGACAGGACGCCGGTCAGGGCTGCGGCGGTGCCGGGGACGCCCATGACGTGGCCCTTGGGCATGGGGCGCAGGGCGCCTCGGGTCCAGATCGAGGCCGTCGCGGTGGCCGGCGGCTGGAGGCGGTCGGCCAGGCCGGCCTCGCGCGCGAGGGCCACCGCCTCGGGGCGGCGCGCGAGCATCGACTCGGCGCCCAGGTCGACGCGCACGCCCGCGATCTCGCCGGGCAACAGCTTGCCGCCGACCCGGTCGGAGGCCTCCAGCACGGTCACCCGGGCCCCGCGCCCGAGCAGCCGGTGCGCGGCGGCCAGCCCGGCGATGCCCGCTCCGATGACGACGACGTGACCCGCGCCCGTACGTGATCCACTCATGGCTCCAGCCTCTCAGACGTCACCGACAGCGGCGCCAGGGCCTTGTGGCCCCAGTGCGATGTGACCGTGACCTCATCGGAACCGTCCACCCCCCAACGCGCCGCGCCGTCCGGGCGTCGAAGGAACGTCAGTCGTCACGAACCCTCGGGGGTACCGCCAGATGCGCACATCACGATCACTGCCACGGCCCGTTCAGGCCCTGGCCGCCGTCCTGCTCGCCGCGTCCCTCGCCCTCGCCGGATGCAGCGGCGCGGACGACTCCGGCGGCGGCTCCGCCGACAGCAAGGCCGACAGCGGCAGCGTCGCCCGGGGCGGCGCGTCCGGGAGCAAGGCACGCGGCGCCGACGCCCCCGCCAAGGCCCCCAGGCTCACCGCGAGCAGCATCATCCGCACCGCCTCCCTCACCGTGCAGGTCAAGGACGTGGCCAAGGCGCTGGACGAGGCCCGTGCCACCGCCGAGAACGCGGGCGGCTACGTCGGCGACGAAACCACCAGCCGGGACTCCGCGGGTCACGAGCGCACCCGGGTCGTGCTGCGTGTGCCCACGGAGAAGTACGACGCGGTCCTCACGGACCTGGAGGGCTCGGGCAGGCTGATCCACCGCACGGCCAAGGCGCGGGACGTCACCGACCAGGTGGTGGACGTGGGCAGCCGCATCACGTCGCAGCGGGCCAGCGTGGCCCGGATCCGGGAGCTGATGAACCGGGCCGGCAAGCTCAGCGACGTGGTCACCCTGGAAGGGGAGTTGAGCAGCCGCGAGTCGGACCTGGAGGCGCTGCTCGCCCAGCAGGCGTCCCTGAAGGACCGCACGAGCCTGGCCACCATCACCCTGTCGCTGTCGCGGACGCCGGCACGGAAGGCGGCCGGGGACGACTCCCCCGGTTTCACGGACGCCCTGGCGGGCGGCTGGCACGCGTTCGTCACGATGCTGCGCTGGATCGCCCTGACGCTCGGCGCGGTGCTGCCGTTCGCGGCCCTGGCCGCGCTGCTGGCGCTGCTGTGGCTGCGGGTCGTACGCCCCCGGCTGCCGCGCGCCGCCGCCGCACCGGCGCCGGCCGCACCGGGGCCGCTGCCGACGGCCCGTCCGGTGCCCCGGCCCGCGGCACCGCAGCCCGCGGCCGAGCCGGACGACAAGGGCTGAGCGGGCCCGAAATCCGGCGTGCCCGTAGCGTGTTCGCATGAGCATGAACGGTGGGCGGGACGGGACGGAACGACTGGTCGTGATCGGCGGCGACGCCGCGGGGATGTCCGCGGCGTCGCAGGCACGCCGGATGCGGGGCCCGGAGGAACTGGAGATCGTGGCCTTCGAGCGCGGCCACTTCACCTCCTTCTCGGCGTGCGGGATCCCGTACTGGGTGGGCGGTGCCGTGCCCGAACGCGACCGGCTGATCGCGCGCACTCCCGAGGAGCACCGCGCGCGGGGGATCGACCTGCGCATGCGCACCGAGGTCATGGAGATCGACGTGGCCGGGCAGCGGGTACGCGCGCGTGGCGTCGATTCCGGCGCCGAGTCCTGGACGTCGTACGACAAGCTCGTCGTCGCCACGGGAGCCCGCCCGGTCCGCCCGGACATGCCGGGCGTGGACGCTCCGGGTGTGCACGGCGTGCAGACCCTGGACGACGGTCAGGCCCTCCTCGACACGCTGGAACGCACGCGTGGCCGCCGTGCGGTGGTCGTGGGTGCCGGTTACATCGGTGTGGAGATGGCCGAGGCGCTGATCGACCGCGGCTTCGAGGTGACGGTCGTCAACCGTGGCACGGAGCCCATGTCGACCCTGGACCCGGACATGGGCCGGCTGGTGCACCAGGCCATGGAGGGTCTCGGCATCAGCATGGTCAACGACGCCGAGGTGACGAAGCTGCTCACCGGTGAGGACGGCCGGATCCGCGCGGTGGTCACGGAGGAGGCCGAATACCCCGCCGACATCGTGGTCCTGGGCATCGGCGTCCGCCCGGAGACCACGCTCGCCGCCGCGGCGGGCCTCCCCCTCGGTGCCCGGGGCGGCCTGCTCACCGACCTCGCCATGCGCGTGCGCGGGCACGAGAACATCTGGGCCGGCGGTGACTGCGTCGAGGTGCTGAACCTGGTCTCCGGCCGGGAGCAGTACGTCCCGCTCGGCACCCACGCCAACAAGCACGGCCAGGTCATCGGCACCAACGCCGGCGGCGGTTACGCCACCTTCCCGGGCGTGGTCGGCACGGCCGTCAGCAAGGTCTGCGATCTGGAGATCGCCCGCACCGGCCTGCGCGAGAAGGACGCCCGCCGGGTCGGCCTCAGGTTCGAGACGGTGACCATCGAGTCGACCAGCCGCGCGGGCTACTACCCCGGCGCCTCCCCCATGACGGTGAAGATGATCGCCGAGCACCGCACGGGACGGCTGCTCGGCGTGCAGATCGTCGGCCGGGAGGGCGCGGGCAAGCGGGTCGACATCGCCGCGGTGGCCCTCACCGCGGGCATGACGGCCGAGCAGATGACGGCCCTGGACCTGGGCTACGCCCCGCCGTTCTCACCGGTGTGGGACCCGGTACTGGTGGCGGCGAGAAAGGCGGCGGCGAAGGTGCGTGCGAGTGCCGGTTAGCGGCTGTGCGACACGGGCTCTCAGGCGGTGCCGCTGATCCTCGGGAGTGAGGTCACCGAGGTGCTGGACGTCGTGGCCGCGGGCTGCTCCCCCGCGGGCTTGGCATGGGCCGCGGACGCCCTCGTGGACCGCAGCCGGTGGCTCACCGCCTCGTCCAGCGTCACCGGCCGCTGCATCTGCGAGGCCAGCCGCCCCGCCTCCTGGCCGAGCCGTGCGACGTCCTCCCAGGGGAGCCGCACCACGAGGGAGATCTCCGCCTCGCCGTCGGGTGTGGCGTGCATCGGAGGGGTGATTCGGTCGTTCATCGCCTGATCCTCACGTCGGTTGAGGAGAGATACGCACACCTCCGCGGCGGCGTTCACCGATTCGTCCGCCGCATCCCGGGCAGTAATTTCGTGTGGTCATCCCCGTGCATGACGTGAACCCGGTGCGCCGTACCCCCTGGGTGACATACGCGCTCATCGCCGCTAACGTCCTCGTGTTCCTGACCACGCCCGGCATAGCCGGATCCGTGGCCGGGGGCAGCGATCTGGCCCAGCTGTGCCACCTCCAGGCCTTCATGGACCACTACGCGGCCGTCCCCAGGGAGCTGATCCACCATCAGCTGCCGAGGATGGTCCCGACCGGGGGCGTGGGGGTGGGCCCGCACGGGCCGGGCTGTGTGGTGGGGGCGCCACGCTACGACAAGTCACCGCCGCTGTCGGTGTTCACCGCGATGTTCCTGCACGGCAGCTGGCTGCACCTGCTGGGCAACATGCTGTTCCTGCTGATCTTCGGCAACAACGTCGAGGACCGGATGGGCCACGTCCGGTACTTCCTCTTCTACGTCGTCTGCGGCTACGCGGCCGGATACGGTTTCGCGCTGCTCAACGCCGACAGCGGCGACCCGCTGATCGGCGCGTCCGGGGCGATCGCCGGGGTCCTGGGCGCCTATCTGGTGCTCTACCCGAGGGCCAGGGTGTGGGTGCTGGTGCCGTTCCTGATCTTCCTGCCGCTGCGGCTGCCCGCCTGGCTGGTGCTGGGCTTCTGGTTCGGGCTCCAGGCGGTGTACTCCTCCGGGCACGGCGTGTCCGGCGTCGGCACGGTGGCCTACTCGGCGCACGTCGTCGGTTTCCTCGCGGGCATGCTGCTCGCCTGGCCGCTCAAGCCCGGCACCCCGCCCCCGCCGGAGCCGCGCGGCCTGCTGTTCGGCAGGCGGGCCCGGCCCCGGCAGGCCTGGCAGACCTGGTAGGTCAGCGGGCGGTCCGCGTGTGCACGTACTCCGCGAGCCGGGTCAGCGCGTCCGGGTCGGTGGACGGCATGACTCCGTGGCCGAGGTTGAAGACGTGGCCCTCCAGCTCCGCGGCCGTCTCGAGGACCTCGCGGGCCTTGGCCTCGACGGCCTCGGGGCCGGCGAACAGGACGGCCGGGTCGAAGTTGCCCTGGAGCGCCTTGCCGGGGCCGACCCGGCGGGCGGCCTCGTCCAGCGGGACGCGCCAGTCGACGCCGACGACGTCCGCGCCGGCCTCACCCATGAGCTTCAGCAGCTCGCCGGTGCCGACGCCGAAGTGGATGCGCGGGACGCCGTACCCGGCGACAGCCTCGAAGACCTTCGCCGAGGCGGGCATCGCCGAGTGGCGGTAGTCGGCCGGGGCCAGCGCTCCGGCCCAGGAGTCGAACAGCTGCACCGCGGAGGCGCCGGCCTCGATCTGCACCTTCAGGAACGCGGTGGTGATGTCCGCGAGGCGGTCCAGCAGGTCGGCCCAGAGCTCCGGGTCGCCGTACATCATCGCCTTGGCGTTCTCGAACGTACGGGACGGGCCGCCCTCGACGAGATAGCTGGCGAGGGTGAACGGCGCGCCGGCGAAGCCGATCAGCGGGGTGCTGCCGAGCTCGCGGGTGAGCAGGCCGACCGCCTCGGTGACGTAGGAGACGTCCTCGGGGGTGAGGTCGCGCAGCTGGGCGAGGTCGGCACGGGTACGGATCGGCTGCTCGACGACCGGGCCGACGCCGGGCTTGATGTCGAGGTCGACACCGATGGCCTTCAGCGGTACGACGATGTCGCTGAAGTAGATCGCCGCGTCCACGCCGTGCCGGCGCACCGGCTGGAGCGTGATCTCCGCGACCAGCTCGGGTCGCGTGCAGGACTCCAGCATCCCGATGCCCTCACGCACCTTGTGGTACTCCGGCAGGGAGCGCCCGGCCTGCCGCATGAACCACACGGGCGTGTGCGGCACGGGCTCGCGCCTGCACGCCTTGAGGAAGGCGGAGTCGTACGTCGCGGACGGCCGCGTCGGCTGCTGGCCCGTGGAAGTCCCGTGGGCGGTGTCGTTGGCACTCACGGGGAAAGTCTCGCACGGCGGTGCCGGGGCCTCTGCCTGGGTCCGGCGACCGCCGGTGCGGGGTGTCTGCCCCGCACGATGCCCTCGTTCCCCTTACTCTTCCCCGCATGGCTGCGGCTCAGGGACGACTGTCGGACGGCGCTGGCGGAATGGACGACGCGAAAGAGACGGAGGAGGCCGAGGGGCATACGGGCAGTACGGCTCCGCCGGCCTTCCGGGCCGCGGTCGAGGCGCTGCGGTCCGCCCGGCTGCGGCCGCAGATCGAGGTGGAGCCGACGCCCGCCCCGCAGCGGCTCGCCCCCTTCGCGTACGCCGTGGAGGCCGCGGTCGTCGACGGCGACCAGGACCTCGCCGACGGCCGTCTGGTGCTGCTGCACGACCCGGCCGGGCACGACGCCTGGCGGGGCACCTTCCGGCTGGTGACGCTGGTGCGGGCCGAGCTGGAGCCGGAGATGGCGGCCGATCCGCTGCTGCCCGAGGTGTGCTGGTCGTGGCTGACCGGCGCCCTCCAGGCGCGCGGGCTCGTGTACGGCGACCCGAGCGGCACCGTCACGCGGGCGAGTTCGCACTACTTCGGCGGGCTGTCCGAGCGGCCCGCGGCCTCGCAGATCGAGATCCGCGCCTCCTGGACGCCCCGCGAGGGCCTGGGCGGGGTCCCGGACACCGCCGCCCATCTGGCCTCCTGGTGCGATCTGCTGGCCCAGGTCGCGGGCCTGCCGCCGGCCGCCCCCGGTGACGCGTCCGTGGTGACCCTGCCGCAGCGCAGGGGGCCGCAGCCCCGCTGACCCCCGCAGGTCCTCCGCCCCGTCGGCACCGCCGGCGGGGCGTTGCTGTCTGCCCGGCAGGCACGCGACTCACCCTTCGTTGACCATCTCTTTGTCGATACGGCCACTTTCGGAACCCGAATCGCACCCGCTCGAACCCACTCGGTCTTCGGATGATCGACCGCGTGTCCGAATTGCACGGATTGTTACTCACTGGATCGTGATCATTCCCTAAAGGCGGACGGGTTTGGTGCCGAAGACGACTGTGACCTTGAAATCACGGTTCGTCCCGGCTTCATCCCCACGAGCCGGCCCCTTCCCCCCACCCCAGGAGGCCTGGTGTCCGTTCTCCTCGAGCAGCCCGCAAGCCTGGTCGCCTACCGCCCGAACAAGCCGACCGCCATGGTGGTCGTGGCCGACCCGCGCGTCCGCTCCACCGTCACCCGCCACCTGTGGGCGCTCGGTGTGCGCGATGTCATCGAGGCCTCGTCCGTCGCGGAGGCTCGTCCCCGCATCGGCAACCCCCGCGACATCTGCGTCGCCGACGTCCACCTTCCCGACGGCTCCGGCCTGACCCTGCTGTCCGAGACCCGCGCCGCGGGCTGGCCCAACGGCCTGGCGCTGTCCGCCGCCGACGACATCGGCGCCGTACGCAACGCCCTGGCCGGCGGGGTCAAGGGCTACGTCGTCACCGGCACCCGCACCAACATCGGGCTCCCCTCCCGACCGGGCTCCACCCCCATCGGCGCCGCCGCCCGAATGCACCGCCGTCCCCCGGGCGCCCCGAGCCACCCGGGCGGCTACCGCGAGCTGTCCGGCCGCGAGGTCGAGGTGCTGCGCCTGGTCGCCGAGGGCCAGTCCAACAAGGCGATCGGCGTCTCGATGGGCCTGTCCGCCCTCACCGTCAAGAGCCACCTCGCCCGCATCGCCCGCAAGCTCGGCACGGGCGACCGGGCCGGAATGGTGGCGGTGGCCCTGCGTACCGGGATCATCCACTGACCCTCACGCACTGAACCTCACCCACTGACCGTCATCCACTGACCTCATAACGGTTCGTCCATGTGAACCAGGCATTTCACCCGCCTGACCGATTCCTGACTGGTTTACGACCCTCCGACGCCCGTCGACGGAACGTTCCGTCGACGGGCGCTGTCCACACACAGATACCCTTGACATGTGACCGACGCCCAAGAGACCGCAGCAGACATGCCACTGCGCACCACCGGAGGGACCCCTCCGGACGACGGCGGATCTTCTGAGACGGCGGCGCCGGTCCCCTTGCTCGAGCCCCGCGAGGGCATTCCCCCGGTGATCGCCGACGAGGCCGCGCTGGCCGAGGCGGTCGCCGCCTTCGCCGCGGGCACCGGCCCCGTCGCCGTCGACGCCGAGCGCGCCTCCGGCTACCGCTACGGACAGCGCGCCTACCTGGTGCAGCTGCGCCGCGAGGGGGCCGGGACCGCGCTGATCGACCCCGTCGCCTGCCCCGACCTGTCGAGACTCGGCGAGGCGCTGTCCGGCACCGAGTGGGTGCTGCACGCGGCCACCCAGGACCTGCCCTGCCTGCGTGAGATAGGCATGATCCCCAGCCGCCTGTTCGACACCGAGCTGGCCGGCCGGCTCGCCGGGTTCCCGCGGGTCGGCCTCGGCGCGATGGTCGAGGGCGTCCTGGGCTTCGTACTGGAGAAGGGCCACTCCGCCGTCGACTGGTCGACCCGGCCGCTGCCCGAGCCGTGGCTGAGGTATGCCGCGCTGGACGTCGAGCTGCTCGTCGACCTGCGCGACGCGCTGGAGAAGGAGCTGGACCGGCAGGGCAAGCTGGAGTGGGCCCGGCAGGAGTTCGACGCGATCGCGTCGGCGCCGCCCGCCGAGCCGCGCAAGGACCCCTGGCGCCGTACGTCCGGCATGCACAAGGTGCGCCGCCGGCGTCAGCTCGCCGTCGTGCGCGAGCTGTGGGAGACACGGGACCGGATCGCCCAGCGGCGGGACGTGTCACCGGGCAAGGTGCTCAGTGACTCCGCCATCGTGGAGGCGGCGCTCTCCCTGCCCGCCAATGTGCACGTCCTGGCCGGACTGAACGGTTTCGGGCACCGGATGGGGCGGCGGCAGCTGGAGCAGTGGCAGACCGCGGTGGATCGCGCCAAGGCGCTCTCCGAGGCGCAGCTGCCGCAGCCGGGTCAGGCGGTCGCGGGACCACCGCCGCCTCGGGCCTGGGCGGACAAGGACCCGACCGCGGCGGCGCGGCTCTCGGCGGCTCGGGCGGGGGTGTCCTCGCTGGCCGAGCGGCTCAGCATGCCCCAGGAGAACCTGATCACCCCGGACACGGTGCGGCGGCTCTGCTGGGAGCCGCCGAAGAGTGTGGACGAGGAGTCCGTCGGTGCCGCGCTGTCCGGGTACGGGGCGCGGGCGTGGCAGGTCGAGCTGGTGACTCCGGTGCTTGTCGCCGCGCTGGCTGCGGCGGGGGCCTAGGCGTCGTCGGAGTTCTGTTGTGCGGCGGCCGCGGGTTGGTCGTGGTTGCTCGCGCCCACGCGGCGGAGCCGCATATCGATACAGCCCCGCGCCCCTTCAGGGCGCGTCAGCGCGTCGCGCCTCTCATGAAGCCGTTGTAGATGAAGCGCTGCAAGGCCAGGAAGGCGATCAGGGTCGGCAGGATCACCAGTACCGCTCCGGCCGAGATCGTCTCCCAGTGGGCGCCGAAGGGGCCGCGGAAGCGGAACAGGGACGTCGAGATCACGCCAAGATCCTGGGACGGCATGTAGAGGAAGGGGATGTAGAAGTCGTTGTAGACGGTGATCCCCTTCACGATCACCACGGTCGCCGTCGCGGGTTTCAGCAGCGGGAAAATGATCTTGCGGTAGATCGTGAAGGCGTTGGCGCCGTCCAGACGGGCGGACTCGTCGAGGGAGATCGGGATCGACCTGACGAACTGGAGGAAGATGTAGATCGACACGATGTCCGTGCCCATGTAGAGCAGGATCGGGGCCCAGCGGGTGTCGAAGAGGCCGAAGCTGTTGACGATCTGGAAGGTGGCCACCTGGGTGGTCACGCCGGGGACCAGCGCGGCCAGCAGGAACAGCGTCACCACCAGCTTCTTGAAGCGGAAGGTGAAGCGGTCGATGGCGTAGGCCGTCATCGAGCCGATCAGGACGGTGCCGCCGATGGCGAAGAGCAGGATGAAGGCCGTGTTGCCGAAGGCCTGGAGCATCCGGCCGTCCTGGAACGCGGTCACGTAGTTGTGGACGTTGAGCAGGTCGTGGGGTGCGGTGAGGGCGCCGCTGTCGTTCGCCATCTCGTCCGGGGTCTTCAGGGACGTCAGGAGGACGGCGCCCAGTGGGAGCAGGACGACGACCGTCGCGGTGATCAGCGACAGGTACACCAGGGTGCGGGCGACGATACGGCGTGTCATACGAGGTCCATCCTGTTGTCGGCGGAGTCGGGTACGAGCCGCCGTTGCAGCCAGGTCACCGCCAGCACGATCAGCAGCAGGACGACCGCGGCCGCCGAGGCGAGCCCGGTCTTGTTGAACTGGAAGGCCAGCTTCACGGTCTGGATCACGAAGGTCTCGGTGCCGGTCGCGCCGCCGGTCATGATGTACGGGATGTCGAAGGCGGACAGCGAGCCGGAGACCGAGAGGATCACGGTCAGGGTCACCACCGGCTTGATGCCGGGCGCGATGATGTGGCGGAACTGCTGCCAGCGGTTCGCGCCGTCCAGCTCGGCCGCCTCGTACAGCTCCCCCGGAATGGACTGGATCGCGCCGAGGAAGAGGACGAAGTTCAGGCCGAGGTAGCGCCAGACGGAGACGCCCGCGAGGGAGAGGTTCGCCGAGACGGGCGTGCCCAGCCAGGCGTG
The DNA here is from genome assembly GCF_040644935.1 of Streptomyces sp. NPDC046915. Taxonomy (NCBI): domain Bacteria; kingdom Bacillati; phylum Actinomycetota; class Actinomycetes; order Kitasatosporales; family Streptomycetaceae; genus Streptomyces; species Streptomyces sp. NPDC046915. Next base: position 309,430 of record NZ_JBEYXB010000004.1, on the reverse strand, counting down.
GTGGGTGTGCACGCCGAACAGGCTCAGCGCCGAGTCCAGGGTGCCGCCGTCCTGGAAGAAGTAGAGGAAGACGAAGCCGATCGCCACCCCGTTGATCAGGTACGGGAAGAAGAGCACGCCCTTGAAGAAGTTCCGGAAGCGGACGTCGAAGCTCAGGACGGTCGCGAAGTAGAGGGCGGCGACGATCTGGACGGCGGAGGCGGCCAGGTAGTAGCCGCTGACGAAGAAGACCTCGAAGAGGTCCGGGCGGGTGAAGAGTTCGGTGTAGTTCCCGGTGCCCGTGTAGTGCAGTTCCGGGCTGACGCCGTCCCAGTCGGTGAAGCTGTACGCGACCATGTTGGCGATCGGCGCGTAGGTGAAGGTGATCAGGAGGGCGAGCGGGGCGAGCAGGAACAGCCAGGGGGTCACCGTCCGCCAGACCCGCACCCGGCGCGGTGCGGGTTCCGGGGCGGGGGCCGGTCCGGCCGGGGCGGTGATGTCCCGGTGGGCCGCCTGCTGAGTGGTGTCCGTCATCAGGACCCCGACCCCACGCTCTTCTGGGCCTCGGTCCACTTCTTGGCCAGGCCGTTCAGGAAGCCGTCGAGGCTGCCGCTCTTCGCGCCGCGCGCGAGGTCGACCAGGTCCTGGCGGTAGTCGGGCTTGTTGATGCCGACCTCGGACTGGTCGTCGATCAGCTTGACCTTGGCGCCCGCGGAGTCGTCGAGTTCGATCAGCTTCACGCCGGCGTCCTCGTACGGCTTCAGGACGGTGGGCAGGGGCGCGTCCTTCAGCGGGGAGATGGCCAGGTTGTCCTTGTCGTAGCCGGACTTGTCGGTGAACCAGTCGATCCAGGCGCGGGCCGCCTCCTTGTGCGCGGAGTGGATGTTGACGGCCTGGTTGTAGTCGGGGCCGACGACCGCGCAGAACTTGCCGTCGACCTGGGCCGGGAAGGGCATGAAGCCGATGTCGCCGGGGTCGGTGCCCGCTTTCTTCGCGGCGTCCTGGAACTGGATGACCGCCCAGGTCCCGAGCCACTCCGTGGCGATCTTCCCCTTGGCCAACTGGGGCTTGGAGGCTTCCCAGTTGGTGGTCGTCGGGTCCTTCTCGGCAAGCCCGTCGTGCACGATGTCGTACAGCAGCTGGTCGCCGACTCGCAGATCCGCGCCCGCGGCCCAGGGGTCGCCGTCGGCGAGCTTGGTGGTCGCCCGGGTGTCGCAGTGCACCGAGCCGTTGACGAACGTCCAGGAGGTCAGCGGCCATTGGGCGGCGAAGTTGGTGTAGTACGGGGTCGCGCCGGTCTTCGACCTGATCGCCTTCAGGTCGTCGAGGAACTCGGCGGGGGTGGTGGGCCACTGGGTCACGCCGGCCTCCTTCCAGACCCGCTTGTTGTAGACGAAGCCGGGGGTCACGCCGATCGGGCTCTGGCCGTAGACCTTGCCGCCGACGGTGGTGAAGTCGGTGAACCGGTACTTCTGGGCACGCTCTTCCCGGGTGCCGAGCGAGGCGAAGAACTTCGGGTAGTCGCTCTTCTTGATCACCCCGGGGATCATCAGGACGTCGCCGTAGTTCTCCGTGTTCATACGGATCTTGACTTCGGACTCGTAGTTGGTGAGGGCCTGGAACTTGACCTTCACCTTCGGATACGTCCTGTTGAACTCGGCGGCGTACTTCTTCATCGTGCCGTCCTGCACGAGGTCGGTCCGCTGGGTGAGGACAGTGATGGTCCCGCTCACCTTCGCCGGGTCGTCGGGCGCCTTGGCGTCGGCGCCCTTGGTCGAGCCTCCCGTACCGGTGCAGCCCGCGAGCAGCAGGGCGGCTCCCGCGGCCGTGGCGAGGATGGGGCTTCGGTGCGTACGGCGGTTCATGTGCGTCAACTCCGTTCTCGGGACGGAAGAGCACGTGCGAGTTGGCTGATTCGGCACTCTGACAGCGCTTTCCTCAACCGGTAAAGTCCCAATCCCGCCAAGGCTGCCGAAGTACGTCCAATCCCGTGTGTAGACCGGTTTAGGGAGTGCGCATGCTGGAGGCCACACCGCTCACCGAGGGCTGGACCCTGCGGCACGAAGGGGAGGTCCTGCCCGCCCGGGTGCCGGGGTGCGTGCACACCGACCTGCTCGCCGCCGGGGTGATCCCGGACCCGTTCCTCGGGCGGAACGAGGTGGACGTGGCCTGGGTCGGGCGGCGGGAGTGGACGTACGAGAGGGAGCTGCGGGAGGTGTCCGCGCACGAGCAGACCGATCTCGTCTTCGACGGCCTCGACACCGCGGCCGAGATCACGCTCGACGGGCAACTTCTCGGCCGGGTCCGGAACATGCACCGCTCCTACCGCTTCGACGTCACGGGGGCGACGGGTCCGCTGGCGGTGCGTTTCGCCTCCGCCCACACCGAGGCCGAGGCCGTCCGCGAGCGGCTGGGCGAGCGGCCCGCCGCCTATGCCGAGCCGTACCAGTACATCCGCAAGATGGCCTGCTCCTTCGGCTGGGACTGGGGGCCCACGCTGGTCACGGCGGGCATCTGGCGGCCGGTGCGGCTGGAGCGCTGGTCGACCGCGCGGATCAGCCGGGTGCGGCCCCTGGTCACCGTCGAACAGGGCACGGGTGTCGTCGAGTTGCGGGTGGACGTCGAACGGACCCGGGTGGAGGCACGGCTCGCCGTCGAGGCCCGGGTGGGCGGACGGACGGCGCGCGCCGACATCGACGGGACGAGCGGCGTCGTACGGCTCCGGGTGCCGCGGGCGCGGCTGTGGTGGCCCCGAGGGTACGGGGAACAGCCGCTTTACGAGCTTGAGTTGATGCTGGTGCACGGTGACGAGGTGCTCGACGGCTGGCACCGCCGGATCGGCTTCCGCACGGTCGAGCTGGACCGCCGGCCCGACGGACACGGCACCGGTTTCACGCTCGTCGTCAACGGGGAGCGGCTGTTCGCGCGGGGCGTGAACTGGATCCCGGACGACGCCCTCCCCTCCCGCGTCACCCGCGAGCGCTGCCGGGAGCGGCTCGGTCAGGCCGCCGCGGCAGGCGTGGACCTGGTGCGGGTGTGGGGCGGCGGGCTCTACGAGAGCGAGGACTTCTACGACGCCTGCGACGAGCTGGGCCTCATGGTCTGGCAGGACTTCCCGTTCGCCTGCGCGGCCTACCCGGAGGAGCAGCCGCTGCGCGGGGAGGTGGAGGCGGAGGCCCGGGAGAACGTCGTACGGCTGATGCCGCACCCCTCGCTGGTGCTGTGGAACGGCAACAACGAGAACCTGTGGGGCTTCAGGGACTGGGGCTGGGAGAGGCGGCTGGCCGGGGACTCCTGGGGCGAGGGGTACTACCTGGGGCTGCTGCCCCGCGTGGTCGCCGAGCTGGATCCGACGCGGCCGTACACGGCGGGCAGCCCGTGGTCGGGGTCCTGGGCGCACCACCCGAACGACCCGGCGCACGGCACGCACCACTCCTGGGAGGTGTGGAACCGGGAGGACTACGCGGACTACGGGCTGAGCGTGCCGCGTTTCGTGGCCGAGTTCGGCTGGCAGGCGCCGCCCGCGTACGCGACGCTGCGGCGCGCGCTGCCCGGTGAGGACCTCGCGCCGGACTCCCCCGGTGTGCTGCACCACCAGAAGGCGGACGACGGCAACGGCAAGCTGGAGCGCGGCCTCGCCCGTCATTTCGCCCTGCCCGCGGGGGACTTCGACCGCTGGCACTATCTGACGCAGGTCAACCAGGCGCGGGCGGTGGCCGCCGGGATCGAGCACTGGCGGTCGCACTGGCCGGTGTGCGCGGGCACGATCGTCTGGCAGCTCAACGACTGCTGGCCGGTGACCTCCTGGGCGGCGATCGACGGCGACGGGCGGGAGAAGCCGCTGTACCACGAGCTGCGGCGGCTGTACGCCGACCGGCTGCTGACACTGCGGCCCCGCACAGAGGGTCTGGTGCTGGCCGCCGTCAACCAGGCCGCCGAGGAGTGGACGGGGGCGGTGACGCTGCGCCGGATGACCGTCGACGGCGTGGTGGTCGGCGGGGCGAGCATGGCGCTGACGGCCGGGGCGCGGGCGGTGGCGGAGATCGGGGTGCCGAGGGAGCTCAGGCCGGCCGGGCCGAAGGAGTTCCTGGTCGCCGACACGGCCGGCCTTCGTGCCCTGCACTTCCCGGCCCCCGACCACGAAATCCCTTACCCACGGCCGGAGTTGGAGGTGTCCGTGGCGCCGGGCGAGGTGACGGTGACGGCCCGTACCCTCGTACGGGACCTGCTGCTCCAGGCGGACCGGCTGGAGCCGGGGGCGCGGGCGGACCGCGGGCTGGTCACGCTGCTTCCCGGGGAACGGGTCACGATCGGTGTGCGGGGCTGGAAGACTCCCGGCGAGGCCGCCGCCCGGGCCGCCCTGTACTGCGTGGAGCCCGTCTGATGACAGCGACGCCGACGCCCCGCGTCACCATCAAGGACGTCGCCGCGCGCGCCGGGGTGTCCAAGGGCGCGGTGTCGCTGGCCTTCAACCACAAGCCGGGACTGTCGGAGGCGACCCGGGACCGGATCTTCGCCGCCGCGCGGGAGCTGGGCTGGGCACCGAACCTCACCGCGCGGTCGCTCGCCGGGGCGCGGGTGGACGTGGTGGGGCTGGCGATCTGCCGGCCGGCGCAGATGCTGGGCCTTGAGCCCTTCTACATGGAGTTCATCTCCGGCGTGGAGAGCGAGCTGACCGAGCGGTCCTGCTCGCTGCTGCTCAGGCTCGTACGGAACGTACGGGAGGAGGCCGGTCTGCTGGAGTCCTGGTGGAAGGGGCGGCAGATCGGCGGGTCGATCCTGGTGGACTTCGGGGCGGACGACCCCAGGCCGGCGGTGGCCCAGCGGCTCGGCCTGCCGGTGGTGGCGGTGGGACACCCCTCGCTGACCGGCGGGCTCACCTCCGTGTGGACGGACGACGCCACCGCCGTCAAGGAGGCGGTGCGCTACCTCGCCGCGCTCGGGCACCGGCGGATCGCCCGGGTCGGCGGCGCGGCGGCCCTCGGGCACACGGCGATGCGCACGGCCGCCTTCGACGAGGCGGCCCGGTCCCTGGACCTCGCCGGTGCCTGGCAGGTCACCACCGACTACTCGGGCGAGGCCGGTGCCCGGGCGACCCGCTCGCTGCTGACCGCCGCGCCGCCGGACCGGCCGACCGCGATCGTCTACGACAACGACATCATGGCGGTGGCCGGTCTCTCGGTGGCCGCCGAGATGGGCCTGAAGGTGCCCGCCGACGTGTCCCTGCTGGCCTGGGACGACTCCCAGCTGTGCCGGCTGACCCACCCCACCCTCTCCGCGATGAGCCATGACGTGCACGGATTCGGCGCGGACGCGGCCCGTACGCTGTTCGGGGTGATCACCGGAGAGGGTCCGGGATCCCATCAGGTGCCCACACCGGTACTGACTCCGCGGGCCTCGACGGCACCGCCGTCGGTGTGACCTTCACCGGTGTGACCTTCACCGCTTGGGCCGACGGGACTGGGCAGCTACGTTACCCATAAGTAGCATGGGAACTGAGCGCGCGCTCAGCGCTTGTGCTCGCAGCAGTGCCATCCCGCACCCTGGAGGAGAGCCATCGTGCCTCGTACCGTCAGGGACGTCGTCTTCGTAGACGGCGTCCGCACCCCGTTCGGCAAGGCGGGCCCGAAGGGCATCTACCACGAGACCCGCGCCGACGACCTCGTCGTGAAGGCGATCCGGGAGCTGCTGCGCCGCAACCCCGGGCTCGACCCGAAGAAGATCGACGAGGTCGCCATCGCCGCGACCACCCAGATCGGCGACCAGGGCCTGACCCTGGGCCGCACCGCCGGCATCCTCGCCGGTCTGCCCCAGTCGGTCCCCGGCTACTCCATCGACCGCATGTGCGCGGGCGCCCTGACCGCCGTGACCACCACGGCCGGTTCGATCGCGTTCGGCGCGTACGACGCCGTCATCGCCGGTGGTGTCGAGCACATGGGCCGCCACCCGATGGGCGAGGGCGTGGACCCGAACCCGCGCTTCGTGTCGGAGAAGCTGGTCGACGAGTCCGCCCTGTTCATGGGCATGACCGCCGAGAACCTGCACGACCGCTACCCGCACATCACCAAGCTGCGCGCCGACGAGTACGCCGTGCGCTCCCAGGAGAAGGCCGCCAAGGCGTACGCCAACGGCAAGATCCAGGCCGACCTGGTGCCGATCTCGGTGCGCCGCACCAGCCCGGAGGGCGGCGAGACGGGCTGGGGCCTGGTCACCGCCGACGAGCCGATGCGCCCGGGCACGACCCTGGAGAACCTCTCCGGCCTCAAGACCCCGTTCCGCGTCCACGGCCGGGTCACCGCCGGTAACGCGGCCGGTCTGAACGACGGCGCCACCGCCTCGATCATCGCCAGCGAGGACTTCGCCCGCGAGAACGGCCTGCCGGTCAAGATGCGCCTGGTCTCCTACGCCTTCGCGGGCGTGGAGCCGGAGGTCATGGGCTACGGCCCGATCCCCGCCACGGAGAAGGCCCTCGCCAAGGCGGGCCTGTCGATCGAGGACATCAACCTCTTCGAGATCAACGAGGCCTTCGCCGTCCAGGTCCTGGCCCTCCTCGACCACTACGGCATCGCCGACGACGACCCGCGCGTCAACCAGTACGGCGGCGCCATCGCCTACGGCCACCCGCTGGCCTCCTCCGGCGTCCGGCTGATGACGCAGCTGGCCCGCCAGTTCGAGGAGCAGCCGAACGTCCGCTACGGCCTGACCACCATGTGCGTCGGCTTCGGCATGGGCGCGACGGTCATCTGGGAGAACCCGCACTTCGACGGAGGCGACAAGTGAGCACCACCGCTGAACTCCTGAAGGGCGCGGCCGAGCTGTTCCCGGACGAGGTCGTCACGCAGGCGCACGTACGCCACTTCGATCTCCCCCTGGGGGCTGGCAAGTTCGCCCTCATCACGCTGGACAACGGCTTCGACCACACCAAGCCGACCACCTTCGGCCCGGCCTCGCTCGCGAACCTCAACACCGCGATCGACCAGGTGGAGAAGGAGGCCGCGGACGGCGAGATCGTCGGCGTCGGCATCACCGGCAAGCCGTTCATCTTCGCGGTCGGCGCCGACCTCAAGGGCGTCGAGCTGCTGAAGGAGCACAAGGACGCGCTGGCCATCGGCAAGGGCGGCCACGAGGTCTTCAAGCGGCTGTCGAAGCTGGCCGTGCCCACCTTCGCGTACTACAACGGCGCGGCGATGGGCGGCGGCGTCGAGGTCGGCCTGCACTGCACCTACCGCACGGTGTCCGCGGCCCTCCCCGCCTTCTCCCTCCCCGAGGTCTTCCTCGGCCTCGTCCCCGGCTGGGGCGGCTGCGCGCTGCTGCCGAACCTGATCGGCGCCGACAAGGCCGTCTCGGTCATCATCGAGAACAGCCTCAACCAGAACAAGCAGCTCAAGGGGAAGCAGGTCTACGAGCTCGGGATCGCCGACGCGATCTTCGAGGGCGCCGACTTCCTCGAGCAGTCGCTGATCTGGACGGCGACCGTCCTCAAGGGCGAGATCGTCGTCGAGCGCCCGGCGATCGACCGCGGCGAGGCCTGGGACCAGGCCGTCGCCAAGGGCCGCTTCATCGCGGACTCCAAGGTGCACGGCGCGGCCCCGGCCGCCTACCGCGCCCTCGACATCATCGCCGCCGCCAAGAACGGCGACCTCCAGCAGGGCTTCGACGCCGAGGACGTCGCCCTCGCCGACCTGATCATGGGCGGCGAACTGCGCTCCGGCATCTACGCCTTCAACCTGGTCCAGAAGCGCGGCAAGCGCCCGGCGGGCGCCCCGGACAAGAACCTGGCCCGCCCGGTGACGAAGGTCGGCGTGGTCGGCGCGGGCCTGATGGCCTCGCAGCTCGCCCTGCTCTTCCTCCGCCGCCTGGAGGTCCCGGTCGTCCTCACGGACATCGACCAGGAGCGCGTCGACAAGGGTGTGGGCTACGTCCACGCCGAGATCGACAAGCTGCTCGGCAAGGGCCGGATCAACCAGGACAAGGCCAACCGTCTCAAGGCGCTGGTCACCGGTGTCCTGGACAAGGCCGAGGGCTTCTCCGACGCGGACTTCATCATCGAGGCCGTGTTCGAGGAGATCGGCGTCAAGCAGACGGTGTTCGCGGAGGTCGAGGCGGTCGCCCCGGCGCACGCGATCCTCGCCACCAACACCTCCTCCCTCTCGGTGTCGGAGATGGCGTCGAAGCTGAAGAACCCCGAGCGGGTCGTCGGCTTCCACTTCTTCAACCCCGTGGCGATCCTCCCGCTCCTGGAGATCGTCCGCGGCGAGAAGACGGACGACGCCTCGCTCGCGACCGCCTTCGCGGTGGCCAAGAAGCTGAAGAAGACCGCGGTACTGGTCAAGGACGCCCCGGCGTTCGTCGTGAACCGCATCCTGACCCGCTTCATGGGCGAGATCCAGAACGTCATCGACGAGGGCACGCCGGTCGAGGTCGCGGAGAAGGCGGTGGAGCCCCTGGGCCTCCCGATGTCCCCGCTGGTCCTGCTGGAGCTGGTCGGGCCGGCGATCGGTCTGCACGTCTCGGAGACCCTCAACCGGGCCTTCCCGGACCGCTTCACGGTCTCCGCGAACCTCGCCGCCGTCGTCAAGGCCGGCAAGCGCGGCTTCTACGTCTACGACAGCGGCAAGCCCGAGCTCGACCCGGAGGTCGCCGCGCTGCTGAAGCAGGGCGACACCGTCCTGACCGAGGAGCAGGTCCGCGCCCGCGTCCTCGACGCGGTGGCCCAGGAGATCGGCCTGATGCTCGACGAGGGCGTCGTCGCCGAGGCCCAGGACATCGACCTCTGCCTCATCACCGGCGCCGGCTGGCCCTTCCACCTGGGCGGCATCACGCCGTACCTGGACCGCGAGGGCGTCTCGGAGCGGGTGAACGGCAAGAAGTTCCTGGCGACGGGCGTGGCCAGCGTGCCGGCGTAGCCGCCCCCGTACGGCCCCGATGCCCGGCACACCGACCGGTGTGCCGGGCATCGGCGTGTCGCCTGGTCAGAGGCGTTTGGCGCTGCGGAACAGCTGGGCGTAGAAGCCGTTGCCGTCGATGCGGGAGACGCCGCCCGTGTCCCCCATCGTGGGGCCGTTCTGCTCCTTGCGGCTGGAGAGGAAGACCTTGTGGCCCTCGGTGTCCAGCCCCAGGTAGAGGGCCACGTGGTCGATGTGGTTGCCGGTGCGGTGGTCCATCTTGAAGAACAGCAGGTCGCCCGGCTGGAGCGTGTCCGTGTTCTTCGGCCGGGTGTACCAGGGCGAGGGGCCCTGGAGCTTGATGATGTCGACGCCGGCCTTGGAGCGGGCCATGCCGTCGGCCGAGCGGGGCAGGCCGTCGCCCGAGGTGTTCGTGGCCATCAGCGGGTAGCGGGCGCGGTAGCCCCACACCATCCGCATGAAGCCGGAGCAGTCCAGCGCGCGGTAGCGCTCCTTGCGCGGGTACATCGTGGTGCCGTTGCGGAAGGTGTACGAGATGCCGAGGTAGTCGTAGAAATCGTTCTGCTCCAGGCGGTCCACCCCGTCCGCCTTGTACGGGCCGAACACCGCGTCACCGGCGTACGGCACGCCCGCGGAGTCCTTCTTCACCGGCACGCCCTGCACGTACTGGAAGGCGATCGCGAAGATGTCGTCCTCCTGGCTGCCCGAGTACTTCTTGAACCAGTCCTTGAACCACTGCTGGTTCTGGGCGCCCTTGACCCAGGGCTCCGGCATGAGGCGGACCCAGTCGTCGGTGACCACCTTGGTGCTGGTGTTGGCCGGTTCGCCGAAGGTCCGTGAAGGGCCCTTGAGAGTGGCCGTGCGGGCGCCGTCGGTGAAGGTGGCGATGACCGCGCCCTTGCCGTCGCGCAGTACCGAACGCGCCGGGCCGTTCAGCCGCTCCCAGGTCTGCTTGCCGGTCGCCTTGCCGGAGTTCCGCAGGGCGTTGTCGGTGACCGTCTGGGCGGCCGGGACCTTCGCCTGTTCGTCCTTGCGCAGTTCGTAGGTGAAGTACGCGCTGCCCGCGAGCAGCGACAGCACCGTCACCGCGTGGACGACGGGGCGGCCTTTGCGTTTCGGCATGGTGAGGGCTCCAGGATTACGTCGGGAACGTGCGGGCTCAGGCGGACGGCAGAGCGCCCAGCAGGATGCCGGCGGTCAGCACCACATAGGTGGCGAGGGTGACCGATCCGACGGACAGCAGCGTCGCGCCCTTGGGCTGGCGGACCAGCTGGTAGCCGATCAGGCCCGGGACGATGAACCCGAGCGTCTGGTTGGCGTACAGCAGCGGGAACTCCATCTGCAGCACGATGATCACGGTGGCCTGGATGAGCACGCCGCTGAGCACGACGGCCGCGAACAGCCGCTTGCCGTACAGGATCACGAACTTCTGCATCAGCAGCGTGGCGAGGTACGTCAGCACGGTCACGCCGACCACCAGGGCGGCCCGCTGAAGGTCCTCGATCAGGGTGAGCGCGAGCCAGCCCGGGGTGATCATGCCGCCCGGCGACAGGTTGGTCGTCAGGTAGCACATCAGGGAGAACATCAGGCCCAGGCCGATGCCGATCGCGGCGATCTCGGGGGTGAGGACGGAGGGGATCAACGCTGTTCTCCTGGGCTGTGCCACTGCTGGCTGTCGTCGGCGGAGGGCTGGGGAGGAACGCGGGGCTCGAACAGCCCGCGGGGCGGGGCCTGTCCGGCTGGTGGGCCGGTGTCCGGGCGCGGCTGCGGCGCGGCGGAGGCGGGCTGGTCACCGCGGTACTGCTGTGCCTGCGTCCAGGCGTCGTCCGGGTACGGCCGGTCGTATCCCGCCTGGCCCGCCGGTTGCTGCTCCGGGTACATGTTCGCGTTGTCCTGGTGCACGGGGGGCTGCTGGACGTACGGCTGCTGAACGTACGGCTGCTGCGCGTAGCGCGACTCGTACGCCTTCGAATACCTCTGGTAGGGGTCGATGCGGGGCGCGTACAGCTGCATGGTCTCGACGTGCTCGACCACGGCGGACTCCACCCCGGCGGGGCCGGCCGGGGCCGCGGCCACCGGCTCGTCGGCGCTCTCGTCCGGGGGGAGTTCGGCCAGGTGCTCCAGCAGGATCTCGCCCTGACCGTGGATGTTGCCGATCGCGACCAGCGAGGAGTCCGGGGCCAGTGTTCCCAGCATCTGGGCCATGAACTCCGCCGGGTCACGCTTGTCGCCGCCGAGGTCGACGGCGCGCGAGCGGAACTCGGCGGGGATGGCGTCGATGGCGGACTTGGCCGGGTGACCGATGACGAAGACGTGCTCGGGGTCGAGGTCGGGGATGATCTCGCCCATCTGACCGTTGCGTTCGACGCGGTCGGGGCGGCAGTTGATAACCACGTTGAGCGGGCGGTGGATGGCGCCGAGGTCGAGCAGCTGGTTGATGTTCATCAGCGTCGACTCGGGGTCGTTGGCCGCGAAGACGTTGGCGAAACGCAGCTTCTTCCCCTCGGGCGTCAGATAGCGCTCGACGGAGAGGACGCCCGGGTCCGGCGGGGCTTCGTACATGCCCTTCAGAGCCGTCTCGCGGTCGACACCGAGGAGTTCGGCGACGGTCAGCGCGATGGCGACGTTCTCCTTGAAGGTGAACCAGCTGAAGCCGCGCAGCTCCTCGTCGGTGACCGTCTCCGGGTCGGCGTAGACGAGTCGGCAGTTCCGGGCGTCGGCCTCCTCCTGGAGGATGTCGAAGCGCTCCTTCTCCGCGGTGACGCAGATGCCGTCCTCGGGCATCGAGCGGCACAGCGACCGCGCCACGTCGTCCAGGGTGGGGCCCATCTCGGCGAGATGGTCCTCGCGGACGTTGCACAGCACGCCGATCGTGGAGCGGATCAGCTTGGACTGGTTGATCTCCTGAAGGGCCGGCATGACGGCCATGCACTCGATCACGAGCGCGTCCGGCTGGTACGCGGCGGCGCGCCGCACGATGCCGATCTGCTCGACGACGTTGGCTATGCCGAACTTGCGGTAGACGGGCTCCTCGGTGGCGTCCGGGTGGATGAACCGGGCCGCGGTGCCGGTCGTCTTGGCGACGGTGGTCAGGCCACCGCCGCGCAGGGCGCCCGCGCACAACCGGGTGATGGACGACTTGCCGCGGATGCCGTTGATCAGGACCCGGGTGGGTATGTGGTCCAGGTTGGTGAAGTGCCGGCGTTGCTCGACGACGCCCGCGACGAGCATGATCGAGCAGCCCGCCAGCAGCACGGTGTAGAGGAAGAACACGAGTGATCAGTTCCTTGTGTACTGCTGCGGCGCGGAGGCCTGGGGCTGGGTGCGGCGGGGCGACTGCCGGCGCTGGTCGTGAAGCTGCTGCCGGATGAGTTCCAGGGAGCGGGTGACGGCGCCGACCTCGTCGTGGTGCTGCGGGAACAGCACGGTCTTGCGGTCGCCGCCGGCCAGTGCCTCGGAACGTCCGGCCAGCGAGCGCAGCGGCCGGGCCACGACGATGTGCAGCCAGCCCAGGCAGGCGACGGCCGCGGCGCTGCCGAGCAGTCCGGCGAGCACGGTGCGGTTCTGGGCGTCGTACTGGGGTATGTCGAGCCGGCCGGCGGGCTGCCAGCTGACCACACTCCAGCCGAGGGCCTCGGCGGGGCCGCTGCCGGCGAACGGGGCGGCGGCGGCGATCCGTACGCCGTTGTCGCGGTAGAGCACCCCGTTCGCGCGGGCCTTCTTACCGAGCCGCTGGGCGCTGGCGGCGACCAGGTCCTTCAGGTGGTCGTCGGGCAGCGACTGGAAGGCGAGGAAGCCGGTGTTGCCGGCGATGACCTTCTCGTGGTCGTCGACGAGGCGGACCACGCCCATGCCCGGCCGGGTCAGCAGCGCGTTGAAGAACTCGACGCGGAACTCGCCGACGAGCTGGGCGCCGTCGCGTCCGGGGATCTCGGTGTTGGCGACGACGACGGGCTGCTTGCCGCCGTGGCCCAGCAGCCGGATCGCGGTGTCGGAGACCCGGTGGGAGCGAATCAGCTTGGGTTCCTTGCCCTCGCGGGCCAGGATCTCGCCGGAGGAGTCGACGACGTAGAGGGAGCGGTAGCGCCGGTTCTCGTCGAGGGTGCGTTCCAGCACCTTCGCCATGGCCTCGGGTTCGGTGCGATTGCCGATGAGGGAGCCGACCGAGTCCAGGTCGGCGCTGCCCTCGTTGAGCGCGCGGCGTACCCGGTCACTGAGTGTGTCGGTGCGTTCGCGCTGGTCGCTGACGAGCTGCTGCGGTACGACGGCGGTGGAGTCGGCGCGGTTGATCAGCAGCATCAGCGGCACCGACCAGGCCAGCAGCAGTACCGCGCACCCGACCAGCAGGGCGCGGGTGCCCACCTTGCGCAGTCCGCGCGGGCGCGCGGCCGGGCCGGTGTCTTCGGCGCTCTCGCCGAGCAGCTGGCGGCGCAGCCGTTCCAGGGCGTGGCCGACGCGGTGCGCCTCGCCGTAGCCGGGGACGGTGACGGGCCGGGTCAGGTCGCCGCGGGTGAGGCGGCGGGACTCCAGGAACAGCCGGATCAGCGGGCGCTGCACGGTGCCGAGGAGCACGGCCACGGCGATGGAGCCGACGACGAGGAGCGCGGCGCCCGCCAGCAGGCCGAACACCAGGGAGTGGGCGCGGGTGGGGTCCTCGCTCACCTTGACCATGGCCACCACGGACAGGCCGAGCCCGGAGGCGGTGGTGGTCTCCCCGGGGGAGGGCGCGGCCAGTGTGGCGTATCCGGCGACGGACCGGTCGCTGAGCACACGCCCGCCGACCGTGCTCCCGCTGACGCCCTGGTAGCCGCCCATGCCGGGTTCCTTGCTGCTGCGCGGGTCCTGCCGGGCCTTGCGGGCGGCGAACTCGGCGAAGGCCTCCAGTTGCTTGCGGGAGAGCTTGATCTCCTTGCGATCGGTGCTGGTGCGCACCTGCTCGGGCTCGGGGATGCCGTCGCTGCTGAGGATCGCGCCGTCCCGGTCGGCCACGGCGATGGACCGGAACTGGCCGATGCTGATGCCGGGGAACGTCAGGTTGCTGGACGCCACGAGCAGCAGCTGCGGTTTGCCCGGCCAGGACAGCAGCGCGAGGGACAGCAGCCGCGTCTCCCCGTTCTTCAGCCGGACCATGCGCGGCGCGAGGCCGCCCTCGTCGCCGAGGGTGGCGGTGTTCACCGAGGTCAGAGGCACGGTCTCACCGCGGGCCGCGACCAGCTTGCCGGTGCGGATCTCGACGACCGCGGTACCCGTCCACTTCTGGTAGGTGCTGCCGAGCTTGTCGAGGACGGCGTCGCCCGTGACCGGCTGGCCGGCGCTGAACAGCGCGGCGGACCGGGTGAGGTCGGTGACGGACTCGTCGATGGAGGCACGCAGCGCGATGGCGCCGTCCTCCGCGAAGTGCTGCTGCGAGGTCAGCACCGCCTTCGGCACCCCGGCGTTGTCGACCCGGCCCAGCACGAGTGCCGTGATGCCGGCGAGCGACAGCAGCAGCACCGAGAGAACCGCGATCGGCGGGCGGATGCCTCCGATCAGCGACATGTCGGCTCGTCGGCGGGCTCGGTGCTGCCGCGACGGGGGCGGTGACGCCAAGGGAGGGTCCTCTCGGGGCGTGCGGCGGTCGGTCCGCACGGAAGCAGTGACGATATTTCGGATGTACGTGCGTTTCAGGCACAGCTGCTTCTCAGGTGCACCCGAAGCACTCAGACGGGTAAGAGTCTTACTAAGTTGCACTCTTACTTATGTGAGCTGCACAACATCTGTGCCCATATGATCAAGAATGGAGAAGTGTGCACGTCACGCGGCCGACGGCCGTCGCCATCACGGCAACGGGGTCAGCGGCTTCAGACCGTCCTCGGCCGCGCCGCGGTTGTAGAGGGTGCCCTCGGTACGTTCGAAGGCGAGCCGCAGCCGGGCCTTCTGCCGGTCCGTGAGGCCGTCGTCGTCGCGAAGCGCCGCCGGCACGTCCAGCAGGCGGTAGTCCCGGGCGTCATCGTCGGTGTAGGTCGCTTTGCCGCCGTCCGTGGCATTCACCGCGTCCGGCGGGATCTGCAGCATCGTCGGCTCGAAGCTCGGCTGGACGTCCCAGTGACCCTTGCCGCGCTCGGTGAACTTGAACCAGGCGATCACGCCCTCCTCGGTCAGACCCGTCGGCTGCGCGTGCCGGGCGATCTGGTTGCCCATGCCGTACGCGACCCAGAGGCCGTCGACCTTCTCCATCGGCTGCACGACGTGCGCGTGGTGGCCGATGACGAGGTTGATGCCGGTGTGCCGGGCCAGTTGCCGGGCGAAGGAGAGCTGCGCGGCGGTGGGGGCCGGCTGGTGCTCGTGACCCCAGTGGATGGAGAGGATCACCACCTCGGCACCGGCCTTGCGGGCGCGCTGCTCGGCGGCCTTGATCCCGGCGAGACTCTGCTGGTTGGCCAGCCAGGGCTTGTTCTTCGGCATCGTGTGCGGCTCGTTGAAGCCGTACGCGAACGATATCTGCGCGACCTTCACGCCCTTGACGTTCATGACCAGCGGGGTGAGCGACTCCTTCTCGGTACGGAAGGAGCCCGTGTGCTTCACGCCGGCGGCGTCCAGCGCGTCCAGGGTTCGCTTCACGCCCGCATACCCGTGGTCGAGCGTGTGGTTGGAGGCGGTGGAGCAGGTGTCGTAGCCGAGGTCCTTGATCGTCTTCGCGGTCTGCGGCGGCACCTCGAAGTCCGGAAAGCCCTCGAACGGACCCTTCGTGGTGCCCATCACCGGCTCCTGGTGGCAGATCGCCAGGTCGGCCTTGCTGATCAGCGGCTTGATCCCGGCCATCATCGGCCCGAAGTCCAGCCCGTTCACGCCCTTGCCGGTGTGCTTGGCGTCCTTGCGGGACTGGTCGACCAGTTCGGGATGCATCAGGATGTCCCCGGCCGCCGCGACGGTGAAGGAACGTCCGCCGCCCTGGCCGCCCCCGTCGTCGGAGACGAAGCCGCAGCCGGTGACGGCGGCGGCGAGGAGGAGCGGGCTCAGCAAGGCCGGCAGGGTGCGGCTACGGCATATTTTCACCGGGATATCTTGATACAACCATGAGAGCCACTCGCTCGCGCATCATAACGATCGCAACAATTCTGCTGGTCATCGCCGGTGTGCTGACCGCTGTGCTCCGCGTCACCCGCGACGGAGGCGGGGATTCCGGACCCCGCCCGGGCTCGGGTGCCCAGCAGGTCGACCTGGCGCGCGAGGTGGCGGACTTCACCAGCCGGTTCGGCGCGGACCGCGGTTACCGGCAACCCGGCCGAGCGGACCGCACGGCCATCGCCGAAGGCGTCGGGCTGCTCCTGGACGGCCACCGCGAACAAGCGGAACACTTGCTTTCCCAACGTGACTTCACGGTGCGCACGGTCTTCGACCGGGTCTCCGAACGCCGCTACGCCGAAGTGGCCGACCGCACCGACGCCGCCGCGGCACCGCGCGGCTGGGGCCGGGTCTACGTCGATCTGGACCACCCTCCGCGCTGGTCGGTCCAGATCCCGCACCCGGTCGCCGACCTGGGCACCGAGCAGCTGGGCGTTCGGGCCCTGCGCGACTCACCCGGCGGCACAATGGTGCTTGCGGGCGCACATCGCAAAGCCGGACGCGGGAACTCCGCGGACGTGGCGCACCGCCGGGACACCGTCTTCTATGCCATCTGCGCCGAGCTGGCCCGCCGCGGGATGCCCGGGGTCCAGTTGCACGGCATGGCCGCCTCCTCGGCCCCCGGCTACGACGTGGTCGCCTCCACCGGTGCCGGATCGGCGGGCCGCGCGGACGGCCGCAGACTGGCCGACGCCCTGGGCACCCAAGGCTTCCACGTGTGCCGATCCTGGGTGCGGGACTGCCCGCTGGAGGGCCGGGAGAACATGGAGGGCCGCGCCGCCGACGCCGCGAACGTGCCCTTCCTGCACGTCGAGTTCGCCCCCGAGGCGCGCGCCGACGGGGCGCCCGCCGACCGAGCGGCCACCGCGGTCAGCGAGGTCACACGCCGCTGGGCGACCGCCGGCGGCGGTGCTCGCGTCCAGTGAGCGCGAGCAGGCCAGGGCAGTGCGCAGCCAGTTCAGGGAGCCGGTCTCCAGCACTGCGTCAGCGAGGGCTTGGCCGCTCTTGGTGACGATCCGGCCGCGGCTGTTGTCGATCCACCGCCGAGCACTCGCATGACCTTGCGCCTTGTAGGGGTCAGGTCGTCGGACACCGTCGGGCTATAGGCCGCGAAGTGCTTCGTGGAGGTCGCCGTAGACGCTCCAGCAGGTGACGCTGCCGTCGTCGTTCAGGCTGCCCATGTACCAGTCGTCGTCGTTGACGGCTTTCACCAGACAGAGTCCGTGGAATCCCAAGACGATCTCGGCGTGGAGCCGCTCACCTTGCGCCGGCCAGCCCATCACGACGCGATCGGTGCCGAGAGGTGTGGCCTCCCGGTCGCCGGAGACCTCGCGGATCTCTTCCAGCGTCCAACCTGCCGGTAGCTGCCTGCCTCCCATCCGATGATGATGACAGCCACCACACGCGCCGAGTGCGCCACGGCTTCTCTGAGCACCGCTTCAGGAGTTCCGTGAGACTCAGCCGGCCGTTCGGACCGCCCCGGACCCGGTCGGCATCGTCTGGTGCGGTTGCGGTGCGGCCGTTGAGGCACGGCGACGAGGTCCGTGCTCGCGGCGGCCGCACTCAGCTGGGCAGAGGGTAGAACCCGGAAGGGCCACGGACGGCGTTTGCCCGAGTTGGAGGCACGCGGCGCCCGAGACGTCGGCCGTCAACGCGTCGATCCGCACGGCGGTTTCAGGTCGCTCGGAAAGTGGGCTGTGCAGCTCGGCCTCGACTGGTGTGTCGAAGGGTGCGCCTTCGAGCGTGGCGAGGGCGGTCAGAGTGGCGCCGGAGTGGAGCTCCGCTTCCTCGATGGTCATCCGCCAGTGAAGCTCTGCCTCTGCCAGGAGTTGCTTGCCGTGGTTCCCGTGGGCGAGAAGAGCGCTGCGACGGCCGCGGATGAGGCGCGCGATGGCGCAGCGGAGCGGGACGTCGGTGCCGTAGGGCAGGTGGACGTAGCCTTCGACCGGTTGCGATCGGCTCTGGAAGGCGTGGGGCTCGGCTACGAACACGTCGTCCGCCTGGCAAGGCCCTGCACGCCCGCTTCGGCGACCGGCTCCCGGCCCAGACACTGAGCGGCGTCGCCTCGCTCGCGCTGCCGGGGATGCTGTTCGAGGTGGACGCGGGGGCGGTACGCCCGTAGGGCTCGCTGTCCCGCGCGCGGCTTCATACCGGCGGTCCGCAGGGCGAGATCTTCAGTCTGGCGCTGGAGGACAGCGACTTCCTCGGCGGTACGGTGCGCGTCGACCGGGTCTTCCGGGACCCGGAGAGCACCGAAGGCGGCCCCCATACGGCCTACGGGGCGTTGATCCCCTGACCTGCATCGCAATTCCGGGACCGCCGTTTGGGGCCTGATATGGTGAAAAATCACATTTAGCACCATGGCCAGGCAGGAGGTCGGGTGGCACCTAGGTCGGCTGAATCAGGGAGTCACCATCCGCAGCCGAGGCTCAGCATCTGGGCTGCTGCGAATGACGGGTTCCTGGACGCCGAGACCCTGACGCTGGCTCTCCGGGCGACCGAGTGCCTGGGCATCCGGGGTGCATTCGTGCATTGGTGCGATCCCACGACCGGCCGGCTGCGCCTGGTGGCGGCTGGCGGTTCCACGCCGTGGAGCGCCGCGGTGTGGGCGGACCTGCGGGACGGGCAGGATGCGGTGCCGGAGTGGGCAGGGTGCCGTAACGACTACGACTGGGCCGGAGGGGACAGCTGGGGGTCGGCGCGGGCGGCACGGCGGCGGTGACCCTGCCCGGTGCCGATGGGCCGGTCGGGGTGCTGTCCGTCCTTACCGTGGGGCCCGGCGAACCGGATGAGGCGCAGCGGTCCTTCCTGCGTTCGCTGGCCTCGTGGACCGCCGCCCGTCTGACGGGCCTGCCCGGCACGTCACCGGGCCTCAGCCCGGATGCCGGGGCCGAGCGGACCGTGCGGATGGGGGAGCTGACGGTAGCGCTCGCCGAGGCGATCACCTCCAAGGACGTCGTGCGGGCCGTCGCGAAGCATGTCCTGCTTCCGTTCGGCGCCGACGGGCTGGTGTTCTACGCACTCGAAAGCGGCCGGCTGCATGTGGTCGGCGCCGCCGGATACCCGCAGCACTTCCTGAACATGCTCGACGGGCTTCCGCTCACCGCCAATGCCGCGGCCGCCGATGTGCTGCAGACCCGTATCCCCCGGTTCCTGGAATCGGACGTGGAGGCATGCCTGCAATATCCGGAACTGCACAACATCTGGTCGACGTCGCCGATGGAGGCCCGGGCGTTCCTCCCCATGATCGCCTCCGGGCGCTCCGTCGGAATCTGTGTGGTGGCCTTCACCCGGCCGCGGTCCTTCAGCAACGAGGAACGCACCTTGCTGACGGCGCTGAGCGGTCTGGTCGGCCAGGCGCTGGAGCGGGCCCGCCTGTACGACGTGGAGCACGCCCGCGCACAAGGACTCCAGCGCGGCCTGCTGCCCCGGACCCTGCCCCGTCTGCCGGCCGTCCGCGCCGCTGCCCACTATCTGCCCGCGGGCAGCAGCGAGGAGGTCGGAGGTGACTGGTACGACGTGATACCGCTGTCCGCCGACCGGGTCGCCATGGTGATGGGCGATGTCATGGGGCACGGCATCACTGAGGCGGCCACCATGGGTCAGCTCCGTACCGCCGTACGCACCCTTTCCGGTCTGGAGATACCCCCGGACGAGCTGCTCAGCCATCTCAACGACGTGGTCAACGATCTCGGCGAGGACGCCCACGCCACCTGCCTGTACGCCGTCTTCGACCCGGTCACCGGGGTCTGCTCGTTCTGCCTGGCCGGTCATCCCCCGCCGGTGGTCGTCCATCCCGACGGCACCGTCCGCTGTCTGCGCCTGGAACCCGATGCGCCGCTGGGCGCCTCCACACCGCCGTTCCACACCCACGAGGTACCGCTGCCCGGGGAGAGCCTTCTGGTGCTGTGCACGGACGGACTGGTCGAATCCCCCTCCCGGGACGTCGACCAGGGACTGACCGAACTCCAGCAGGTCCTGGCCCGGCAGCAGCCCGCCGTCTCCTTCACGACCGGGGACCAGGACGAGGACGAGGACGTGCGGCGGTTGGAGGACCTGTGCTCCACGGTCGTTTCGACGCTGCTGCCCGACCACGGCCAGACCAACGACGACGCGGCCCTGTTGATCGCCCATACCCGGTGCACCGACGCCGGTGACGTGGTCTCCCGCGAACTCCCGGAGGACCCGCGGGCAGCCGGCCAGGCCCGCGAGTTCGTCCGCGAGCGGCTGGGCGCCTGGGGCCTGGAAGACCTGGTCACCACCACGGAGCTGCTGGTGAGCGAGTTGGTCGGCAACGCCGTCCGGCACGCCAAGGGCCCCGTCCGGCTGCGTCTGCTGCGCAGCCGCAGTCTGATCTGCGAGGTGTACGACGGCAGCCTCAGCACGCCGCGGATACGCCACGCCTCCTACACCGACGAGGGCGGCCGCGGCCTGCAACTCGTCGCCGCGTTCTCCGCGCGCTGGGGTGCGCGCTACCTGCCCGACGGCAAATGCATCTGGACCGAGCAGGACCTGGCGCACAGCACCGAGCCGGCCCCCGATTCGGCCGCCCCCGTCAAGTCACTGTACGGGCCGCGCCCTCCGCCCCAGGCAGCAGAGCCGGCCATGGCGGGCACTGTCCGGCGCACCGCACGCAAGCCCGAGCGGACACCGGGCTGAATCCGGTCCGGCCGTTCCCCGCTCGCCGAGGTACCCGATGACGTACGACCCACGCCGCGACCCCACGGCCCGGCACACCGATGCCCCGGCCGCCACCGCCACCGACACCGCCGGGACGTCTTCCGGCTCCGCGGCCCGCCGGGCACTGGTCGGCGCGTGGCTGGGATTCTTCGTCGACCTCTTCGACATCTATCTGCCCATCGTGGTCCTGACACCTGCCATCGAGTACTTCGTCTCGCCGAGGCTCGGCACCGCGGGCACCGCCATCGTCAGCAGCGGTATCTTCGGCGTGACCCTGATCGGCCGCCCGGTCGGCGCCGCGGTCTTCGGGCGCATCGCCGACACGGTCGGACGCAAGCGGGCCACGGTGATCGCCATGACCGGCGCGGGGACCGTCACCCTCCTGATGGCGCTGCTTCCCGGGTACCACCAGATCGGCGTGACCAGCGTGATCTTGTTCCTCGCGCTGCGACTGCTGGCCGGGGTCTTCCTCGGCGGGGAGTACACCGGCGCCAACCCGCTCGCGATGGAGGCTGCCCCACGGGCCAAGCGTGGCCTCTACAGCGGAATCATCAACACCGGATTCCCGCTCGCCTACGCCGCCGTCTCGCTGATCACTCTCCTGCTGCTGCTCCTCATGCCGTCTCAGGGGGCGCGTTCGGCGTACGCCCAATGGGGATGGCGCATACCGTTCGTGATCGGCGCCCTGCTCTCCCTCGCCCTGGCCGTCTACTACCGCCGCACGGTCAGCGAATCAGCGGTGTTCGCCGGGGCCCAGCGGACCCGCGCACCACTGAGAGAGCTGTTCTCCCCGCACAACGCGCGCCGCTTCATCCAGGTCTTCGTCCTGATGACCGGATTCTGGCTGTCCTTGCAACCGATCGCCGCCTCGCTGCCCCTGCTGCTCGGCAAACACGGCGTAGGCATGACCAGCCGCCAGGTCACGCTCACCCTGGTCGTCGCATACCTGCTGCTCGCCGGCGCCGAGGTCGCCGCCGCGGTGCTCAGCCAGCGCATCGGCCGCAAGTACTTTCTGACCTGGGCCGGCGGGGGCATCGCACTGGCCGGCGGCGGGCTTTTCCTGGCGGTCGTCGGCATCGGCCCGGGCCACCCGGTCTGGACGGTCACCGCGACCATCCTGCTCGTCCTGGTGGTCCTGTGCCCGTGGGCGGTGCTGCCCGCCTACATCAACGAGCGGTTCGCCACCCCGGTCCGCGCCTCCGGCTACGGGCTGGCCTACAGCCTGGCCGTGGTCATCCCCTCCTTCTACGCCTTCTACCAGGCCGGTCTCAGTACCTTCATGCCCTACGACCACACCGGCGCGGTCCTGTTGATCACGGGCGCGGCGCTGATCCTCGTGGGCGCGCTCACCGGCCCGGAAACCACCCACCTCGATCTCGGTCACGCCGACGAACCGTCCTGAGACCGCTTCAGGAGAGCGGGGCGGCCTCGACATGGACGGCGCGGAGTTCCGTGCCGTCGCTGTCGCGGCGGGAGCGGCCCAGCATGCCGACGGCCAGGTGGGAAGGGTCCTCGGGGTCGTCGCGCGGGACGAAGGTGACGACGTCCGGGTGGTGGCTCGTCACCAGCCAGCCCTCGCCGTTGTTGAGTTCGAGCACGCGGAAGTCGCCGGCCGAGGTGGCGACGTGTACGGGGCCGAATTCGCGGAGGGTGCCGATGGCCTGCTCGGCGAGATCACCGGCGGGGTGTTCGAGCACCACGCAGGTGCCGTGCTCGAACAGCACCCATGACTTGCCGGAGCCGGTGAGCAGACGCCGCCAGGCGTCGATGAGTTTCTCGGTGTCCACGGTGGTCATCATGGCGCACTCGCGCCTTCCACCATGCCCGAAGGCGACAGGGCGACGGGCCGGCCCCTCCGCCCCGGCTCGCGGCCCTCAGCCCACGACCTGCCAAGGGCCGAACCCCACCGAGCCGCGGCCGGCCTGGCGGGCGACGGCCAGGCGGCCGTCGGGGCCCAGGACCGCGATCGTGGCGCGGCCGTGGACGTCGAAGGCGGCGGCTGGGGCGTGGGCCGGGGGACCGCCGAGGGTGTCGGTGGGGAGTTCCTGCCAGGGGTGGTCGCCGGGGAGGAAGCGGTAGGCGACGCCGCCCGGGTCGCTGAGGGTGGCCACCAGGGTGCCGGTCTCCGTGTCGGGGCCCGGGGCGCAGGCGATGGCGCCGAAGCCGCCGCGGCCGCCGATGGGCACGGCCGGCTTGTTCCACTGACCGCCCGGCGCGTCTTCCTCGGCCATGAGTAGTCGCCCTGTCTCGGGCTGCCGGTAGACCGTCATGACCCGGCCGTTCGGCTGCACGGCGGCCGCGGGGGGCGAGGCGGGGACCGTGAGCCGGAAGCGGGGGCCGCGCCGCAGCGGCCGGTCGTAGGCGCCCTGGGCCCAGTGGAAGACACCCTCCCGGCTGGCGGCGAAGACCTCCACCTTGCCGTTCGGCGCGGTCACCGCCGCGAGGCCCTCCTGGAGTTCGTGGCCGCGCAGGTCCGTCCACCTGCCCCAGACACCGTCCGTCTCCTGGACGCGGGTGTGCAGACCCTGGCCCCCGTTGCGTACGAAGAGGTGCAGGCGTCCCATCGCGTCACGGGCGACGGCCGGCGTACCCAGATGCCGGTCGCGCCCGGGGTCCCCCGCCGAAGGGTTGCCCAGGATGGCCCACGCGGTGAACGCCCCGTCCCGCTCGGCCTGTTCGAGCAGCACGATCTCCCGCCGCTGGGAGTGGTCGGGCCCCAGGTGCGACATGCGCCGGGCGAAGACCTGCCAGCGGCCGTCCGGTGTCAGGCTCACCGCGAGTCCCGGTGCGAGCGGCCCGCCGCCCAGGAAGAACGGTCCGCGCCACTGGCCGTTTCCCGGCTGGGTCTCCAGCCACACCGCGGCCTGCTGGTTGACGACGGCGAACGCCGTCAGGCGGCCGCGCGTGTCCCGCCCGAGCCAGGCCCCGTGCGGATAGCGCGGGGTGGTGCTCTGTACCCATCCCGTGCCACGCGCGCCCAGACCGACCGCGTAGTCGCCGCTGCCGGCGGGATCGCCGCAGTCGTATCCGTCGGCCGCGCCGTAGACGTTGAGGAAGTACTCCTTCAACGAGACGGTCCGCGGGCTGAGTGTGTACGGCCAGCGTTCGTTGGCGTAGCCGCGGAAGGCCTCGACCACGAAGGTCCCGCCCTCGCCCAGGGCCTGGTACCGCTCCAGCGCCAGCCACGAGAAGAGGGCGGTCGCGGTGTGGTCGCAGTGGTCCGCCAGATCGCCGAAGTCGTGGTGCTGCGGGAAGCGTTCGCCGTGGACCAGCCGGTCCGGGTCCGGGTCCATGGTGCGTACGAGGGTCGGCCGGACGAGGTCGAGGATCTGGACCAGCGTGTCCACCAGTCCGGAACGCGTGTACCAGGAGCGCTCGTTCACCAGCCCGCCGCTCACCACCAGTGTGGGGACCCGTTCGGTCTCCTCCTGCCAGAGCACGTGCAGACTGCGCGGCGGCCCTTCGGAACCACCGTGCTGCCGGATGTTGAGGAAGACCAGCTTCACCCACGGTGCCTCGGCCAGTGAGTAGACCTCGGCGACGGCGCCGCCCGCCGTGGACAGGATGGACGGGGTCCAGGGCGCGGTGCGGTCACCGAGGACCATCGCACCGTACGCGGCCCTGATGCCGTTCTGCCGCGCCTTCCCGTAGGCTTCCCGGTCCTCGGCGGGGGGCGCGACCTGCCAGGGGCGGGGGTTGCGACCGTCGGCGTCCCCGCTGGTCAGGTAGACCGTCGTGGTGGGCGTGCCCGCCTTGATCGCCTGGAAGGTCACGGGGTTCATGAAGTACAGGTCGTCGTCCGGGTGGGCCACGATCTGGAGCACGGAGGCGGGGCTGGACACGCTGGAGTTTCTTTCTTCGCTCTGGTCGGGTGCTTCGGTCCCGTCGGGTTCCACGGTCCGGTCGGGGAGGGTCACAGCGGCCATCCGGGCAGATAGCCGGCGTGGGCGCGCCGGTTGCGCACGGATCCCGTCTCGAACTGGCTCGCCACCGGGAAGTAGCTCGGCAGGAAGGCCGCGAGGATGGCGTCCTGCTCCTCCTCCGACACGTCACCGTCGTGGTAGTCGTTGAGGCAGAACACGTCGTGGGGGCGCGCGGTCAGGATCCGGTTCAGCCGCGGACCGTGCTCGACGAGCCCGACGTTGACGAATCCGCAGGAGATGCTGCCGGGCACGCTGCGCCGGGTGAAGTAGCCGTAGTAGTGGTGCAGTGACGAGGCGACCGACACGTCGGTGCGGCTGCGCAACTGGGCGCGCGCCGTGGCCGCCATCTCCTCGGCGTAGTCGCGCTCGATGTCGGCGAGCACGCTGCGCCGCAGCGGATAGGGGGCGTGCAGGAACGCGTGTGTCAGCGTCTGCCCGAAGGACCGCTCGATCAGGCCCCGGTTGTTCTTCGCGGCGGTGATGTTGAACTCGTCCTCTTCCGAGATCGGGGACATCGGCACGGCCGTGGGCGACAGGAAGTGCTTGGCCTGCCCGTTGCCCAGGAAGAACATGCCGGGCTGGACGGTCCGCCCGAGGAGCATGTCGTCGTTGAAGTAGAGGAAGTGCTCGGCCAGCCCCTCGATGTAGTGCAACTGGCTCTCGATGGCGTGCGAGTTGTACGTGGGCAGCGCTCCGCGGTCGCCGAAGATCTCGGTGTGGTCGATGACGCGCACCCGGGGGTGGGACTCGTCCAGCCAGTGCGGGACCTGCCGGTCGGTGACGATGTAGATGTTCCGGATCCACGGGGCGTACATGTCGATGGACCGCAGGGAGTAGCGCAGTTCGTCGCGGTCGCGGAAGCGGGCGGCACTGGTGGCCGAGTCCTGGGTGTCCATGCCCCGGGCGGCCAGGACCGCGTTCTTCCGCTCCAGCCAGTCGACGTCGGCGCCGTTCACCCAGGTGTAGACGGCGTCCACGGGGAAGTCGACATCGCCGACGATCGTCTGGTTGAAGGCCACGAGCGTGGGGTAGTCGCGGCCTCCCAGGGGCATCGTGCTGCGCCGCATGGCGCTGTGCGGGACCCGGTCGCCGATCAGGGTCCGGGTGGGGGCCGTGAGGTGGTCCCCGTCGTCCGGCTCGTCCTCCCAGAAGGTGATCGTGCAGCCGTAGACCGCGCCGAGACGCAGTGTGCGGGACGGGGAGACGACGCTCTGGTACACGCGGATGCCCGAGCAGGGGGTGGCCGAGTAGTCGCCCAGCAGAGCCACGAGGCCGGTCGCGATCGTCTTCTGGCCCTCGCTGAGCACGGAGGCGTAGACGGGTTCGTCCGCGTAGCGGTCGGCGAGCGTCTTGAAGACGGCCTCGCGGTGGTCCGCGTGCACGGCGACCGTGTGCCGCACCATGCGGTCGCGTACGACCATGTACGGGATGCCCGCGCCTTCCAGGGCGTTCGCGGCCAGCGCGAGGTTCGCCTGGACCACGTCCCACGGGGACTCCCACTCCAGCTGCCGGCACACCTGGCCGCCGTCGTGCACCAGGCCCCGCCGCGCCAGCAGGCGCTGCTCCAGCGCGCGCTGGCCGCTCGTGCGGACCGAGCCGGGGGGCGCGGGCGCGGCTTTCGGCAGCGCTCCGTCCGGACCGCTGAGGTAGACGTGGACCGCCTGGCGTTCCGCCTTCGCCGGGTCGCGCCGCCCGCTCTCCCGTTCCGCCACGAGCTCGTGGAAGAGCCGCTCCCAGTGGGAGGTCACCACGGCGGGCGAGAACCGGTTCGCGGAGGCGAGGGCCGCCGCGCCCATCCGGTGGCGCAGCTCGGAGTCCTCGATCAGCGATATCAGCGCGGAGGCCAGCGCGTCGGTGTCGCCGGAGGGGACCAGGAGGCCGGTCCGGCCGTCGATCACCACTTCCCGCGGGCCGTTGGGCGCGTCGTAGGAGACGACCGGGACGCCCGCCGCCTGCGCCTCCGCGAGCACCAGCCCGAACGCCTCGGTGCGGGAGGTGAGCAGGGCGATGCTGGCCTTGGCCCACTCCTCCGTCAGATAGCGCGAGTTGCTGTTGAGCTGCACGCAGTCGTGCAGGCCGAGCATGTCGATCTGCCGGCGCAGGGCACCGCTGAGCGGCCCGTCCCCGAAGATGCGCAGCTGCCAGTCGGGGTGGGCCGTCGCCACCTTCGCCCAGGCGGTGAGGGCGTGGTCGATCTGCTTCTCCGCGACGAGCCGGCCGGCGATGACGACGGTCCGGGTCTCCAGGGTCGACCGGGGCCGGAACCCGCCGGGCAGGGCGTTGGGCACCACCTCCAGGCGGGGAGCGGTCGCGCCGAGGGTCTCGGCGAACCAGTCCCGGGTCCGCTCGCTCAGCACGGCCAGCGCGTCCAGCCGGGCGGCGTACCGCAGCAGCGGTTCGCCGGTGGGGCCGCGCAGCTCGGAGACCCGGTGCTCCTGGTGCACGGTGATCACCCGGGCCGGGGCGAGCCGGACCGCCAGTGCCAGCAGCGCCGGTGTCGTGCTGATCAGGACGTCGGTGTCGGTCTGCTGGAGGGCGAGTTCGAGTTCGACGTCGCTGAGCCGGCTGAACGCGGGCTCCCAGGACCGGTCGACGATGTCGCTGGGCAGGGCGGCCAGAGCGGACCACACCGTGTCGTCCACGGTGCTCGGCCGCAGTGGCCGGGGCCGGTCGTCGGTGAGGTCGACCAGGTGGTCGACGCGGACCCGTTCGCCGGGCTGGAAGAACTGCTCGGCCTCGGTCTTGAAGACGCTGAGGACGCGGACGTCGTGCCGGGCGGCGAGTTCGGCCGCCTGGTTGAACACGGCCCGTTCGGTGCCGCCGACGGCATCGGCCGTGGTCAGCAGGAATGTGATTTTCACTTCTCGGGGTTCAGTCTGCCTCGGGCATGCGCGTGCAGGTGACGCGGAGGTTGCCTGCGGGGGTGTAGCGCGGTTGGACGATCATCGGGGTGCGGCCGGCCGGGGTCATGGCCATGCTGCGCATGGCGAAGACACGCCGCGGGTTGCGGACGTCGTGGAGCCGTCTGCCGAGCCGCAGCGGCGGCCCGGTCTCCTGGCACAGCACGACGTCCCAGTGCTCGGGTCTGGAGGAGCGCGGCTCCATCCCGTCCAGCGGCACCTCGGTGCGGTAGGTGTCCGGCCCCAGCGGGTGGACGGGCTGCCGGATCCGGCGTCCGGCGGCGACGAACTCGGCCCACGGGGTGTCCACCCGGGTGCCCAGCACCCGGAAGTCCACCGCGACCCCGGCATGGGACATGTGCACCTTGGCCACCTCGACGGCCGGCTTCGGGGCCGAGCTGACGATCCGGGCGGCGCCGGTGACCGTGCGCCCGACGCGGTGGCGTGCGCCGGTGACCGGGGAGGCCTCCATGGGCCTGGTCGGGCCCTCGTACGGCACCGGCGGCTCGAGGAGCAGCAGGGCCACGGACCGCTTGCGGGGCCCGGTGTACGTGCGCAGCCGCAGCTTCCACCGTCCGGGGCCGGCGGGTACGCCGCCGAGTTCCGCTCCCATGAGGATCGCGGCGTCCATGAGGAGTTCGCCGTCCGGGCCCTGGTACACGTGTGCCTCGGCGAGATGCCGTACGCGGCCGCGGCACAGTACGACGTCGGCGCGGTCGGGCAGCCGGGTGGAGCGGGGCAGCGCGGCGTGCAGGTTGACCGTCTGGCCGTCGAGGACGGCCGCGTACCGCAGGCGCGCGGTGCGGCCCTGGCGCAGCGGTACGAACAGGCGCAGCATCAGCCACCGGCGCAGGGCGGCGAGCCGGCTGCGCGGTCGGTGCGGCTCGGTGGCGGGGATCGCCGTGGAGGTGGTCATACCTGGGCACCGTCCAGCTCCGCCGCCGGGGCCACCCGCGGTGCGGGGATGCCGGTGGCGCGCTCGTAGGGGCTCGGCACGGGGAAGTAGGCGTTCAGGAAGTCCGCGACCATCCGGTCCTGGGCCACCGGGTCGGCGGCCGTCACGGTGTCGTTCATGCAGAAGGTGTCGTGGTTGCGCCTGGCGAGCAGGGTGTTGAGACGGCGCTGGGCCAGGTCGTCCGCGAGGTCGATGTACTGGTACCGGATGTCCCCGGCGGTCGCGCGTGCCGAGTGGTACGCGTAGTAGTGGTACAGCGAGGAGACGACGGGTACGTCGTTCGGCGACCGGAAGCGGGAGTGCTGGGTGACCCGGTGCGCGTGCGCGTAGACCTGCTCGATCTCCGTCAGGACGCTGCGGCGCAGGGCGTGCGGGGTGTGCTTCATCTTCTGGGAGATGACGGTGCCGAACTGCTGGGCGATGAGTCCCCGGCTGTTCTTGCCGGCGGCGTTGACCGGCAGGTCCGTGGAGTCGGCGCGGCCCGAGGGGATCAGCGCGTTCGACCGGAAGGACTTGGACAGCCCGTTGGGGTGGAAGAACTTCCCGGGCTGCACGGGCCGGCCGAGGAAGACGTCGTCGTTCAGGTAGAGGAAGTGCTCGGAGAGTTCCGGGATGTGGTGCAACTGGCTCTCGATCGCGTGGGAGTTGAACGTCGGCAGCGCGGCCGGGTCCGAGAAGATCTCGCTGTGGTCGACCACCCTGATCCCGGGGAAGGCGGTGTCGAGCCAGGAGGGCACCTGCCCCGCCGTGACGAGGAAGACGGTCCGGACCCAGGGCGCGTACTGGTGGAGCGACCGCAGCGAGTACCGCAGTTCGTCACGGCTGACGTAGCGCGAGTCGTTCGCCGCCTGCTCGTGCAGTGCGTCGTCACCGGTGCCCCGTTCGAGCACCCGCCGGGTCGCCTCCTTGCGGGCGCGCCAGAGGGGGTCGGAGTCGTCGACCCAGGTGTAGACGACGTCGATCGGGAAGAGGTGGTCGTCGGGCAGGGCGGCGGCGAACTCCGGCAGGGTGCGGGCCTGTCCGGTGGTGTACATGGCCGGCACTGTGCTGAATCGTTTCTGCTCGACCCGGCAGCGGCCCGCGTCCACCGGGACCTCGGCCACCACGCGGTTCGGGCGGGGCGCCACGAGCCGGCCCTCCCGCTCGGCCCAGAACTCGATGTCACAGCCGGACTCCCGGCCGAAGACCAGGCTCCCGGTGGGGTCGCAGACGTTCCACGCGATACGCAGCACGGAATGCGCGCGCAGGGCACGCCAGCCGGCCGCCGAGGCGCCCGGCCGCACCGGGCCCGGGGAGGCACCGCCGACGTAGCCGGGGTGGTGCCCGCAGGCGGTCCGCAGGATGTCCTCCACATCGGACCGCAGGCGCTCGGGCACCGCCACGCAGGGGTGGGCCGACGAGGTGCCGCGCACACAGAAGTAGTCGATCCCGGCCTCTTCCAGCAGGGTGACCAGGATGTGCAGGTTCCGCGCCCGAGCGGCCCAGGCGGTGATCCCGGGCACCTCGACGGCCCAGCGGTGCCTGCCGTCGGCGCGTACGACCCGCAGCGGACCGGCGGGAGTGTGCCGGACGCCGGAGCGGCGCCCGTTGCCGAGCGCCCCTGCCACCAGGGTGGAACGCACGGAGTCGGCGACGGTCAGCGAGCGCATCACCGCGGTGCGCAGCGGGCTCGGCACCCGCCGGACGATCTGACGCCGGGCTCCGACCGGCACGAGCGACCGGTACGTCGACACGAGCGCGCTCGCCTCGGGATTGTTCGCACTCAACTGACTTCCGCACCATCCACGTCCATGCGGCAGCAGGCTGCCGGACCCGGCTGTCGAGCCGCCGCCCGAGGCGCACACGACCACAGCCACCCCCCTTGCTTCTCACCGGTCGAGGACAGGTGAGCCCCCACGGTCGCGCGACCCCCCTCATCCCCAGGCCCGAGTGCGCGACCGCCGGAACACTCCGGACAAAGCCGATAGGTTCCATGCAACAATAGTTTAACCTTCAAGACCGCGCATATCTTCACCGTACATTCACTTGGCTGTCAACCGAGCGTCCACATGGCGAAAAACAGACGTGCGCCGGGTCTATAGTTCGGGCACGCCACGGCGTCAGAGCCGCGCAGGCCCGGTCCCTCCCCCACTCGTGCCCTGCTCACGTGCGAACCACGGCATCGAACAGGTGAGTTGAGGAAGGAACCGGTCATGACGCATGCCCCGACGGAGCCGGGCACCGGCAGCGGATCGAGACATGAGCCGGCCGACACCCCGGCCGACACCCCGGCCGGCCCGCCGCCGCGTCGCCGCCGGCGCGTCGCGCGCTGGATCGCGGGCTGTGCCGTGGTGCTGATCACGGCCACGGGCGCGACGGGCTACTGGCTCTACAGCGAGCTCGACTCCAACATCAAGGGTGTCGACCTCGACCGGGCCATCGGCGACGACCGGCCGCCGAAGCTGCCGACGTCCGGTCAGAACCTGCTGGTCCTAGGCTCGGACTCACGGGCCGGCGCCAACGCCGCGCTCGGCACGGGCCATGTGTCCGGGGCGCGTTCGGACACCGCGCTGGTCGTCCACATACCCGAGGGCCGCACGCGGGCCGTCGCGGTCAGCATTCCCCGAGACACCCTGGTGACCCGCCCCGAGTGCACCGGACGGGACGGGACGAAGCTGGCCGGGGCGAAGCGCGTGATGTTCAACTCCGTCTACTCGCTGGCCGGTCCGGCCTGTGTCGTCAAGACGGTGGAGCAGCTGTCCGGGGTGCGGATGGACCACTTCGTGGAGATCGACTTCGCGGGCTTCAAGGGGCTCGTCGACGCGATAGGCGGCGTGCCGGTCACCGTCGGCCAGGACATCCACGACACCTCCAGCGGCCTCGACATCACCGCCGGCACCCACCGGCTGAACGGCACCCAGGCCCTTCAGTTCGTCCGCACCCGGCACGGCATCGGAGACGGCAGCGACCTCGGACGCATCGGGCTCCAGCAGAAGTTCCTGACGGCGCTGCTCACCGAGATCAAGCACCAGGACCTGCTGGGCAGCCCCGCCAAGGCCTACACCATCGCCGACGAACTCACCGCGTCGCTGACCACCGACTCCCGGCTCGCCTCCCTCACCAAGCTCGCCGAGTTCGGCCGCAGCGTGAACGGCATCGACCCGGCCGGCATGGAGACGATCATGCTCCCGGTGCGCTACGACACCCAGGACCCCAACCGGGTCGTGGCCGCCCAGCCCCAGGCGGACCGGCTGTGGCGGGCGCTGCGGACGGACGGGACGATCCCCGCGTCGGCGCGGAAGTCCCCGGCCCGGGGCGGCCGCACCCCCTGAGAGCCTGCTTCCGGGCTCCGGCCGGTTCAGAGCTGCCGCCATGCCTCCAGCGCCAGCCCCGGCTCCTCCTTGCGGCGGGTGAGGAGGAGTTGGCCGGTGGAGGGGGACAACGTTGCCGCGACCACCCGGTCGGCGGCGTCAACCGCGAGGGACACCAGCGCGTCGACGGGAAGCCGTGGACCCGACTCCGTCCACCAGGCGCCGGCCGACTCCTCCTGCGTGGGATACGCGGCGAACGCCACCCGGCCGCTCGCCGAACGCTGGGCCAGCAGCGTGCAGTCGTGCCCGTCGAGGTCGCAGCGGACCGCGGCGACCGGCCCGGACCCGGCCGAGGGCAGCAGGGTGACGGGCTTGCCGCCGGGGCGCCAGGCGCGCAGATCGCCCGCGTCGTCGGTGTAGAAGACGGTGGTGCTCTCCGCGGAGGTGGCCAGCGCCCGGAGGGTGCCGGGCCGGACCGCGGCCTCCACCGCCTCCTCCAGGACCGGCTGCGCCCCGGCGTCCTCCTGGCGCCAGCGCAGGATGCCGCCCGGGACGGCCGCGTACGCCTCCACCCGCCCGGACTCCCCCGTCACCGCCACCGGACCACCCTGGACGTCCCGCCCCTTCAGGTCGCGCCAGGACTCCCAGCCGCCCTTCTCCTTCTGGGCGAGCAGGCTCACCCCGCCGCCCTTGTTGCGTACGAAGACATGGGCGCGGCCCCGTGCGTCGACCGCGACGGCGGGCGTGCCGGTGCGCTCGCCCTTCTTGTCGGGATGGCCGACGGGGCTCCAGTCCAGGGCGGCCAGGAGCGGGCGGAAGTGCGTGGAGTGCACGAGGCCCGACTCGCCCTTGGCGGTGGGCCGCCAGGAGACCAGATGGGCGTAGCCGTCGGCGCCCTGACCGACGGCGAGGACGGGGTGCAGCTTCTGGTCGCCGCCCACCGTGCGCGGTGCGGCCCAGGGACCGCCGGGCGCGCGCTCCGCCCGGCACAGGACGGCGTCACCGGACGGGAGGTAGACGCTGAGGCGGCCGTCTCTGCCGCGTAGGAGCCAGTCGCCGTTCACCTGTTCACTTTAAGCCGGGGCGGCCGGCCGTCGTGGACCGGCCCTCGCCGGGCGGTGGCCGTGGGACCCTGGTCACATGGAAGCGGAAGCCCCCGTGCTGGTGATCGTCGACGCCGCGAATGTCGTCGGATCAGTGCCCGACGGCTGGTGGCGGGACCGGAAGGGGGCCACCGAACGGCTGCGGGACCGGCTGGCCGATCAGGGGCTGCCCGGCCGTCCGAGCCCGGTGGAGATCCTGCTGGTGGTCGAGGGGGCGGCCCGTGGCGTGGAGTCCGTGCCCGGGGTACGGGTGGACTCGGCGCCCGGAAGCGGCGACGACCGGATCGTCGAGCTGGTCGCGCAGGAGCCCCACCGCCCCAGGCTGGTCGTCACGGCCGACCGGGAACTGAGGGCCCGGGTCACCGAGTTGGGAGCGGAGGTGACGGGCCCGCGGACGGTGCTCGGCGGGCCCGTCTGACCGTTCCCGTCGTGCGCGGCCGGCCCCGGCCGGGACCCGCGCTACTCCCCCGTCACCCTGGCGTACAGCACCGCCCCGTCCACCTTCTGCACCGGCTCGTAGCGTGCCGCCAGCAGACGTTCGAGGCTCGGTACACGGTCGGGGGCGTACGGCAGGCCGCGGGAGTCGTCGACCACCAGGGCCGGGGCGTGGGCGGTCAGCTCCGCGCGGAAGACCGGCCAGGCACCCGCGACGGCGTACTTCTCGCCGACCTGGGGGCCGTCCCGGCCGCCGCTGTAGTTGGTGAGGAGGCCGGCGGTGAGGTAGCGGCTGGCGGGGGTGCGGTCGGCGAGCCAGTACGTCTCCGGGTGTATGCCCCACAGCAGGACGCGGTCGGCGGGCCCGGTGCGCTGGGCGACGGCGGCGGCGAGGCGCTGGGCGTGGGCGAGCTCGGGGCGGGGCGCGAGCAGGCCCCAGGTGAGGAACAGGGCGCAGCAGCAGGCCGAGGTGAGGACGGCGGCGGTCAGCCGTTCACGGGGCAGGAGCCGCAGCGCGGCCGTCGCCGACAGGACGAGCGGCGGCATGAGTTGCAGGTAGTAGTGGCCGAAGAAGTGGAAGCCGAGTACCACCGCCACCACCGAGGAGGCCGCCCACAGCCACAGGTCCGCCGGTCCCGTACGGGCCATGCGCCTCGCCCGCACCACGGGCGGGACCAGGCCCGCGCAGGCCACGCCCAGGATCGCCGTGTTGGTCAGGCCCCGCACGAGGACGTGGAGTTCGGAGCCGGTGAAGGAGGCGTACGCCCCCGAGCCGGTGACCGTCCAGAACAGGAAGCCCGCGGGGTCGGTGACCAGGGCGGCACCCAGTACCGGCAGGGTCAGTCCGGCGGCGAGCCGCGGCAGCGCGGTGCGCGGGGCGCCGTACCGGAGCAGCAGCCAGGCCACCGGCACCAGCACCGCCCCGCCGGTCTGCTTGGCGAGGAAGGCGCCGGCGACGGCCAGCCCGGCGGCGCCCCAGCGCCGGCGGTCCGCGCACCACATGGCGGCGGCCGTGCAGGGCAGCATGAACACCTCGAAGCCGGCGGCCTGCGCGTCCTCGGGGTTGAGCCCGACGGAGACCAGCAGGTACAGCACTCCGGCGGTACGGCCGGCCCGGTCGCCCCAGCGCCGCCGGGCCAGTGAGGCCAGCAGTGCCGCGGTGAGCAGCTGCGCGAGGACCGCGAGCACCCGCACGGGGGTGAGCGTCGCGGAGCCGTGGACCGCGAAGGCGGCCTCGTACAGCCACGGCACGAGCGGCGGCTTGCGGTCCACGACCGTCTCGTACAGCCGGCCGCCGTGCGCCAGTATCCGGGCCTGTACGGCGAGATAGCCCTCGTCCGGGTTCCACAGCGGCCGGGCGAAGGAGGGGATCCTGGTGACGCAGGCCAGCGCCGCCAGCAGGGGCAGCAGCCGCGTCCAGTACCCCGGACGGGTGGCTGCGGACCGTGGTGGGGCGAACGGCGCGGCGACCATGCACCGCACGCTATCCGGCCCCACGGCCTCCGACGGAGCGGGACATACGGGACAGGTCCGTACGGGAGTGACTAGGCGTCGGTCACGGCGTGTTCCCGTTCGGGTGCGTGACCTCCTCGACGGTGGTCTCCTCGTTCCGTCCGAGGCGGCTGTGCGAGCGGCTGTAGAGGAAGTACACGACGAAGCCGATCACCATCCAGATGGCGAACCGGAGCCAGGTCTCGGCCGGCAGGTTCAGCATCAGCCACAGTGACGCGAGTACCGACAGGATCGGGAGGAAGGGCACCATCGGGGTCCGGAAGGACCTCGGCAGGTCGGGGCGGGTCCGACGCAGGATGATCACGCTGATCGCGACGACGATGAAGGCGAAGAGCGTGCCGATGTTCACCAGCTCGGCGAGCTCGCTGAGGCTGGTGAACCCCGCGACGACCGCGATGACCACGCCGAGCAGGATGGTCGGCCGGTAGGGGGTACGGAACCTCGGATGGGTGTGGGAGAAGAACCGGGGCAGCAGTCCGTCACGGCTCATCGCGAAGAAGATCCGGGACTGGCCGAGCAGCAGGATCATGCAGACGGTGGTCAGCCCGATGGCGGCGCCGAAGCTGATGAGTCCCGCGTACCACGGGTGCCCGGTGGCCTTGAACGCGTCGGCGAGCGGCGCGTCCACGGAGAGCGCGCTGTACTTCTGCATGCCGGTCACGACGATCGACACGGCGACGTACAGCGCGGTGCAGATGATCAGGGAGCCGAGAATGCCGCGCGGGACGTCGCGCTGCGGGTTGCGCGTCTCCTCGGCGGCGGTGGCCACGACGTCGAAGCCGATGAACGCGAAGAACACGACCGACGCCGCGGTGAAGATGCCCATCACGCCGAAGTTGGAGGGCGCCCAGCCGAACATCAGCTGGATGAGCGGTGCTTTGAGGTTGCCGCCCGCCGCCACGGGCTGCGACTTCGGGATGAACGGGTGGTAGTTGGAGCTGTTGATGAAGAAGGCACCCGCGATGATGACGACGAGGACGACGGCCACCTTGATGGCGACGACGACCGAGGTGACCCGCGCGGAGAGTTTCATGCCGAGGACGAGGATGGCGGTGAGCACCAGCACGAGGGCGGCGGCGAGGATGTCGAAGCCGAAACCGGGGTTGGTGTCCCTGCCGCTGAGCACCGCCGGCAGCTGCCAGCCGGCGTTGTCCAGCAGCGAGTGGATGTAGCCGGACCAGCCGACGGCGACCACCGCCGTACCGAGCGCCAGCTCCAGCACCAGGTCCCAGCCGATGATCCAGGCGGGGAGCTCGCCGAGCGAGGCGTAGGAGAAGGTGTAGGCGGAGCCCGCGACCGGCACCGTGGAGGCGAACTCCGCGTAGCAGAGGGCGGCGAGCGCGCAGACGACGCCGGCCGCGACGAAGGCCAGGGAGACGGCGGGGCCCGCGGTGTTCTTGGCCGCGGCGCCGGTCAGGACGAAGATGCCGGTGCCGATGATGACACCGACGCCGAAGACGGTGAGGTCGAGCGAGGACAGCGACTTCCTGAGCGCGTGTTCGGGTTCCTCCGTGTCGAGGATCGACTGTTCGACCTTCTTCGTACGGAAGAGGGTGCTGGCCACGGGTCTACCTCCCACACGCTCGTCGTCCTCGACATGATCGAGAGGGCTGGGGATGCGTATGCCCCGGCACAGGCAGGTTCACGCAAAAGAGCCGGTTCCGCCACCGGGAAGAGTGGGGGAACCGGCCCTTGGCCATGGCTTCTAGTCGCGCGCGGGCTGCACCGAGTCGACCTCGGTGGCCGGGCGGTCGAACCTGCCGTCCAGCTTGGCGACCAGACCGGTGACCTGGCGGGCGATGTCGGGGGCGGTCAGCCCGATCTCGGTCATCACCTCGGCACGGGAGGCGTGGTCGAGGAAGCGCGGCGGGATGCCGAAGTCGCGCAGCGGCACGTCGACGCCGGCGTCCCGCAGGGCCTGGGCGACGGCCGAGCCGACGCCGCCCGCGCGGCTGTTGTCCTCGACGGTGACGACCACGCGGTGCCGCTCGGCGAGCGGGGCCATGGCCTCGTCGACGGGCTTGACCCAGCGTGGGTCGACGACGGTGGTCGAGATGCCCTGCCGGTCGAGCAGGCCGGCGATCTCCAGGCACATGGGGGCCAGGGCGCCGACGGAGACGAGCAGTACGTCGGGCCGGTCGGTGCCGGGCTCGCGCAGCACGTCCATGCCGCCGACGCGGCCGACGGCCGGAACGGCGGGGCCGACCGCGCCCTTGGAGAAGCGGACCACGGTCGGCGCGTCCGTGACCTCGACGGCCTCTCGCAGCTGGGCGCGCACCTGGTCGGCGTCGCGCGGCGCGGCCAGCCGGAGCCCCGGCACGACCTGGAGGATCGACATGTCCCACATGCCGTTGTGCGAGGCACCGTCGGTGCCGGTGACACCGGCCCGGTCCAGTACGAACGTCACACCGCACTTGTGCAGGGCGACATCCATCAGCACCTGGTCGAAGGCACGGTTGAGGAAGGTGGCGTACACCGCGAAGACCGGGTGCAGACCGCCGGTGGCGAGGCCGGCGGCGGACACCGCGCCGTGCTGCTCGGCGATGCCGACGTCGTACACCCGCTCGGGGAAGGCCTTGGCGAACTTGTCGAGGCCGACGGGCTGGAGCATCGCGGCCGTGATGGCGACGATGTCCCTCCGCTCCTCGCCCAGCTTGACCATCTCCTCGCCGAAGACCGAGGTCCAGTCGGCGCCGGAGCTGGCGATCGGCAGACCGGTGTCCGGGTGGATCTTGCCGACGGCGTGGAAGCGGTCGGCCTCGTCCTGGAGGGCGGGCTGGTAGCCGCGGCCCTTCTCGGTGAGGCAGTGCACGATCACCGGGCCGCCGAAACGCTTGGCCCGCGCCAGCGCCGACTCCAGCGCCTCGATGTCGTGGCCGTCGATCGGGCCGACGTACTTCAGCCCGAGGTCCTCGAACATGCCCTGCGGGGCGATGAAGTCCTTGAGCCCCTTCTTGGCGCCGTGCAGCGTCTCGTACAGCGGCTTTCCGACGACCGGGGTGCGGTCGAGGATCTCCTTCGTCCGGGCGAGGAAACGCTCGTAGCCGTCGGTCGTGCGCAGCGTGGCCAGGTGGTTGGCGAGACCGCCGATGGTCGGTGCGTACGACCGCTCGTTGTCGTTGACGACGATGACGAGCGGGCGGTCCTTGGCCTCGGCGATGTTGTTGAGCGCCTCCCAGGCCATGCCGCCGGTCAGCGCGCCGTCACCGATGACCGCGACGACGTGACTGTCGCGTTCGAGGAGCTGGTTGGCCTTCGCGAGGCCGTCGGCCCAGCCGAGCACGGTCGAGGCGTGGCTGTTCTCGATGACGTCGTGCTCGGACTCGGCCTGCGAGGGGTAGCCCGACAGGCCGCCCTTCATCTTCAGCCTGGAGAAGTCCTGCCGGCCCGTGAGCAGCTTGTGCACGTAGGACTGGTGTCCGGTGTCCCACAGCACCTTGTCCTTCGGGGATTCGAAGACACGGTGCAGGGCGATGGTGAGCTCCACCACGCCCAGGTTGGGGCCGAGGTGGCCGCCGGTCTTGGAGACGGCGTCGACGAGGAAGGTCCGGATCTCCTCTGCCAGCTGGTCCAGCTGCTCCAGGCTGAGCCGGTCCAGATCGCGCGGTCCCCTGATGCGGGTCAGCAGCGGCACCCGTGCCTCCTTGCAGTAAAAGCTGATCGAGCTGTTGCCGGGCTCGTCGAGTCTAATGTTCCGATGTTGCACACGGCGTCCGGGCGGTGCGTGATGCGTCACGCGATCGGCGGTACCCACCTGACGCGCCCCCAAGACACGCCAGTGCCCGGCACCTTGAAGGCACCGGGCAACGAGAGCGCCCCAAGGGCGGCGGGACGGTGCCGATATACGACGAAATGCCCGGGACAGTCAGAGCACCCCAAAGGGGGCACGGGACTGTACGGATATGCGGCTCCGCCGCGCGGGCACAACCACACTCGGCATCCACAGCACGCCCAAAGGGGCGCGGGGCTGCACCGAAATGCGACTCCGCCGCGCCGGCGCGACCACAGGGCCCGAGCAACCACAGCGCACCCCAAAAGACCACGTGCCGGAATCGCCATGCACCGCCGCCACGTGAGCGCAACCACGCTCGACAACCACAGCACGCCCAAAGG